>NZ_VMNW02000033.1 GCF_007713735.2 Amycolatopsis acidicola | reverse complement strand
CACCCACATCGACCCCCACCAAGAACCCCGCCGCAACACCCTCCACACCATGCGCACCTAGAGAGCGCCGCCGATCTTCCGGGCGGCGCCACCCGAACTCGCTTCCCCAGCGCCGCGCCAACCGGCATGATCAACGGGTGACCGAGGGTTCCGAACGCGCGGGCTCGTCCCGTCGGCTCGCGCTTCGTCGTGTCGTTCGCCTATCGGGGCAGAACGCGCCCCCTCGCCATCGCCGCCACGCCGCTGAAGGAACCGGGATGGCCCGCCGAATTCCTCGGGTTCTGATCGCGGCGGCCCTCGCGATCGCCGCCGGGCTCCGCGTGGCACTCAAAACCAGAACCAGCCCGAAACCGATCGAGTTCTCACCCGAGCCCGGTTCACGCCCCGAACTCGCCGCCGAGATCCCGCGCCTGCGGGTACTCGCCTGGCGCGCCGTGGCCGTCGCGGTGCTCTGGCTGCTTCCCATCTCCGGCGGGGCGCTCGGGCTGAACCGGCTTTCGGCCACGGCACAACACCTTCTCGACACCGGCACCAAGGTGACGGCCACGGTGATGTCGGCAGCCCAGCCCCCGAAGGGCCAGTGGTCGATCGTGGTGCGCTACGAGGGCGGCGGCGTCGAGCGCACCGCCACCGTGCTGCTCAGCGACAAACGGAAGGTCGGCCCTCAGATCACCGTCCTCGTCGACCCGGCCGATCCGGGCCACGTCCGCACTCCCGAGGACGACAACGTCGACGACAATCTTCGGGCGCTCTTCATCGGCGCGATGATCGCGGGCGCGGTGGGCGTCGCGTGCTCCGCGATGGCGGTCCGCGGCTGGAGCCGTCGCTACGCTGCGGTCATGCGCACCGGCTGGCGGTCCGCCTCCGTCGCCGTGCACAAAGCGCCCAGAACGAGCACCACGATCACCGCGTGCTTCCCGGAGGGCGAAACGCTCCAGCTGAGAGAAACGCCCTCCACCCACAACTCGCCGAGAAAACCCCGCCACGCCTGGATCGGCGGCCACGGCACCGCGATCGTCGTCCTCTACGGACGCGACGACAAACGCCCCCTCCCGGTCCCGGCAAGACCAGCCAAACAACCAGGACGTGCGAAAGGCGCCGGACTCGGGTAAGGCAGAGGGCATGGATCCGGTGTGGGCGTTGCGGCAGATCGCGTTCCAGCTCGAGCGGAGTGGGGCACCGACGTATCGCGTGCGCGCCTTTCGCAAGGCGGCGGCCGTGGTGGACGAGCTGCCCGAGGGAGAGCTGGCGCGGCGCGTCAGCGGAGGCACGCTCAAGAAGCTTCCCGGCATCGGCGACGCGACCGCGCAGGTTATCGCCCAGGCGGTGGCGGGGGAGGAGCCCGAGTACCTGACGAAGGTGCTCGGCGGCGTCCAGGAAGTCGAGGAAACCCCGCTGCGCAAGGCATTGCGCGGCGACTGCCACGCCCACTCCGACTGGTCCGACGGTGGCAGCCCGCCCCTCGAGATGGCCGAAGCGGCCAAGGCGCTGGGCCACGAGTGGCTGGCGCTGACCGACCACTCGCCCCGGCTCACCGTCGCGAACGGGCTCTCCGCGGAACGACTCGAGGAGCAGCTCGCGCTGATCGGCAAGCTCAACGAGCAGCTCGCGCCGTTCCGCATCCTCACCGGAATCGAGGTGGACATCCTCGACGACGGCTCCCTCGACCAGCGCCCGGACCTGCTGGAACGCCTGGACGTCGTGGTCGCGAGCGTGCACTCCAAACTGCGCATGGACTCCCGCCCGATGACCGAGCGCATGCTGGCCGCGGTCCGTAACCCCCACACCGACGTGCTCGGCCACTGCACCGGCCGCCTGCTCGCCGGGCGCGGGCGGCCGCAGTCGGTGTTCGACGCCGAAGCCGTGTTCACCGCGTGCCGGGAAAGTGGCACGGCCGTCGAGATCAACTGCCGCCCGGAACGCCAGGACCCGCCGGACGATCTGCTGCGACTGGCCGTCGAACTCGGCTGCGAGTTCGCGATCGACACCGACGCGCACGCCCCGGGCCAGCTCACCTGGCAGGGCTCCGGTTGCGTCCGCGCCGAACAACACGGCATCGGCGCGGACAGGGTGCGCAACACGCGAAGCGCGGAGCAGCTCACCGGCCGGTGAGCCGCTCCGGCTCGTCACGCCGATTTCTTGTTGTGGCGCAGGCGGTCCCGCGCCGAACCTCCCGCGCGCACGAGCTGACTGCCGCGCACGGTGCCCAGCCCGAACCCGGGCATGTTGCCGTACACGGCCTCGTACTCACCGTCCCGCACGAGGAAGGTTTCGTGCCAGATCCCGGCGGCCTGGCCGTTTTTGCTGGCCCGCCGCCAGTACTGCTTCTGGGCCGGGGCGTGGGACAGCGCGGGCTCACCGGCGTACTTCTCGAGCTGTTCGAAGCTCCGCCAGTACTGGACGATCACCGGGAACCCCATCGTGTAGCCGAGCAGCCCGCTGTCCGGGTCCGCCATCAGCTCGTCCAGCATGTGCTTCATCCCGCGCCGCCCGCCCAGGTCCCGGAACCACGCCACGGGATGGCGCGGGCTGGGCAGCGTGCCGATCAGGAACACCACGAAATCGCCTTCGATCTCGGCCGTCCACCGGCCCTTCCGCCGCTCTGGCATGGCTCCTCCTCCGGCCTCAGGTCTTCGCGCGCTCGACGGGCACCGGCGCCGCCGGTGGAGTGTCATGGTGGCGCATCAGCGGGTGCGGCCACCAGATCCAGCGCCCGATGTCCAGCGTCAGCGCGGTGACGAGCACCCCGCGGACGATGATCGTGTCCAGCAGGACGCCCACGGCGACCGCGAAACCCAGCTCGGCGAGGAAGGTCAGCGGCAGCGTGCCCAGCACGGCGAACGTGCCGGCCAGCACCAGCCCGGCCGAGGTGATCACCCCGCCGGTCGCGGCGAGCCCCGTGAGCATGCCCCGCCTGGTGCCGCGCGTCTTCGTCTCCTCGTGCACCCGGGTCATCAGGAAGATGTTGTAATCCACCCCCAATGCCACCAGGAACACGAAGACGAACAACGGGAACGACGCGTCCGCGCCCTCGAAACCGAAGACATGGTCAAAGAAGAACGCGCTGATCCCCAGCGTCGCGAAGAACGAAAGCACCACCGTGGCCACCAAGAGCAGTGGCGCCAGCAACGCGCGCAACAGCAGGGCGAGAATCGCGAACACCACCGCCAGCACCACCGGGATGATCAGGCTCCGGTCGTGATTGTTCGCCTGCGCCACGTCGTAGTTGATCGCCGCCGCGCCGCCTGCCAGCGCGTGCGCGTCCGGCACCCGGTGCACGGCGTCACGCACCTGGACCAGTGTCGCCATCCCGGCTTCGCTGTCCGGCGACGTTCTCGTGGTGCCTTCGAGGTACGCGTATCCGTTGCGCGCCACCGGTTCCGTCACCGACACCACGCCGGGCACGGACTCGAACGCGCTCCGCACCTCCTGGGCGCGCGCGGCGTCGGCGATCACCTGGATCGGCTGGCCGCTGCCCGCCGGGAAGTGCTGCTGCAGGATTTCCCCGCCCACCACGGAATCCGGCCTGCCGGTGAACGCGCCGGCGTTGGTCAGCCCGTCGTCCTTGAGGGTCAGGGTGCCCAGCGCGAGCACGCCCAGCACCAGGCAGGTGACCGCCCACGTGGCCCGCGGGGCCTTCGCGATCCGGTTGCCGGTGCGGGCCCAGAACCCGGTTTCGATGTGGTCCGCCGAGCCGAACTTCGGCCGCACCGGCCAGAACACCCAGCGCCCGCAGATCGTCAGCAGCGCGGGCAGCAGGGTGAGCATCGCCAGCAGGGCGACCCCGATGCCGATCGCCGCGACCGGGCCGAGCCCGGCGGTCGAGTTGAGATCCGCGAACAGCAGGCACAGCATGCCCACGATGACCGTCGCGCCGCTCGCCCCGATCGCGGGGCCGGCGCGGTGCAGCGCCACGGACATGGCTTCGTGCCGGTCCTGGTGGCGCCGCAGTTCTTCCCGGTGCCGCGCGACGAGCAGCAGCGCGTAGTCGGTGCCCGCGCCGAACACGAGCACGGTCAGGATGCCCGCGCTCTGGCCGTTCACGGTCAGCCCGGCGTACTTGGCCAGCAGGTAGATTACGCCCTGCGAGACCATCAGCGCGGTGCCGGTGGCCAGCACGGGCAGCAGCCACAGCACCGGGCTGCGGTAGGTGAGCAGCAGCATCACGATGACCACGCCCAGCGCCGCGAACAGCAGCACGCCGTCGATCCCGCCGAACGCGCTCGCGTTGTCGGCGGCGGTGCCCACGGGCCCGGTCAGGTGCGCGGTCACCCCGGGCGGGCTGCTGTCGGTGATGTCGTGGATGCGGTCGGCGAACGAGCCCAGCTCGCTCCAGCCTCCGCTGCCGACGTCGACCGGCACGATCACCTGCGCGGCCGCCGGGGCCGGGGTTTCCCCGGACGGGATCGGCCCGACAGCGGGCTGCGCCACCCGCGGCAGGGCACTGAGCTGCTGGGCCTGCGCGGCGATCGCGCCGAGGTCGGCCTGGCTCAGCCCGCCGGGTTTTTCGTAGACGATGATGGCCGGCAACACATTGCTGTCCTGGAACTGCTGGGACAGTCGCAGCACTTCGGTGGATTCGGCGTTGCCGGGCAGCCAGGACGAGGCCTGGTTGTCCTCGACGTCGCCGAGTTTGTTACCCAGTGGCGCGAACACCACCAATGCCGCGATCCACAGCACGAGCCCGACCCATTTGCCGATCCGGCCGGCGGGCAGTCTGGCGAGTTTCACGGACGTCGCCCCCTTTTGCGACGGGATTTCCCCTTGACAAGGGGGAAAGTAGGGCAGTGGCGGCGCGGGAGAACCGGACCGCCGGGAAAATCAGGGATTTGTCAGGGATGCCCCGGGTAAGGGAAAGAAAATCACGGGATAGGCGGAAACCCGGTCGTGGTCTGTCCGAAGTGGACCATGATGTATAACGACCTATACGGCGTGGCTGTGGTCAGCCGTGCACGGGGTGGCGGCGGAATGCGTTGCTTCGGACCGAAAAGCGGATTTCGCTGGGCTGCCGGGTGGCCGGAAGTGCAGTATTGAGCGCATGACGGACGGAACTGCCGACAGCCAGGCCGAAAGCACGGCGGGGGCCGTGGTGCTGGAGAGCTCCGGCGGGGCGGCCGTGCTCCGGGTGAGCGGCGCGCTCGACCTCGCCCTCGCACCCAAGCTGCAGCAGCTCGTCGACAGGGCGTCCCGCGACCACCCCCGTGTCCTCGTCATCGACCTCACGGACGTGGATTTCCTGGCCTCGGCCGGAATGGCCGTCCTCGTCCGCACGCACCGCCGGCACGGCGCGACGGTCGCGGTCCGGGTGGTCGCCGACAACAGGCTCACCCTGCGCCCGCTGGAGCTCACTCGGCTGACCGACGAACTGGCCGTGTTCCCGACGCTCGCCGCGGCGCTGGCCGGGCGATGATGTCCGGGCGGGGCACGGAAGCGGTCGCGGACGCGGTCCGCCGGGCGTTCGTGAACGGGATGGGCGAGCCCGTCGCGGTGAGCACGCGCCGGCTGAGCCCGGCCGAGGCGGACCAGTTGCTGCCGCCCGGTTCCGAGGGGCTGACGGTGGTCGTCCCGGAGGACGACGTGCTCGGCGCGCTGCTGCCCGGAATCACCGTCACGGGCGCGGTGGTGGTCGCCGACGAAACCGGGGCGCGGCTGTTCTTCACCAGCGTTCCCGTGGGCGGCCAGCACGAGCTCGTCGCGGCCGGGATCAGGGCGGCCACGGCGGAACTGGCCGCGGAGGTGAGCAGGCTGCGCACCGAGGCCGCGGTGGTGGACGCGCTGCATTCGGTGGGCAGGCAGCTGACCGCGCAGCTCGACATCGACCGCATCGTGCAGGACGCCACGGACGCGGCCACGAAGGCCACCGGCGCCGCTTTCGGCGCGTTCTTCTACAACCTCGTCGACGAGCTCGGCGAGTCCTACACGCTGTACACGCTTTCCGGGGTCGCGCGCGAGGCGTTCGCCGGTTTTCCCATGCCCCGCAACACCGACGTGTTCGCCCCGACCTTCGACGGGCAGGGCACGGTCCGCAGCGGCGACATCACCGCCGACCCCCGGTTCGGGCGGAACGAGCCGTACCACGGGATGCCCGCCGGGCATCTGCCGGTGCGCAGCTATCTCGCCGTGTCCGTGGTCAGCCCCACGAGCGGGGACGTGCTGGGCGGGTTCTTCTTCGGCCACCCCGGAACCGGCCGGTTCACCGAGCGGCACGAGTACGTGGCCGAGGGCATCGCGGGCTACGCTGCCATCGCTCTGGACAATGCCCGGCTCTTCGACCGCGAACGCCATCTCGTCGGCCAGCTCTCGCGCAGCATGCTGCCGGTGGTGCCGGAGATCCCGGGCCTGGACATCGTCACCCGCTACCTGCCAGCCGCCACCGGCAGCAAGATCGGCGGGGACTGGTTCGACGTGATCCGGCTGCGTTCCGGCGGGACGGCGTTCGTGATCGGCGACGTCGTCGGGCACGGGGTCACCGCGGCGACCGTGATGGGCCAGGTGCGCACCGCGATCCGGTCCTACGCGCAGCTGGAGCTCCCGCCGGCGGACCTGCTGCGCGAGGTTTCGGAACTGGCCGGTGCGCTGTTCGACCCGAGTTTCGTCACCTGCTTCTACGCGGTGCACGAGCCGGACGGCCATACGCTCACCTACGGCAATGCCGGGCATCTCCCCGCGGTGCTGGTGCGCCCCGATGGCGCCATCGAGGAGATCGGGGAGGCGCTGTCGCAGCCACTGGGCGTCGGGTCGAAGTTCGCCGAACGCCAGACCGTGTTCGAGCCGGGCACCGATCTGCTGCTCTACACCGACGGGCTGGTCGAAAGCCGCACCCGCGATCTGACGCTGGGCATCCGGTGGCTGCTGTCCGGGCTGCCCGCGCTCCGCGAAGCGCCGGATGTCGGCGCCGCCTGCGACGAGCTGATCACCGGTCTCACCGGCGGCAGGCACGACGACGACATCGCGCTGATCCACGTGCGGCACCGGGCCGGGACATGAGGAACGTGCCCGCCGGCGGGCAAACCGGTTCGGTGCGGGAGTTCCACCATCGGATCGCGGCGAGCGCGGCCGGTCTCACCCCGGTGCGCGAGGCGCTGGCGGTGTGGGCGACCGGGCACGCGCTCGCGGCGGAGCGGTGCGAGGACCTCGTCCTGGCCAGCTACGAGGCGATGGCGAACTCGGCCGAGCACGCGTACCGCGGACGCGAAGACGGGCTGCTGGACGTGCTCGCCGTTGCCGACGACGGCGAGCTGACGGTGACGGTGACCGACTGGGGCACCTGGAAGACCCCGGACGGCGCCGACCCGTTTCGCGGCCGCGGGCTGCTGCTGATCGCCGCGCTGGCCGACGACAGCGTCCGCGCTTCAGGGGCCGAGGGCACGACGGTCACGATGAAATGGCGGCTGCACGGCTAGAGTCCACAGTGGACTCAGAGCTGGGCGGCCGCGCTCGGCACGTCGTCGTGGTGGGGCAGGCCCATCAGCGCCGCCGCCTTGCGCAGCCTGCTGCCCGGCGGCAGCACGACGGTCATCTTCCGGTGCGCCAGCAGGTTGTCGAGCGCGGCGAACCCGGCGCTGTCGAGGTAACGCAGGCCGCCGAGGTCGAGGACCACCGAGCCGGGGATGCCGTCGAGCGCGGCCGCGAACTCGCTCGCGTTGGTGGCGTCGACCTCTCCCTCGGCGGTCACCGTGGCGGGCAGACCGTGCCGCACGTGCAGGGTGTACCGGCCCGCCGTCACGGTTTTTCCTCCTGTGAGGCGGAATCCGGCCCCCGGCGATACCGCATGGTGACCTGGGTCCCGCGCGCCGAGCGCACCGTTTCGACGTGGTCGGCGAGGCCGTTGATGAGGGTGAGCCCGCGGCCGCGGAGCGCGGTGCGGCGGCTCGCCGAGGAGTCCGCCAGCCACCGGCCGCGGTCCCCGACGGTCACCGAGATCGTGTGCTCGCCGGCGAAAACCTCGACGGAGACGGTCTTCCGGCGGTCCATCCCGCTGCCGTGCTCCATCCCGTTGCTCACCGCTTCGCCGACCCCCACCAGGACGTCGTACTGCTTTTCGTCGCCGAGGCGCAGGTCTTCGAGCCAGGCGCGCAGCCGGTGGCGCAGCACGGGCAGCTCGGCGGCGTCCGCCTGCACCGAGGCGACGAAGGTGTCCGGGGTGGTGCCGACCGGGCGCACGGCGAGGATCGCGACGTCGTCGGTGTACCCGCCGGGCGGCGTCATCCGGCGCAGCAGCTCGGTGCACACCGCGGCGGCCGGTACGTGGCGGAGTCCGGCGGCCACGTCCGCCAGCCTGCCGAAACCGTCCGAAATGGACTCCCCGGGGCGTTCGATCAGCCCGTCGGTGTAGAGCACCACGAGTGAACCGGGCGGCAGCTCGGCTTCGCCGATCCGTCCCGAGGCGTGGCAGCTGAGCGCGGCCAGCGGCGGATGCCTGCCGTGTTCGAGGAAACGCACGCCCTCCGGCGTCACGAGCAGCGGGTACGGATGACCGGCGCACGCATAGGAAATCGAGTGCGCGCCGGAGTCGAGCACGGCGTAGGCGACCGTGGTGCAGGCGGCGCCCGGCACCGACGCGGCGTAGCGCTCGGCGAGGTCCAGCACCTCGGAAGGAGAGCGCACGGTCAGCGCCGCCGCGCCGATCGCGCTGCGCAGTTTGCTCATCACGGTGGCCGCGGGCAGGCCGTGCCCCACGACGTCGCCGACCGACAGCGCGACCGGGCCGGTGTCGCTCAGCGGCGCCACCAGGTACCAGTCGCCGCCCACGCGCATGGCCTCCGCGGCGGGCTGGTAGACCGCCGCCACCACGGCGTTGACCGAGCTCTGGTCCAGATCCAGCAGCTGGTCCTGGAAATCGGTGGCGATCCGGTGCTCCCGTTCGGCGGCGAGCACACGGTCCAAGGCGGGCCCGGTCAGCTCCGCGACGCGTGCCGCCACTTCCAGTTCGACGTCGCCGGGTTTGTGGGATCCGTTCCAGTGCACGGAAATCGCGCCCACGACGAAGCCGCCCGCGGACCGGATCGGGTGCACCACCGCGGCGCGGACGCTGGGCAGGGCGTCGCGGGCGGCGACCTGGAACCGCGGGGCGACGTCGTCCGGGTCGGTGAAGACGATCGGTTCCCCGGAGCGGACGGCCGCCGCCATCGGCACCGGGGCGTCGATCGCCACGACGTGGTAGCGGTCCCGCAGTTCCGCGTGCACCGAACCGGCGTAGTCGATGCGGATGCGGTCCCCGCCGTTCTCCAGCAGCCCGAGGGCCGCCGAATCCGGCGGGGTGAGCGGCGCCGACAGCAGCGCGCCGAGGATCTCCTCGACCGACGTCGCGGCGTTGAGCACCGAACCGAATTCCGCGAGCGCTTGTGCCCGCCGCGTCGCTGCCTCCTCCAGGTCGCGGGCGGCGCGTTCCCGCTCCACCGCGGTAAGGCGCGCGGTGACGCGATTGAGCAACTCGCGGGAGCTGAACGGCTTCGGCAGATAGTCGTCCGCGCCACCGGCGAGGCCCTCTCCGGCGCTTTCGAGATCCGCCCTCGCGGAGAGCATCAGCACCGGCGTGGCGGCGAGCAGGGGGTCGGCGCGGATCGCGGCGACGAGCTCGAACCCGTCCATGCCGGGCATCATCAGGTCGGTCACGACGGCGTCGGGCCGGTGCTCGCGCATCCCGCTCAGCGCGGACTCGCCGTCGCCGAACACGCAGGTGTCCCAGCGCTCGGACAGGATCCGGTCGAGGTGGCGGCGGAGGTCGGCGTTGTCGTCCACGATCAGGACGAGCTTGCGGCCGGTGCGCGCGCCGGTGCCGGGGGAGCTGCCGAGCCACTGCTTCGCCTCGGCCAGATAGGAGTTGCCGGCCGCCGGGGCGGGCGTCGTGACGGGCGTGCCGTCGGCCGCCGCGGGCAGCCGGATCGTGACGGCGGTGCCGAAGTCCAGTTCGCTGTCGATCTCGATGGTGCCCTCGTGCAGCTCGACCAGCCCGTGCACGAGGGAGAGCCCGATGCCGCTGCCTTCGACGCTGCGGCCGCGGGTGTTGCCCGCGCGATAGAACCGGTCGAAGAGCTTGTCCAGGTCCTCGCGCGGGATTCCGGTCCCGGTGTCGGTGAAGGTGATCCGCACCTGGCCAGCCGCCGCGGGGGCGACCTCGACGGTGATGGACCCGGCGAAGGTGAACTTGACCGCGTTGGACAGCAGGTTCAGCACGACCGTTTCCCACATCTGCACGTCCACCTCGGCGAACGCGGGGCGGCACGCGAGCACCAGGTCGATCCCGGCCTGCCGGCACAGTTCGGCGAACGACGACGCGATCTGCGCGGTGAGTGCGCCGACGTCGGCGCGCACCCGGTGCGCGGTGGCTTTTCCCGCTTCGGTACGGGAAAAGTCCAGCAGGGAGTTCACCAGCCGCAGCAGGCGCTGCGCGTTGCGGTGCACGGTTTCCAGCCGTTTCAGCTGCAGCGGCTCGTGCTCCGCTTCGGCCATCGCGTCCTCGACCGGGCCGAGCATCAGGGTCAGCGGGGTGCGGAACTCGTGGCTGACGTTGGCGAGGAACGCCGTCTTCGCCCGGTCCAGATCGGCGAGCGAATCCGCGCGGCGGCGCTCCCGTTCGTAGGAGCCCGCGATCGCGAACGCCGCCGCGAGCTGATCGGCCAGCAGCCGGCAGAACCCGCGGTACTGCTCGTCGAACGGCTGCCGGGGGTTGAGGCCGAACAGGACCGCGCCGCCGGTCGCCGCGTCGGCGAGGGGGAGCACGAGCGCTTCCTCCGGCGCGAACCCGGGAAACCGCGAAGCCAGCGCCGGAATGCTGTCGCGCAGGCCGGTCACGAGGTGGGCGCCGGACTCGGACCAGTCGGCCGGGGCGAGCGCTTCCAGCGTGCCGGGCAGCAGATCGCGGGCGGCCGCGGTGGCGCTGTGCAGTCTCTTCGCCTTCACCGCGTCGTCCAGGTAGACGGCGACGAACGGCAGATCCTCGCCGTGCCCGGCGCAGGCGCTCGTGATCGCCGCGACGGCACCGTCGACCGTGCGCGTTTCCAGCAGGCTCGTGGAGACCTCGTTGACCAGATTGAGCCGGCGCGCGGCCAGCACCCGGGCGGTGGTTTCCGTTGCGGCGCAGAAGATTCCGTCGGCGCGGCCGCCGGGGGACAGGATCGGGCCGAAGCTGAACGTGAAGTGCCGGTCCCACAGCCGCCCGCCGGCCATCAGCGGCAGCAGCTGGTCGTCGGACCAGGTGGCGCGGCTCTCGCGGAAGACCCCACCGACCATCTCTTCGATGGAATCCCAGACCTCCCACCACACCTCGCGGCCGGAGCGGCCGAACGCGGCCGGGTGCTTCTCGCCGACGAGCGGGATGGCGGCGTCGTTGTAGACCTGCGTGAGGTGCGCGGGATCCAGCCAGAGCACGATGGGGAACCGCGAGGTGAGCGCCAGCGCCACCGCCGAGCACACCGCGGGCGGCCAGTCCCGCGGCGGGCCGAGCGGGTGCGCGGACCAGTCGTACTCGCTGACCCGGCGGCCCATCTCGCCGCCGAGCGCGATCGCCGCGGCCAGCTCCGCCGGGATGTCTTCACGCATCCGCCGCACACCTCCTCGAGCCGTGCGAACCGGGAAAAGCCTAACCCCTGCACGGCCCCGGCGGTCAGGTCCGCGCGGCCGCGGAATGCACGGCGTGCAGGACCTGGCGGGCGATGACCCTGGCCGAGGGTTTGATGGTGGCCCAGCACCATTCCGCCCAGTGCCGGGCCACCGGGTCGACGACGGTCCAGCGGGTTTCGAAGGTGAGCAGCGACCCGTGCGCGGGCGCCGGGCGCACGGACAACGCGACCGCGATCGTGCCCGAACGCGGCCGGGCGTAGGTCACGAACTCGGCGCGGCTGACCCGGTGCCAGTGCGGGATCCGGGTCCAGAACCGGCCGGCCGCGCCCAGCACCAGCTCCTGTCCCGGCCGCTCGCCGAGCACGCGCCACGGCCCGCCGAGCAGGATTTCTTCGAACGCGGGCACGGCGGCGTCGGGCCGAAGCCGGACCGGTTCGCCCCGCACCCAGGAGAGCGTGGCGAGCGGCGGGGCGCGCCAGCCCGCCGAACGCAGCGCCGCCACCGACCCGTAGGTCGCGGCGGGCGAGGCGGGCACGAAGAGGTGCTCGGTCAGCGCGAAGTCGTACCAGGGCGTGAAAACGTCGAGCAGGGCGGAGTCCCGGCTGTCCACGGCGGTGCCCCCTTCCGGTCGCCTCCCGCCCATTTTTCCGGGCGCACGCACGGCGGGAAGGGCAGAAGGTCACGGGAACGCCCCGGCGCGGCCCGGGAATTTTCGGGGACCTATGGCCCTTCGTCACGCGCCGTCGATCGGCGAGATTGTGCTGCATGAAGGTGCCGCGATGATTGTCGCCGTGCTGCGCCGGATGGGCAATCCCCTCGTGCGCGGGTGCGACAAGCTGGAAGCCGCTTTGCTCGTGGTCGCGGCTCTCGTGGTGCTGACCGCCGTGCCGGTCGCGCTGACCGTCGGTTCCCAGGCGTACGCGGGTTTCGCGGCGCAGTCGCGGGAACAGCACGCCAGCCGGGTGCCCGCGACCGCGCGGCTGATCGCCTCCGTGCCGGACGCGATCGGGGACGCGGACCGGTTCCGGTCGGTCGACGCGGTGTGGCTGCTGCCCGACGGCAGCGAACGGCGTGGCACGGTCGGGGCCGACGCCGGCACGCCCGCCGGGACCACGGTGCCGATCTGGCTCGACCGCTCCGGCAATCCGGTGCCGCCGCCGATCCCGAGCGGTGACGTGGTCTGGATCGCGATCGGGGTGGCGCTGTTCCTGTGGCTCGGCGTGGTGCTGGTGACCGGGCTGCTGGTGTGCGCGGCGCATGTGGCGCTGGAGCGGCATCGCGCCACGCGCTGGGCGCGGGACTGGTCGGCGTTGAGCCACGCCTCCCGGTGACCGCGCGCTTTCGAGGAAAAAAGACCCTGGACTGTTTGGGCCGGTGGCGCCAGGGTAGGTGCCAGCGCATGCCGGCAGGAGTCTCCCGATGACCAGAACCCTCGATTTCACCGCCGCGCTGGAAGCCGCCCGCCGGGCCCGCGGCGGGCAGCGGTGGCGGCTCGCCGCCACCGGAAGCCGGATGGACATACTGCTCGATCCCGCCGACGAGTCCCGTCAGGCGCGGGTCACCGCCGGGGCGGGGGTGCTGAACGCGCAGCTGGTCCTCGCCGCGGCGGGGTTCGCCGCGACCGCGGACTTCCTGCCGGACAAGGAAAGACCCGAGCTGCTGGCCACGCTGCGGGTGCGCGCCCGTGCCCGGCCGGGCACGACGGACCGCGCGCTGGCGCAGGCCATCGCCGGCCGCCGCTCGCGTGCCCTGCTCCCGCCGCTCGCCGGCGCCGCGGCGCGGGAGGGCGCGGAGCTGATCCCGCTCGACGCGGCCTCCCTGCCCGGGGAAGTCGTCCACAGTGGACAGTTGGTGGTGCTGAGCTCGATCGCGGACACGCCGCACGCGCAGCTTCGCGCGGGCTGCGCGCTGCAGCGGGTGCTGCTCACGTCGATCGCCCGCGGCGCGCCCGTGTCGGTGCTCCCGGCGCCGGAGAAGATGTCGGAACTGCAACACGCGTTGCGCGAGCGGCTCGGCGGCTGGCTGAACCCGCAAGCCGTACTGGACCTCGGCGCCGCGCCGGCCCCGCCCGCGCAGCGGCGGGCCGTGGAACTCCCGGTGCCCGCGCGGTAATCCCGCGTGTTGGCCCTTCCCGTGGGTGTGTTGGCCCCTCGCGTCGGTGTGTTGGCTGCTCCCGTTCGTGTGTGGACTGCTCGCGTGGGCGGGCGTGATGCCAGCCGCGGCCAACACACGCGCGGGGGTGGCCAATACGCGCGCGGGGGCGGCCAACACACGCGCGGGACGGGCAAACATGGGCGCCGGAGTCAGCCCGTGTAGATCACCAGCGTCTGCTCGGGCGCGTCGGCGAGGTGGAAGGCCGTGTGGGTCAGGGTGATGCGGCCGCGCGTGGGGTGGCGCAGGCGTTTCGTGCCGCCGCGCGTGGTTTGGATGTCGTAGCGCGGCCACCACGCCCGCACCTGTGCGCTCTCCGTGTGCAGTTCCTCCACGAGCCGGGTGAACCGGGGATCGCCGGGATGCCGGCCCGCCGCCACCCGGAGCCGGGCGAGCAGGCTTTGTGCCTCGCGCTCCCAGTCGACGAGGATGTGCCGCGCGCGGTCGTCGGTGAACATCCAGCGCGCGACGTTCGGCACGCCGGGACCGTCGAGGCCGGGGAACAGCTCGTCCGCGGCGTCGTTGCGGGCGAGGACGTCGTAGCTGGCGCCGGTGATGTACGACGGGTTCGGCTGGACGAGCCCGGGGATCGCCGCGACCTGCGCGGGCAGCCATTCCGGCGCCAGTTCCGTGGCGCTGTCCGAGGCCAGCGCCAGCAGGTGCTCGCGCTCGGACTCCGACAGCCGCAACGCGGTCGCGAGCGAGCCGAGGACCTGTCCGGACGGGCGGATGTCCCGCCCCTGCTCGAGGTAGGTGTACCAGGTGGCGCTGATCCCGGCGAGCAACGCGAGCTCCTCCCGGCGCAGGCCGGGCGTGCGCCTTCGCCCGGTGCCGGGCAGGCCGACGTCGGCGGGCGTCAGCCGGGCGCGGCGGCTGCGCAGGAAGGCGCCGAGTTCGCGGCGGCGCATCGCGGGAGCGGACATGGCACCTCCAGTACCAGAATAACTGCATTCTGGATACCAGGTTAAATCCGCCGAAGACTGGGGGCCATGCGAGCTTGGACCATCGAAGAGATCGGCGGGGAACTCCGCGGCACCGACATCGCGAAGCCGGAACTGCGCGGCGGCGGGGCACTGCTGGAGGTGCTGGCCGTGCACGTGCCCGCCTACACCCGGGAAGTCGTGTCGGGCGGGCGGAACTACAGCTTCCCGGCGCCGGCGGTCATGGGGCCCGGGTGCATCGGCCGGGTCGAGGACGTGGCCGCCGACGTGTTCGGCGTGCGGCCGGGGGAGATCGTGATCAACAGTTCGCTGCTCGGCACGGGCCGCACGGAGGAGCCCAGCGAGATCCTCGTCGGCTGGACCGGCGTGGGCTGGCGGGGTCTGCCGACCGGCGAGACCCGCGCCATGCAGGAGCTGTGGCGCGACGGGGCCTGCGCGGAGTTCGCCTTGGCGCCCAAGGAATCCCTCGTCGCGCTGCCCGGCGCGGAGGGCTGGGACCCGGCCCGGCTGGCGTTCCTCGGCTGGCTGTCGGTCGCGGCCGAAGGGCTCGTCCGGGCGGAGCAGAGCGCCGGGCAGGTCGTCACCGTCCTCGGCGCGACCGGTCAGATGGGCACGGCCGCGACGCTCGTGGCGCTCGCGCGCGGCGCGGGCCGGGTGGTGGCCGCGGGCCGCAACAAGTCCACTTTGGACGAACTGGCGGCGGTGGACCCGCGGATCGTGCCGGTCCCGCTCAGCGGTGACCGTGAGGCCGATGCCACCGCGCTCCTCGACGCCGGCGGCGGTTCGGACGTGGTGCTCGACGCGCTCGGCATGGTGCCCAGCGCGGAGCCGACGATGGCGGGGTACGACTCGCTGCGCCCGTCCGGCACGATGGTGCTCGTCGGCGGGGTGCGGCAGGAACTTCCGGTGCCGTACGGGCAGATCATGCGCCGGCGGCAGACCATCCGCGGGTCCTGGATGGCCGGGCCGGAAACGACGCTGAGCGTGTGGCGGCTCGTCCAGGCCGGGCTGATCGACCTGGAGGTGCTGGACCCGCGCCGGGTGTCGCTGGACGACCCGGCCGGCGGGCTGGAGGTGGCCGCGGAAAGCACCGGCCTGCACTACGCCGTACTCGTGCCCTGAAACGAGGGGGCGGGGCCGGAAGCGGCCCCGCCCCAGTGTGGTCAGGCGATTTCGGAAAGCGCTTTCGCCAGCGGCTCCAGCACGTCCGGGGTGTGCGGCGGCGGCAGGTACACGATCGCGAGGTCCAGACCACGCTCACCGAGTGCCTCGATGTCGGCCACCAGCCTGCCGAAGTCGCCGTCCGGGCCGAGCCGGACGTGGCTGGAGAGCATGATCTCCTTCGGGTCCCGTCCGACGTCGGCGCAGTGGCGGTGCAGCACGTCCCGCTTGCGGGCGAACTCCTCCGGGGTGCCGCCGACGAAGTTCCAGTGCTGGGCGAACTTCGCGGTGGTGCGCAGGGTCCGCTTCTCGCCGCTGCCGCCGATGCAGATCGGCGGATGCGGCCGCTGCACGGGCTTCGGCTCGCAGAACGCGCCGGTCAGCTGGTAGTACTCGCCCTGGAAGTCGGTGGACTTCTTGGTCAGCAGGTCGACGATGACCTCGCAGGCCTCCTCGAACCGGTCGCTGCGTTCCTTCACCGGGCCCAGCCGCATCCCGTACGCGCCGGACTCCTGCTCGTTCCAGCCCGCGCCGATGCCGAGTTCGAGCCTGCCGCCGGACACGATGTCCAAAGTGGCCGCCATGTTGGCCAGCAGCGCCGGGTGCCGGTAGTGGATCCCGCTGACCAGTGTGCCCAGCCGCAGGCGTTTCGTCGCCTGCGCCAGCGCGGTCAGCGTGACCCAGCCTTCCATGCACGGGCCTTCGGGATCGGCGCCGAGGATCGGGTAGAAGTGGTCGAACGTCCAGCCGGACTCGAACAGCTCGATGTCGTCGGCGGCCCGCCACACCGCGAGCATGTCCTCCCACGTGGTGTTCTGCGGGGATGTCTTGAAAGCGAAGCGCATGAGCCCAACCCTAAACCTGGAGTGCGCTCCAGCGCGGCGTTCATGTCATGATCTGGCGCATGCCCACGCCATCCGAGTCCCGGGAGCCGGAGCTCAACAGCGGCATCCTGCCCGGCAACGTGCACGCGGACGACTGGATCATGTTCGTGCTCGCCGTGGTCTCGGTGGGGCTTCCGTCCTATTTGCTCCTCAGCCCGCCCTCGCACGAGGCGCAGCTGTGGATGTTCTACGCCGACTGCGTCGTGTGCGTGCTGTTCCTGGCCGACTTCCTGTGGCGCTGGCGCAAACGCGGGTGGGCGCGCCGCTTCCTGGTGCGCAACTGGTACGAGCTGTTCGCGATGATCCCGGTCACCCACCCCGTGATGCTGGGCCACCGGTTCCTGCTCGTGGTGCTGCTGCTGGTGCGGATCGGCCGCGCCGCCGACCGGGCGCTGGGGGAGCAGTTCTTCTTCCGGCTCATGGACAAACTGGCCGAGCCGATCGTGCACGCGATCAAGAAACCCATCACCATCGCGGTGCTGGACGAGGTCGTGAAGGTGCTGGAGACCGGCAACTACCCGGAGAACCTGGCGAAGTCGCTGGCGGAGAACCGGCCCGAGCTGCGCGCGATCATCACCGAAAAGCTCGCGCAGGACCCGCAGCTGGGCAGGCTGCGGCGGCTGCCGTTCCACGGCGAGATCGTCGGCGCGGTGGTGGACACGTCGTTCCGGGTGCTGCTCGAGGTGCTGGAGGACCCCCGGATCGACGACTTCTTCTCCGAGGTGGTGCGGGAGAACCGCGAGCAGATCCGGCGCGCCGTCCAGCTGGGCCTCAACGAAGCCCCCGACGAGGAGGGCGAAAGCGTGCTCCGGGTCCGCACCCAGCGAGCGGCGGCGGAGGAGTACGACCTCCGGCACCCGCGCCCCTGAGTCCACTGTGGACGCCGGCCGGGGCGCGCGGGCTCAGGCCGGGATCACGGCGACGGCCGCGATCACCGCGGCGAGGAAGTACCACGGATCGCCGAGCACGGCGGCGGCGACGATCCCGGACACGACGACCCCCGCGGCCAGCAGCGGCGGAGGTCCCGGCTGGTCCCGCTGCACGGTCCCCAGTGTGCCGCAGGCACCGGTGACCTCACCGTGAGGTCCGGCACCCGTGCCAGCACTGCTTCAATCAGTGATTGAAAAATCAGCCGGGACCCTGTCTACTGGGCCGGTGCGCACCGAAGCGACGACCGGAACGCGGGAGCAGCTGCTCGCCGCGGCGGAGCGGCTACTGGCGGAAGCCCCGTACGACGACGTCTCCGTCCGCGCGATCAACACCGCCGCGGGCATGAACCCCGCCGCCGTGCACTACCACTTCGGGTCCAAGGACGACCTCGTCGCGGCGCTCCTCGAAGACCGGCTCGCGCCCCGCTGGCAGGGGCAGCTCGACGACCTCGAGGCCCGGCGCGAGGCCGGCTGGAAGCCCGCCGTCGCCGAGCTCGTCGACCTCGTTCTCGCCCCGTTCACCGAGCTGGCGGCCGACCCGCTGGGCCGCCTGCACCTGCGGCTGCTGGCCCGGGTCGTGCTCGGCCGCAGACGGGTGCGGTGGACCGCGCACTGGTTCCGGCTGCGCCCGTGGACGGAGCTGCTGCGCGAGGCCCGGCCGGAGCTGTCCGTGCCCGAAGCGCGCCGGCGCTGGCTGCTGGCCTTCGACCTGATCATGCAGACCATCGGCGCCCCGCTGGCCGGGGACGCCGACGTGGGGCCGGCCACGACAGCCACCCTGCGCACCTTCCTCACGGCCGGTTTGGAGGCGAAACCATGACCCCGCCCGAGGTGTTCTCGCCCGCGAAGCTCGGCCCGGTGCGGCTGCGCAACCGCGTGCTCAAATCGGCCACCTTCGAGGGCGCGACGCCGGACGCGCTGGTCACCGGCCGGCTCGTGGACTTCCACGTGCGCCACGCCGCGGGCGGTATCGGCATGACTACCGTGGCCTATTGCGCCGTGGCGCCCGAGGGCCGCACCGACCGGCACCAGATCTGGATGCGCCCCGACGCCGTGCCCGGCCTGCGCCGGCTCACCGACGCGGTGCACGCGGAGGGCGCGGCCGTCAGCGCGCAGATCGGGCACGCCGGCCCGGTCGCCAACGGCGCCTCCAACCGGTTGCCCGCCCTCGCGCCGAGCAAGCTGTTCAGCCCGTTGAGCCTGCAGCCGATCAAGGCCGCCACGGCCGGGGACCTCGAGCGCATCACCGCCGCGCACGCCGGGGCCGCCCGCCTCGCGGCCGAATCGGGTTTCGACGCCGTGGAAATCCACTTTGGACACAACTACCTCGTGAGCTCCTTCCTGAGCCCCAAGCTGAACCGCCGCGACGACGCGTACGGCGGCAGCCTGCGCAACCGCGCGAAGCTGGCGCTGGACATCGCCCGCGCGGTGCGCGAAGCGGTCGGCGACCGGATCGCGATCACGGCGAAGCTGAACATGGACGACGGCGTGCCCGGCGGCTTCTGGCTCGACGAAGCCCTCCAGGTGGCGCGCTGGCTGGAGGCCGACGGCGGGCTCGACGCGCTCGAACTGACCGCGGGCAGCTCCCTGCTCAACCCGATGTACCTGTTCACCGGCGACGCCCCGTTGCGCGAGTTCGCGGCCACCTTCCCGGTGCCGCAGCGGTGGGGCGTGCGCCTGGCGGGACGGGCGTTCCTCAAGTCCTACCAGTTCGAGGAGGCCTTCCTGCTGGAGCGGGCGCGGCAGTTCCGGGCCGAGCTGGACCTGCCGCTGATCCTGCTCGGCGGGATCACCACGAAGGAGACCATGGACCGCGCGATGGCCGAGGGCTTCGCCTTCGTGGCGATGGCCCGCGCCCTGCTGCGCGAGCCCGATCTGCCGAAGCGCCTGCAGGAGGACCCGGCCGCCCGCTCGCTGTGCATCCACTGCAACAAGTGCATGCCGACGATCTACAGCGGGACGCGCTGCGTGCTCGTACCCTGACCCACACCCCGGCGTGTCGCGGCGGAAAGCCGTGGCGGGGCAGGGAAACCGTGCCAGACTCGCCGCGATGCACACCCCCTCCGACCTCGCCGACCTGCTCGAATGCGAGCACCGGAGCGTCCTGAAACAGGCGCTGGCGGCGGGCCTGCCCGGCGCGCCGCGGCCCGAAGCCGGGGGCGACCGGCTCGCGGTGAAACACGGTCAGGCGCACGAAGAGGCCACACTCGCCCGGCTGCGGGAACGGCGCCCGGGGCTCGTGGAGATCGACTTCCGTGACCACGCCACGGCCGCCGCCGAGACGGCGAACGCGCTGCGCTCCGGCGCCCCGGTGATCTACCAGGCGGTGTTCGACGACGGCGAGTTCACCGGCCGGGCCGATTTTCTCGTGCGCGACGACGAAGGCCGCTACGAGGTGTACGACACCAAGCTGGCCCGGCACGCCCGCCCGTCTGCGGTCATCCAGCTCGCCGCGTACGCGGACGCCCTGCGCCGCGCCGGCTGGCCCGCGGGGCCGGGCATGCACCTGCTGCTCGGCGACGGCACCACCCGGTCCCTGCACGTGGACGACTTCGTCCCGCTGCTGCACCGGTTGCGCGCGAAACTGACGGCCCGCGAGCCCGCCCTGCCCGCTCAGTTGTGGGCCGACGAACGCCCAGCCTGTACCGGATGCGCGTTCGCCCGGCACTGCGCCGACGCGCGGGAGGCGGACCGGGACCTCGCGCTCGTCGCGGGGATGCGCACGGACCAGCGCCGCAAGCTGGTCGAAGCCGGCGTGCGCACCATCGACGCCCTCGCCGTGGCCGGGCCGGACGACCGCCCGCGCGACATGTCGGTCACGACGTTCACCGCGCTGCGCGCGCAGGCCGCGATCCAGGTCCGGCAGGACGCGACGGGGGAGATCAGCTACGAGATCATCGACCCGGACGTGCTCGCCGCGCTCCCGCCCGCCGCGCCCGGCGACGTCTTCTTCGACATGGAAGGCGATCCCTACGCGCTCGGCGGCGAAGGGCTGGAGTACCTCTTCGGCGCCGTGACAGCCGAAGAAGGCCAGCGGTTCACGCCCTTCTGGGCGCACACCCGGCTGGAGGAGAAGTCCGCCTTCGAGGCGTTCGTCGACTTCGCCACCGAGCGCCTCGCCGCCCACCCCGGCTCGCACGTCTACCACTACGCGCCCTACGAAGTCACCGCGCTCAAACGGCTCGCCGCGCAGCACGGCACCCGCGAGGAGGCGGTGGACGACCTGCTGCGCGCCGGTGCGCTCGTCGACCTCTACGCGGTGGTGCGCAAGGCTTTGCGGGTGTCACAGCGGTCGTACTCCATCAAGTACCTGGAGCCGCTGTACATGCCCGCGGCGCGCGACGGCGACGTGAAGACGGCGGTGTCGAGCATCGAAGCGTACGAGGACTACCTGACGCTCCGCGGGCTCGGCGAAACCGAGCAGGCCGACGAAGTGCTGCGCGGGATCAGTGACTACAACGAGTACGACTGCGTCTCCACGTTGCGGCTTTTCGAGTTCCTGCACGAGACCCGCGAAAAAGCCGGCATCGAACTGCGGGCGCCCGCCGAAGAGTCCGAAGTGGACGCTCTGCTCAAGGACACCACGGAGGACGTCGCCGCCCAGCGCCGCGCCGAACGCGCCGCCTACCTCGAAGGTCTGGTCGGCGCGCTGCACGACGGCACCGAGACCCGCGACCTGCTCGCCGCTTCGGTCGGCTATCACCGCCGCGAGACGAACCCCGCGTGGTGGGAGTACTTCCGCCAGCTGGCCGCGCCGCTGCACGATCTGGAGGTCGACGCCACGTGCGCGGTCCCGGTGTCGGTGGACGCGGGGGAGTGGGTGCCGCCGTCGGGCCGCGCCAAACTCGCCAAGCGCACGCTCGTGCTCGGCTGCGACCCCGAGCGGCCGCATCCCTTCGCGCCCGGCGACCAGGTCCGGCTGCGCTACGGCGGCGCGTCCCGCGACGCCAAAGTCGTGGCGGCGTCGGCGGAAGAGCTGACCCTGACCGAAAGCTGCCCGCCCGATCAGACGACGGGAGACCGTCCGGCCGCGGTCCTGCCCGGCAGTCCCGTGCGTCCGTCGCCCAAGGACGAGGCCGTGGCCGAACTGGCGCAGCTGGCGGTCGACACCCTGCCGGAACTGCCGCGCCACCCCGGGATCGACCTGCTGCGGCGGGTTCCGCCCCGGCTGCGCGGTAGCGCGCCGCTGCCGGAACCCGGCGAGGACCTGGTCCGCACGGTGATCGAAACGGTCGATCTGCTGGACCATTCCGCGCTCGCCGTGCAGGGCCCGCCCGGTGCGGGCAAGACATACCTGGCCGGCAAGCTGATCGCCCACCTCGTGCGCGAGGGGAAGACGGTGGCGGTGACGTCGACCAGCCACAAGGCGGTCGAGAACGTGCTGGCGGCGGCGAAGAAGAACGCGCCGGAACTGCCGTGTGCCAAGCGCCCCAAGGGAACCCCGGACCCCAAAACGCCGTGGGACCAGCCGAAGACGAACGACGCGCTGGTGCGCTGGCGCGCCGAGCACGACACCGGGCACCTGGTCGGCGGCACGGCGTGGACCTTCGCGAACGCCGCGATCCGGTCGGAGCCGTTCGACGTGCTGGTGATCGACGAGGCGGGCCAGTTCGCGCTGGCGGACGCGCTCGCCGTGTCCACGGCCGCGAAGAACCTCGTGCTGCTGGGCGATCCGCAGCAGCTGCCGCAGGTCGTGCAGGGCACGCACCCGGCGGGCGCGGAGGCGTCCGCGCTGGGGCACCTGCTCGGCGACGCCGACGTGATGCCGCCCGAGCTGGGGTATTTCCTGGACCAGACGCGGCGGATGCACCCCGGCGTGTGCGAACCGGTGTCGCGGCTGTCCTACGCCGGGTTGCTGCACGCCCACCCGTCCACCGCGTCCCGGAGCATCGAGGGTGTCGAGCCCGGGCTGCGGCTGGTGGAGGTGGAGCACCGGGGCAACACCACCCGGTCGGCCGAGGAAGCGGCACGTGTGGTCGATCTGGTGTCCACAGTGCACGGTCGGATGTGGACGGACGGCGAGGAGCGGCGGCCCTTGGGGGACCAGGACATCCTCGTCGTCGCGCCGTACAACATGCAGGTCAGGGTCGTCGCCAGGGAGCTGGAGCGCGCGGGCTACGCCGGCGTGCGGGTCGGCACCGTGGACCGCTTCCAGGGCCAGGAAGCACCGGTCGTGATCGCGACCATGACGTCGTCCTCCGCCGTCGACCTGCCGCGCGGACTCGACTTCCTGTTGTCCCGCAACAGGCTCAACGTGGCGTTGTCCCGCGCGCAGGTGCTGGCCGTGCTGGTGTGCTCGCCGCGGCTGGTCGAGGCCGACATCCGGACCGTCGCGCAGATGCGCCTGGTGTCGGGGATGATCGGGCTGATGAACAGCGCCACGCCGTGGGAGTGAGCGCTCAGGAGATCGAACTGCCCATCGCGGCCGCGTCGCGGGCGGCCAGCGCCCGCTCGGCCTCGGCGGTCTCCGCGTCCTCCGGAAAACCCCGCGCCAGCAACGCTTCCGCGTAGCGCGCGCGGGCGACCGCGACCGCGGGCCAGTGCCCGAGCGCGAGGTTGTGGCGCACCGCGGTCCGCAGGTGGCGGACGGCCAGCTCCGGTTTACCCATCGCCAGCGCGGACACCCCGAGCGCGTACTGCGCCGACCCGAAGCACGCGACGGCCAGGCTCGCCATCACCGGCAGCTGGCCGTACGGGCCGATCAGCTCGTACGCCCTCGCCGCCGTTTCCCCGTCGTGCAAGCGGTAAGCGCTTTCCGCGACCCCGTTCATCGACACCAGCCAGGTGCTCGACTGCGGCAGCGTCTCCAGCCCGTGCCCGGCGAGCCGCGCCAGTGACCCGGCCGCCGCCCGGTGGTCCCCGGCGTGCGCGGCCGCCACGGCGTGTGCGGCGAAGTACGAGTTGTCGAGGGTGCTCAGGGTCGTGGAGTGCACGAGGTCGTCCAGCAGGGGCAGCAGCTCCGGCAGCCTGCCCTGGAACCAGCGGATCGCCACGAGATGCGCCCCGTACCAGCCCATCGCGTCCGCGTCACCGGTCCGCTCGCCCAGCTCGGCGCACACCCGTGCGCGCTTCTCGGCCTCGTCGAACCGGCCCGCGCGGATGGTCAGCATGACCCGCATCGCCTCCGTGGTGAACCGCGCCGCGAGGAAGTCGTTCTCGGCGAGCGCCAGTTCCAGCTCGGCGAGGCGGCGCTCGGCGTGGCGGTCGGCGGCGAGGAACAGGTCGACGGTGTGCCACAGCAGGCCCATCAGCCGGTCCGCGCGCCGGCCCGTGCGCGTGCTTTCGCCGATCAGCTCCAGCGCCAGTGACTGGCGCAGCGGACCGTGCGCGGGCCCGAGCACGCAATGGTGCGCGATGCTCAGCGCTTCGGCCAGCGCGACCGGGTCCCCGGCGGTGCGGGTTTCCCGCAGCCGCGCCAGAATCCGGTCGTGCCCGGCCGTGCGGTAGTCGGCCTCGCCCGCCAGCCGCACGCGCAGCCGCAGGGCCAGCGGCGAGTCCGGGCCGACTGCGGAAAGCGCTCTCTCCAGGCGTGTGCGCAGCTGGTGGACACCGGTGGCGGTGCGGTGCTCGTGCACCCACAGCCCGGACAGGCCGAGGATCGCCTCCGCCGCGCCGGGCCCGTCGCCCGCGCGCTCGGCCAGCCCGTACGCGATCTCGAACTGCCGCCGTCCCGTCCTCAGATCGCCCTCGCCGAGCAGCGCCCGCGCCCCGGCGGCGAGCGGGCCGGGCGCTTCGTCCTGGCGCGCGAGCAAGGCCTTGTCCTGCGCCAGGATCTGACGCTGGACACCCGTCAAGGCCGGGGACGGTTCGACCCCGGCGTCCTCCAGCAGCTGCTGCCGGGCACGCCGGAAGGTGCGCAGCGCGTCGGCCTGCCGCCCCGCCCGGTAGAGCGCTTTCATCAGCTGACCCCAGAGCCGCTCGTGCCCGGGATGCGCGGCCGTCAGGGCCTGCAGTTCGGCGATGAGCTCACGGCCCTGGCCGAGCGCGAGGTCCGCGTCGATCCGGTCCTGCAGCGCTTCGTGCCGCAGTTGCGTGAGCCGCTCCGCCTCGGCGGCTAGGGACGGCACATCGTGGAACTCGTCGTAGGCCGGGCCCCGCCACAGGTCGAGCGCGGCCACGAGATTCCTGGCCGCCTCCGGGGATCTGCCCGCGGTCAGCGCCGCGCGCCCGGCGGTCGCGAGCCGCTCGAACCGGGCCACGTCGAGCAACTCCGGTGGCAGCGGCAGCGCGTACCCGGGCGGGCGGGTGAGGATCAGGTCCGTGGTTCCCGCCGCGGGCTGCAACGCCTTGCGCAGCCGCGAAACATACGTGCGCACGGTGCGGCCGGCGTCGTCGGGCGCCGCGGGCCCCCATAATTCGTCGACCAGCGCGGATACGCTGACCGATCGCCCGCGCGCGGCGAGCAGCAGTGCCAGGAGCGCGCGCAGCCGCGGCCCGCCGAGGTCGAGGCGCCTGCCGTCGGCGTGGACCTCCAGCGCGCCGAGCACGCGGAAGTCCACGCCCCGCGGAACTTCGTTCACACCGAGAGGAGCCGGGGCACCGGGGCCAGATACGGAATCGTGGCGGATCCGCCGGTGCGGCTACCGGGGCCGGGGAGGCGGAAGGTCCCGGCGTCCGCACCGGCGGTGCCCCTGCCCCGCACGCCGTGCGGCCAGCTCTCGGTTGCGCCGTGTCGAAAGGTGCCGGGCGGCGGCGTGGTCGTCCCCCACGATCGCCGCCGCCTCGGCGGACGGAGAGAGCGCGCCCGGTGTGGCCGCGCTGCCGCCGTTTCGCTCATCCCCGAGCCCGTTGGATCTGAGCACCGGCCTTCGCATCGCGAGCCTCCCCTCGACCTGCCCGGACCGCCGTCCCTCCCCGGCCGGCCGTCCCGGCTGCGTCCTCTCCAGTGCGCTCCACGGTCGCAGCAGCCGTCGACAATCCGTCGACAGTGACCCGGGGTGTCCTTTGTGGACCCCGCCGTCACCGGTCCGGGTGGGTGTCGGTTCCGGCGGTGGCGGGTAACCGGGCGTGAGAACTGTGTTGTCGAGCAATCGGAGATGGTGGGACATGACGCAGGCCGCGTCGCATGAGGTCGTGATCGTCGGCGCCGGGTTCGCCGGGCTGAACGCGGCGCGCGGGCTGGCCGCGCGCGGGGTCGACGTGCTGCTGCTGGACCGGAACAACTACCACCAGTTCCAGCCGCTGATCTACCAGGTCGCCACCTCGCAGATAGCCAGCAAGGACGTCGCGCGCCCGCTGCGCGCGATCTTCCGCCGCGACCGCCGGGTGCGCGTCGTCACGGCCGAGGTGACCGCGATCGACGCGAAGACCCGCACCGTGACCACCTCGGACGGGCTCAGCTACCAGGGCAAGGTGCTCGTCGTGGCGGCGGGCGCGGAGGTCAACTTCTTCGGCATCCCCGGCGCCGCGGAGCACGCCTTCCCGCTGTACTCCCTCGACGACGCCGCCCGCCTGCGGTCCCGGTTCCTCGGCGCGCTCGACGCCGCCGACCGCGACAGCCGCTACATCGACCGCGGCGCGCTGAACGTGGTGGTCGTCGGCGCGGGCCCGACCGGGGTCGAGACCGCGGGCGCCGTGGCCGAGAGCATGACCGGCGTCGTCCCGTCCTACCTGTCCCCGGAGCTGGCCCGGGCCGGGCGGGTCTACCTGGTGGACATGCTGCCCGAGGTGCTGATGCCCTTCAGCGAGAAGTCGCGCGCCTACGCGGCGGAGCGGCTGCGGGCCGGGGGTGTGGAGCTGCGGCTGGGCGCCAGCGTGACCGAGGTGCGCAAGGACGGCGTCAAGCTGAAGGACGGCTCGTTCATCTCCTCGCGCACGGTCGTCTGGGCCGGCGGGCTCAAGGGCCGCTCGCTGCTGGCGGGCTCCGGCCTGCCGCAGGGCAAGGGCGGCTGGGTCGACGTGGACCCGGATCTGTCCGTGCCGGGGCTCGAAGGCGTGTACGCGCTGGGCGACACCGCGAACATCGTCGACGGGGCCGGGCAGCGGCTGCCGCAGCTCGGTTCGGTGGCGCAGCAGGCCGGGCACCACGTGGTGCGGAACGTCCTGGCCGACCTGCGCGGCGGCCGGCGCGCCCCGTTCGTCTACCGGGACAAGGGGATCATGGCGATGATCGGCCGCGGCGCCGCGATCGCCGAGCTGGGCAGCAAGCACCGGCGCTTCACCGGGCCGCCCGCGTTCCTGGCCTGGCTGGCCGTGCACGTGGTGCTGATGTCCGGGATCCGGGAGCGGATCGGCGCGGTGATCAGCTGGCTGTGGGACTACTGCACGCGCACCCGGCCGCAGATCGTCGTGGACCGCCCGGACGCCTACGAGATCGACTGGTCCGAAGACGGCGAAGACGGCGAGGAGGACGCCGCCGCTTCGCCCGGCCGCGACCGGGCCTCGGCCTGACCGTCCACAAAGGACGCGGAGTGCCGCGGGCAGGGGTGCCCGCGGCACTTTCACGCGGGCCGAACCCGGCAAAACCGGCACTCGTCCGACCTCCCTCGGTCGTGGGGGCCTGACCGGGGGAATCCCTACCAAGAGCGCCAGGGGCCGCCGGAAGGATTGCTCCATTCGGGTGGATCTTGCTGCGGCTAGCGGCCGAAGACGCTCACCCTGGGTAGCGACTTTGCTCGCTATCCGCATCATGGCAGGTCGTCGGCCCGTGACGGCCCCGCGGAAGATCACGGCGGTCGCAAGCTGCGTTTTCGCTCCCGCTACGCTCACCCGGCATGCCGCCCGGACCCGCCGACGCGGTGGTGGGAGCGGATGCTGGGGAAGCCGCCGGATCCATGGAGGAACAAGTGACCTCGGCGCAGCGCCACACAGTTGATTTCAACTGGCTGGTCAACGACTTCGCGCTCCGCGTGCCCGGGGTGGCGCACGCCGTGGTGGTGTCCGCCGACGGACTGCTGCTCGCCGCCTCGGACCGGCTGCCGGTCGAGCGCGCGGACCAGCTGGCCGCGGCCGCGTCCGGGCTGATGAGCCTCACCCAGGGCGCGGCGCGGTGCTTCCAGGCCGGCCGGGTCACCGAGACCGTGGTCGAGATGGAACTGGGCATCATGATCCTGATGTCCATCAGCGACGGGTCCTGTCTCGTCGCGCTGGCCGCGCCGAGCTGCGACATCGGGCAGGTCGCCTTCGAGATGACCATGCTGGTCGAGCGCGTCGGCCAGATCATGACCCCCGAGCTGCGGGCCCAGCTGCAGGGCGCGATGTCGATGCCCGACGCCGGCGAGGTGGAGTGGCCCCGCTGATGTACCGAAGGTCCCGCCGCGAGCGACGGTCCCCGGAGCACCGCGGGAACGACGCGCCGGAGGAGGCCGCCGGCGAAAACCCCGGGGCGGGCAAGCACCGGGCCACGGGCGGGAAGCCCGCGGCGCGGGACCGGAAGCCTTCGCCGGTGCCGCGCGCGAAACCCGAGCCGCGCGAGCCGGACCCCTTCGAGGACACCTCGTTCGTCCGGCCCTACGCGCTGACCAGCGGCCGCACCGCCGTGAACTACGTGCTGGAGCTGGAAACCCTGGTCACGACGGTGGAGGACTGCGCCCCGCCGCAGACCATGGAGCAGATCGCGATCCTCGAAGCCTGCCGCAGCCCGCGGTCGATCGCCGAGCTGGCCTCCCGCCTGCGGGTCCCGGTGGGCGTGGCGAAGGTGCTCGTCAGCGACGCGGCCGACGCGAACCTGGTGCTGGTGCACCGCACCCTCACCGGCGACGACCAGGCCGACACGCACCTGTACGTGATGACCCGCGTGCTCGAAGGACTGCGCCGCCTCTGAACAGCGCCTCCTAACAGCGCCTCTGAAGGAAAAAGGGGGCGGCGCCGGCGAACCGGCACCGCCCCGTCCGCCGGGCTCAGCCGTGCGTTTTCTCCAGCAGCGCCAGGATTTCCGCCGTCGTGCCGGTCTCGGCGAGGCGGGGGAAGATCTTCTCCACGCTGTTGCGGTGCGCGTCCGCGTCGGAGTCGGTCACCGCGTCGGTCGCGATGGTGACGTGGTGGCCGTGCTCGTGCGCGGCCCGCGCCGTCGACTCGACGCCGATGCTGGTGGCCACGCCGGTCAGCACGATCTGCGTGACGCCCCGGCGCCGCAGCTGCAGCTCGAGGTCCGTGCCGAAGAACGCCGACCAGTTCCGTTTGGTGACGACGACGTCGCCGCGCCCGGCCAGTTCGGGGACGACCTCGTCCCAGCCCGGCGGCGGGGCCTGCCTCTGCTGCTTCGCGTCGGTGCGGCCGGGAACGGCGTCGGCGCCGTCCGCGGCGAAGGTGACGCGTACCAGTACGACCGGGAGGTCGCGGGCGCGGAACGCGTCGGCCAGCTCGACCGTGCGGGCCAGGACGTCCGTGACGCCGTAAGGGGCGCCGGGGATGCCCATGATGCCCTGCTGCAGGTCGATCACGACCAGCGCGGTCTTCGGGTCCAAAGTGGTGACGGGCAAGGGGTTTTCCTTTCGGTCAAACGGTTTCCGCCGCGTCGTGGCCGACGCGGCGCAGGGGGCGGTCGACGAGCGTGACCACGAAGAGCAGGCTGGAGACACACACCAGCAGCACGGCCATGCCGTGCAGGCCGGAGGTGTCGGCGCCGTGGCCGTAGAAGGCGGCGCTCGCGGCGGAAGCCAGCAGCGCGCCGACGTAGGTGAAGGTGCGCAGCAGCCCGGCGGAGGAGCCCATCCGGGCCGGATCCGCTTGCGCGTAAAGGGCGTTCTGGTTCGCCAGCCCGTTGAGGCCCTGCGCGATCCCGGCGACAGCGCCGACCGCCGCCAGCAACCAGACGAGGCTGTCCGTCCCGAGGAAAAGCAGCGCGACGGAGGCGACCACCTGTGCCAGCGCGCCGCCCACGAGCTTGCCCCACACCTGCGGGGTCCGGCCGACGAGCGCCGTGATGCCCATCGCCGCCAGCGAAAGCGGCAGCAGCAGCAATCCCGCGGCGGACGCACTGAGCGAACGGCCTTCCTCCAGCCATTGCGTGTAGCCGTAGAGGAATGCGTACGCGGTGGTGTAAGCGAGCAGCTGCCGCAAGTAGGTCGCGAGCAGGGGACCGTTGCCGCGCAGCACGCGCAGGTCGACGAACGGCGTGTCCGCGCGGTTTTCCCGCAGTGTGAAAGCGATCCCGGCCGCGACGGCGACCACCATGAGGTACCACCGCCGTGGGTCCATCAGGAAGAACAGGAACGCGGTGAGCATCGCCGCGAACAGCAGCATGCCCAGCGGGTCCACGCTTTGCCGCTCGCCCTGGCCCTTCAGCGCGCGCGGCAGGGTGAGCGTGCCCAGGATCAGGCAGGCCACCGAGAGCGGGATGTTGACGCCGAAGATCAGCTGCCAGCCGCCGAGCCCGATCAGCAGACCGCCCACCGTGGGCCCGATCGCCGAGATCACCTGGTTCGACACCGACAGCGCCGCGAGGATCCCGCTCGGGCTCTTCATCCCCGTGCGGTCGGCCTCGGCGCGCAGCAGGTACATCGACGCCGGGTACGCGGCGGAGGTGCCGAAACCCAGCAGTACCCGGGAAAGCACCAGCACCCACAGATCCGGCGCGAAGATCCCGAGCACCCCGGCGACCCCGACCAGCGCGGTGCCCGCCAGGTACAGCGGGCGCGGGCCGAAGGTGTCCACCAGCCTGCCGATCACCGGCTGCCCGACCGCGGTCGCGAGGTACAGCGCGGACACCAGCCACGCGGTCTGCGCCGGCGGGGCGCCGAACGCCTGCCCGATCGGGATCAGGGCGACCGCGAGCATCGAGGAGTTGACCGGGTTCAGGATCGAGCCCAGCATCATCGGGGCGATCAGCCGCCGGTCGAACGCGGGGGCACGGTCCTCGACCGCGGTCATGATCCGGCCACCTTGTCCAGGACTCCCATCGCGACGATGAGGGCCTGCAGTTCTTCTTCCGTGCCCTGCTCCTGCAGCGCGCGGGCGAGCCAGGCTTCGCGGGCGCGTTTGACGCCCTGACGCCGTTCCCGGCCCAGCGCGGTGAGCGTGACGAGCTGGCGGCGGCCGTCATCGGGATCCGGATTCCGCTGCACCAGACCGGATTCCTCCAGCGCCGCGACGATCTTGGCCATCGACTGCGGGCGGACCTGCTCGACGGCGGCGAGTTCGCTGGCCGAGGCCGGGCTCTGTTTGCCGAGCCGCACCAGCACCGAGGTCTGCGCGGGGGTGATGTCGCCGTCGCCGCCGAGCGACCGGAGCTTGCGCAGCAGCCGCCCGACGACGACCCAGGTGTCGCTCGCGGCCTGCGCGGCGGTGGGGGAGAGCGGTTCGCCGTCGGTCATGGCTTCACCGTAGATCTACAGTCTTAACTGCGCAATTAAAACTGCGCACCTGAGGCTGTCTACTGGGTCATATGTGACGGCCGTCACTTTGACAGCGGCGGACGGGCGTCCGAAGATGCCTAATTAACCGCGCGGTACATAACTGGTCCGACGGCCCCCGGTGGGCCGGGGCCTTCTGCAACGGCGCATAGCAAGGGAGCACGACGTGGCCGGTCAGCCCGACGTCCAGCGAGCACGACCACGCAAGGCGGCCTTGGCCGCGTGGATCGGCAGCGCGCTCGAGTACTACGACTTCTTCATCTACGGGACGGCCGCGGCGCTCGTCTTCGGCAAGATCTTCTTCCCGTCCTCGTCCCCGGCCGCGGGCACGCTGCTCGCGCTCTCGACCTTCGGCGTCGGGTACGTGACCAGGCCGCTGGGCGCGATCCTGCTGGGGCACATGGGCGACCGCTTCGGCCGCAAGCGGGTGCTGGTGCTGACGCTGCTGCTGATGGGCGCGTCCACGGTGCTCGTCGGCTGCCTGCCGAGCTACCACACCGCGGGCATCACCGCGCCGATCCTCCTGGTGGCGCTTCGCCTGCTGCAGGGGCTGTCGGCGGGCGGCGAGCAGGCGAGCGCGAACTCGATGTCGCTGGAGCACGCGCCGGAGAACCGGCGCGCGTACTACACCAGCTTCACCCTCAGCGGCACGCAGGCCGGGCAGATCATCGCCACCGCGGTGTTCCTGCCGGTGGCCGCGTTGCCGCAGGCCGACCTGCTGGCCTGGGGCTGGCGCATCCCGTTTTTCGCGAGCGCGCTGATGGTTCTCGCCGGCTACCTGATCCGGCGCACGCTGGAGGAAACCCCGGTGTTCGAGCGCGAGGTGCGCTCGGGTGAGGTGGCGAAGATGCCGCTCGCGGTCCTGCTGCGCGACCACTGGGCGGACGTGCTGCGCGTCATCGTCGCCGCGCTGATCGCTTCGGTGAGCACGATCTTCACCGTCTACGCGCTGAGCTACGCGGTCAACACCGTCGGCCTGAGCAAGACGCCGATGCTGTGGGTCGGGGTGCTCGCCAACATCGCCGCGGTGGTCACGATCCCGTTGTGGGCGAAGCTTTCCGACCGGCTGGGCCGCAAGCGGCTGTTCATCGCGGGCTCGCTGGGCTGCGCGGTGCTGATCTTCGCGTACCTCGGCGCCATCGCCGCCGGGAGCTGGACGTGGATCTTCGTGGTAGGCGTGCTGATGTTCGGCGTCGTGTACACCGCGACGAGCGCGGTCTGGCCCGCGTTCTACGGCGAGATGTTCCCGGCGCGGGTGCGGCTTTCCGGCACCGCGATCGGCACCCAGATCGGGTTCGCGATCAGCGGGTTCCTGCCGACGCTCGCGGCCGGGATCGCCGGGGACGGCAAGGGCGCGTGGCTCGGCGTCTCGATCTTCACCGCCGCGCTCTGCCTGGTGAACGTGATCGCGGTGGCCAGCGGCCGTGAGACCTTCCGCGTGCCGACCGCGAAGCTCGGCCTCAAGGACCCTAAGGCGCGCGTGCCGCAGGAGGCCGTCGCGCCGTGACGGAGTATCGCGTGTACGCGCTGTGCTATGGCCACCGCACCGGCACGCGCGGGCAGCATTTCCTCGGCTGCGACGAGCACGAGTGGAACCAGCCGCACCCCACGGCTTACTACGTGTGGCTGGCGGTTTCGGACAACCACACCGTGCTCGTCGACGCCGGGATCCGGCCGGAGCGGGCCGGCGAGCTGGACTCCTACGAGCCACCGGCGAAGGTGCTGTCCGAGTTCGGGGTCCCGGCGACCGCGGTGAACCGGCTGGTGCTGACGCATCTGCACTACGACCACGCCGGAACCGTCGCGGACTTCCCGCACGCCCGGTACGTGGTGCAGCGCCAGGAGTACGAGTACTGGACCGGGCCGTGGGCCCGGCGGATCACGCGGGAGCAGTGGCTGCTCGACGGGGAAGCGCTGGAGTTCCTCGGAAACGCGGGGCAGCGGCTGGACTTCGTCGACGGGGACCTGGAGATCCTGCCGGGGCTGAGCGTCCACCTCGTGGGCGGGCACACGGCCGGGATGCAGGTCGTGCGGGTCGCCACCGCGGCAGGGCCGGTGGTGCTGGCCTCGGACGCCGCGCATTTCGCGGAGAACCTCGAGGACGACCGGCCCGCCCCGCTGGTGCACACGATGACCGGGATGTACGGCGCCTTCGACCGCGTCAAGGAGCTGGCCGGCCCCGGCGGGAGGTACCTGCCGGGGCACGATCCCGTCGTGCTGGACCGCTTCCCGGCCGAAGTGCCCGGCCGCGTGGTGCGGGTGGCGTGAGCGGGTCAGGTTTTTCCGGCCCTGGTCAGGAAAAGCAGGCCGGCCGGGATCAGCGCCACCACGGTCAGCGCGGAAACCAGCAGCACGGACCGCGTCATCGGCAGGTGGTGCAGGTAGCGCAGGTGGATCAGCGCGTGCCCGGCCGCGAACACGAGGAACGCGGCGAGCGCCGTGCGGGTCAGGCGGCGGTCCCGCAGCACCGCGGCGGTCGCGAGGAAGACGCCGATCGCGAGGCTGGAAACGCCGAAGTCCAGCAGCAGGTGCTCGTTGTAGGGCAGGTGCAGGTGGACCCAGCTCAGCGCGAAGAAGCGAGTCGGGAACAACACGATGAACGCCCCGAGGCCGAGCTCCAGTGCCGCGCAGAACCACACTCCGGCACGGAGGCTACGACTTCGCATGGCCGGTCCGCTCCGCGAGGAACTCCGCGAAAATCATCCGCCCGTCGGCGTGGTCCGGGGCGAGGTGCCTGCCCTCGCGGAAGGCGCGGAAAGCCTTGCCGGGCAAGCGAAGCGGCAGCACCGGGCGGCGGCTCCCGGTGGCCGCCAGGTACATCCGGGCCAGCTCGGTGACGGTCTTGATCTCCGGCCCGCCCAGGTCCGGCACCCGCCCGGCCGGTTCGCCTTGCACGATCGCGGTGAGCCGCGCGGCGACGTCGGGCAGGCCGACCGGCTGCAGCCGCATCCCGGCGGGCACCAGCATGACCGGCAGCCACCGCTGCGCCGAGAACACGGTGCCGACGAGATCGTGGAACTGGGTCGCGCGCAGCGTGGTGTACGGGATCCCGGACTCCGCGATCAGCTCTTCCACGGCCTTTTTCGTGCGGTAGTAGGCGAACGGGAAGTCGTCGATGCCGACGATCGAGATGTACACGAGGTGCGGGACACCGGCCCGCCGCGCGGCGGCCAGCAGGGTACGGGCGGCCGGGACGTCCTTCTTCCCCAGCGTGCTGGCGCAGTGCACGACGACACCGGCGCCGTCGAGCGCGGCGTCCAGGCCCGCGCCGGTGAGCAGGTCGCCGGTGTACCCGGTGCCGGGCCGGCGGCTGAGCACACGCACTTCACGGCCTTCGTCGCGCAGCCGCGCGGTGAGCACGCGGCCGAGGTGGCCGGTGCCGCCGGTGACCAGGATCGGGTTCGTCATCGTTCCTCCGGTGGTTCGGGGTACACCGCTAGGAACCGGATGGGCCGCCCGGATGTGACAGGCCCCCGGCCTGGGCGCGGGCGAAGGCGAGTTTGCCCGGCCCCGCCACGATCCGCAGCGCGCGGATCCGGCCGCCGTCGAACTCGGGCACGAGCACCCCGGACAGCTCCGGCCCGGCCCACGCCAGCACCGCCGTCGTCCCGTTGACCTCCGCGAACGACGTTTCGAGCGACGCGCCGTACTTCGTGATCGTGCCCGCCAGGTACCGGGCGACGGCGAGCCGTCCCGACACCGGCCGCCCGGCGACCGGCACCTGGCCGCCGCCGTCGGCCCACGACGTGACGTCCTCGGTCAGCAACTCCTCCAGACCGGCCACATCGCCTTCGCGGGCCGCGGCGAGGAACCGTTCGACGAGCTCGCGGATCTCGTTGTCCGGCGGCGGCACGGTTTCGGGCAGCTCGGCGAGGCGGGCGCGGGCGCGGTGATACAGCTGACGGCAGCTCGCTTCGGACCGGTCGAGGATCGCGGCGATTTCGCCGTGGCTGTAGGAAAAAGCCTCCCGCAACACGAACACCGCACGCTCGGCGGGGGACAGCCTTTCGGCGAGCACCAGCAGCGCGAAGGAGACGGAGTCGCGCTGCTCCGCCAGTTCGAGCGGGCCGAGCGCGCCGTCGGCGGTCAGCACCGGCTCGGGCAGCCACGGCCCCCGATAGGCCTCGCGGCGCACCCGCGCGGAGTCGAGCTGGTTGAGGCAGAGGTTGGTGGCGACCTTCACCAGCCATCCGGCCGGTGCCGCGATGGAGGCGCGATCCGCCTTTTCCCAGCGCAGGAAGGTTTCCTGCACGATGTCCTCCGCTTCGTGCGCGGAGCCCAGCATCCGGTAGGCCAGCCCGAACAGCCGGCCCCGGTACGCCTCGAACTCTTCGGCCGATCGCGTGCTCACCCGCCCAACTGTGCCAGAAGGGCACGGGAAGAACCCCACCCCGGATGGTGGGGTTTTCCGCATTCCGCCGGCGCTCCGCACCCGGCAGCCTGGTCGGAGAAGATCGAAAGAAGGGGGTACGCCGGTGGGCCTGCACCAGCTGTTGTCCGCCGGCGGACCGGCTCCGCTGTGGCTGTACCTGTTCCTGGTGCTGATCACGGCGGCGCCGTTCGTGCCGAACTCCGCGATCGTCGCGGGCTCGGGAGCCCTTGCGGCACAAGGACAAGTGTCGCTTCCGGCGCTCGTGGCCGCGGTACTCGCCGGCACGGTGGCGGGGGACGCGGGGGCGTATCTGGTGGCGCGCTGGCTGTGGCGCCGTACGGGCCGTGGCCGGTTCCGGCGCCTCGCGGAGGCCACCGCGGACCGGATCGGCCGGCACGGTCCCGCGGTGCTCATCGCGTTGCGGTTCGTGCCCGGCGGGCGCGCCACCGGGGCGGCGGCCGCCGGGCTGAGCCGGTTCCCGGCCGCACGCTGCCTCGGCGCGGCGATCATCGCCGAGGCGGCGTGGACCGGGACGTACGTGACCCTCGGCTACACCGGCGGCACGCTGGCGCCGGGGCCGTTGCCGGCGCTGCTGGCAGCGTGCTGTTTGTGCGTGCTCACCGGTCTCGTCGGGCTCGTCGTGCGGCGCGTGTCCTCACGGGTGCGCGGGCGCCGGCGGGATGAGCGTGATGGTGCGCCCGACGGCGCGCTGCCGCTGGATCCACTCCCGGACGGTCTCCTGGCAGGCGTGGTCGTAATGGCCGAGCCCACCGCAGTCGATCACCGCCTCGCCGTCGGCCGGGAGCTCGTCCAGTGCCCGGTTGAGCCGCGGCACGCGCAGGAAAGTGGCGTGCCCGCTCAGCCGCAGCCGGGTGCCGTCCGGCCCCGTGACGACCGAGACGTGCAGATGCGACAGCTCCCACGCGGTCTTGACCAGCGCCGCGAGCACGCCGATCAGCACGCCCTCGAACAGGGTGGTGGCCACGATCGCGGCGGCGGTCAGCAGCAGGACGACGGCCTCGCCGCGATTCTCCTTCCACACCAAGGCGACCTTGGCCGGGGACACGAGTTTCCACCCGGCCTGGAGCAGCAGCGCGGCGAGCGCCGCGACCGGCACCAGATCGAGCACGCCCGGCACGGCGACCACGAACACCAGCAGCCAGAACCCGTGCAGGACCCGGGAAAGCCGGGTGCGGGCGCCCGCGTTGACGTTGGCGGAACTGCGCACGATCACCGCGGTCATCGGGAGCGCGCCGAGCGCCCCGCACACGGTGTTCCCGACGCCCTGCGCGACCAGTTCCTTGTTGTACGCGGTGCGCGGGCCGGTGTGCATCCGGTCCACGGCCGCGGCGCTGAACAGGCTTTCCGCGGACGCGATCAGCGCGAACACCAGCACGCTGCCGATCAGCGTCCCGTTGACCAGCCCGGTGAGCTGCGCGGCGCCCGGCGGCTGCAGGACGTCGGCCAGCGAACCCACCTCCAGGCGGGTGATCGGCAGGCCGAGCCCGGCCGTCGCCAGCACGGCGACGAGCACCGCCGCCAGCGGCGCGGGCACGTACCGGGAAACCACGGGAACCCGCGGCCACACGGCGATCACCAGCAAGGTCAGTACCGCGATGCCGCCCGCCGCGAGCGAAGCGCCGCCGCCCAGCAGCGAAGGCAGGCCGGTCAGGTTCGCCCATGCGCCGCCGGGGGCGGAACGGTCGAGCGCGGCGAAGAGCTGCCCGAGGATGAGCACGGCGCCGATCCCGGCGAGCATGCCCTGGACGACGCCGCTGGAGATGGCCTGGAACCAGCGGCCGACGCGCAGCACGCCGAACAGGATCTGCAGCAGACCCGCGCCGAGCACGACCGCGCCGAGGCTGGCGAGCCCGTGGTGCTGCACGAGATCCAGGGTGAGCACGGTCAGCCCGGCGGCGGGCCCGCTGACCTGCAGGCTGCTGCCCGGCAGCAGCCCGGCCACGAGCCCGCCGACGATGCCGGTGACCAGGCCGAGCTCGGCGGGGACGCCGGAGGCGACGGCCACGCCGACGCACAACGGCAGCGCGACCAGGAACACCACGAGCGACGCGGTCACGTCCTGGCGCACGGAAGGGAAGAGTTTTTCCTTGCGGGGCAAGGTGAAAGCAGGCATGAGGACTCCTCGTTGTCGCCTGTGTGCGGCGGCACTGCCGGCACGGGGAGCGGGATCGTTCAGAGCGGGCGGAAAGCCCGGGCGGCGGGGTCGAACCGGGTGACGGCGCCGGTGTGCACCTCGTAGTACCAGCCCTCGACGGTGAGTTCGCCGCCCAGTTCGCGCACCCGGGGATGACTGTCCAAAGTGGCCAGCTGGTTGGTGATGTGGTCCTCGACGGCCTCCCGCAGAGTGTGGTCGCCGCGAGCGTCGCGCACCCCGGTGAGGTGCTGCTGGCGCAACCAGCGGGCGAGCGCGGGCCCGGCGCCGGTGCCGTCGGCGAGCAGGCCCGCCACGGCGCCGCAGTGCGAATGCCCGCACACGACGACGTGCCGGATGCCCAGCTGGGTCAGCGCGAATTCGATCGTGGCGCTGACGCCGCAGGCGTTCCCGGCGGGGTAGGGCGGGACGATGGCGCCGGCGGTGCGCAGCTCGAAAAGCTGCCCCGGGCCGGCGTCGGTGAGCTGCGCGGGCATCACGCGGGAGTCCGAGCAGCTGATGAAGAGCATGGCGGGCCGCTGTCCTCCGGCGAGCGCGGCGTAGTCGGTGCGCTCGCCCGAGATGCGGGAACGGAAAGTGCGGGCAGCGTCGACGAGACGTTCGGCAGACAAGACAAGTCCTTTGTGGAGAGTGGAAAAGGGCGCGGGGAAAGGACTTGTGCTCAGCAGCGGTGCACGCAGAGGCGTTCGGGGCCCGGCCCCGGTATCGGGGGAACGGGGTCGGCGGGTGCCGGGTTCGCGGTGGGGCGCGGCTCGGGCCAGTGCGTCGGCGCGGGTGGCGGCGGGGTGAGGTCCTCGCGGGCCGCGGGGTTCGGCCGGACGCGGATCTCCGGGGCGGCCGGTTCGTGGCCGCGGGTTTCGGAGTCGGTGCTCGTGACCGGCGCCGGCGACTCGAGGACGGCTCCGCCAGCGGGGGACGCGAACAGGAAGGCGAACGCGAGGGCGAGCAGCACGACGGCGGCCTTCGAACGTCCGGCCACGGCACCCCCGATGTCGTCAGTCGTTCACGGACTCGTTCGTGTTCCCGGTTGTCACCATCGTGCCCGAATTATCCCCGTTGTCTCGTCACGGCGACGCGGATCACACGAACGAGTGAGACTCCGTCCCGGCGCGGGGTGCGGGTCGGGGGTGCGGGGCTGACGGAGGTAGCGGCCGGTGATCTGTCCGAAGTGGACCCCGGCGTCTTGGCCGCCCACGTCGATGTCTTGGCCGCTCGCGCGGGTGTGTTGGCCGCTCGGGTGGGTGTGGTGGCCGCCCGCGGGCCGGGGCTGGGCGCGCCGGGCGGCTACTGTGCTGGGGCGAGGAGGAATGCCCGTGTCCAGTTGCTGTCCGCCGTCCCGCTCCGGCGGGGAATCCACCGTTGCCGCGCCGTCCGGCTCCGCCGGGCGCGCCGAGGGGAAGCTCGTGCTGCCCGGCGGCACCTTCCGGATGGGCACCGAGGATCCGGACGGGTTCCCCGACGACCACGAGGGGCCCGTCCGTGAGGTGACCGTCCGCCCGTTCGCGATCGATGCCTTCGCGGTGTCGAACGCCCGGTTCGCCGAGTTCGCCGACGCCACCGGCTACCGGACCGAGGCGGAGAAGTTCGGCTGGACGTTCGTGTTCGCGAAGTTCGTGCCCGGCCCGCTGCGGAAGACCTCCGCGCGGCCGGAGCAGACGCCTTGGTGGTGCGGGGTTTCCGGCGCCTACTGGGCCGCGCCGGAGGGACCGGGCTCCTCGGTGGACGAACGCTGGGACCACCCCGTGGTGCACGTCTCCTGGAACGACGCGAACGCCTACTGCGCCTGGGCGGGTTCACGGCTGCCGACGGAGGCCGAGTGGGAGTACGCCGCGCGCGGCGGGCTCGACCAGGCCCGCTACCCGTGGGGCGACGAGCTGACCCCGGGCGGCGAGCACCGGTGCAACATCTGGCAGGGCAGGTTCCCGGTGCGCAACACCGAGGACGACGGCTACGCCGGGACGGCGCCCGTGGATGCCTTCCAGCCCAACGGTTTCGGGCTGTACAACGTGTCCGGCAACGTGTGGGAATGGTGCGCGGACCCGTTCGACGACACCGGCACGCACCGCTCGATGCGCGGCGGCTCGTACCTGTGCCACGACTCGTACTGCAACCGCTACCGCGTGGCCGCCCGCACCGCGAACACGCCCGATTCCTCCAGCGGGAACCTGGGTTTCCGCACGGTGGCGGACGTCTGAGGGGTGCCCGGCCACGACGGCCGGGCACCCCGAAACCCGCAAACCCCGAAAACCTAGAGCCGTTCCCCGGTCTCCGGGTGGAAGGCGTGCACCTCGTCGCCGTCGGCGATGGCCACAGGGACCGTCTCGCCGAGGCGCGGCGGGCGGCGGGCGTCGCCGCGGACGACGAAGCGTTCGTCCTGGCCGTTGACCCGGATCGAACCGTGCACGTACGCGTCGGCGCCCAGTTCTTCCACCAGCTCCACGGTCAGCTTCGCCGCCGGCTCGCCTTCACCGGCCAGGCGCAGCGACTCCGGCCGCAGGCCGAGGGTGATCGTGTCCACGTTCGCTTCCTGCGCCGCGGTCATCGTCGCGCGGGGGAGCGCCACCGTCAGCCCGTCCAGCTGCGCGCCGCCTGCCGACAGCGTGACCGTCTTGAGGTTCATCGCGGGGGAGCCGATGAACCCGGCCACGAACGCGTTCTTCGGCCGCTCGTAAAGGTTCCGCGGGGTGTCGCACTGCTGCAGCTCGCCGCCCTTGAGCACGGCGACCCGGTGCCCCATCGTCATGGCCTCGACCTGGTCGTGGGTGACGTAGATGGTGGTGGTGGCCAGCCGCTTCTGCAGCGCGGCGATGTTCGCGCGGGTCTCCACGCGGAGTTTGGCGTCGAGGTTGGACAGCGGCTCGTCCATCAGGAACACCGCGGGCTCACGCACGATCGCCCGGCCCATCGCGACGCGCTGCCGCTGGCCGCCGGAGAGCGCCTTGGGCTTGCGGTCGAGATACGGGGTCAGGTCGAGCATCTCGGCCGCCTCCCGCACCCGGCGGTTGATCTCGCTCTTGCTGGTGCGCTTGAGTTTCAGCGCGAAACCCATGTTCTCCGCGACCGTCATGTGCGGGTAGAGCGCGTAGGACTGGAACACCATCGCGATGTCGCGGTCCTTCGGCGGGACGTTGGTGACGTCGCGCCCGTCGATGTGGATCGAGCCCTCGTCCACGTCCTCGAGCCCGGCCAGCATCCGCAGCGCCGTCGACTTGCCCGAGCCCGAGGGCCCGACGAGCACGAGGAACTCGCCGTCGGCGATGTCGAGGTCGAGGCCGTCGACCGCGCGCACCGGCGGGTTGCCGGGGTAGAGCCGGGTGGCCTGCCGGTAGCTGACTTCTGCCATGGGATGTCCGCCTTTCTGGTCCGGGCCCTGTCTACCGGTGCCGGTGCCGCCACCACCAGGATTCGTCAGTTCAGTAAACTTACTAATTATGAGCACTCCCGCCGGCGGTGCCGGGCCCGCCGCGATGCACCGGCACAACGTCGCCCTGCTGATGCGGCTGATCGCGCGTTCGGCCCCGGTCTCGCGGGTGGAGCTGGCGCGGCGCTGCGGGCTCACCAAGGCCACGGTGTCCTCGCTGGTCGGCGACCTGATCGACGCCGAGCTGGTCCGCGATCTCGGGCCAGGGCCCGGTGGCGGGCCGGGGCGCCCGGCCGGGCGGCTGGTGCTCGATCCGTACGGGCCCGCGTCGGTCGGGCTGCAGTTCGCCGCCGACCACATCGCGGGCGTGGTCGTGGATCTCTCGGGCCGCCCGGTGGCGCGGCAGGTGCGGCGGCTGGACGTCGCGGCGCTGGAGCCGGCGGCGGCGAGCCGCGCGGCGGCGCCGGTGCTGCGCCGGTTGTTCGAGGACGCGACGGCGGCCGGGCGGCTGATCGCCGGGGTCGGGGTGACGGTCGGGGGTCTCGTGCGGGAGCCGGTGGTGAGCTGGGCCCCGGCGCTCGGCTGGCGCGAGGTGGACCTGCGGGCGCTCGTGAACGCCGAGCTGCGGGCGGTCGATCTGTTCGGCGTGGACGTCTTCGTGGCGGGCGAAGTGCCGTGTGCCGCGCTGGCCGAGTACCAGGCCGGAGCGGCGGGGGATTGGCTGTATCTCGGCGGGGAAGAGGTGATCGGGCTGGCGTCGCTGGACCCGGCGGCGCCCATCGCCGGGGACCTCGGGCACGTCCCGGTGCGGCGCCGGGGCGAGCCGTGCCCGTGCGGCGGGCACGGCTGCCTGGAGCTTTACGCCGGGCGGTCCGCGATGGCCGCCGCGGCGGGCCTGCCGGGCCCCGGCCCGTCGCGCCTGCTCGGTGACGAAGACGCGCTCGCCGCCCGGATCCGGCAGGGGGACAAGGCGGCGTTGCGGGCGCTGGACCGTGGCGCGGACGCGCTGGCCGAAGCGCTCCTGCCCGTGCGGGCCCTGCTGGCGCCGGAGACGATCGTGCTCGGCGGGCGCCTCGGCGGTCTGGGCGAGTCCTTCCGGCGGCGTGTGCAGGACCGGACCGGGCCCGGGCTCACCCTGCGCCCGGCGAAACTCGAGCCGGACGCGGCGGTGCGCGGCGCGGCGGGCACGGTGATCGCCCGGCTCATCGACGATCCGCTGGCATGGATGGCAGGCTGATCAGGCGCCGCACCACGTCGAACGCGGGCTTGGGCGAGTAGTCGTCGCGCAGCAGGCCGAACCGGTTCATCCGCGGTCCGCTGCTCAGCCCGTCCCGCAGCCCGAACAGTTCGTACGCCTCGATGCCCAGCTCCTCGGCCAGGCCCATCGCCGTCCCGGCCACTTCGCCGAGCACGCGCGCCTGCTCCGCCTCGGTGTGCTCAGGGCCGGTGGGCCAGCCGGTTTCGGTGATGTGCAAGGGAACCCGCGCGGGCACGCCGATCCCGGTCGCCGACTCGCGGAACGAGCGCAGCACGAACGCGACCGCGTCCCGGAGTTTGCCCGCGGGGACCGGGCGGAAGACGTCCGGGAAGAAGTCCAGCCCGAGGAAGTCGATCCGCGCCAGGGTTTCCGCGTCGACGTGCCCGGGCACGGTGGTCCAGAAGGCGTCGCCGGGCGGGGAGAACGCCGCGTTGAACCCGATCAGCACGTCCGCGCCGAGCCGGTCACGTTCGTCGAGGGCGGCGGTGAGTCCGGCCGCGAGCGCGTCGAAGCAGCCGGGGCGGCCGCCGTCGAGGGGGAGGCCGACGTTGGGCTCCTCGCACACCTGGACCTTCCCGCCGCCCAGTTCCGCGACCTCACGCACGCGCGAAACAACCCAATGCGCGTAGCCCAGGGGATCGGCTTCGGGACTGCTGTATCCGGCGACGAGGTCGGCCACCCGCCCTTCGCCGACGTACGGCTCAAGGCGCTGCGGCGTGGGCTGCTGGTCTCCGCGGTAGTTGCGGTAGCAGCGCACGTAGAACCGCTCCGCGCCGCCCGCGAGCTCGCGCAGCGCGGCGGCCGTGCGGGCGGTGTCCTCGGGTGGGGCGTCGATGAACGTCTTCAGCGTCACCAGATCGCGGTCGACCACCCCGGGCCAGGCACCGAAGGTCAGCACAGGTCTCCTCCTATTCGTATACGAACAACTTATCGGTGACGGTACTCGTATACGAACACCGGCGCTAGGATGGGGCCGTGCCGCAGAACGCGATGGACAACCCGCTGGTGCTCCCGATGCTCGGCCTGCTCGCGGAAAGCCCGCGCCAGCAGTACGCCCTGTTCGCGGAGCTGCGTGACCGGTACGCGTTCCTCCGGGTGAAGACCTCCACCGTCTACACGCTCGTCGGCTCGCTGGAACGCAACGGCCTCGCCGCGCTCGACGGCGAACAGGAGGTTTCCCTGACGCGGGAAGGCATCGCGGAGCTCCGCCGCCGCGTGGAAGCGCACCTGCGCGAGGCCGACCCGAACGCCGACCCGAAGTTCGCGATCGCGCTGGCCTACCTCGGGATCCTCCCGCCCGGCGACGCCGCCGCGCTCCTGCGGGAACGCGCCCAGGCGCTGAAAGCCGACGCCCGTGCGGCCGACGAAGTGCTGCGAGAGTCCGGGGTGGCGGAGCTGCACATGATCGAGGGGCACTTCCTCGCGTCGCGCCTGCGTCACGACGCGACGTGGCTGAACCGGCTCGCGGGCCGGATCGAAAGCGGAGATCTCGCCTGGCCGTGACGAAAGCCCGCTCCGGCACCCAAGCCGGGTCCTTTGTGGACGAACCCGGGGAACCGGACAGAGCGGACCCGCGCTCTGGATCCGGGAGCTGATCCGTGGTATCAGGTTAGGGTTGCCTCAGCGGCGCGGGGGGAGGGAAGTGGCCGAACCGGAGATCCTCACGGTGGGCCTGCTGCTCAAGCGGGCGTACCAGAGCAGCAAGGCCGCCGTGGACGCCGCGCTGGCCCCGCGTGGTTCGAGCCTGTCGCAATGGGTGGTGCTGGAGCAGATCGCCTCGCGGCCCGACGTTTCGGCCCGCGCGCTGGCCCGCGTCACGTACCAGACGGAGCAGGCGCTGGGCAGGCTCGCGATGCGGCTGGCCGACCGCGGCCTGATCGAGCGTTGCTCCGGTCCGGCGAATGTCGTCGGTCACCGGCTGACCCCGGAAGGGCGGCGGCTGCTGGCCGAGGCGACGCCGGTGGTGCACGACGTGCTGAGCCGTGAGCTGGGTGTACTCGGCTCCGGCGAGCTCGGCGCCCTGCGGCGGCTGCTGGAGTCGGTGGCCGGGCGGGGCGAAGATCACTCTTAGCTAAGCCTTGCCTAATCCTCCGGGTTCTGCGATGGTCATGGCCGGTGACGGCAGCGGAACAGGTGGAAACGGGGCGAGCGGTGCGGCGTGGCCATGCCCTGCGGGCGGGTGGACTCGTGCTCGCGCTGGCGGCACTGGTCCTGGTGGCTCTGGTGAGCGTGGCCGTCGGGGCGAAGTCGATCGGCCCCGGCACGGTCGTGGACGCGTTGCTGCACAACACCGGAACGCCGGACGAGATCGTGATCCGCAGCCTGCGCGTGCCTCGCACGCTGCTCGGCATCTGCGTCGGCGCGGCGCTGGGCCTCGCCGGGGTGCTGATGCAGGGCCTCACGCGGAATCCCTTGGCGGACCCCGGTCTGCTCGGGATCAACTCCGGCGCCGCGGCCGCGATCGTCGTGGGAATCAGCTTTTTCGGCCTCGGCTCGGCGAGCGAGTACGTCTGGTTCGGCCTGCTGGGCGCGGCGGTCGCCGCAGTGGTGGTGTACCTGCTCGGCTCGGGGGGCAGCGGCGGGGCGACCCCGGTGCGGCTCGTGCTGGCGGGAACCGCCGTGGCCGCCGCGTTGCTGGCGTTCGTGCAGGCCATGTTGCTCGTCTCGCCGACCACGTTCGACCAGTTCCGGTTCTGGCAGCTGGGTTCGCTCGCCGGCCGTGACCTGAACGTCCTCGGCTCGGTCGTGCCGTTCCTCGCGCTGGGCGCGCTGATCGCCTTCACCCTCGCCCGCCCGCTCAACGCCGTCGTGCTCGGCGACGACGCGGGCCGGGCGCTCGGCGCGCATCTGGGCCGCACCCGGGCGTGGGGCGCGCTGGCGATCACCCTGCTCTGCGGGGCGGCCACCGCGGCCGCCGGGCCGCTGACGTTCATCGGGCTCGCGATGCCTTACGTGGCAAGGGCGATCGTCGGCCCGGACCACCGGTGGCTGCTGCCCTACGCGGCCGTGCTCTCCCCGATCCTGTTGCTGGCGGCCGACATCCTGGGCCGCGTGATCGCGCCGCCCGGCGAACTGGCCGTCGGGCTGGTCGTCGCGTTCGTCGGCGCGCCGGTGTTCATCGCGCTCGTGCTGCGCCGGAAGGTGGCGGCGGCATGACGGGAGTGCTGGACACCGGGCCGCATGCGGTCCGCGTCGGGGACCGCGTCTCGGTGCGAGTGCACCGGCGGGCCTGCGTGGTGGCGGCCGGTCTCGTGCTGGCGATCCTGATCGCGGCGATCGTGTCGCTTTTGTTCGGGCAGCTGGGTTTCGGCGACGTCTTCCGGACCCTGGCCGGGCACGGCGACCGGTCCGACGAGTTCCTGCTCTACACCCTGGCCGTGCCACGGCTGCTGTGCGCGCTGCTCGTCGGCGCCGCGCTGGGCGCGAGCGGCTCGGTTTTCCAGAACCTGACGAGGAATCCGCTCGGCAGCCCGGACCTCATCGGCTTCACCACCGGCTCCTCGGTCGGCGCCGTGTTCGTGCTGACCGTGCTCGGCGGCGGGATGGCGGCCATCGCGGGCGGCGCGCTCGTCGGCGGGCTGGTGACCGGCACGATCGTCTACGCGCTGACCATCCACCGCAAGGCGCGCGGCTATCAGCTCGTGCTGGTCGGCATCGGCGCCAACGCGATGCTCCAGGTGGTCACGCACTACCTGCTGACGCGGGCGAACCTCGAATCCGCGATGGCCGCCCAGATCTGGCTCACCGGCAACCTCAACGGCCGCGGCTGGGAGCACTTCTGGCCCGCGCTGATCGTGGTCGCGATCTTCCTGCCGCTGCTCATCGCGTACGGCCGCCGCCTGTCGGTGCTGGAGATCGGGGACGAGGCCGCGACCGCGCTCGGCGTGAACGCGGCGACGACCCGGCTCGGCGGGCTGGCGCTCGGAGTCGTCCTGGTCGCCACGGCGACCGCGACGGCAGGGCCGGTCTCGTTCGTCGCGCTGGCGGCGCCGCAGCTGGCCCGCAGGCTGACGCGCGCGCCCGGCGCGGGCACCGGGACGGCGGCGTTGATGGGCGCGCTGATCCTGGTACTGGGCGATCTGCTGGCGCGGGAGGCCTTCCCGGTCGAGCTGCCGACGGGGATCACGACCGGCGCGGTCGGCGGGGTGTACCTCGGCTGGCTGCTGTGCACGCAATGGAGGTCGGGCAAGCTGTGAACGAACCACGGGAACTGATCCGCCACGCCATCCGGGGCCAGGCCCGCTATCTGGTGCCCGCTTCGCTGCTGGCGGCGGTGCACCAGGGCTGCGAAGCCGCGGTGCCGCTGCTGATCGGCCTGATCGTCGACCACGCCATCGCGCCCTCGAGCGGCTCGGGTCTCTTGTGGACACTCGTCCTGCTGGTGCTGTTGTTCGCGCTGCTGACCGTCTCCATGCGCCTCGGCGGCCGTCTCGTCCGGCACGCCACTCAAGGCGCGGCGCACGAACTGCGGGTCCGCCTGGCGGGCCGGGTGCTCGACACCGGCGGCTTCGGCCAGGCCGGCGCGCGCAGCGGCGTGCTGCTGTCCACCGCGACGTCCGACGCCGGGCGCGTGGGCATGGTCAACGCCGCGGTGTGGACGTCGGTCGGGGCCGTGGGCGCGCTCGTCGTCGCGGCTGTGATCCTGTTGCAGGCTTCTTTGTTGCTGGGGCTGGTGGTTCTGCTCGGGCTGATTCCCGTTGTGCTGCTGACACGGACGATCTCCGCCCCGCTCGTCCGCCGCAGCGGAACGGAGCAGGCGGCCGCGGCCCACGCGGCCGGGGTGGCCGCCGATCTCGTCGAAGGGCTGCGCGCGATCAAGGGGCTCGGCGCCGAGCTGGTGATGTTCCGCCGCTACGGCCACGCCAGCGGCGACGCCCGCACGGCGGGGATCAAGGCCGCGCGGCTGGTCGCCCTGCGCTCCGGCGTGATCATCCTGCTGACCGGCGTCTTCCTCGCGGTGGTGGCCTGGCTCGGCGGGCGCCTCGCCGCGGAGGGCACGATCACCGTCGGCCAGTTCGTCACCGCGTTCACCCTGACCCAGTTCCTGATCGGGCCGTTCACCCGGATCGCCATGGTGGGCACGCAGTTCGCGCGCGCCCGCGCCTCGGCCGAGCGCATCGCGAAGGTGCTGGCGGAGCCGCCGGTCGTCGACGGGGGAGAGCAGGGCCCGGTCGGCGGCGCGAGCCTGAGCCTGCGCGGGGTCACCGGGCCCGGGCTGGGCGGCCTGGACCTCGAAGTGGGCGAAGGCGAGTTCGTCGGGGTCGTGCTCGAAGACCTCACCGGCGCCGACACGCTCGTGCGCTGTCTCGGCAGGCAGGCCGATCCGGACTCGGGCGCGATCCTGCTGTCCGGGGTTCCCTTGCGGGAGCTCGATCCCGACACCGTGCGTTCGGTGGTGCTCGTCGCCGCGCACGACGCCGTGTTGTTCCGCGGCACGGTCTGGGAGAACGTCGTCGCGGTGGGGGATAAGGCCGCCGCCGAACGCGCGCTGGACTGCGTGGACGTCGCGGGTACGCTGCCCGACGGCGTCGAGACGCTGGTGACCGAACGCGGGCGTTCGCTGTCCGGCGGGCAACGGCAGCGCGTGGCGCTCGCGAGGGCGCTCGCCGCCGAATCCCCGGTGCTGGTGCTGCAAGAACCGACCACGGCGGTGGACGCCGTGACCGAGGCGGAGATCGCGGCGAACCTGCGCTCGCTGCGGGAGGGCCGCACCACGATCGTCATCGGGACCAGCCCGGCCCTGCTGGCCGCGGCCGACCGGATCGTGGTGGTGCGCGGCGGTTCCGTCGCCGCCACTGGCAGCCACGCCGACCTGCTCGCCGCCGACGACGACTACCGGGAGCTGGTGACGGCATGACGGAACTCCTGCTCCCCACGGCGAGTCCGAAGGAAACCCGCGGCGCGGCCCTGCGCGTGCTGCGCCCGCACAAGCGGCTCGTGGCCGCCACGCTGCTGATGCTGGTGCTGGCCACCGTCGCGGGCCTGATCGCGCCCCGGCTGCTCGGCCACATCGTCGACCTCGTGGTGGACGGCGACGGCGGCGCCGTGCTGCCGGTGGCCGTCGCGCTCGCGCTGGTCGCCCTCGTGCAGGCCGCGTTCCAGGCACAGGGCGCGGCGATGGTCGCGCGGCTCGGCCAGACCGCGATCGCGACGATCCGGGAAACCGTGGTGCGCAAGGTGTTGCGGATCCCGGCGGAACGGATCGAGCGCGCGGGCAGCGGGGACGTGCTGGCGCGGCTTTCCGGGGATGTGGAGGCCGTGAACGAGGCCGTCGCCGGGGTGCTGCCGACGCTGATCGACGCCGGGCTGACGATCGTGTTCACCGCGATCGGGCTGGTCCTGCTGGACTGGCGGTTCGCCGTCGCCGCGCTCGTCGCGGTGCCGTTCCAGCTCGCCGCCGTGCGCTGGTATCTGCGCAACGCGGTGCCGGTGATCCGGGACGAGCGGGTGGCCGAAGGCGCCCGCGCCCAGCAGCTGCTCGACTCGATCGACGGTGCCACCACGGTTCGCGCGCTCCGGCTGGAGGAAGACCACCTCCGGCGCGTCACGGCGGCCTCGGATCGCGCGCGGCGGCTGTCCATCCGGATGGCCGCGGTGCAGCGGCGTTTCTTCGGGCAGCTCAACTACGGCGAGCTCGCCGGGCTGGGCCTGATCCTCGTCGTCGGGTTCTTCCTCGTCCGGGCGGACGCGGTGACCCTCGGCGCCGCTTCGGCCGCGGCACTGTACTTCCACCGGCTGTTCGACCAGTTCAACGCGATCCTCGGCAGCTTCGACAACGCGCAGGCGGCCACGGCCGCGTTCGCCCGGCTGATCGGCGTCGCCGACCTGCCGGACCCGCCGGAGCGGGAACGGCGGCACGCGGGCACCGACAGCTCGGTGACCGTGCGCGGGCTCGATTTCGCTTACCATGACGGCTCTCCCGTCCTGTCCGATGTGGATCTGACGGTCGCGGACGGCGAGCGGGTGGCGGTGGTCGGCGCGTCCGGAGCGGGGAAGACCACCCTGGTGAAGGCGATCGCCGGCATCGTCGAGACCGGCACCGGCCGGATCGAGCTGGGCGGCATCGAAGTGGGCGAGTACGACCCGGTGGACCTGCGCCGCAAATGCGTGCTGCTGAGCCAGGAAGTGCACGTGTTCGCCGACACGCTGGCGGCCAACCTCCAGCTGGCGCGCGCGGACGCGGCGGAGGACGAGATGACCGCCGCGCTGGCCACCGTCGGCGCCTCCGGCTGGCTGGCGGCGCTCCCGGATGGACTGTCCACTGTGCTCGGACGCGGTGGCCACCAGCTCACCCCGACCCAGGCGCAGCAGCTCGCGCTGGCACGCCTGGTCCTGGCGGATCCGCCGATCGCGATCCTCGACGAGGCGACGGCCGAAGCCGGCAGCGCGGGGGCGAAGGTGCTCGAAGCGGCGGCGGAGAAAGCGCTTACCGGCCGCACCGCGCTGATCGTCGCGCACCGGCTCACGCAGGCCGCCCGCGCGGACCGCGTCGTCGTACTGGACCGGGGCCGGGTGACCGAGATCGGGACGCACGCGGAGTTGGTGGCCGCGGGCGGCGGCTACGCCCGGTTGTGGGCCGCGTGGTCCGCCAACCGCTGACCCCATACGCGAAGGCCCGGCCGGGAACTCCGGCCGGGCCGGGGTTTTTCCTTACCACGCCTGGACAGCGCAGTGCCCCGCGGCGGGCACGAGGCTCGCCGCGGGGCACCGGCCCCCGGTCAGTCCACCTTGGTGTTGTGAAACGGGCAGGCAGGCATCTCGGTGTCGTTGGTGTCGGGCAGGAAGTACTGGCGCCACTCGCGGTTCTGTTCGTCCCCGTAGTCGCCGAGGTAGCGCGAGGGCTCCATCCCGTCGAAGGCGCGCAGCCGCTTGCGGATCACCCGCCGGGCCGCGGTCCCGCGGGCGCTGCCGGGCTCCAGGCCCTCGAACACCCAGCGCGGCTGGAAGGTGATCAGGAAGCCCGAGGCGAACCGGCTGTGCCGCGTGCCATGCGCCGGGGTGTTGCACACGACGAAGATCTCCGTGTCCCCGAAGGCGAACTCCCACATCGGGTGCTCCGGATGGGCGGGCAGTTCCGCGGGCCACCGGCCGGGATCGTTGTCGTGCAGGTACTGCAGTACCGACCAGAACTTCGCGTTGTACTCCTCCAGCGACCGGATCTCCTTGTCCGGCGGGAAGAACACCGCGAGCGAGGTGTCCCTCGACAGCTGCTGGTATTCCGAAAGGTAGGTGGCCAGAATGCGGATCAGGGGTTTCCAGGCCGCTTCGTCGTCGAGATCGTCCACGAAACCGAACCGCAGCGAGTTCTTCTTCGCCGCGGCGACCGCGAAGGTGCACGGGAAAGGGGATTCCCGGGAGAGCAGGGTGGAGACCAGTTCGTCCAGACAGTCCCGGCCCCACTCCGGAACGTCTCCGATGACGCACTTCGCCAGTTCGTCGCCGGGCTTCCCCGGCTGTTCCACGGACACGATGAGAACTCCACGATTCGAGGGTGTGCTGGAGGAGGACAGGCCGGCTCGGGCGCGCGTCCGCTGCGCCGGACGCGCGCCCGGCGGGCCCGGTGACTCAGAGCAGCTGCTGGAGCATCTCGTCCGGGATGATCGGCTGGTGGTAGGTGCACGAACCGGACAGCACCGTCGACCCGTGCAGGCGCGACACCGGGATCAGCAGCTTGTCGCCCTCGTTGAGCTGGATCTTGTGGGTCACGTTGTTCCAGAAGTGCATCTGGCCGGTCTCGATCATCACCAGCCGGTGCTCGTTGTGCACGTGGGTGGTCGAGGTCTCCTCGTTCGTCTCGACGAACGTGTCGAGGTCCACCTCGATGTTCTCGTTCGTCAGGTGCTGGTCGATCTTCTCGGCCTTTTCCTGGTATTCCTCGATCTTGTCCGCCCAGTCGAGCTGGGTGGCCAGATCGGCGTCCCAGGTCTCGGCGAACCAGCGGGCGTCGGAGAAGCCGCGGTGGAAGGCGGCGAGCGCGTCGGTGCCGAAGTTCTCCGCCAGTGGCGGCAGGAGCTTCCCGAGCAGTTCGTCGAGCCCGGCGGAGCTGAGCCCGGTGTCCGGGCCGAAGAAGTTCCCGGAGTAGCCGAAGCCGTCGGCGAACACCTCGGTGAAGCGCTTTCCGGTGGCGGCGCGGTCGATCTTCTCGTGCACGTACGCGCCGGCCAGCTCGAAGACCTTCGACGGGTCGGAAGCGTAGTGCTGCAGCAGGTTCCCGCGCCCGAGCGAGGTGCCGAGGTAGAGCTGCCAGTACGCGCCGGCGGTGGGGACCAGGGAGGCGGCGGAGAGCAGCTCGCGGTAGGCGGCGGAGGCGTCCACCCAGGCGCGGTAGTCGTCGAGCAGCAGCCCGCGCAGCGCCGGGTGCGCCGTGTCGTACTCACCGATGGCGGCGCGGCCGATCGCGGTGTGCGCGGCGGGGCGGAAAGCGCTCAGCTGCAACAGGACGAAGGTCGCGGCCTCCTTGCGGCCGCGGGTGCGCAGCGCCACGTCGAACAGTTCGCCGGGCCGCGCCACGCGCTGCTCGTGATAGCCGCGCACCGTTTCCGTGATCGTTTTCACATCCACAGTGGACAGTTCCGGGCGCTGTTCTTCCAGCAGGGTGAACAGATGCCGCTCCAGGATCGGCTTCGCCAGCGCGCCGAGCACGCGGCTGGTCTCCGAGTGGAACTGCTTCGCGGAGGTGGCGTTGACCTCGGTGGAACGGGGCGGGAGGTGGACGTTGCCCGCGTCGTAGACGTTGCGCAGCATCCGGTGCCCGAGCAGCGCCGAGAGCTTCAGCTTCTTGTGCGCGGGCATCGGCTTGCTGTAGTCGAGCCACTCCAGGTCGTCCGGGCGGACGGGGCGGCGCCACGGGTCGTCCTCGGTGGTGAGCTCCTCCCACTCCGCGGCCCGGAACGCGGGGTTCGCAGCGAACGCCTTGACCACGTCGTTGGCGTCGGTGAGCGCGGGAAGGCTGGTCAGATCGAAGGAATCCGGGCTCATGCTGGGGTCATCTCCCTACTCGGTGGTCCATGGGTGCGCGCCGCGCCCGCCTGCTCGCGCGGCGCGTCCGGCGGACCGACCATAATTAGGTGAGGCTTACCTTGCAATAGGCCGCGAGTGTGGCGTAAGTCCGAGTAGTTTGCTTGTTGGTGAAGGAATCGCGGCAAAAGAGCGGTGGGACTGGACAGTACAAGCTAGGTTAGCCTAACCTGAGCCCGCCTGTTGTCGGATCGAAGGAGCCGGATGTCCCCGGAACGCCGCCGTCTGCCGCTTTCCGCTTCACAGAGCGGAATCTGGTACGCCCAAGGAGCGGACCCCGGCAGCCCGGCGTACCACACGGCCGAATACGTCGAAATCACCGGCGAGCTCGACACCGGGCTGTTCGTGACCGCCGCCCGGCAGGCGGCAGGGGAGGCCGAGTGCTTCGGCACCGTTTTCGGCCAGGACGAGGACGGAACTCCCTGGCAGGAAACGGGTTCCGCGGCCACGGCGGAGATCCCGGTGGTGGCCGCGGGCGACGCGGACGCGGCGCTGGCGTGGATGCGCGAGGACCTGGCGAAGCCGTCCGACCTGGCCACCGGCCCGCTCGCCGCGCAGGCCCTGCTGACCGTCGGGCCCGGCCGCGCGTTCTGGTACCTGCGCTGCCATCACCTGCTGCTCGACGGTTACGGATTTTCCCTGGTGCAGCAGCGGGTCGCGGAGATCTACTCGCGGCTGGCGCGTGGCGGCGAGCCCGGTCCCACGCCCTTCGCTTCGGTCGCCGATTTCCTGGCCGAGGAGCAGGAGTACCACGAATCCGCCGAGCACGACGCCGATCGCGCGTTCTGGGTGCGAGCCTGGGAAAACCGGGCCCGTCCGCGGCCGCTGGAAACGTCGGGGCTGAAATTCCCGGTGACCGTGCGGGAAACGGCCCCTTCGTCGGTGGCAGGCCTGCCGCGCTGGCCGGAGACATTGATCACGGGCTTCGGCGCCTTCTGGTACCGGTTCACGGGGGAGAGCGCGGTCACACTCGGCCTGCCCACCCTCGCGCGGCCGACCCGCACGGCGGCCCGCACCCCGACCACGGCGGTCAACGTACTGCCGCTCGCGATCGAGCCCGGTCCGGACGCCACGGCCTCGGCGCTGATCGAAGCGACCCAGGAGGAGATGCGGCAGTACCGGGCGCACCAACGGTTCCGCGGCGAAGAGCTGCGCCGCGAACTCGGCCTCTCAGGGAGTGGGAACCGGTTGTGCGGCCCGCTGGTCAACATCCGGCCGCCGGTGCCCTCGCTCAGGTTCGGTGATTGCCGCGGGGAGACGCGCTACGTGTCCTCGGGGCCGGTCGACGAGCTTTCGGTGACGGCGCACCGGGACAGCGGCGGCAGCATCGTGCTCACCTTCCACGCCAATCCGGACGTCTATGACGAAGAGTCCTTGCAAGACATGGCGAAGCGGTTTTCGGTCTTCCTGGACGCATTCGCCACCGGGGATCCGCGTCTGTCCGATTTGGACGTTCTGCTGCCCGGTGAGCGGGAGAAGCTCACGGCGGGGGCGAGCGTCGAGCCCGCCGAACGCACGCTGACCGGCCGCTTCGCCGAGGTGGTTGCCGGATCGGCAGCCCGGATTGCCGTTTCGACCGGCGACGACACCCTCACCTACGCCGAGCTGGACGCGCGGGCCAACCGGCTGGCCCACCGGCTGCGCCGGGACGGCGCGGGCCCGGGCGCGATCGTGGCGCTCAGCCTGCCGCGTTCGGCCGACCTCGTGGTGGCGATCCTCGGCGTACTCAAGGCGGGCGCCGCGTACCTGCCGCTCGATCCCGGCTATCCGGCCGAGCGCCTCGCGTACATGATCGAGGACGCCGAGCCGGTACTCGTGCTCAACGAACTCGGCGACCTGGACGGATTCCCGGCGAGCGCGCCGGAAGTGTCCATCGCCCCCGGCGATCCCGCGTACGTGATCTACACCTCGGGTTCCACCGGGAAGCCCAAGGGCGTGGTGGTGCCGCATTCGAACGTCGTGCGCCTGCTCGACTCCACCCGGCACTGGTTCGAATTCGGGAACGAGGACGTGTGGGCCCTGCTGCACTCCTACGCCTTCGACTTCTCCGTGTGGGAACTGTGGGGCGCGCTCGGGCACGGCGGGCGCCTTGTCGTGGTGCCGCACGACGTCGCCCGCGCGCCGGGGGAGCTGCGAGCGCTACTGGCGCGCGAGGGCGTAACGGTGCTCAACCAGACCCCGTCCGCGTTCTACCAGCTGGCCGAGCAACCGGCGGACCTGCCGGCGCTGCGCACGGTGATCTTCGGCGGCGAGGCGCTGGAGCCCGCGCGGCTGCGCGAATGGTTCCGCGTGCACGGCGACCGCAAGCCGCGGCTGGTCAACATGTACGGCATCACCGAAACCACGGTGCACGTCACCTACCACGAGCTGAGCGCGTCCGACGGGCCCGAGAGCATCATCGGCGAGCCGATCCCGGACCTGCGCGTGTACGTGCTCGACCGGTTCGGCCACCCGGTCCCACCCGGGGTTACCGGTGAGCTGCACGTCGGCGGCGCCGGGCTCAGCCTGGGCTACCTGAACAAACCGGAGCTGACCGCCGAACGATTCGTGCCGGACCCGTTCGGGCCCGCCGGTGCGCGGATGTACGTGACCGGCGACCTCGCCCGGTGGACCGCCGAAGGCCGGCTCGAATACCGCGGGCGCGGCGACGACCAGGTCAAGATCCGCGGCTACCGCATCGAGCCGGGCGAAGTGACCGCCGCCGCCCTCTCGCTGCCGGACGTCGCCGACGCCGCCGTCGTGGTCGACGACGGCCCGCGGCTGCTCTGCTACGCCGTGCCGCGCGCGGGCGCGGAGCTGACTCCGGAGTCGCTGCGGGCCGGGCTCGCGGGCCTGCTGCCCGACCACATGCTGCCCGCCGCCGCTCTCGTGGTGCCCCATCTTCCGTTGACCCCCAACGGAAAGCTCGACCGCGCCGCGCTCCCGGCGCCGGAGGGGCAAGGGCCCCGCCGCGGCCTCACCCCGGCCGAGCAGGCGCTGTGCGGGGTGTTCGAGGAGATCCTCGGCGTGCCCCGTGTCGGCGCGGACGACGACTTCTTCGCCCTCGGCGGCCATTCCCTCCTGGCGACCAGGCTGATCAGCCGGGTCCGCGCGGTGCTGAACGCCGAACTCGACATCCGGACCGTGTTCACCGAGTCGACGCCCGCCCGGCTGGCCCGCCGCCTCGACCCGGTCCGGCGCCCGGCACTGCGGAGCATGGAGCGGCCCGAGCGGCTGGAGCCTTCCGCCGCGCAGCAACGACTCTGGTTCCTGAACCGGATGGAGGGGCCGAGCGCCACCTACAACCTGCCCCTGTCGGTCGAGCTGTCCGGCCCGGTCGACGTCGGCGCGCTCATCGAGGCGCTGCGCGACGTCGTCGGCAGGCACGAAGCACTGCGCACCACGTTCCCCGCGCGCCAGGGCAAGCCGTACCAGTCGATCGCGGCCGGGGCGGACCCGGAACTGTCCCTTGTGGACATCGAGGAAGCCGCGCTGCCCGAAGCGATCGGCGCGGCCGCAAGGCAGGGCTTCGACCTCGCCAACGAGGCCCCGATCCGCGCCAAGCTGTTCCGCGTGACGCCGGAGCGGCATGTGCTCGTGCTGTGCCTGCACCACATCGCCGGGGACGACTGGTCGTTGCGGCCGCTGACCGACGACCTCGCCGCCGCCTACACGGCCCGCCTGAAGGACGCGGCGCCGGACTGGCGGCCGCTGCCGGTGCAGTACGCCGATTACACGCTCTGGCAACGGGAACTGCTCGACCAGGTGTCCGAACGCGACCTCGCCTACTGGCGGGAAGCGCTTTCCGGGCTGCCGGAACGGCTAGACCTCCCCACCGACCGGCCCCGCCCGGCCGAGGCGAGCAACCGGGGCGGCCAGGTCCCGCTGGCGCTCGGCACGGAGTTGCACGCGCGGCTGCGCGAGCTGGCCGCCGAGCGCGGGGTCAGCGTGTTCATGGTGCTGCACGCGGCTTTCGCGGCGCTGCTGACCAGGCTCGGCGCCGGGACGGACATCCCGATCGGCACCCCGGTCGCGGCCCGCACCGACGCCGCTTTGCACGACCTCGTCGGCTTCTTCGTCAACACCCTGGTGCTGCGCACCGACACCTCCGGCGACCCGGCGTTCACCGAGCTGCTGGCCCGCGTGGCGGAGACCGACCTCGCGGCGTACGCGCATCAGGAGACGCCGTTCGACCGCGTGGTGGAGGCGTGCAACCCGGTGCGTACCCCGGACCGGCATCCGTTGTTCCAGGTCATGCTCTCCTTCGGCACCGCGCGCGGCGAGCAGCAGTGGACGCCGGACCTCACCGCGGACCCGCGGCCCGTGCACACCGGGACCGAAAAGTTCGACCTCACGCTGAACCTGGCCGAGGGCGAAGCCGGGATCGCGGGCGCGCTGGAGTACGCCACCGATCTGTTCGACGAACGGACGGTCCGGCGGTTCAGCGACCAGTTCCTCCGTGTCCTGCGCGGATTCGCCGAGGACCCGGGCCGCCGGCTGAGCACAGTGGACGTTCTCGGCGACGAAGAGCGCGAGCTGATCGTGCACACCTGGAACGACACCGGCGCGCCGATCACTCCCCGCACCCTGCCGGAGATGATCGAGGACCAGGTCCGCAAGACCCCCGAAGCGGTCGCGGTGGTGTTCGAGGGCGGGGAACTCACCTACGCCGAGCTGAACACCCGCGCGAACCGGCTGGCCCGGCACCTGATGGAACTCGGCGTCGGTCCGGAAAGGACAGTCGGCATCCACCTGCCGCGCTCGGCGCACCAGGTGGTCGGCCTGCTCGCCGTGCTGAAGGCGGGCGGCGCCTTCGTACCGCTGGAGTCCGCCTGGCCCGCCGACCGCATCACCGGCATCGCCACCGGCGCGGACCTCGCCGCGATCGTCTCCGACAGCGAGGTTTCCGCGAGCCTGCCCGAACTCGGCAGGCCCGTCGTCGAGGTCGACCGGGTGGAGCTGGACGGCTATCCGGGCGAGGACCTGCCGCGCCAGGCCGGAATGGACAATCTCGCCTACGTCATCTACACCTCGGGCTCGACCGGTGCCCCCAAGGGCGCGATGATCGAGCACCTCCCGGTCAGCAACCGGCTGCCCTGGCAGGTCGGCCTGCTCGGCCTGAAGCACGACGACGCCGTGCTGTACAAGGCGCCGCTGAGTTTCGACATCTCCGTCAACGAGATCTTCCTGCCGCTGGTTTCCGGCGCGCGGCTCGTGGTCGCGGTGCAGGGCGGCGAGCGCGATGTCTCGTACCTGCTCGACCTCATCGCCGAGCAGCGCGTCAGTTTCGTCTACCTCGTGTCCACGATGCTGGAGCTGATGCTCGAGCGCGACGAGGTGGTGGACGCCGGCCGTTCGCTGCGGCACGTCTGGTGCGGCGGGGAAGTCCTTACGCCCCAGCTGTACCGGCGCTTCACCGAGCGCATCGACGCCACGATGTACCACGGCTACGGCCCCGCCGAAGCCACCATCGGGGTCACCTGCCAGGTCTACCGCGGGCAGGACCCCAGCCAGGGGATCACGATCGGCCGGCCCAACCCCAACAACAGCGTCTACATCCTCGACGCGGCGGGCAACCCGGTTCCCATCGGCGTCGCGGGCCAGCTGCACATCGGGGGCGTGCAGCTCGCTCGCGGCTACCTTGGGGATCCCGAGCGCACGGCCGAAAAGTTCATTCCGGACCCGTTCTCCGGCAAGCCGGGCGCGCGGCTTTACGCCACCGGCGACCTCGCCCGCTACCGGCCGGACGGCAACATCGAGTTCCTCGGCCGGATCGACAACCAGGTCAAGATCCACGGGATGCGGCTGGAACCGGAGGAGATCGAGGCGACGCTCGCCCGGCATCCCGGCGTGCGCCAGGCCGTGGTCGTGGTCCGCTCGGGCGAGCTGGCCGCGTACTGCATCGGCGAGGGCGAAGCCGTGGAGCCGGAAGAAGTGCGGCAGTGGCTCGGGACGCAGCTGCCCGCGCACATGGTCCCGGCGGCGCTGGTGTTCCTCGACGAGTACCCGCTGATGCCCTCGGGCAAGGTGGATCGCAAGGCGTTGCCGGACATCGCGGTGCAACCGCGCCGGGCCGACGAGCACGTGGCGCCTCGCACGGAAGCCGAAAAGCTGATCGCGAGCATCTGGTCGGACACCCTCGGCGTACCGGACATCGGCGTGCGCGACAACTTCTTCGACCTCGGCGGGCATTCGCTCGTGCTGGCCCGTGTGCAGACGGCGTTGCAGCGCGAGCTGGGCCACGGCGTGCCGATGCTGGACCTGTTCCTCAAACCCACGGTCGAAACCCTCGCCGCGCACCTGGCCAGCGAGTCGGCGACCACGGGCAAGAACGCGCTCGGCATGCTGCTGCCGTTCCGCACCGAAGGCACCCGGCCGCCGGTGTTCTGCCTGCACCCGGCATCCGGGCTCGGCTGGCCGTTCGCCGGGCTGCGCAAGCACCTCGACACCGACACACCGGTGTACGCGCTTCAGGCGCGCGGGCTGGACGAGTCCCGTCCGGTGGCGTCGTCGATGGAGGAGATGGCCGCCGAATATCTGACGCGGGTGCGGGAAATCCAGCCGCACGGCCCGTACCGGCTGGTGGGCTGGTCCTTCGGCGGGGTGGTCGCGCACACGATGGCGACCCTGCTGCAGGACGCGGGCGAGGAGGTCGGGCTGCTCGCGATGCTGGACTCGTATCCGGCCTACCCGTGGGAAAAGCTCGCCGACGACCACGAACAGCAGGCCCTGCGGTCCCTGCTCTACATGTCGCACTACGACCTCGAGACGCTGCCGGAGGGGCCACTGGACCGCGAAACCGTGCAGCGCGTCGTCGCCGACCAGGGCGGGGTGCTGTCCGAATTGGACAGTTCGTCGATCACCGCCGTGATGAACACCTTCGTCAACTCTGCTCCGCTGCAGCAGTCGGTGCGGCACCGGGTGTTCCGCGGCGACCTGTTCTTCTTCACCGCCACCGTGAACCCGGTGGATCCGGCGCTGTCCGCCAAGGACTGGGCACCCTACATCGCGGGAGAGATCGAGAACGTGGACATTGCCTGTGAGCACAAGGACATGTGCCAGACCGGGCCGCTGGCCCTGATCGGGCGCGCGCTGGAGAAGAGGCTGGCCCGATGACGGTCCTGGTCACCGGTGCCGCGGGCGGCATCGGCTCGGCGGTCGCGGAAGCCTTCGAAAAGGCCGGGCACGTCGTCGTGCGCGCGGACCGCGAGTCCGTTGTGGACGGTGTCGAGCTGGACGTGACCGACCCGGCCGCCGTCGAGCGGGCGGTGGCGGAGATCGAGGACCGGCACGGGCCGATCGACACGCTGGCCAACGTCGCGGGCATCCTCCGCACGGGCCCGGTCGTGGACCTGAGTGACGAGGACTGGGCGGCGCTGTTCGCGGTCAACACCACGGGCGTGTTCGTGGTTTCCCGCGCCGTGGCGCGGCGGATGATCCCGCGCCGCGCGGGCGCGATCATCACGGTCAGCTCGAACGCCGGTGCCGTGCCGCGCCAGGACATGGCGGGCTACGCCGCGTCGAAGGCGGCCGCGACGATGTTCACCAAATCGCTCGGGCTGGAGCTGGCCGGGTACGGCATCCGCTGCAACGTGGTCGCCCCCGGCTCCACCGACACCCCGATGCTGGGCGGGATGGACACCCCGCTGGAGTCCTTCGTGGACGGTGCGCCCGCGGCGTACAAGGTGGGCATCCCGCTGCGCAAGATCGCCACCCCGCGGGACATCGCCGACGCCGTGCTGTTCCTCGGCTCCCCGGCCGCCGGCCACATCACGATGCAGGAACTGCTCGTCGACGGCGGGGCGGCGCTGGGAGGATGAGAATGCACACTGCCGACGGGCTGCTGCGGGACTACCGCCAGCCGGACGTCTTCTTCGCGGGCAAGGAACGCACGCTGCTCGCCAACGGCGCCGACGAGACCTTCACCGAGGCGGACGGGCTCGCGGGCTCCGTCGCCGAGCGCCTCGCCGAGTCCGAGGTGCCGGTGGCGCTGGGCGCGATCCCGTTCACCGGCGGGGAAGCCGCCGTGCTCATCCCGAAAACCCTGCGTGCCGCGGGCCCGCTGCGGGCCGACACGGTGCAGGTGCCGATGTCCGTCGCGCTGCGCACCGGCGCGGTGCCGGGCCCGGACGGGCATCGCGCCGCCGTGGCCGAGGCGGTGCGGCGGATCCGGGAGACGCCGGAACTGCGGAAGGTGGTGCTCGCCCGCACACTGGAGACGGAGTTCGCGGGCGCGGTGCCGACCGAGGTGATCCTGCGGAACCTGGTGGGGGACAACCCCTTCGCGTACCACTTCGCGACCGAGTTGCCCGGGGCGACGTTCGTGGGTGCCAGCCCCGAGCTGCTCGTCTCCCGCAACGGCACGCTCGTGCGCTCGCACCCGCTCGCCGGGTCGGCCCGCCGCTCCGCGGACCCGGTGCGGGACAAGGAAGCCGCGGCGGGGCTGCTCTCGTCCAAAAAGGACCGTGGCGAGCACGCGATCGTCGTCGAGCAGGTGGTGGAGACGCTGCGCCCGTTCTGCCGGAAGCTCGACGTGCCCGCCGAGCCGTCCGTCGTGGGCACGCCCGTCATGTGGCACATCGGGACGGAGATCTCCGGCAGGCTGCGCGACCCCGGCGTGACGGCGCTGGAGCTGGCGCAGGCATTGCACCCGACCCCCGCCGTCTGCGGCACACCGACCGCCGCCGCCCGCGAGGTGATCGGCGAGCTGGAGTGCTTCGACCGCGGCTACTACGCGGGCGCGGTCGGCTGGGTCGACGAACACGGTGACGGGGAATGGGCGGTGGCCATCCGCTGCGCCGAGATCGCCGGGCCGAAGATGCGCCTGTTCGCGGGCGGCGGGATCGTGGCGGACTCCGAGCCGGACGCCGAGCTGGACGAGACCGAGGCGAAGTTCGGGACGTTGCTGCGGGCGATGGGAGGCAGGTCATGACGGACTTTCCCGGGTTCCCCGAGGAGTTCGCGGAGCGCTACCGGGCCGCCGGGTACTGGACCGGGCAGACGTTGGGGGACATGCTTTCGGCTTCGGTCGCCGCGTACGGCGGGCGGATCGCGGTCGTCGACGGTGACCGGCGCTGGACCTACTCCGAACTGGACTTCCGCTCGCGCGGCGTGGCCGAAGGGCTGCGGCGGCTGGGCATCGAGCGCGGCGACCGGGTGGTCCTGCAGCTGCCGAACATCGCGGAGTTCTACGAAACCGTGTTCGCGCTGTTCCGGCTCGGCGCCATCCCGGTGTTCGCGCTGCCCGCGCACCGCTACTCGGAGATCGGCTACTTCTGCCGGCACACCGAGGCCACCGCGTACATCGTGGCGCGCGAGCACGAGGGCTACGACTACACCGAACTCGCCGAGCAGGTGAGCGCAACGGTTCCCGCCCTGCGCACGGTGATCATGGTCGGCGAAGCGGGCGGGTTCGTCCCGTTCGACGACCTGCGCGTGCCGCCGGGGGAGGAACCGCCCGCGCCGGAGCCTTCGGACCTGGCTTTCCTGCAGCTGTCCGGCGGCAGCACCGGCACGCCCAAGCTGATCCCGCGCACCCACGACGATTACCTTTACAGCGTCAGGGAAAGCGCGCGGATCTGTGAGCTGACGCCGGAGTCGGTTTACCTGGTCGCGCTGCCGTGCGCGCACAACTTCCCGATGAGCTCGCCCGGTTCGCTCGGCGTGTTCTACGCCGGCGGTACGGTCGTGCTGGCCAAGGATCCCACCCCCGGCACGGTGTTCGAGCTGATCGAGCGCGAGCGCGTGACGATCACGGCCGCGGTGCCGCCGCTGGCGCTGGCGTGGCTCGCCGCGTTGCCCACCAGCCGTGACCTGTCGTCGCTGCGGGTGCTCCAGGTGGGCGGGGCGAAGTTCGGCGTGGAATCCGCGCGCCGCGTGCGCCCGGAGCTGGGTGTGCGGTTGCAGCAGGTGTTCGGCATGGCCGAGGGGCTGGTCAACTACACCCGCTACGACGACCCGGACGACATCGTGACCGGAACGCAGGGCAGGCCGATTTCGGAGGCGGACGAGATCCGCATCCTCGACGACTCCGGCCAGGAGGTCCCGGAAGGTCGGCCCGGGCATCTGCTCACCCGTGGCCCGTACACCATCCGCGGCTACTACCGCGCGCCCGAGCACAACGAAGAGGCGTTCACCGCAGACGGGTTCTACCGCACCGGCGACATCGTCTCCCGTACCGCGGACGGCTATCTCGTGGTCGAGGGGCGCGCGAAGGAGCAGATCAACCGCGGCGGCGAGAAGATCGCGGCCGAGGAGGTCGAGAACCACCTGCTGGCACACGAATCCGTGCACGACGCCGCGGTCGTCCCGATCCCCGACGAATACCTCGGCGAGCGCACCTGCGCGTTCGTCATCCCGGCCGGGGACACCAAACCGCGCCCGATCGAACTGAAGCGGTTCCTCACCGCCCGCGGCCTCGCGGCCTACAAGGTGCCCGATCTCGTCCGCGTGGTCGACGAGTTCCCGCACACGCCGGTGGGCAAGGTCGGCCGGAGCGCGCTCCGGCGGGCGATTTCCCAGGCGTTGCAACGAAAGGATCAGTAGAACCATGTCATTGCCCACCATCGCGCCCTATCCCGTGCCGACGGGGGCGGAGCTGCCGGCGAGCACCGTGCGCTGGCGGCCCGAGCCGGACCGGGCCGTGCTGCTGGTGCACGACATGCAGCGGTATTTCCTCGCCGCCTACCAGGCCGACGCCGAACCGCTCGCGACCGTCGTGCCCAACATCGCGCGGCTCATCTCGCGGGCGCGGGGGCTGGGCATCCCGGTGATCTTCTCCGCCCAGCCCGGCGACCAGCAGCCTGCCGACCGGCGGCTGCTGACCGAGCTGTGGGGCCCGGGGCTGAAGGCGATCCCCGAGCACGAGGACGTGATCGAAGACCTCGCCCCGCAGCCGGACGACGTGGTGCTGACGAAGTGGCGCTACAGCGCTTTCCAGCGCACCGACCTGCGCGAGCGGCTGCACGGCTGGGGCCGCGACCAGCTGCTGGTGACCGGGGTCTACGCGCACATCGGCGTGCTGCTGACCGCGTGCGACGCGTTCATGCAGGACGTGCAGCCGTTCCTCGTCGCGGACGCGGTCGCGGACTTCTCCGAGGAGGAGCACCGGCTCGCTTTGCGTTACGCGGCAAGGAGGTGTGGCTCGGTCACCGAAACCGCGACCGTGCTCGGGCAGCTGTCGGGCGGGCTCACGCCCGAGCGGTTGCGCGCCGACGTGCTCGCGATCCTGGAGACCGAAGACGAGGTGGCCGACGATGACGATCTGCGCGAGCACGGGCTCGACTCGATCCGGATCATCCACCTGGTCGAGCAGTGGCGCGCGCTCGGCGTGGACGTGAACTTCGTGCAGCTGGCGGGGGTGCCGACGATCCGCGGCTGGCAGGAGGGGCTGGCCGCGGGGGTGGCGTGACCCCGGATTCCGGACTTCGCCGGGCACCGGCGAGTGTGAGCAGGAGCGAGAGTGAGTAGACCGTGAAACTGACCAAGATCGTCACGGCCGGGCTGGCCGGGCTGCTGGTGGCGACGCTTTCCGCGTGTACCAACAGTTCCCTGGACGAGAGCAGCACCGCGCAACCCGCGTCGGCCGGGTTCCCGGTGAGCGTGCAGGGCAAGCTCGGCACCGCCACCATCCCGGCCGAGCCGAAGCGCGTGGTGGCGATGGACTGGACGTCCGCGGACATCGCGCTGTCCCTGGGCGTGACGCCGGTCGGGATGGCGAAGGTGGCCACCGCCGACGGCGGCATCGAGCCGTGGACGAAGCCGGCGCTGGGCTCGAACACGCCCACGCTGTTCGACACCTCCAGCAGCGACCCGATCGACCAGGTGGCCGCGCTGAAGCCGGACCTGATCGTCGCCACGAAGGACTACAACCTGGGCGAGAGCTATCAGCAGCTGTCGCAGATCGCCCCGGTCGTGACCTACACCGACGCGCCCAACAGCGATTCGTGGGAGACCTCGACCCGGAACATCGCGAAGGCGCTGGGCAAGAGCGACCAGGCCGAGCAGATCATCACGAAGACGAACGCCGACATCGCGGCGGCGAAGACCGCGCACCCCGAGCTGGCAGGGAAGACGTACAACTTCCTGGTCACGCCGCAGGCCAGCGGCGTGTACGCGGTCAACTCGACGCAGGACGTGTCGGCGCGGTTCCTCGACCAGCTCGGGATGACGCTGAGCTCGCAGGTCCAGTCGATGCCGACGTCGTCGATCCCCGGCCGCACGCTCGTGAGCTGGGAGAACGTGGCCCAGCTGGACGCGAACGTGCTGTTCGCGACCGGTTCGCCGAGCTCGCTCAAGGTGGCCACGTCCAACACCGGCTTTAACAACCTGCCGGTAGTCGAGCGCGGCGCGTATTTGCCGCTGGAACCCGCGCTGGCCCAGGCGATCGCTTTCCCTTCGTCGGTGAGCCTCGAATGGGCCCTGGGACAGCTGGTGCCGAAGATCTCCGAGGCGAGCGGGAAGTAACGTCCCGGCGACCCAGGCCCCGCGCGACCAGTCCACTATGGACGACTTCGCGCGGGGCCCCGCCGTGTTTGCCACCCCCGTGCGTGAGTTTGCCGCCCGGGTCGGCGTGTTGGCCGCTCCGGTGCGTGGGTTTGCCCGTGGTGCCGGTGCGTGGGTTTGCGGGCGGGAGACCCCGTGCGCGGATGGCCAATACGGCGACGGGAGCCGCCAACTCGTGGACGGGGGCGGCCAACTCGTGGACGGGAGGGGCCAACGCACGTACGGGGGCGGCCAACTCGTGGACGGGGACGGCCAACTCGCGCGGAGTGTGTGGGCGTCAGGTGAGTGGGGCTAAGTCGTAGCGCTGCCGGTCTTCCAGTGCTGGCAGTACTTTCCCGCGTAGCCACTGTCCGAAGTGGTCTGATGCCAGGTGGGCGTCGAAGGCGGCGGAGTCGTCGTATTCCTCGACGAGGACGAACACCGCCGGGTCCTCGGGGGAGCGGAAGACCTCGTAACGCCGGTTCCCCGGCTCGGCCCGCGTCGGCTCGACCATCTCGCGCAGCGCCTCCGCCACTTGCTCCTCGGCGCCGGCGCGGACGCGGTAGCAGGCGATCACGACGTGGGACATGGCGGCTCCGAACAGAAGGACGGGCAACGACAGCGTCGATCATCCCGCAGCCGAGGCACCCCCGGGGTGAACCTAAGGATTCGGGATCCGCACGCCGTCGCGGACAGTCCCGGGTCGCGCGCAGCCCGCGACCAGCGACGACGTCCGGGGAGGCCGCCGGATTCCGGGACTAACTGGTTTTGCCACAAAATGATAGTGTCGTGCCACGTCGCCCGTCGCGAGGAGGCAAGGGGCATGACCGAGGACACCGGGGCGGAGCCGGACCCAGCTGTCGGGCTCCTGCGGCTGCTGCCCGCCCTGCGCCGGGCGCTCATCCGGGCGACGCGCGCGGTCGAGGCGCTGCCCTCCCTGCCGGAGGCGCAGGTCGCGGTACTGCGCACCCTCGTGGAGACGGGCCCGCTGACCCCGGCCCAGCTCGCCGGCGAGCTGCACCTGGCCCGCCCCACGGTGAGCAACCTGGTGCGGGAAATGGCGGCGGCGGGCCTCGTCGAGCGCCGGCCGTCGCCGGTGGACAAGCGGTCCGTGCTGCTGGAGCCGACGGCGCGCGGGCGTTACGTGCGCGAGACGTTCACGCGCGGCCGGGCCGAGGTGCTGGCGCGGGCGTTCGCCGAAATCCCCGCCACGGACCGGAAAAGACTCACCGGCGCGCTGTCCGCGCTGCAACGCCTGCTGGCGCGGGTGGAGGCGGCGGCCGACGCGGTGGACGACGCGGAACGGAAACACGCATGAGACCCCCGCGCGACCGCGCGCCCCCGCGGCCTCAGTCGGCGACCATCCGGTCGTCCGGCGAAAGGTGTTCCACGGTGCGTCCGGTGGCCATGAACGTCCGGGTGACATATCCCGAGTCGTAAACCCAGAGAATTGTCATCGGCGTATCCCCGGTGTTGCGGAAAAGGTGCGGAATACCGGCTTCCACATACGTGGTGTCGTATTTTTCCAATGCCGTGACCTCGCCGTCGATCACGCATTCGCCGGCCCCGTCCAGTATCGTGACCTGCTCCACGCAGTTGTGCGTGTGCAGCGGCGCCCCGCAACCAGGCGGATAAGTGGAAATACCCGAAGTGATCGTGATGTTCTCGGTGGCGCTGTGCCTGGTGATGAGCGGGATCGTGGCGACGCTGCCGCCACGGTCGAGCCGTGGCACGGCCGCTGCCTTGATGATGGTCACTCCGGCTCTCCTGGTGCTCGCGGGACGGTTGCCGCACCGAGCCTAGGGCTTTCCCGCCGGAAGCACTGCCGCTCGATCGCGAATCCTAATGTTGCACCGGAACGGCCCGGAGATTCGCGGCGGAACGTAGACAAGACCTCGCGCTTTCATCATGGTTACACCACCCGGCCGTGCGAAACCCGGCCGGTCGTGACCAGGAGGTGTACATGCGTCTGGGACCGCTTTCCGAGCTCAGCCCCGAACAGGCCGAGCTCAGCGCCCGCATCACCGCCCGCCGTGGCGGTACCCGCGGCCCGTTCCTCGTCTGGCTGCGCAGCCCGCAGCTGTGCGAGCACGTCGAAGCGCTCGGCGCCTACTGCCGGTTCGAGTCGGCATTGCCGTTGCGGCTGCGGGAACTGAGCCTGCTGATCGCCGCGCGCCACTTCGACGCGCAGTACTCGTGGAACGCGCACATCGATAAGGCGGTCGACGCGGGCGTGGACCGCGCCGCGCTGGAACGGCTGGCGCGCAAGGAAAATCCCGCGTTCGGCGCCGAGGACGAGCGGATCCTGCACCGCTTCTCCACCGAGGTGCTGGAGAACCACTTCGTCAGCGACGAGACCTTCGCCGCCGGCCTGAAGGAGTTCGGCGAGCGTGGCCTGGTGGACCTGATCGGCGCGCTCGGCAACTTCTCCATGCTCGCGATGCTGCTCAACACCTTCCAGGTGGACCTGCAGGAGGGCCGCGAGCCGCCCTATCCCGACATCCGGGGCTTCACCCGGCTGCACCCCGGGGACGACTTGGGCCGTTCGGTGACCGATCCGGCTCCAGCCACGGCGGAAACAGGTCGCTCCGGGGACGCGGGCCGCGCTTCCGCATCCGCCTACCTCCGGTCGGATCGGTAACGCCATGACAGTCACCTCCGCGGCGCCGGGCAACGCCTCCGGCCACAAAGGACAGTCGCGGCCGGACCTGAAGCATTTCCTCGGCCGCACCGGGTCCCGGTTCTCGGTGATCGGCGTGTGGGCCCTGCTCGTGGTGATCTACGGCGTCACCGAGCCGGACACGTTCCTCACCTCGGGCACCGTCCAGACCATTTTCGGCAGCCAGCAGGCGCTGGTCTTCCTGACCGCCGCGCTGCTGTGCACGATCTGCGTCGGCGAGTTCGTGGACCTTTCGGTGCCCTCGGTGCTCGGCCTGTGCGCGATCGTGGTGCCGGTACTGGCCGTGCAGCACGGCTGGAACGTGTGGCTCGCCTCGCTCGCCGCCGTCCTCGTCGGCACCGCGGCCGGCGCGGTCAACGGGGTCCTCACCGTGTACCTCGGGGTGAACACGATCGTCGTCACCCTCGGCATGAGCACGCTGCTGCTCGGCGTCGCGCTGTGGATCTCGAACCTGACCCCGGTCAGCGGGCTCGACTCGGACTTCGCGCAGATCTCCCTGTTCCAGCTCGGCGGCCTCCCGGTCGGCTTCTACGAGGGCCTGGTGCTGATGCTCGGGCTCGCCTACGTGCTGGCGTGCACCCCGCTCGGGCGCAACATGCGCTTCGTCGGCGCGAACCGCGAAGTGAGCAGGCTCGCCGGGATCCGCGTCAACCGGATCCGCTTCGGGGCCTTCCTCTCCGCGGGCGTGATCGCCGGGGTCGGGGGAGTGCTGGCCGCGGCGGCCACCGGCGGGTTCGACCCGACGGTGTCGCAGAGCTACCTGCTGCCCACGTTCGCGGCGACGTTCCTCGGCACGGCCATCCTCGAGCCGGGGCGGTTCAACCCGCTGGGCACGCTCATCGCGGTGTACTTCCTGGCGACCGGCATCCTCGGCCTGCAGCTGATGGGCGTGGCCGGCTGGGTCGCCGACGTGTTCTACGGCGGGGTGCTCGTCATCGCCGTCACCCTCTCCACCCTCCTGCGCGGCCGTTCCGGCTGACCGCGCCTCCCCACCGAAGCACTCCCTCCGTGAAAGGTTCGACGATGTATCAATCTCGGAGCTTTTCCCTGCGCCGCACGGCAACGGCCGTGGCGGCGGGGCTGGCGGTGACGGCGCTGGCCGCCTGCGGCGCGACCGGCCCGGCCGGCACGTCGGCCACCCCCGCCGCCGACAACGCCGCGCTGTCCGACCTCAAGAAGTCGGTCGATCAGATGTCGCAGGCGCTGCCCGCGTATCCGGTCCCGACGGACAAGGTGGACGGGGTGTCCTCCTTGCGGGGCAAGACCGTCTACTACATCCCGATCACCCAGCAGGCGCCCCAGTTCGCCGTCACCGCCACGGCGCTGACCGACGCGCTGAAGGCCGCCGGGGTGAACCTCCAGGTGTGCAACGGCGGTTCGAACCCCTCGCAGATCTCCGCGTGCGTTTCCCAGGCCACCGGGGCGAACGCGGGCGGGATCATCACCGACTCCATTCCCTACGGGATGGCCGCGAACGCGCTCGACGCGGCACGGGCGAAGAAGATCCCGGTGCTGATCACCGACCAGATCCCGGACTCCGCGCACCCCGCGGACGCCACCCTCGGCTACATCCAGGGCGCCGGCGGCGACATGCTGAAGGCCGTCGCGGACTGGATCATCGTGGACTCCGGCGGCACCGCGAACGTGCTGATCAACGGGAGCACCGACTCGCCGTCCACGAAGTCCTATGTGGACCAGGCGAAGCAGGAGTTCTCCGCGAAATGCCCTGGCTGCAAGGTGACGGTCAACGAGATCTCGTCGGCGAACTACTCGCTGATCGCCTCCTCCACGAGCTCGGCGATCCTGCGCACGCCCGGCGTGAACTACGTGGTCTCGGAGTTCGACCAGTACCTGCAGCCGACCCTGCAGGGTGTGCAGCAGTCCGGCAAGCAGACGTCGATCAAGGGCGCGTCCACCGCGGCGCAGGTCAGCGGGCTGCAAATGCTGAGCGGCAAGAACTTCCTCTACGTCGACGCTTCGCAGGCGTCGCCGTACCAGGGCTGGGCGAGCGCGGACGCGATCTTCCGGCTGATGCTCGGCAAGCAGCTGCCGACCTACACGATCCCGCAGCGGCTGTTCACCCGGGACAACGTCTCGACGGTGTCCACGGACGCCGCGGCCGAGGGCACCGGCAGCTGGCACGGGCCGGCCGACTTCCCGGACAAGTTCAAGGCCCTGTGGGGGGTGAGCCAGGGATGACGGGCAGTGTGCCGCGGCTTCCCGGCGACGGGGAGCCGCGGCTGCGGGTCGAAGCGGTCTCCAAGACCTTCGGCAGCAACCGCGCGCTGCGCGAGGTGGAGCTGGACGTCGTCCCCGGCGAAATCCACGGGCTCGTCGGCCAGAACGGATCGGGCAAGTCCACGCTGGCGAAAGTGCTGACCGGGTACCACGGGCCGGACCCCGGCGGCCGGGTGTTCGTCGACGGCGCGCCGCTGCGGTTGCCGGTGCGCCCGCTGGAAGCCCGCGCCCGCGGGCTGACGGTGGTGCACCAGAGCCTCGGGCTCGTCAACGACCGCACGGTGGTGGAAAACCTGCGGCTGGGCCGGTTCCGCGCCCGCCGCATGTCGCGCCGGATCCACTGGCGCGAGGAGCGGGACGCCGCGCGGGCGGCGCTCGAACGCCTCGGCCTCGACGTGCCGCTGGAGGTGAAAGTCGGTGCGCTGAACGAGGAAGACCGCGCGACCGTCGCGATCGCCCGCGCGCTGCAGGACGCCCAGGACGGCACCGGCGTGATCATCTTCGACGAGTCGACGCGGTCGCTGACCCGGGAGTCGCTGGAGCACTTCTACAAACTGCTCGACAGCGTCGTCGCCACCGGCACGTCGGTGCTGCTGATCACGCACCGGCTGGAGGAGGTGCTCGACGCCACGGACCGGGTCACGGTGCTGCGGGACGGGGTCAGCGTCGAGTGCGGGCTGCCGACGAAGGGGCTGAGCGAGGCGGACCTCGTGCGCACCCTGCTCGGCCGCGAGCTGCTCGGGCTGGCCCGGGAAAAGCACACCGCCCCCGCGGAAACCGGGCAGCCGGTGCGGATCGAGGGCCTGTCCGGGCAGGTCGCCCGCGACGTCGACGTGTCCGTGGCGCCGGGCGAGATCGTCGGCGTCACCGGGATCGCCGGTTCCGGGCACGACGAGGTGCCGTACCTCGTCAGCGGCGTCCGCAAGGCGACGGCCGGGCGGATGTGGCTGGGCGGCAAGGAACTCGCACTGTCCAAGATGGACGCCGCGGCGGCCATCGCGGCGGGGGTCGCGCTGGTCCCGGAAGGCCGGGAGCGGGAGGGCCTCGCGCTGGAGATGACCGTGGCGGAGAACGTGCTGCTGGCCGACCGCAGCTGCCGCCGCGGCGCGATGGCGCCCCGCCGGCGCCGGGCGGAGCGGGCGCTGGTGGGGCAGTGGATCGAACGGCTCGACGTGCGGCCGCCCGCCGGGGACCTGCCGGCCGGGAAGCTCAGCGGCGGCAACCAGCAGAAAGTGCTGCTGGCCAAGTGGCTCGCGACGAACCCGGACCTGCTCGTGCTGCACGAGCCGACCCAGGCCGTCGACGTCGGCGCCCGGCACGCCATCGTGGCCGCGGTGCGCGCCGCGGCGGACGCCGGGTGCGCCGTGCTGGTGTCCAGTTCGGACGAAAACGAGCTTTCCCTGCTGTGCGACCGGGTCGTGATCTTCCGCGACGGCGCCGCCCAGCCGGACCCGCTCGACCATCCGAGCGCGGACGACATCGTGCAGGCCATCTATTCAGGCGGCAAACGCCGTCTGCGCGCTTGAAGGGAAAGTGGTGAGTGCCGGTGGACCGGATCACGGTCATGCGGAGTTTCGTCGCCGTCGGGGAGCACGGCAGTTTCAGCCGGGCGGCGCGCGGGCTCGGGATCTCGGGATCGCTGGTCTCCCGTCACATCGCGGAACTGGAGAAGCAGTTGGGCGTGCGCTTGGTCAACCGGACCGCGAGGGCGGTGACGCTGAGCTCGGTCGGCCGCCGCTATTACGACTTCTCGCGGCGGATCATCGAGGAGATCGACCACGAGGACGAAGCGCTGCGCGGCGTCTTCGACAAGGCCGAGGGCCCGCTGGCGGTGATCTGCCCGAAGTGGATCGGGAACCTCGACCTCGGTGAGGCCATCGCCGACTTCGCGGTGGACCACCCCAAGATCCACGTCCGATTCGAGGTCGGCGGCATGTCCGACCGCACCTTCGACTTCCTGGACAAGGGCTACGACATCGCCTTCCACACCCGCGACCTGCGCGACTCCACCCTGCTGGTGCGCAAGATCGCCGACATCGACTTCGTGCTGTGCGCGGCCCCGTCCTACCTCAAGGAGGCGGACGCGCTCGCCGACCCGGCGGCGATCGCGGAACACGACTGCCTGGTGCACATCAACGACCCGGTGTGGCATCTGCGCCGCGACGGCGAGGAGACCCGGCTGAAGATCCTGTCCACTGTGTACTCCTCGAACAGCTACCTGACGCTGCGCAAGGCGGCCGTGCGCGGGCGCGGGCTCGCGCTGATGCCGAAGCGGACCGTGATGGCGGACCTCGACAACGGCGACCTCGAACGCGTGCTGCCCGCCTACGACGGCCCGGCCCGCTCGCTTTACGCGGTGCATTCGCCGGGCTCGCACACCATGCGCAAGGTCCGGCTGTTCCTGGACTACATCACCGTCTGGTTCCGCCGCCATCCCCTCACCGACGGCACCACCCCATCCTCGACGCAGGGAGCGAATTCCCAGTGACAGTTCTGCGCATCGAACGCGCCGTGTACGGCGTGGACGACGTCCCCGAGAGCGCCCGGTTCTTCGGCGACTTCGGGCTCACGCTGGTCACACCGTCCACTTTGGCCACCCGGACCGGCCAGCTCGTCGAGCTGCGCCCGATGGACGACCCGGCGCTGCCCGCGCCGGTGGAGCCCGGCCCTGCCCTCCGCGAAATAGTCTGGGGCGTAAGGGAACAACGCGATCTCGACCGGCTGCACGAGGACCTGTCCCGTGACCGGGAGGTCCGCGTCGACGGGCACGGCGTACTGCACACGGTGGACGAGACCGGGTTCGGCCTCGGCATCGCGGTGGCCGCGCCCGTCGTGCCGGAGCAGCACGTCCCGCCAGCCAACTCACTCGGCGCGGTGCGGCGCTGGAACGCGCCGCTCGACCCGCCGGGCCGGGTGCGCCCGCTGCGGATCTGCCACGTCGCGTGGAACATCCCGAAGGAGGGCCGCGAAGAAGCCGTGGAGTTCTACGTGCGGCGGCTGGGTTTCCGGATCACCGACCAGGTGCTGCCGATGGGCACCTTCCTGCAGGCGCCCGGGGACGACGACCAGCACACGATGCTGCTGTGTCACCGCCCGGACCGGGCCGGCACCAATCACACCGCCTACGAGGTCGCGTCGTTCGACGACGTGGTCGTGGGCGCGAACCACATGATCGCCGCGGGCTGGCGGGAGGCCCGCAAACTCGGGCGGCACACGGTGGGCTCCAACGTGTTCCGCTTCCTGCACGCGCCCTGCGGCGGCCGGGTCGAGTACGCCGCCGACATGGACCGCGTCGACGACTCCTACGAAACCCGGGTGCACGAGACGACCCCGCCGCACCACCTGTGGACCCTGCAATCGAACCGGGACGGTGAGCAAGCATGACCGAAACGACGACGCGACCGTCCGGCACGGCGCCGGGCGTGGCCTATCCGCGGCTCGGGCTGTACATCGACGGCGCCTGGACGCAGGGCACCTCGGGCCGGACCGAGGACGTGCTCGACCCCGCGACCGGCGAGGTGATCGCCGCCGTGCCGCTCGCCGGGCGCGAGGACCTCGACCGCGCGCTGGGCGCCGCGGAGCGCGGTTTCCGGCTCTGGCGCGACACTTCCGTGCAGGAGCGCGGCAAGATCCTGCACCTGGCCGCGGAGAAGATCCGGGAACGAGCCCCCGAAATCGGCCGCGTGATGACGGCCGAACAGGGCAAACCGCTGCGGGAATCCACCGGCGAGGCCAACCGTGCGGCGGACATGCTCGACTGGCACGTCGAGGAGGCCCGCCGCGCCTACGGCCGGATCATCCCGGCCGGTCCCGGCGAGACGCTGAGCGTGGTGAAGGCGCCGGTGGGCCCGGTCGCGGCGTTCATCCCGTGGAACTTCCCGGCGGGCGGCCCGATGCGCAAGATCGCGCCCGCGCTCGCCGCCGGGTGCTCGATCGTGATCAAGGCGTCCGAAGAGACGCCGGGTTCGGCCTGCCTGCTGACCGAGTGCCTCGCCGACGCCGGGGTGCCCGCCGGGGTGCTGAACCTCGTGTTCGGGGTGCCCGCCGAGATCTCCGGGCACCTGATCCCGTCGCCGGTGATCCGGTTCGTCGCGTTCACCGGATCCGTGCCGGTCGGCAAGCATCTGGCCGGGCTCGCGGCGCGCGTGATGAAGCCTTCGCTGATGGAACTGGGCGGGCACGCCCCGGTGATCGTCTGCCCGGACGTCGACCCGGTGGCGGCGGCGCGGGCGTGCGCGCGCGGGAAGTTCGCCAACACCGGGCAGGTGTGCACCTCGCCGAGCCGGTTCTTCGTGCACGGCAGCATCGCCGATGAGTTCACGTCCGCGTTCGTCGAGGCCGCCGAGGCGGTCAAGGTCGGCAACGGGCTCGAACCCGGCACCGGGATGGGCCCGCTGATCAGCGCCCGCCGCCGGGACGCCGTGCACCGGCTGGTCACCGATGCCCGTGACCGCGGCGCGAAAGTCCTCACCGGAGGGTCCTTTGTGGACGGCCCTGGATTCTTCTACCGGCCCACGGTGCTGGCCGAGGTGCCACCGGAGGCGGACCTGCTCAGCGAGGAACCGTTCGGGCCGCTGGCGCCGATCCTGCCTTTCGAGGAGCTGGACGAGGTGATCGAGCGGGCGAACGCGCTGCCGTACGGGCTCGCGGCCTACGGGTTCACGCACCGCGCCGACCACGCCGACGCGCTGGTGCGCGGGTTCGAGGCCGGCATCCTGTCGATCAACCACACCGGCGGCTCGGTGCCGCAGGCTCCTTCCGGCGGCTGGAAGGAAAGCGGGTACGGGCGCGAGGGCGGTTCGGAGAGCCTCGACGGGTACCTGGTGACCAAACGCGTCTCGCACAAGCTGGTGCTCTGATGCGCTGGTGCCGGATCGCCCACGGTGGCCGCGAGCCGTTCGGGCTCGTCACCGAGGACAAGATCGAACTCGTCGACGGCACGCCGTTCGGCGAGTACCGGCGGACCGGGGAGCGGGTGGCGCTGGACGACGCCCGCCTCCTGCCGCCGGTGCTGCCGCCGACGTTCTTCGCCGTCGGGTTCAACTACACCGCGCACGTGCGGGAGTCGTCGAAGGCGGTCCTGCCCGAACGGCCGGAGGTCGGTTACCGGGCACAGGGCGCGCTGATCGGCCACGGCGAGGCCGTGGTCAAACCCGCCGACTGCACGGGCCGGTTCGAGTCGGAGGCCGAACTGGTCGCGGTGATCGGGCGGAGCGTGCGGCGCTGCTCCCGTGACGAGGCCGCGGCCGCGGTGTTCGGCTGGACCATCGGCAACGACGTCAGCGCCCGCGAATGGCAGCACGGCGACCGGACCTTCTGGCGCGCCAAGAACAGCGACACGTTCAAACCGATGGGGCCGTGGATCGAAACCGGAACCGACCCGCTGACCGCGCGGACCACCGTGGCCGTCGACGGCACGGAGGTGGCCGGGTTCGACACCGGCGCGATGATCTTCGACCCCTACGACTACATCCGCGAGATCTCCCGCTACATCACCCTGCGTCCCGGTGACGTGCTGTGGATGGGCACCGACGCGACCGTGGAAATGGTCCCGGGCACCACCCTCGCCGTGTCCATCACCGGCATCGGGACGCTGCGCAACCCGATCGTCCTGGAGGAGGACCGATGAGCAACCGCCCCGCCTACATCCACCACGTGAACTTCCCGACCACGGATCCCGAGCGGACCAAGAAGTGGTACGCCGAGGTGTTCGGGATGAAGGCGATCACGCCCAAGAGCAACACCCGCGTCGTGCTGATGACGCGCGGGAACTTCGACCTCCACTTCACCCCGGTGGAGGAGATGGACCGGATGGCGCCCTACCACTTCGCGGTCGAAGTCGAGGACTGGGACGGGTTCCTGGCCCATCTGAAGGAACTCGGCATCCGGCACACCCGCCCGATCGAACGGCCGGAGAACCAGTCGAAGTTCTGCTACATCCACGACCCCGACCACACCATGATCGAGCTGGTCTACCACCACCGGCGCCCGCCGCTGAGCGGCCCCGTGCCGGCGCGGGCCCAGAGCGGGACGGAGAACTGATGCCCTACGCCACTTCCGAGGACGGTACCCGGGTCTACTACGAAAGCCACGGCAGTGGCCCGGCCGTCGCGTTCGTGCACGGTTCGGGCGGGCATCACGCGGCCTGGTGGCAGCAGGTTCCGGTGCTGGCGGCCCGGTACACGGTGCTGACGCTGGACCTGCGCGGGTTCGGGCGATCGGATTCCGGGATGGACGAGTTCGACAGCCGCGCGTTCCCCGACGACATCCTCGCCGTGCTGCGGGAGTCCGATGTGGACCGTGCGGTGCTGGTCGGCCAGTCGATCGGCGCGGCGGCGGCGTTGCGCGCGGCGCTGCGCGAGCCGGATCGCGCGGCCGGTGTCGTGCTGGCGCACTCGCTCGGCGGGATCGCCGACGAGGAGCTGGCCGCGCGCGTGAAAGCGGACCGGGCGAAGGCGGAACAGCTGCCGGTGCTGGACAGGTTGCTGTCGCCGGAGTTCCGGGCCGCGCGCCCGGACCTGACGTTCCTGTTCCGCCAGATGGGCACGTTCAACACGGCGAAGATGGCGGATCTGCGCAACCTCAACGCGGACGGGCCCACGGCCGCCGAGGTCAGCGGGTCGGGTATACCGGTCTGTTTCCTCGCCGGCGAGAAGGACGCCGTGCTCAGCGCCGAAACCGTGCGCGCGGCGGCGAAGGAGGTCACCGGCTCGGTGCTGGAGCTGGTGGAGGGGGCCCCGCACTCGATGTACTGGGAGGCCCCGGAGTTGTTCAACGCGGCGCTGGAACGTTTTCTGGGAAGGGTGTACGGATGAGTGGTCCCACGTTGGAAGAGGCCCAGCAGCTGATCGCGGACGCGCGCGCCCAGGCGCTGGCCCTGGGCAAGGCGCTGTCGATCGCGGTGGTCGACTACGGCGGTTATCTGGTGGCGCTCGAGCGGATGAACGGCGCCCGCCCGATGACCCCGAGTATCGCGCTGGCGAAGGCGTACTCGGCGGCGGTGATGCAGCGGCCGACCGCGATGCTGAAGAACTGGTCGAGCAGCGACCCGGTGTTCTTCAGCCAGGTGGCGCGGATGGGGCACCAGCCGATCGTCGCCACCCTGGGCGGCTACACGTTGAAGCGGGACGGCGAGATCCTCGGCGGGGTCGGGGTTTCCGGCGGGAGCCCGGAGGAGGACCAGGCGGTGTGCGAGTCGGTCATCGCCGCCGCCGGGTTCGCCACGGACTTCCCCGCGTGGGCCGGAGCGAAGCAGGAGGCCAACGGCCGTGGCTGACGATTTCAAGTACCACATCGACCACCACGTGACGCTCGCGCCGCCCGCGGAGCTGGCCGAGGCCAGGGCCGTGCACGCGCCGGCCTCGCCGGACCTGCGCGCGGCGGAGGACGCCGCGATCGAGAACGCGGTGCGGATGCAGCGGCGGGTCGGCGTGCAAGCGGTCGGCGACGGGCAGTTCCGGCGCCGCCACGCGCTTTCCGTCGTGTACGACAACGTCGAGGGCTTCGGCCCGGCCGAGGACGGCGGCGCCGTCGCTTCGCTGCTGGGGCCGCGGCTGGCGGCCGAGGTCCGTCCACTCAAGACGGTCCCGGTGCGGAAAAACCGCCTGGCGGAGGACGAAGCCCGGTTCCTGTCCGGCGTGACCGGCCACCCGCTGATGCTGTCGCTGCCCGCGCCCGGCTGGGTCCTGGCGGTCGACGGCGGTGATCGCGCGGCGGGGGAGGCGCTGGCCGGGATCGTCCGGGACGAGATCGCGGCGCTGGCGGGCGAAGGGATCGTGTATATCCAGCTACACAACCCGGTATACAGCTTCCTGCTGTCGGTGGCGGGTGCCGCGCGGGCGCGGGAGCTGGGGCTGGACCCGGCGAGCCTGCTCGACGAGATGCTGGCGGCGGACTCGGCCGTCCTTGCCGGACTGGAGGTGCCGGAGGATTTCCGGGTGTGCCTGGACATCACCACCTCGGCGGCGGCCGACTTCAGCCAGGGCTACGACACTGAAGCGGTCCGGACCTTCCTGGAGCGCCAGCCCTTCGGCAAGGTCTGCGTGGAGTTCCTGAACGCTGGGTTCCCGTTGGAGCTGCTGCCCGCCGGGCTGGTGATCTCGCTGGGGATCGTGGACGTCACCGACCCGGCGCCGGAATCGGTGGACGAGCTGCTGGACCTCGTGGACAAGGCTGCCGAGATCGTGCCCATCGACGACATCGCGCTGTCCACCAACGGCGGTTTCACCGGCGCGCTGACCGAAGACCAGGAGCATGCGAAGCTGCAGCTGGTGGAGATGACCGCCCGGTACTACTGGGGGAACGAGCTGTGACACCGGGCTGACGGCCCGCCGGGCACCCGGCGGGCCGTCAGCCGGTTCCGGCCCGGCCGCTGCGCCGTTCGATCATGATCACGTCGCGCCAGCGTCCGCGGTGCCTGCCGATGCGTTCGCGCACGCCGAGCTCCCGGAACCCCGCGCGGCGGTGGAGCGCCCGGCTGGCGGCGTTCTCGGCGAAGAGTCCACTTTGGATGGTCCAGATCCCGGCACGCTCAGTGGATTCGACGAGCGCGGCCAGTAACGCGGTGCCGACACCCTGGCCGCGCAGCCCCGCGCGCACGTAGACGCTGTGCTCGACCACCCCGGCGTAGACGCAGCGGCCCGAAACGGGCGCCACCGCCGTCCAGCCGAGGACCCGGCCGCCCCCGTCGACGGCGACGAACCGGTGCCCGGGCAGATGCGCGCGATCCCAGGCAGCCCAGCCGGGGGCGGTGGTTTCGAAGCTGGCGTCACCGGTGTCGAGCCCGGCCTGGTAGATGGCGAGCACTTCCTCCGCGTGCTCCGGGCGCAGTTCGGTGATGGCGACCGCACCGGCGAGTATCTCGTCGGGCAGGCCGTCGACGGCGTGGTGGCCGGGGTCCGTCACCGGCATCTGACCTCCGTGAACGGCATCGCGGCGCGTCCCATGACGACGTCGGCCGCGGTGGGGAAGCAGGACACGCAACGCTGGTTGACGCGATACAGCCGTGCGGTGCCTCGTGGCTCGGCGAGCACGAAACGGGCCGCGGTCAGCACTTTCAGGTGCGCGGAGACCGTGGACTGCCCGATGGGGACGTCCTCGACGATCTCCCCGACGGTCATCGGACGGCCCGCGGCGGCGAGCAGGTTCAGGATCTGCACGCGGGTGGGGTCGGCGAGGGCGCGGAACCAGCCGGCGTAGGTCTCCGCGGTCGCCCGGTCGATCAGCTCCATCGTTCATCGACGATAGACGATGAAGTGTCGCGGGGGGAAGGGACCCGGGTCAGGCGTCGCGGACCAGTTCGGCGAGCAGCGCGCGCACGCGCCGGTCGATCTCGTCGCGGATCGGGCGGATCCTGGCGGCGGGCAGTCCGGCCGGATCGTCGAGCTGCCAGTCCAGATAGCGCTTTCCCGGGAACACGGGGCAGGCGTCGCCGCAGCCCATCGTGATCACGACGTCCGCGGCTTCGACGGCACCGGTGGTCAGGGGCTTGGGGAACTCCCCGGCCACTTCGAGACCCAGCTCGGCCATGACCTCGGCGACGGCCGGGTTGATCTCCGCGGCGGGCGCGGACCCGGCCGAGCGGACGGTCACCCGGCCCTGGGCGTGGTGATCGAGCAGCGCGGCGGCCATCTGGGAACGGCCCGCGTTGTGCACGCAGACGAACAGCACTTCGGGTGTGGTCATCGGGGGACCTCCGGGGACCGGCGGCGCAGCGCCAGCGAGACGTGGACCAGCGCGACGAGCACCGGCACTTCGATCAGCGGGCCGACGACCCCGGCGAGCGCCTGGCCGCTGGTGGCGCCGAAAGTGGCGATCGCGACCGCGATGGCGAGCTCGAAGTTGTTGCCCGCGGCGGTGAACGCCAGCGTCGTGGTGCGTTCGTAGCCCAGCCCGAGCGCGCGGCCCAGCGCGTACGACCCCGCCCACATCACGGCGAAGTAGACCAGCAATGGCAGCGCGATCCTGGCGACCTCGAGCGGGTGGCCGGTGATCTGATTCCCTTGCAGCGCAAAGAGGATCACGATGGTGAACAGCAGCCCGTAGAGCGCCAGCGGCCCGATCCGGGGCAGGAACGAGGTTTCGTACCAGGCGCGGCCCCGCGCCCGCTCGCCGGCGCGGCGAGTGAGGTAGCCGGCGGCGAGCGGGATGCCCAGGAAGATCAGGACACTTTTCGCGATCTGCCATCCCGGCACGGTCAGCGTGCTCGTCTCCAGGCCGAGCCAGCCGGGCAGGACGGCGAGGTAGAACCAGCCGAGCAGGCCGAACGCGAGGACCTGGAACACCGAGTTGAGCGCGACCAGCACCGCGGCCGCCTCGCGGTCGCCGCACGCCAGGTCGTTCCAGATGATCACCATCGCGATGCAGCGGGCCAGTCCCACGATGATCAGCCCGGTCCGGTACTCGGGCAGGTCCGGCAGCAGCAGCCACGCGAGCGCGAACATCAGTGCCGGGCCGACGACCCAGTTCAGCACCAGCGAAGGCCACAGCAGCCGCCTGTCCCTGGTCACGGTGCCGAGACGGTCGTAGCGGACCTTCGCCAGCACCGGGTACATCATCACCAGCAGCCCGAGCGCGATCGGCAGCGAAACCCCGGCCACGCTCACCGCGCCCAGCCCGCCCGCCAGGCCGGGAATCGCCCGCCCGGCGAGCAGTCCGAGCACCATCGCGGCGGCGATCCACAGCGGCAGGAAACGGTCCAGTGTGGACAGTCGCGCGACGACCCGTGCCGGCGTGGTTCCGGTGGTGGTCACGCCAGGACGCCCGTATTGCCGGGGACCAGTACGGCCGACAGGCGGGCCAGGACCTCCGGGTGCACGCGGTAGTAGATCCAGGTGCCCCGGCGTTCGCCGGTGATCAGGCCGGACTCGCGGAGGACCTTGAGGTGGTGGGAGATCGTCGGGCCGGTGAGGTCGAACGCGTCGGTCAGGTCGCACACGCACGCTTCGCCGCCGGCGTGGGAGGCGATCAGCGAGAGCAGCCGGAGCCGCACCGGATCGGACATCGCCTTGAACAACTGGGACAGCTCCACGGCCTGATCGGCGGACAGCGGTTCCCGGGCCAGGGGTGAGCAGCACGCGCCGGTCGCGGTGATCGGCAGTTGTTTCGGCATCTGTCTATCTTGACAGTCATCTATCCAGAGGCGCAAGCTGCTGTTTAGATAGGTTTCTAGATATGGAGGTGGCTGATGTCGCGCGTGCAGCTCGCTCTGCGGGTCGGGGATCTGGCCGGGTCGATCGACTTCTACCGGCGGCTTTTCGGGGCCGAGCCGGCGAAGGTGCGGCCCGGGTACGCGAATTTCGCGCTCGAGGATCCTGCGTTGAAGCTGGTGTTGCTGGAGGGGGAGGCCGGGCAGTCGACCGTGCTGGACCACCTTGGGGTGGAGGTGGGTTCCGCTGCCGAGGTGTCGGCCGCGGCGGAGAAGTTGGCCGGGGAGGGGCTGGACACTGCGCGCGAGGAGGGGGTTGCTTGTTGCTATGCCGTGCAGGACAAGGTCTGGGTGCATGGTCCCGGGCAGGAGCCCTGGGAGGTTTATGTGGTGACCGGGGAGGCTGGGGTTTTGACGTCTTGCTGTTCGGGTTGAGGGT
>NZ_VMNW02000032.1 GCF_007713735.2 Amycolatopsis acidicola | reverse complement strand
GAACGGCAAACACACGAACGCGAGCGGCCAACACGCTGGCGGGGGCGGCAAAGTTGGGGCAGCGCCCTTTCGTGAGCCGGGGTGCGCAAGCTTTGCGTGGAGGGCCCGGGAGTGCGCAGGTTTTGAAGGGGGCGCGGCGGGTTTCTGCCGTCGTAGGGCGCGGGCTTTCCAAACGGAGCACGGCGGGTCGGGCGCGCGGGCATTTCCAGCCAAGCCACGGCGGGCTTTGCGGGAGCGGTCCGCGCCAGCGGACCGCTCCCGGGAGTTGGGGTTCATCCCGTCGCCTGCCCATGCCCTTATCACTTCAGCCCGGGCCCGCAACCCTCCTCCCTGCCGGCGGCCGGGGATACAAAGCTTGCGGGCCCGGGCTGAAGTGATACCGCTTCCGGAGGCGACGGGATGAACCCCAACTCTCTCAACCCAGCCACCCACGCAACCGCAGCTTGAGCTGCAGACCCCCCCCTTCATCCTGGAGCCTGCCGGTCCGGCGAGGACTCTTTTGCTTTTCCTCGCTCGGCTTGGGTCGGCTCGGCTTGGGTCGGGTCGGTTTGAGGCAGCAACGGACGCGCGCGGAGCGCGCTGTGTGCCCGCCCCCACCCCGATCGCGCAGTGTTCAACGGCCGCCGCACCGCGTCAAGGCGGGAAAGATGCCTTGACCCGGCACGTCGACCGCTGAAGGCGCAGGGGATCGGGATGACGGCGGGGCTGCGGGCGGGGCGGCTCGCTTTGCGTTGCCGGGTGGCGGTTGTCGAGGTGGTGCGGGCTCGCTTCGCATCGCGGGGGTGGCTCAGACCGTTGGCAGTTGTTTCCGTACTGAAGTGATGTGCTCGGCGATCAGGCTGTGCAGCGCCTCGGCTTCCCCGGCTGCCAGGAGGTCGCAGATCCGCGAGTGCTCCTCAAGGATGATTCGCGGCCGGTCGGGGTTGTCGTGGCGTAGCGCGGTGTGGACCATCCGCAGTTGCCGGTCGCGCAGGCTCGAATAGAACTCGTCGAAGAGGGCGTTGCCCGCGGCATTCACGAGGGTCGCGTGGAAATCCCGGTCCAGCGCGGTGAATTCCGGCGCCTGCTCGGGATACGACAAGGCGTGCTGCTTCTCCAGCACCTCCCGCATCGCCGAAGCGACTTCCGCCGCGTGGCCACTGGCGATCACCTTCGCGGCCGCATGGCGCTCGAGGAAGATCCGTGCTTCGGCGATGTCCTCGGCTTCGCTCGCCGAGACCGGCACGACGAGCGCGCCCCGCTTCGGGTACAGGCGCAGCAAGCCCTCCGCCGACAGGCGCAGGAACGCTTCGCGCACCGGGGTCCGGGACAGCTGGATCTCGTCCGCGACCTCGCCCTCGCTGATCAGCCTGCCGCCCTCGAACCGGCCGTCCAGGATGCGGTCCTTCGTCCACCGGTACGCGCGGTCGCTGGACGAACCCTGTGAGCGGTCCCTCGTTGACATGCGCGCATCGTATCGGCGACGCTGATAGATACAAGATAGATGCAACGCGAGGGAGTGTCGTGCGCAAGGCGTGGTTCATGTGGGGGCTCGGTGCCCTCTGCTATCTGACAGCGCTCTTCCACCGGATGAGCCTGTCCGTAGCGGGCCTCACCGCGCAGGAACGCTTCTCGATCGACGCCACCGGGCTCGCCGCGTTTTCGGTGGTGCAGATGGTTCTTTACGCGCTGCTGCAGGTGCCGGTCGGCGCCGGGGCGGACAGGTTCGGGCCGCGACGGCTCCTGCTTGCCGGGATGGCGTTGATGGCCGCCGGCTCCACGGTGTTCGCGCTCGCCACGGCGTACCCGCTCGCGATGACCGGCCGCGCGCTGATCGGCGCCGGGGACGCGTTCCTGTTCGTCAACGTGGTTCGCTTGGCGCACAACTGGTTCCCCGGCAGGCGGTTCGCGCTCGTGTCCGCGCTGACCGGGATGATCGGCGGGCTCGGCCAGCTCATCGCGACGGCGCCGCTGACCGCGTTGCTCGGCACCTTCGGCTGGACGAAGTCGTTCCTGGCCGCGGGCATCTTCACCGTGGTCCTGCTCGTCGTGGTTTCCTTGCTGCTGCAGGAAAGCCCGCACGGCAAGGTGGCGCCGGTCGTCAGCGACGAACCGCTGCGCGTGAGCCTGCGCCACGCCTGGAAGAACCGCGGCACCCGCCATGCCATGTGGACGCACTTCACGCTGATGGGCACCTTCGTCTCCTTCACCGCCGTGCTCGGCCAGCCGTACCTGGTCAGCGCGCAGGGGCAGACGCCCGGCGGCGCGAGCACGCTGCTGACCGTCGTCGTGCTCGGTTTCGTGCTGGTCAGCACTGCCGCCGGACAGATCGGCTCCCGGCGGCCCGACCTTCGAGGGCGGCTCGTCGCGACCGCGGCCACCGTGAGCGTGCTGTGCTGGGTGGTGCTCGTCGCGGTGCCCGGCCCGCTGCCGACCGCGGTGCTCGCGCCCGCGCTGTTCCTGATCGGCGCGGCGGGCGGCGTGAGCATGCTGGCCTTCGACCTCGCCCGCACCTCGAACCACGGGCACCAGGGCGGAATCGCCAGTGGGATCGCGAACATGGGCGGCTTCAGTTTCGCCGTCATCGCGGAACTCGGCGTCGGAATACTGGTCGACGTGCTGGGCGGAGACGCGCTGGCGCACCGACTCGCGTTCGGGGTGGTGCTGGTGATGGCGCTCGCCGGGACGTTCCGGCTGTTCCGGTTGCACGGCCACGCCGGCGTCCAGCCGCGGCGTGACCAGGTGCTGGAACCTGTTGCCTGACCACAAAAACGGCCCCGGCAAGCGATTGCCGGGGCCGTTCTCGGGGCTAGCGGGGGAAGCCGGAGGCGCGCCAGGCGCCCGGCCCGTGCTGCAGCGGCTGCCGCAGCGCGCGGGCGCGGTTGGCCCACTCCGAACGCCGCGCCGGGGGCGCCGCGTCGGCGGGGGCGGACGCCGCGGCGACGAGCACCGCTGTCACCGCCGCCAGTTCGGCATCGTCCGGATTCCCTTTGACAATGCGGAGAAAAGGCCGTTTCTCGTCAGTCATGGCAGCGCCTCACAGGGGAATGTTGCCGTGCTTCTTGGGCGGCAAGGTCTCCCGCTTGTCGCGCAGCATCGACAGCGCGCGGGTGATGTGGCCGCGGGTGTGGGCCGGCGCGATCACCGAGTCCACGTAACCGCGCTCCGCCGCTTCGTACGGGTTCAGCAGCGTGTCCTCGTACTCCTGGATCAGCTCCGCGCGCAGGGCCTCGACGTCCTTGCCCTCTTCGGCCGCCTTCGCGAGCGTCTTGCGGTGCACGATGTTCGCCGCGCCCTGCGCGCCCATGACGGCGACCTGCGCTGTCGGCCAGGCGAGGTTCAGGTCCGCGCCGAGGTGCTTGGAGCCCATGACGTCGTAGGCGCCGCCGTATGCCTTGCGCGTGATGACGGTGACCAGCGGGACGGTGGCCTCGGCGTAGGCGTAGATCAGCTTGGCGCCGCGGCGGATGATGCCGTTCCACTCCTGGTCGGTGCCGGGCAGGAAGCCGGGCACGTCGACGAAGGTGAGCACGGGGACGTTGAACGCGTCGCAGGTGCGCACGAAGCGGGCGGCCTTCTCGGAGGCGTCGATGTCGAGGCAGCCGGCGAACTGCGTGGGCTGGTTCGCCACCACGCCGACGGCGTGCCCGTCCACGCGCCCGAAGCCGACGATCACGTTGGGGGCGAACAGTTCCTGGACCTCGAGGAAGTCGCCGTCGTCGAGCACGCGGGTGATGACCTCGTGCATGTCGTACGGCTGGTTCGGCGAATCCGGGATGAGCGTGTCGAGCTCGCGGTCGGTTTCGCTGACGCTCTCGGCGATCGAGCCCTCGGTGGGTTCGGGGGAGTCGAACACCGGGGCGTCGGAAAGGTTGTTCGAGGGCAGGTAGGAGAGCAGCTCCTTGACGTAGGCGATCGCGTCTTCCTCGTCGGAGCCGAGGTAGTGCGCGTTGCCCGACTTGGTGTTGTGCGTGCGCGCGCCGCCCAGCTCCTCGAAGCTGACCTCTTCACCGGTGACCGTTTTGACCACGTCCGGCCCGGTGATGAACATGTGCGAGGTCTGGTCGACCATCACCACGAAGTCCGTCAGCGCCGGGGAGTACACGTGCCCGCCCGCGTTCGCGCCCATGATCAGCGAGATCTGCGGGATGACGCCGGAGGCCTGGGTGTTGCGGCGGAAGATCTCGCCGTAGAGCCCCAGCGAAACGACGCCTTCCTGGATGCGCGCGCCGCCGCCCTCGTTGATGCCGATGATCGGGCGGCCGGTCTTGATGGCCAGGTCCATCACCTTGACGATCTTCTCGCCATACACCTCGCCGAGCGAACCGCCGAAGATCGTCACGTCCTGGCTGAACACGCACACCGGACGTCCGTCCACAGTGCCGTAACCGGTCACGACGCCGTCGCCGTAGGGGCGGTTCTTCTCCTGCCCGAAGTTCGTCGAGCGGTGCCGGGCCAGCTCGTCCAGCTCCACGAACGAACCCGGGTCCAGCAGCAGGTCGATCCGCTCACGCGCGGTCTTCTTGCCCTTCGCGTGCTGGCGCTCCACCGCGCGGGCCGAGCCCGCGTGCACCGCCTCGTCGTAGCGCAGATACAGGTCGGCCAGCTTCCCGGCCGTGGTGTGGATGTCCGGCTCGTCCGCTGGTGGCGTCCCGATGGGCTCCGTCGCGCTGCTCATGATTCCGCAGCTTAACCACTGACAACCCACCTCGCGTGTGGCGTCAGACTCATCCCCGCGCGGAGTATTGCTTTCGGAGCGCTTCCATGCGGTCGGCGGGCCAGGGGCAGCGGATGTCCCCGTGCACGGCGGCGAAGAACAGCTCGAGCTGGGTGTGCCAGGCCGCCAGCGCGGTGGGGGCGAACTCCGCCAGCCGCTCCGGAACGGTCTGCGTCAGTTCGACGCGGTTGCCGAGCGCCGGGTCCGCGAAGAGTTCGAAGCGCACGACCCCGGCTGCTTTCCCTTCGTGGAGCCATTCGTACTCCAGCAGCCGCGGCGCCTCGGCCTTCGTGACCTTGCCCGCCTCGACGTAACCGTTGGTGGCGCGAAGCGGCGGCTCGTCGCCCGGCTTTGGTTCGCTGCCTTCGACGAGCGTGCACCAGATGTCGTCCAGCGGCTTCCACACGAGGTCCCGCGCGAAGCGGATTTCGCCATCGGCATAGCGGCCCGCGCCGAGGCCGAAGACGTCGATGTAGTGCTCCATCGCCGGCATCCACTCGGTGAACGGCTCGGCTTCGCGATCTTCCAACCGGGCCTCCAGCGCGCCGAGACAGTGGTCCCAGCCCGCGGCGTTGCGGCCGGCCGACAGCGCGCCGACGCCCCCGCCGCCGAGTGTCTGGGAGAAGTGGAGGACGCAGCCCTCGCCGTCCGGCACCAGTTCGAACCGCAGCACGTCCTGGTTCCAGGTGAACGAATAGACCTTGGGCGGGTCCAGTTCGAGGATCTCGCCGTGACCGACGACGTCCACCGGAGCCTCTTCGGGGAAGGCGAACCGGATCGGCGCGCCGATCCGCAGCTCCGTCTCCACCAACGCCGGGAACCAGTGCTTCAGCTCGCCGGGTTCGGTGATCGCGCGCCAGACCTTCGTCACCGGATGCCGGAAGCGGCGCTGGAAGCGCACCACGTTGCCTGCGGGTTCGAACTTCGCGTCCACTACTCGCTCCCTTCGTCGAGATGCCGTTCGAGCGCGTCGAAACTCGCCTGCCAGAGCGCGCGGTACGGCGCCAGCCAGTCGTCCAGCTCGGCCAGCGGCTGCGGGCGCAACCGGTACCACCGGCGCTGCGCCTCCTGTCGTACCTCGACCAGGCCCGCCTCGCGGAGCACCTTCAGATGCTTCGACACCGCGGGCTGGGTCAGGTCCAGGCGCTCGACCAGGTCACCGACCACTCGCTCGCCGGTGCGGAGCAGGTCGAGGATTTCGCGCCGCCGGGGTTCGGCCAGCACCTCGAACGTTGATGCCACTCCAGGAATATAACCCACTCGGCATATTGCCTGTCAAGGGCGCTGGAACCGGCCCGGCGTGACGCCGTAGTAGCGCTTGAACCAGCGGGTGAGGTGGCTCTGGTCGGCGAACCCGGCGGCCGCCGCGGCCTGTGCCGGGGTGTGGCCGTCGGCCAGCAACCGCCGTGCGGCGCGAAGGCGAAGCTGGCGCTGGTAGTCGCTCGGCGCCATGCCGTACGCCGCGACGAAGCCGCGATGCAGCGCGAAGCGGCTACACCCGGCAGCTGCCGCGAGGTCCTCCGCGCGCATGTCCTCGGCGAAGGACGCTTCGAGGATTTCGCGCGCGCGGCTCACTTCGCCCGGCAATTCCCGCGTGCGCAATGGGCGCGTGGAGCCGCGCCGCACCAGCGCGCGCACCGTCGCGGCGAGAGCTTCGTCTTGCGCCAGACGGCTTTCGCCCTGCAATGCCGTGTCGAGGGTGCGAAGCGCGTTGGCGAGGACGGGGTCTTCCAGCACCGGCTGCGTGAACAACGGCAGCCCGGCCGGACGCTCGCTCGCGTCGCCGAGCTGGTCGGTGATCAGCTCCGGGCCGATGTGGATCATCCGGTACGTGAACCCGGCCGCGACCGCGGACTGCCCGTCGTGCGGGTCGTCCGGGTTCAGCGCCATCACCATTCCCGCCGCGCTCGTGCGCCCTTCGCCGCGGCAGGTGAACGCCTGCGCGCCGGTTTCGGTGACGCCGAAGGAGTAGGTCTCGTGGCTGTGCCGGTGGTAGACGTGCTGCTCGAAATGGGCGTGCATCACTTCGAGCCGGCGGTCCGGAGCCCGCCAGTACTTCGCCCAGTCGTTCCGCACGCCTTCATTGTCCGCACGAGCGTTCAAGACGGCGAGTGCCGGCTGGCGGCAGGCTGTTTCCCATGCAGGGCAAGACGAAGATCGCCGTCGTGGTCCGGGACGACCTCGTCGGCTGGCAGCAGCTCAACGTGACCGCGTTCCTGGTGAGCGGCGTCGCCGCGCGTTTCCCCGAGACCGTCGGCGAGACCTACGAGGACGCGTCGGGGCAGGAGTACCTTCCGATGTTCGGCCAGCCCGTGCTGGTCTACGAAGCGGACGCCGACGCGTTGCGCGTGGCTCATCGGAAGGCGCTCGACCGCGATCTGGCCGTCGCCGTCTATACCGAGGAACTGTTCGCGACCGGGAACGACGTCGACAACCGGGCCGCGGTCCGCGCCGTGGAGACCGAGAAACTCGCCTTGGTCGGAATCGCCGTGCACGGTCCGCGGAATGCGGTGGACAAGGCGCTCAAGGGCCTTTCTCTGCATTCTTGAGCAGCCCGTCCAGCAGGAGCTCCAGACCCCGGCCGAATTCCTCGGCCGGGGTTATTCCGCGTGCCGACCGGGCGGTGTTCCGCAGTACCGGATACTCGTCTTCGGGCAGCTCAGCGAGGGTATCGGTGCCCGCGCCCGCCAGCGGGCTGAAATACCCGGTCTGCGTCGCGCCCATCAGGTAGCTCAAATACGCGCGAAAGGCGATCACGCGTTTTTCGCCGGTGAACCCGGCTTCGGTGAGCACTTCCAGGACGACTTCGCCCCATTGCCGCGAACCGGTGGACAAATGGCGATGGGTGAGCAGGAGCGGTACGACCGCCGGGTGTTCGCTCACGGCCATCCGGAACCGCTCGGCCAGTAGCGCCAGCCGCCGGCGCGCGGAACCCGTCGCCGACAGATCCAGCGGCATCGAGTGGAGCACCACGTCGACGATCAGGCCTTCGAGCTGTCCGCGATCGGTGACGTAGCGGTAGAGCGACATCGTGCCCACGCCGAGCTCCTTCGCCACGGCGCGCATGGAAAGCCCGTCCAGTCCGTCGCGGTCGAGCACCGCCAACGCGGCGACGGCGATCTGACTGTGCGTGAGAGAGCGGGGGCGTGGCATGGCGGTTGACAGCGTACAACATACGCGCATAACGTCGTAGGCGTGCGCTGTACGCCTACGAAAGGGGCTTCGATGACGGCCACGTTCACGCCGGGAAGCGTTGTCGCACCGGCGAAACTGATCTCGGTGACCGGGGAGACCGTGCCCGTTCCCGACCCCGATTGCCTGGTCCATCTGCAGTTCCGGCGATTCGCGGGCTGCCCGATCTGCAACCTCCACCTCCGCTCGGTGGCCCGCCGGCACGACGAGATCGAGGCCGCCGGTGTCCGGGAGGTGGCGTTCTTTCACGCGCCGGCCGCCGAACTGCGCCCGCACGTCGCGGAGTTGCCCTTCGCCGTCATCCCTGACCCGGAACGGCGGTACTACCAGGAATTCGGCGTCGAATCGGCGCCGAGGGCGCTGCTCGACCCGCGTGCCTGGGGCGCCATCGTGCGCTCGATCCTCACCGGCTTGCTGCGCGGAGATCCTTTCCCCGCGGCGAAACCGCACGGCGGCAGGCTCGGGCTGCCCGCCGATTTCCTGATCGCGCCCGACGGCCGGGTACTCGCCGCGAAATACGGCGCGCACGCCGACGACCAATGGCCCGTCGACGAACTGCTCACCATCGCGAGGAGCGCCGGATGACTTCGGGCTCGCGCACTCTGCGGCGGAGGTGTTCGGCTGGGCGCTGGAGTACGCGGCCGAAGCCGAGCGCTCCGGCTGGGATGAGCTGTGGACCACCGAGGACCACTTCGTCCCCGCGGTGCAGAGTTCGTCGGCGCTGACGCTGGCGGCGTTCCTGCTGGGCCGCACGCCCCTGTCGGTCGGCACCGGTGTGTGCGTGCTGCCGAACCACCATCCGGTCGCACTCGCCGAACAGGCCGCCGTGCTGCACCACCTCAGCGGTGGTCGGTTCACCCTCGGCGTCGGCCGGGGTGTGCCGCGGGCCGACCTGGAAATCCTCGGGACCGGGATGGCGGGGCACGAGGACACCGAGGAATCCCTGACGCTGTTGGCGAACACCCTGCGCGAAGGGAAGGCAGCCGGAGTCGGTCCGCGATACGAGTTCGGCGAAGTGCAGCTCGTCCCCGACGCGCCGGAGCGGGTGCCGCTCGTCCAGTCCGCGGCGAGCCCCGCGTCGGCGCGGCTCGCTCTTTTTCCGGTGGACGACGATTCGGAGGTCACGCGCAGAACTCTGATCAACCCATGCGCGCGTCCTTCCGGGTTGCCCGTCACGTGGTGGGTGCGCGCGGGTTGAAGGAGCACGGGGAAGAGCTGGGTGTCGGCCGGGTGATGTTGCTGGTCGAAGGAACCTCGCGCGAGCGGACGCTCGAGCGCATCCGCCGCGCGGGCGAGCTTTTCGTGCGCTGAGTGGTCGCTGGAAAACTTTGGGTGAAACCGATGAGTTTCGCGCTCCCCTCGGGTCTGCCTTTGAACGGCCTCGCCCCGGAGGGAAGCAGAAATGAGTTTCGCCAAGACCCGGTTGGACCGGATGCACGACGTACTGGCCCGGCACGTCGAACGGGGGGAGCTGCCGGGCCTGGTCACCGTCGTCGCGCGGCACGGGGAGGTGCGGGTCGACGTGCTGGGCAGGCAGTCGTTCGACGGGGCGCCGATGCAGCGGGACACGATCTTCCGGATCAGCTCGATGACGAAACCGGTCACCGCCGTCGCGGCGATGATCCTCGTCGAGGAGTGCCGGCTGCGGCTCGACGACCCGGTGGACGACCTGCTGCCCGAGCTGGCGAACCGGCAGGTGCTGACGAGCATCGACGCGCCGCTGGCGGACACCGTGCCCGCCGAACGGGCGATCACGGTGCGGGACCTGCTCACGTTCCGGATGGGGTTCGGGCAGCTCACGCCCCAGGGTGAGGTGCCGCCGATCCTGCGCGCCGCGCGGGAGGCGCGGGTGGCGGTGGACGTGCCCGCGCCGGCGCACACCCCCGAGCCGGACGAGTGGCTGCGCCGGCTGGGCGAGCTACCGCTGATGGCGCAGCCGGGGGAGAAATGGCTCTACCACACCGGGGCGGACGTGCTGGGGGTGCTGATCAGCCGGGTCGCCGGGCAGTCACTGCAGGGTTTCCTGCGGGAGCGGCTGTTCGAGCCGCTGGGTATGCAGGACACGCATTTCGGTGTGCCGCCGTACAAGGCCTCGCGGTTCGCGACCAGCTACTGGATGGACGGCACGGTGTACGACGAGCCGGACGGGCAGTGGAGCCGGGTGCCCGAGTTCCAGTCCGGCGGGGGCGGTCTGGTGTCCACTGTGGACGACTACCTTGCGTTCGGCTCGATGCTGCTGAACAAGGGGAAGCACGGCAGGGAGCGGATCCTGTCCCGGCCCTCGGTGGAGCTGATGACCACCGACCAGCTCACCCCGGCGCAGAAAGCGGTTTCCGGGTTCTACCCCGGTTATTTCGACTCGCGCGGCTGGGGGCTGGGCATGTCCGTGGTGACCGCGCGGACGGACATCTCGGCGGTGCCGGGGACGTTCGGCTGGGACGGCGGGCTCGGCACGTCGTGGCTCAGCGATCCGCGGGAGGACCTGGTGGCGCTGATGTTCTCGCAGCGTGCCGGGTTCCCGCAGTTCTCGCCGCACTTCCGTGACTTCTGGACCGGGGTGTACCAGGCCTTGGAAGACTGAACTCGAGCGGCTTCAGCCGAACGGCACGACCGATTTGGTCAGTTGTCCGCGCGCGACGGTCCTGCCCGCGCACTCCGCGACCACGGACAAGAACGCCAGCCGTTTGCCGCGCCGGTCCAAGGTGCCGCGCAGCTCGACGCGTTCGCCGGTGGGGGCGGCCGCGATCAGCTGGGTGGAGAGGGCGTGCGTGATCGCGTGCTCGTCGGTGGCCAGCTGGGGGAGCAAGGCCAGGTACGCGGCCACCTCCATCGCCGTCTGCAGCGCGGCGGCGTGCACCCCGCCGGAACCGTTGTCGGCCAAGCCTTCGACGGTGAACCACACCCCCGCCGGCGGGTCGGCCTCGTCCAGCAGACGCACCCCGACGCGCGCCTGAAGCGGCACGGTCAGGACCAGTTTGGCGCGGTCGAGCAGGGCTTCACCGGTGAGCAGCACGGCTCCGACTCTGGCAGTCTCCGGTGAACGGGAGGTGGCCTGGCCTGTCGGGTGAGCCGCAGCCATCTCAGGACTTCGGGCGCGCCCGGACGTGGATGCGTTCACCCTGTGGCCCGAACAGGCTGAGGAACTCCACCGGCCGGGCGTTCGCGCTGCCGAACCAGTGCGGCAGGTGCGTGTCGAACTCGGCCACCTCCCCCGGGCGGAGCTCGAAATCCTGCTCGCCGAGCACCACGCGCAGCCTGCCGTTGAGCACGTACAGCCACTCGTACCCCTCGTGCGTGCGTGGGTCGGGCTGCTGACGGCCGCCGGGCAGGATCATCTTGTACGCCTGCACCCCGCCCGGCCTGCGGGTGAGCGGGATGAACGTCATGCCGTCGCGGTGGATCGGCCTCGGGTACACGCGCGGGTCGCCGGTGGGCGGGGCGCCGACCAGCTCGTCCAGCTGCACCTGGTGCACCTGGGCGAGCGGCAGCAACAGTTCCAGCGTCGGCCGGCGGCTGCCCGACTCCAGCCGGGACAGCGTGCTCACCGAAATACCCGTCGCCTTGGACAGGTCAGCGAGCGTGATCTCGTTCTGTTTGCGGAGAGCGCGCAGCCGGGGGCCGACCGCGTCCAGCACCGTGCCCAGTTCGTCCATCCGCCTAGTGCAGGATCGGCAAGTGAGTTTGTCAAACCGGCACGCTGGCGTCGTCTCTCAGCGTGCGAGCAGGTCCCGCAGCGCCTTGATCACCTCCGCCGGGCCCTCCTCCGCCATGAAGTGCCCGCAGGAAACCGTGCGGTGGTCGAGGTTTTCGGCCCACCGCCGCCAGAGCGCCGTCGCGTCGTAGCCGAGCGCGGCGCCCCAGTCCTGCTGCAGCACGGTCACCGGCATCCGCAGCCGGTTGCCCGCTTCGCGATCAGCCGTGTCGTGCGTGATGTCGATCGTCGCGGTGGCGCGGTAGTCGGCCACGATGGACGGCACGGCCTCACGCGACGCGCGCAGGTACTCGGCCCGCACGTCGGCCGGGATCGCGTCCGGGTGCTGGATCCACGCGTCGAGGAAGTGGCCGAAGAACTCGTCCGGCACCGCGCCGATCATCCGCTCGGCGAGCCCCGGCGGCTGCGCCATCAGGTACAGGTGGAAGCCGACGGCGGCGCTCGCCCCGTGCATCACGTCCCACATGTCCAGCGTCGGGAGCACGTCGAGCGAGGCGAGGTGCGTGATCGCGTCGGGGTGGTCGAGCCCCGCGCGGATCGCGACCAGCGCGCCGCGGTCGTGCCCGGCGAGTGCGAACTTCTCGAACCCGAAGGCGCGGGCGAGCGCCACCACGTCGGCGGCCATCGTGCGCTTGGAGTACGTCTCGCCGGTGTCCTCGGGCTTGTCGCTGTCGCCGTAACCGCGCAGGTCGGGGACCAGCACGGTGTGGTCCGTGGCGAGGTCGGCGGCCACGTGCCGCCACATCAGGTGGGTCTGCGGGAAGCCGTGCAGGAGCACGACAGGGTCGCCGGAGCCGGCCGCCGCCACGCTGAGGTGGACGCCGTCGGAGACCTGAACCCGCTGGTAGTCGAATCCGTTGAGCTGCATGTTCGCCATCCTGGGTGACGCCGATCAGCACTCGGTCAGCGTTCGCTGAGTACAGTTCGCGGCGTGTGGTTCGGGGTGCTGGGCCCGTTGGTGGCGGAGGACGAGCGCGGGCCGCTCGAGCTCAAGGGGCCCCGGCATCGGGCGGTGCTCGCGCGGCTGCTGATCGCGCGCGGCCGGGTGGTGCCGATGCACACCCTGGTGGACGACCTGTGGGAGCAGCCGCCGGAGGGCGCGGTCGGCGCCATCCAGACGTTCGTCGCCGCGCTGCGCCGCGTGCTCGAACCCGACCGTCCGCCCCGGACGCCCGCGCGGCTGCTGGTCACCGCCGCCCCCGGTTACGCGCTGCGCGCGGAGGATGTGGACGCGTGGCGGTTCGAGGCGGCGGTGGCTGAGTGCGGGCAGTTGCTCGCGCGGCGCAAGGCGGCGGCCGCACTGTCGCAAGTGGACGATGCGCTGGCGTGGTGGCGTGGCCCAGCGTATGCCGAGTTCGCCGACGAGCCGTGGGCGCGTGGCGAGATCTCCCGGCTGGACGAGCTGCGGCTGCTCGCGCTCGAACGTCGCGCGCAGGCGTTGCTGGACTTGGGGCGAGCTGCCGAGGCGGTGCCCGATCTGGAGGCCCACGTCGACGCGCATCCGTGGCGTGAGGACGCGTGGCGGCTGCTGGTGCTGGCCCGGTATCGCGCCGGGCGGCAGGGTGACGCGCTGGAGACGTTGCGGCGCGCGAGGCAGGTGCTGGTCACCGAGCTGGGCCTCGATCCCGGCGTTGAGCTGCGAGAACTGGAGTCCGACATCCTGGGGCAGGCGCCGCGGCTGAACCCCGTGGAGGCGCCGAAGCAGCGATTGGTCGCCCGGGCCGACGAATTGGGACAGCTGGCCCAAGCCGCCGACGGGGTGCTGGCGCGGGAGCGGCCGGCGTTGGTGCTGATCGCGGGCGAGGCGGGCGCGGGCAAGACGGCACTCGCGACGGCGTTCGCGGAGCAGCTCGAATCCCGTGGCTGGACAACGGTTTGGGGCGATAACCCGGACCACGAAGGCCTGCCGGCCGCGTGGCCGTGGACGCGGATCCTGGACAGCCTGCCGGGCCCCGCGCCCGTCCCCGAAAAGGTGGGCGATCCCGCGGTCGCGCGCTTTCACTGGCATCGCGCTGTCGCGGCGCGGCTCGCGGCGCACGCGCCATTGCTGGTGGTGCTGGACGATTTGCACTGGGCCGGTGAGGAAACGTTGGCGCTGCTGGCTTCCGTGCTCGGCGAGCAGGCCGGTCAGGTGCTGCTCGTGGGGACGTATCGCACCACGGACATTTCGCCGGAGCTCGCCGCGCTGCTGGGCCGGGTCGCCCGCGCGGAACCCACGCGGATCTATCTCGGTGGCCTGCGCCAGGACGCGGTCGCCGAGCTGGTGGAGGCGACGACGGGACGTACTGTGGACGTGGCCGCGGCGGCGGTGATCCACCAGCGCAGCGGTGGAAACCCTTTCTACGTAAGGGAACTTGCCCGGGTGCTGGCGGCGGGCGGCGCGGTGTCCACGGTGCCGGAAGGCGTGCGTGATGTCGTCCGGTACCGGGTGGGGGAGCTGCCCGAAGATGTGCGGGAGGTGTTGCGGCAGGCGGCGGTGGCGGGCACCGAGTTCGAGCTGGACCTGGTGCCGGGTGACCCGCTCGATGCCGTGGAAATGGCTGTGCGAAAGGGTTTCCTCGAGGAACGGGGTGCGCGGCGGTTCCAGTTCGCGCACGCGTTGGTGCGGGACACGTTGTACCAGGACCTTTCCGCGGCGCGCCGGGCACGATGGCACGAGGCCGTCGCTGAGCGCCTCGAACGGCTACGGCCGCAAGATGTCGAAGCGCTGGCGCACCATTTCGTGCTAGCGGAGAGTCCGCGAGCGGCCCGATACGCGCGGGCCGCGGCGGAACAAGCCGAAGGCCGGTTCGCGATGCACGAAGCCGCGCGGTGGTGGGCGGATGCGCTCGCGTTCACCAGCGTGGGCAGGGAACGTCTCGAGCTGATCATGGGCCTGGTCCGCGCGCTGGCGGTGACCGGATCGCTGGACAGGGCGCGGGAGTACCGCGCGGAGGCGCTCACACTCGCCGAGGAGCTGAGCGAGCCGGGGCTGACCGCTCGGGTGCTGATCGCCTTCGACGTGCCCGCGATCTGGACGGAGAACGACGATCCGGTGCTGGCCGGGCGGATCGTGGAGCTGGCCGAGCGGGTGTTGCCGGAGACCGAGGGTGTGATCCGGGCGCGGCTGCTGGCCACGCTCGCGCTGGAACTGCGCAACGTCGGCGGCGAACGCGCCCGTGCCGCCGCGCGCGAAGCCGAGTCCATCGCGCGTGAACTGGGCGACCCCGCTTCGCTCGCCTTCGCCCTCAACGCGCGGTTCATGCAGTCCTTCGAAAGCGCCGGGCTGGCGCCGGAACGGGCACGGATCGGGGCCGAGTTGGTCGAGTTGGCCGCGCGGAATTCGTTGGTGAGCTTCGAAGTTCTGGGGCACCTGATCCTGCTGCAGGCGCATTCCGCCCTTGCGGATTTCGGGTCCGCGGACCGGCATGCGGCCGAGGCCGACCGGCTGGGGGAGGACTATGGGATCCCGCTGGTCGGGGTGTTCACGCAGTGGTACCGGGCGCTGCGGACGGCCGTTTCGGGCGCGCCCGCGGAGGCCGCTTACCGTGCCGCGGCAGCGCGGCTTTCGGGGAGCGGAATGTCCGGATTGGACAATGGGATCCTGTCGTTCGCGTTGTACTGCACCGGTTTGGCGCCTGAGTCGGCGGACTTCGGTGCGTACACGCCGTGGTGTCGTCCCGGTGGGCCAATGCCGGACTCGCCGCGCGACTTGTTGTTCGAAGCCCGGACGTGCCTGCAGGCGCGGCAAGCTGTCGAACGCGGCGATGTGTCCACAATGGAGCGCCTGTATCGGGAACTCCTGCCGGCGGCGAGGGAATTGGCCGGTGCCGGGAGTGGGTTACTGACGCTTCCGCCGGTCGCCCATTACCTCGCCGAGTTGGCCGAGGCTTTGGGGCGTGACGGCGCCGAGCACCGCGCGCAGGCATCAGCGGTCGCCAAGCGGGCCGGGGCGCCACAGTGGATAGAACCCTGAGCGACGGCTCGGCGACGCAACGCAACGCAAGCCACCCCGCTGGCCGCCCCACCACCAACCGCCACCCGGCAACGAAAGCCGGGGGACACCCATCGACCACACCCCTCCACCGCCCCGATCCCCAGCCGTCTCTTGCGATCTTGACGCTGGGTCAAGGCATCTTTCCCGCCTTGACGCGGCGGCAAGATCGCGAACACTCAAAGATCGGGGCGGTGGTGGGGTGCACCCAGCGCGCGCTACGCGCGTCCGTTGCTGCTCCAACGCAAGATCAAAGCAAACCCTTACGCCGGCCGTCCCGCGCCGGCGAAATCGTCCCCGGCGATGTGGTACGTCGCGATCTGCACGGCCATCCCGGTGGTCGGGGCGTTGATCATCAGCCCGTTGCCGAGGTACAGCCCGACGTGGTGGATGAACGCCTGGCTGCCGTAGAACACCAGGTCACCCATCTTCGGCGCATCCGTGACCCGCGGTTCCGTGCGGTACTGCGAATCCGCCGTGCGGGGCAGGGAAACCCCGGCGCTGTCGTACGCCGCCTTCGTCAGCCCCGAGCAGTCGAAGCCTGCCGCGCCGGTGTCGGGGCCGTTGCCGCCCCACACGTACGGCAGGCCGAGCTGGTCGAGCGCGAACCGCACGGCGCGGGTGGCCGGGGCTGAAGCTGTTTGCGGCGCAAGGGAAAGCGCCGCGTACAACTGCGCGTTGCCCAGCACCTGCTGGCGGAACAGGTCCGAGTCGCGGTAGCCGTCGATCGCGTTCCACCAGCTTTGCCCGGACTGCAGGTTCACCCCGCTCGCGCACAACGCGCGGCCCGCCGCGACGGACGCGTCGTCGATGTCCTGGATGCTGCCGGTGCCCTTGGCCTTCTTCCACTCCTGCTGGGTCAGCTGCATCGGCCCGCTGCGCTGCTCGCTCGCGGCCTCACCCGCCGCACCCTGCAACGGAACTGCGCCCAGCGTCTTCGTCGTGACGCCGTCGGCGTTCAGCGAACCACCGCCGTACCGGCCGTGATCGGAGCTCGCCTTGCCGATCCCGGCCAGCGTGACCCACGAGAGATTGCAGTTCGGCTGCTCCTTGCGCAGCGTCAGCTCGCCGTTGGCGTAGCCGACGAGCGCCCGTTCCGGGATGTCCAGCGCGCCGCTCAGCCCGGCGGCCCACTTGTCCAGCTCGCTCGGCGCCTGCTCCTGCGGCGCCTGCGCCTCCACCGGCGCGCTGGCTTCGAGCACCGAAGGCCCGGCCGCGGTCGCGGCGTTTCCGGCGGGCTGGTCGTTCGCGGGCACGACGGCGACGGTCGGCGCCTGCTGCTGGGGCGAGCGCACCAGCAGCCAGGCCGTCGTCGCCAGCGCGCCGACGAGGATCAGCGCGATGAGCGCCCGGCCCGCCGCGGCGCGGCCCCACTTCCGGAAACGGATGGTCACTCTCCCAACACTAGGAGAAACTTCCCGCGAGTCCACCGATGTCCAACGAGTGGATCATCGGAGAGTTATTAATCTCCCTCTATGACCGAGATCAACGCCACCCGGCTGCGCGACCGGCTCGTCGGCCCGTACGCCGCGGTGGACGTGGTGCGCAGCACGGGTTCCACCAACGCCGACCTGCGGGAAGCCGCCGCGAGAGAGGCCACTGACCGCACCGTGCTGATCGCCGAGGAGCAGACAGCCGGGGTCGGCCGCCGCGCTCGCGCGTGGAGCTCGCCCCCGGGCACGGGCATCTACCTGAGCGTGCTGCTCCGTCCACGGGACGTCGGGTTCGCCGAGATCGGCTCGCTCACCGTGGCCGCCGCGCTCGCCGTGCTCGACGCGACGGACCAGCTGGGCGTGGACGCCGCGCTGAAGTGGCCGAACGACGTGCTCGCGGGCCCGGACAGGGGCAAATGCGCCGGGATCCTCGCCGAGGCGCTGTCGGTCGAGGAGCTCGCCGTGGTGCTCGGCATCGGCCTCAACGTGCGCCCGCTCGGCCGTGACGTGCAGCCCGCCGCGGGCGGGCTCGCGCCGACGTCGCTGGAGGAGTGCGGCGCGGCCACCACCGACCGCACCGAGATCACGGAGTTGCTCCTGTCGGCCTTCGCCGCGCGGGAAGAGCGATGGCGCGCCGCGGGCGGGAACCTGGCTCGCGCGGGGCTGCTCGAGGAGTACCGCCGCCGCTGCGAGACCCTGGGGCGGCAGGTGAAAGTCCTGCTGCCGGGGGAGAGCTCGCTGACCGGCACCGCGGTCGACGTCGACGACGCCGGCCAGCTCGTCGTCGAGACCGCCGACGGCAAGCGGCATTCCGTGTTCGCCGGGGACGTGGTGCACTTGCGGGCGGTAGGTTGAGCCCAGCAGCACAGCCAAGAATCGGAGCGTGTTCGAAGTGGCCTATCCCGACGACCTGCTGAGCGCGAACGAGCAGGTCATTGTGCACAGCCATCCGCACTTCAAGATGCTGATCTGGCCGGTGTTCTGGCTGATCGTGACCGTGGGGCTCGGCGCGTGGCTCAGCACGCTGGCCCCCGGGCTGACCGCGCCGTGGGACAACGTGGCGCTCATCGCCATCGTCGTGGTGGGCGTGCTGCTGGTCTGCTGGCTGTTCCTCGCCCCGCTGATCCGCTGGCGCACCACGCATTTCATCGTCACCACCGACCGGCTCATCGCGCGGGAGGGAGTGATCAAGCGCACCGGCATCGACATCCCGATGACCAGGATCAACAGCGTGCAGTTCGAGCACGGCCTCGTCGACCGGATCTTCGGCTGCGGCACGCTGATCATCGAGTCCGCCTCCGACGAGCCGCTGCGCTTCGACGACATCCCGGCCGTCGAGCGGGTGCACACGGTGATCTACCGCGAGGTCAACGACAACCCGTACGACGACTACGGCCCCGCCGACGGGCATCCGCAGCAGCGGGGCAGGCGCTGACATGGGCACGAGGGAAATCGGCCTGCCGCAACGGGTTCCCGGCACGGGCCTGCCTGCGCGCGTGACGATCTGGGAGGTCGGGCCGCGTGACGGGCTGCAGAACGAGAAGGCGATCGTCCCGGTCGCTGTGAAGCTCGAGTTCCTGGACAGGCTGGCCGAAGCGGGCTTGACCACCCTGGAGGCCACCAGCTTCGTCTCCCCGAAGTGGGTGCCGCAGCTGGCCGACGCCGAGGAGCTGCTGGCGGGGCTGAACAAGCGCGAGGGCGTGCGTTACCCGGTGCTGGTGCCCAACGAGCGCGGCCTCAAGCGGGCGCTCGAAGCGGGCTGCCCGGACATCGCGATCTTCGGCAGCGCCACCGAGACGTTCGCCCAGCGCAACCTGAACTCGGGGCTGGAGAAGCAGTTCGAGATGTTCGAGCCGGTGCTGGCCGGCGCGAACGGGCTGAACGTGCGGGCGTACCTGTCGATGTGCTTCGGCGACCCGTGGGAGGGCCCGGTGCCCGCCGAGCAGGTCGTACGGGTCGGAAAGCGCTTGCTGGAGCTCGGCTGCACGCAGCTCTCGCTCGGTGACACGATCGGCGTGGCGACGGTCGGACAGGTCGAGGGCCTGCTCGCGGCGTTCGCCGATGCGGGGGTGCCCGCGGACAAGCTCGCCGTGCACTTCCACGACACCTATGGCCAGGCGCTGGCCAACACGGTGGCCGCGCTCCGCTGTGGCGTGTCCACAGTGGACTCGTCGGCCGGTGGGCTCGGCGGCTGCCCGTACGCCGAGTCGGCCACCGGCAACCTCGCCACCGAGGACCTGTTGTGGACGCTCGAAGGCCTCGGCATCGAGCACGGGGTCGACCTGGACGCGCTGGTGAAGACGAGCGCGTGGATGGCGGAGCAGCTGGGCAGGCCGAGCCCGTCCCGGGTGGTCCGCGCGCTGGCGGGCTGAAGCCGCTCGGCCCCGCCCGGGTCCCCCGTGCGGGGTGCCCGAACAGGCCCTCATGCACATTTCCTTCCGGTAAGGCACTCTTTTCGCGAACAGGGGAACCGGTGCGGACCGGGCCGCGTCGGACTCCAAGCCGACCGCCGACTACCGAGGAGGTGTGCCTTGCCGGAGCACCGCGCACAGGTGGACGAGCTGCTCGCCGATTACCGGCGCAGCCGGGAACATCTGGCCTCGGTCCAGCGCGAGCTAGCTGCCATCAAGGTGTCGGCGAGCGACCAGGACGGCCTGATCACGGTCACCGTCGGCCCGCGCGGAACGCTCGCCGGGCTGGTCATCTCGCCCGCCGCGTACCGCCGCTACCAACCGGCCGAGCTGTCCGAGCAGATCATGCGCGCCACCGGCGAGGCGACGGTGCGCGCGCTGAAGGCCGCCAGCGAAGTGCTGGCCCCGGCGTTGCCCGCGGGCACCGACCCGCAGGCCTTGCTGCTGGGCACGGGTGATCTCGATGCGGAGGAGATCGCGCCGCGCAGGCAGCCGGTCGAGGACGACAGCTTCGAGAACCAGAGTTGGGTGCGGAGTTGACCGGGTTCGAGGCCGACGCCGAAAAGCTCGCCGCGCGGGCAGGGGACTTCACCGGCTTTGCCGAACGGGCCGGGCAGATCGCGGCCGACCTCGGCCGCGCGCTCGAAGGCGCCAGTGGTGCCTGGGGTGATGACGTGGTCGGCCGGAGTTTCGCCGCCGCGCACGCCCAGCCCGCCGCCGAGACGGCGGACAAGGTGCAGCGGCTCGCGGGCGGGCTCGGTGACGTGGGCGGGAAGTTCGCCGAAGCGGCGAAGCGGTATCAAGCCGGCGACGAGGCGGCCGGGAATTCGATCACCGACGCGGTGACTGGGGAATAGCGCATGGGTATCGAATTGCCGAAGGAACTGGCCGACGTCGCGGCGGCCACCGGGCTGTCCTGGCCGCAGGCCGACGAGGACAAACTGCGCGAACAGGCCGGCGCCTGGCGTGACGCGCAGGGAAAGCTGCAAGCACTGGCGGGCGACGCGGACCGCACGGCCGGTGATGCCATCGGAGCGCTGAGCGGGCCGTCGGCGCAGGCCGCGGGCGGGATGTGGTCCGGCTACACGCATCCCGAGAACGGCGAGCTGACCCACGCGGTGCGCGGCGCGGGCGAGGCCGCGGACAGGCTCGACGACGCCGCGGACAAGGTCGCGTCGACGAAGGTCGAGATGGTCCGCCAGCTGGTCGACGCGGCGAAGAACCGCGACGCGGCGCAGACGGCGGCTTCGGCCGGGCATCCCACGGCGTTGCTCGGCGTGGACACGATCCTGCAAGGGACGGCGACGAACCTGACCTCGCTCACCGACGGCCTCGCCGGCGCGGTCGGCCCGGAAGGCCGCGCCCAGGGCGAGGTCCCGGTCGATCCGAACCCCGGCACGCACGGCGGGCACGGGCAGTCCGGCCTGCTCAGCACCGTCACCGGGGTGCCGGACAAGCTTCTGTCCACTGTGGACTCCGCGGTGCCGGTGCCCGGCGAGTCCGCGCCCGCGGTGCTCGTCGGCGCGGACGGGCAGCCGCCGGAGCACCCGATCCACGACGTGCTGCCCTCGGATCGCCCCGAGGTGGCGCCGCCGGTCGCGCCCGAACCCGCCCCGGCGCAGCAGCCGCTGGTCGACGATTCTCCCGCCACCGGGCCGATCCCGGCGTTGTCGAACGCCGACGCCGGCACCGGCCCGATCCAGATTCCCGTTGCGCCGCACCAACCCGCGCAGTACGGCGGTTTCCTGCACTCGGGCGGGTTCGACGACGTGCCGACGCCCGCCACCGGAACCCCGGCCGTCCATCCCCACGCACAGAGCGGCACGGTCGCGTCCGGGTTCACCGAGGCGTCGTTCTCGGGCTCGCCTGCCGCTCCACCTCCGGCCGCGCCGCTGCCGCCCCAGCCGATCGCCCCGGCGCAGCCGAGCTACGTCGCCCAGCCGCCGCAGTTCGGCGGGCCGCCGCCGGTCGCTCCGCCCGCGGCTCCGGGCGCTCCGGTGAGCGGCGGCCCGGTGCCCGGCGCTCCGGCGGCTGGCGCGCAGCAGCAACAGCAGATGCCGTTCCGCCCGCGCCAGGTCGCGCCGGTTCCCTATGCGCCGCAACAGAACTACGTGCCGCCGCCCCCGGCCGACGTGCCGCCGCTCGGCTCGCCGAGGCAGGAGCGGGAAAGCATCGTGGCGCTGTTCCGGGTGCACATGTTCCCGCTCGGGCATCTGCCCGTGGCCGCCGACAAACCGGCCCGGCAGCTCCCGCCGCCGCCCCCGGATTTCGACTACGCGCCGGGCCTGCGTTTCCCGCCGCACGACCATCCGCAGTCCGGGCTGATCGAGACCGAGGACGCGCTGTCGCGGGTGCGCGAGGGCTACGCCAGGCTCCCGACCCCGCCGGCCGAGCCGCCCGAGGAGCTCACGGAGCGCCACGACCCGCTCGGTGGCCTGCACGAACGCGACTGGGACAGGCGCTTCCTGGTCGGTCTACGTGACTCGGTTCCGGAGTACGCCTGGCCGCCCGGTGAGTTGTACCCGGAAGGCGGGCGTGAGCCAGGCGAGCCGGAGATACTCGCGGTGGGCACGCAGCTGGACAGGTTCGGCAACACCGGCGGCCGGGTGTTCGCGCCGCAGGGCACGTTGTTCGCGAAGCGTTCGTTGCCGCCGACGGCGCTCGCGTCCGGGTACCGGCGTTACGAGGTGCTGCGGGAAGTGCCGATGTGGTGGGCGGTTTCGGCGGGCTGGTTCGCCCAGCCCGGCGGGGGCATCAGATACCGGTCGGTCTACTCGGCCGACGAACTGGTCACCCTGGGCTACCTGGCCGATGTGACCTTCGAGGAGGGCGAGTGAACGTCGAGTCGATCCTGCGCTGGCTGGAGGGGATCGGGGTGCCGCACGAGGTGGTGTCGATCGGGGTCGAGGCCGACAACGCCTGGTGCCTGCTGCGCGTCGACGAATCCGAAGAAGGCGCGCCCGTGTGGGAGGTCTTCTGGCGCGAGCAGGGCAACCGGTACGACTGGGCGCGGTTCACCAACGAACAGGTCGCGTGCCACTACCTGTTCGGGCGGCTGGCGTGGTCCCAGGTCGCGCGTGGCGCTGTCGGCCTGCTGCCTACGCCCGCGTGACGTCGTGCAGGTGGTGCACCGGGTCGTGGATGAAGTAGCGGGCGAAGCTCTCGACGGTGAAGTCGGCGCCGTCGCTGCGCTTGCCGGTCCGCTGCCACTGCTCGCCTGAGACCCGCGCGAAGGCGTCCGCCAGCTTCTCGGCGGCTTCCTCCAGCTCGTCGGCGGTGCGGAGCGGGTCCTGTTCCTGGTAGCGCTCGCGGACAGCCGTCTCGTCCTGGTCCCAGTTCGCGAACGGCGGGTCGTCCTTCGTGAGCATCAGATCGAGGCGGACCAGGAACAGGCGGCACACGTCCCGCACGTGGCAGGCGTACTCCAGCGGCGACCAGGTCTGCTCGTCCGGCCGCTCGCGCGCGTCCGCCCGCTCCAGCACGGGCCGCCACGCCTTTGCGTTGTCCCGCAACAGGTTCGGCACGTCCTGCGGGTCGAAGCTCGAGGTGTCCAGGCCGCATTCGGCGCACGGGCGCCGCAGCACCCAGGTCCAGTCCTTGGTGTCGGGCGTGATCATGGCTCCAGCATCCAGGCCGGCGCTACGGCGGACCAGTGAGAGTTTCTGAACAGGCCTGTCAGCGTTGCTGCAAGGTGGCGAGCGCCGCCTCGTGCACCAGGCCGTTCGACGAAAGCGCCGTGCCGGTGTCGAAGGCCGGCTTGCCGGACAGGTCGCTGAACCGGCCGCCCGCCTCGGTGAGCAGTACCTGCATCGGGGCGACGTCCCACGGGTTCACGATCGGCTCCGCGGCGAGGTCGATCGCGCCCTCCGCGACCAGGCAGTGGTGCCAGAAGTCGCCGAACGCGCGGGTTTCCCAGCAGGCCTCGGTCAGTTTCAGGTACGCGTCACGCGAGTGGTACTCGGTCCACGTGTTCAAGTCCGTTGTGGACAGATACGCGTCTTCCAGCGCCGACACGCCCGAGACCGAGATCTTTCGCGACCCGGTGTTGTCGCGCAGCCAGGCGCCTTCGCCCGCGGCCGCCCACCAGCGGCGGCCCAGCAGCGGGGCGCTGACCATGCCGACCACCGGGGTGCCGTCCTCGACCAGCGCGATCAGCGTCGCCCAGACCGGGCCGCCGCGCGAGAAGTTCTTGGTGCCGTCGATCGGGTCGAGGATCCACGTCCGCCCGCTCGACCACTGCTCGCCGCCGCGCTCCTCACCGGCGACCGCGTCCGACGGGCGCTCGGCCGCGAGCGACTCGCGGATCGCGTCCTCCACCGCCGTGTCCGCGTCGGTCACCGGGGTGCGGTCCGGTTTGCTGCGGACCTCCAGGTCGATGGCGCGAAACCGCGCCGTGGTGATCGCGTCGGCGGAGTCGGCCAGATGACCGGCCAGGGTGAGATCAGCTGCGTAGCTCGGCACGCGACGATGGTTTCACGCCCGCCGGTCGTAGAGTTGGCCAGGTGAGCATGGTGCTACTGGCCGAAGACGATCCGGCGATCGCGGAACCGCTGTCCCGTGCGTTGCAACGGGAGGGCTACGAGGTCGAGGTGGTCGGAGACGGCCCGGCCGCGCTGGACGCAACCGGGCAACACCGGATAGACCTCCTCGTGCTCGACCTGGGACTGCCCGGGATGGACGGACTGGAGGTCTGCCGCAGACTCCGCGCCAGCGGCACCGAGCTGCCCGTGCTGATGCTCACCGCGCGCACCGACGAGGTGGATTTCGTCGTCGGACTCGACGCCGGCGCCGACGACTACGTGGCGAAGCCGTTCCGGCTGGCCGAGCTGCTCGCGCGCATCCGCGCCCTGCTGCGCCGCCGGGTGCCCGAGGTGCTGGACGCCGGCGGTGTCCGGATGGACCTCGGCGCCAGGCTGGTCACCGTCGAAGGCCGCGAGATCCAGCTGGCGAACAAGGAGTTCGAGCTGCTGCGCGTGCTGATGAGCCGGGCGGGTCAGGTCGTCAGCCGCGACGAGATCCTCGCCGAGGTGTGGAACGACCTGGAGTCCAAGACCTCGAAGACGCTGGACATGCACATGTCGTGGCTGCGCCGGAAGCTGTCGGTCACCAGCGACGGCAAGGGCGCGGTGGTGCACTCGGGCGACGGTGAGCGCCGCATCGCGACCGTGCGCGGCGTCGGTTTCCGCTTCAACACCGACTAGTGCGCCGCCGGATCCTGCTTGCCATCCTGCTCGCCGTCGCGGTCACCGCGGCGGCGCTGGGTATCCCGCTCGGCGTCACCGCGTGGAAGCTGGTCGACAGCATCACCACCGAGGACCTCAGCGCCCGTGCCTCGCAGATCGCCGCCACCCTCGACACCGACCTCGCGGACGGTCAGCTGAGCCAGGAAGACCTGGCGACGGTCGCGGTCGCGATCCCGCCCGGCGGCAGGCTGACGGTGCAGCTGCCGGGCCGTCCGCTGCTCACGCAGGGCTCGGCCGACCCCGGCGCGGACACGGTCGACGCGAGCGTGCAGCTGGCCCGCGACGGCACGCTCGGCTTGTCCATTCCGGCAGGTCCGCTGCGCTCCCGGCAGACCACGGTGACCTTGGCCGTCTTGCTGCTGGTGGTGCTTTCGGTGAGCATCGGCACGGTCGTCGCGACGGTCACCGCGCGTCGGCTGGCCAAGCCGCTGCGGCACGTCGCGGAGCGCGCGGCCAAGCTCGGTGGCGGGGATTTCCGCCCGGACCCGAGCCGTTACGGCGTGGGCGAGCTGGACATGGTGGCCGAGGCGCTGGACACGTCGGGCAGCGCGCTGGCACAGCTCGTGCAGCGGGAACGGCAGCTGGTCGGGGACGTCTCCCACCAGCTGCGGAGCAGACTCACGGCGCTTCAACTGCGCCTGGAGTCGCTCACGATCGTCGACGACCACGACGTCGCCGACGAGGCGCGCGCCGCGCAGGAGCAGGCGGACAGGCTGTCGGAGGCGCTCGAGGAACTCCTCGCGGCGGCTCGCGCGGCCAGTGAGGTGGACGCCGAGCCGGTCGAGCTGGCGACAGCGCTGCCCGAAGTCGCACAGGAATGGCGACAGCTGCTTCGCGCGGAGGGACGGAATCTACGGCTTCGCATCGGCGAGGGGTTGATAGCGCGCGCGACGCCAGGCCGCCTTCGCGAGGTTGTCGGTGTGTTGCTGGACAACGCGCTTCGCCACGGCGCGGGCACCGTGACGCTGGCCGCCCGCCGCGGCGACGCGGAGGGAACCGTGGTGGTGGAGGTCAGCGACAACGGCTCCGGCATCCCGGACGAGCTCGTGCCGCACGTGTTCGAACGCGGCTTCTCCGGCGGCGGCTCCACGGGCGTCGGCCTGGCGCTGGCCCGCGCCCTCGCCGAAGCCGACGGCGGGCGACTGGAACTGTCCAGCCGCAGGCCCGCCGTGTTCAGCCTGTTCCTGCGCGTGCCCAGCCCCGGCGATGTGCGGGAAGTCCGCTGGCCCTCCGAGCGCGTGCCGCGCTAAGCGTTAGGCGTTCGGCTGCTTCGGGCGTAGTTGCTTGATCTTGGTGATGTCGGTGACTTCGGCTACTTCCGCCGTCTCGGCCGGCACTGCCTCCGGCGCGCGGGCGGCGTCACGCCTGCGCTGGCCGAGGTCGCTCGGGAAGACGAACTTCTTGAAGCCCCAGAAACGGAAGACCATCGCCAGCAGCATGCCGATGATCGAACCGCTGACGAAGTCCGCCGTCTCCTGCACCCAGCGCGACACGTTCGGCACCTCGAGGTGGAACGCGTAGCGGGACAGGTACAGCGGAATCAGGTTCACCAGCACCGCCAGCCCGCTGACCACGAAGAAGAGGGCGGCCTCGTGGTGCCGTTCGCGGCCGCCGCGGGTGCGGAAGGACCACTCCCGGTTCAGCACGTACGACACGATGGTGGCGACGATGATCGCGATCGCCTTCGCCGTGGTCGGCTTGTCCTCCAGCACGCTCAGCTTGAGCAGGTACCAGACACCGTTGTCGACGACGAAAGTGGTGCCGCCGACGATCGCGAACTTCAGCATCTCCCGGTGTTTGATCAGCACCGAACGCAGTGGTTCGGGAGTGTGGGAGAGCACGCTTTCCACAACGGTCACTGCCGCAGTGTACGTAGGTTCGGAGATGCCGCCGTTATCAGGCGGCGCGCCTGCCCGGTTCGTCGGGTTCCGGCGTCGCGGTCCGTACCACCCGCGGCCGCGCGCCGGCCTGCGGGAACACCCACTTCTTGAAGGCCCACCAGCGGAAAACCATCGCGACGAGGGTGCCGAGAATCATGCTGCTGACAAAATCCGCTATTTCCTGGGTCACCACTCCGACATGCGGAGTACGCAGATCCAGCAGGTAATGGGAAATCGCGAGCGGCACCGAGTTCAGGCCGACCGAGATGCCGCTGATGAGAAAGAACAACGCCGCTTCGTGCTGCCGTTCCCGGCCGCCGCGGGTGCGGAACGACCATTCACGGGAAAGCACGTAGGAGACCACCGTCGCCACGAGCACGGCGAGGATCAGCGCGGTGATGGGATTGTTGCGGAGCACCGTCAGCTTGAGCGCGTAGTTCACGACGGTGGTGAGGACGAAACACGTCCCGCCGACCACGGCGAACTTCAGCAGCTCCCGGTGTTTGATCAACACCGTGCGCAACGGCGCCGGCAACATCCGGAGCACTGTCTGGATACCGGCCATGCGGCCAGACGCTACTCGCCGCGGATTCCCGCCTTCCGGCGGATCACGATCACCACGGGATCCACGGCAGCCACCACCACGGTTTGCCCGGTTTCTCGGTCTTCGTCCCGCTGCCCGTGGTCGTCGTGGTCCGGGAGACCGACGAAGACGTGGTCGTGGTGGTGGTTTCGCCGCTGCTGCCGGATGTCGTCGGCGTTGTCGTGGTGGTCGTCGGCGACGTAGTGGTCGTGGTCGTCGGGGTCAGGCTCGGCGACGGGACGGTCGGCGTGACCGGCGGCACGACCGGCACGCTCGGCTGGCCGTCGCAGAATGGTTCGTACCAGCAGTCCGCGTTCACGGTGCGGCTCGCGGTGGCCTTGCCCAGACTCGCCGTCACGGTGACCGACGCGCGCTCCTGCCTGCCGTCGACGGCGAACCACAGGCGGAGGTTTTCGTTCGGTGCCAGCGCTTTGTCACTGGTGCACGTGGTCGTCGCGCCGCTGGTGCAGGACGCCTGGAAGGCGCCGATCGTCAGGTGCGCGGGCTGGTCGAGGGTGACCGTGACCGGTTTGGTGCTCTGCCCGGTGTTCGTCACGTCCACGGTGACCCACGACGGGTGCAGCCACGGCCACGGGTCGCCCCAGTCCGCGCGGACATCCAGCGCCACGCCGTCCTGCAATTCCTTGACCGCGACCGGCACGTTCACCGAAAGCCGGATCGCGCTGCCCGCGCTGACCGAGCCGGTGACCTCGCCCGGCTGCGCGTCCTGGTCGGCGATCAGCCGGAACGTGAGCGTTGCCGTCTCGCCGGGCTGCAGGCCGCGGTCGGTGCTGCAGGTCACGGTGCCGGTGCCGGCAGGGCAGTCCACATTCAACGGAGCGGAATCGGCCTGCTGCAAGGAGAAACCACGGGCGCTGCCCGCCGCGGCGCCACCGCCGCCGACTGCGCCGCCGCCACCGCCGGGCCCGACGGCGCGGATGCCCTGCGGCAGGTTGAGCGAGGCGGTCACGGGATCGGACACCGACTGGCCGTCGTTGCGCACCGTGATCGGGACTGTGGCCGGGCCGCCACCCGGCGTCAGCTCGACACCGCCCGCGGGGCCTTGAGCCGTCAGCTTCGGCGGCCCTGGCGTCTGCGCCGGGGGAGGCGTCGGCACGGACGTGATCGGCGCCGGGGCCGGGGCCACCTGAGGCGCGGGCGGCGCCGCGGGAGCGGCCGGAACGGCCGGCGCGGGGGCGGGCGCCGGAACGACCTGGGCCGGCGGAGCCGGTTGCGCCACGGCGGCGGGGATCGACTGCCCGCCGCTGGCCGCCAGCGCGGTGGCCACGGCGGCGGCGATCGCGACCCCGGAGGCCGCGACACCGATGAACTGGCGGGGCCCGGCCGCGGCCGCGCCTGCGGCAGCGCCGGAGGAACTCGCGGCGGCGACGGCCGTGGTGGCGCTCGCCTTCGCACCCGTCGCGGCGAGGTACGCGAAGACCGAACCACCGAGCACGATCGGCGCGACGACGGCGCGCAGCGCCCCGTTCACGTCGGCCAGTTCCGCGGCCAGCGCCCGGCAGCGGTCGCATTCGTCGAGGTGGGTTTCCACCTGGGCACGCTCGCGTTTGGACAGTCCGTCCCGGGTCCAGGCGCCCAGCTTGTCGGCCGTCGCGCGGCAGCGCTCGGCGGAGGTCTCGGCCAGGTGCACCTGCAGGTACGCCTGCCGCAGGCCCTCACGGGCGCGATAAGCCAGCGCGGACACGCCGTTCGCGGTCAGCCCCAGCAGCGGCGCGACCTCGGCCGGCGTCTGCTGCTCGATCTCGGTGTGCCACAGCACGGCCTGCCAGCGCTCGGGCAGCCGGGCGAACGCCTTCGCGGCCATCGTCCGTTCCAGCCCGGCGACCGCGGTGTCGGAGAACTGGACTGTCAGCGCTTCGGCGGCCGGGCCGCTGCCGCCGCTGAGCGTGCTCATGTCGTCACTCAGGTCGAGGCGCTTGTCCTTGCGGGTCTTGTCGTACGCCGTGTGCCGCAAGGTGGTCAGCAGGTACGCGCGGAACGCCGCGTCCGGGCCCTTGCCGCCACGCAGCGTGTCGAGGACCTTCGAGAACGCGTCCGAGACGAGGTCGTCCGACTCGGCCGTGGACCGGGAGAGCTGGCGGGCGAGGTTGTACGCGGCACCCACGTGCCGCTCGTACAACGTGCCGTACGCCGCGAGGTCGCCACCACGCACAGCGGAGATCAGCTCAGCGTCGCTCTTGCCCTCGAAGTCCGCGGGAACGGTGGACACTGCTCTCCTTCTGGCCTATACCCGGCGTGGCGTCGCGATCAGTGTGACGGACCCTAGGCGAAGGGTCACCCCGTGGGGTACGGGATGACCCGGAGAGCGCAGTAAATTCACCCATCCCTTCGGAAATTCTCGTCACGTCAGCGCCGCTCGTGCGTCTCCACAGCACAAGGCGATGAGGGAAAGGACGGTCGAGTGGAAGTCCCGGCCGACGAGAGCGGGTCTCGATACCAAGGTGGGCGCGGTGCGCTCACCAGCGCGGGCTCCAACCGGGAGCTGCGCGCCCTGCGCGAGCGCTGGCGCACCGCGAGCCTGACCGCGGGCTGGCGGTTCCCCAGTGACTGGGCGCTGCCCGAGGTCGACTCGGTGTGCGCGGTGGTGCTGCGCGGCGGCGACCCGGAACGGGCGCTGGCCGGGTTGGCCAGAGCCCGCGCGGCAGCGGGCGCCGGCCTGCTCGAAGTGCTCGCCGACCTGGCCGCGCTGCACGCCGTGCTGTCCGACCCGGACGCCGACGGGCTCGTCTCGCCGGACATCGACGCGACCCCGGCCCGGATGCTGCGGGTGACCGCGCTCGCGTGGGCCGAGGTCGCCATGGATCACCTCGCCAACATCGAGGTGATCGACCCGCTCACGGGGTTGCCCACGGTGGCCTACCTGCGGACCCGGCTCGGGGAGCTGTACCGGCACCTGGACCGCGACGTCAGCGAGGACTACACGCTGCTCGTCGTCGGCCTCGACCTGTCCGAGGTCTCGGGCTGGCGCCGGGCGACCGGGATGATCTTGCTCGCCGAAGCGCTGCGCGCGGTGCTCGACGGCGGGGAGAGCATGGCCGCGCTCGGCCCGTCCACGATCGCCGCCGTTTTGCCCCGGGACGGCCACATTTCCACCAAGGCGGTGGATTTGCGCCGTGCCCTGCACGAACGCCTCTCGGTGGACGCGCAGTTCGACGAGATGGGCACGCCGCGGATCAGGCTGGTCCGGCTGCCTGCCTCGCACGGAGCGGCGTGTGCCCTGCTCCGCCGCCTTTCCCGCTCCTGACCAAGATCGAAAACCGGGCACTTCAGGGACTTGCCGCACGGGCCGTCGCCGTTTCGTGATTTCCTGATGGGGTGACACAGTCCGTGCCCGCCACCGGCAGCGAACAGGTTTCGCGGCCGTCGCATCCACGCCTGTCCCTCCGGACGTCACTGGCGAGGCTGTCGATGCGCCCGAGATCGATGCTGCTGTTGTCGGTGGTGCCGCTGCTGGCGATCGCGATGGGCGTGGTCGGCTGGCTGCTGGACTGGCGGCTCGGCGTCGACAACGCCGTGTACCGCGCGGGCGCGCTGACCCTGCTCCACGGTGATCCGCTCTACGACGCCAGCACGCTCGCCCCGGAGCCGTGGTGGGCGCTGCTGCCGTTCACGTATCCGCCGACGGCGGCGCTGCTGTTCGTGCCGATGGCGCTGGTGCCGACGCAGGTGGCCTGGGGTGTGCTGACCGCGATCTCGGTGCTGGCGATGGCGCTGGTGATCCGGGTGGCGATCGGCTCGCTGCCCAAGCCCGCCGCCGGCCCGCGCTGGTGGTCTTCGCCCGCGCGCGCCACCTTGGTGTTCTCGGTCGTGATGCTGGCCATCGAGCCGGTCTGGCGGACGATCTTCCTCGGCCAGATCAACCTGATCCTGATGGCGCTCGTCGTGGTCGACGTCCTGGTGGTCACCGCTCGCGGGGGCCGCGGCGGCGGGATCATGATCGGGATCGCCGCCGCGGTGAAGCTCACCCCGCTCGTGTTCGTGGCGCATCTGCTGTTCACCGGCAAGCGCAAGGACGCCCTCCGTGCGCTGGGCACGTTCCTCGGGCTGCAGCTGCTGATGCTGCTGCTCATCCCGGACGACACGATCCGCTACTGGACCAAGACGATCTCCGACACCGGCCGGATCGGGCCCGTGCACTGGGCGGGCAACCAGTCGCTGAACGGCCTGATGAACCGCATCACCGACCTGGCGCCGTGGGCGTCGAAGGCGGCGATCGGGATCAGCGCGCTGCTGGCGATCCCGGCGATCTGGCTGATGCTGCGCTTCCACCGCCGCGGCCAGGCGCTCGCGGCGCTGCTGGTCACGGCGTTCTTCGGGCTGCTCGCGTCGCCGATTTCCTGGTCGCACCACTGGGTGTGGGCCGTGCCGCTGATCGTGCTGCTCATCTCGCGGCTGCCGCAGACCACCCCGGCCACCGCCTGGCGCCGATGGCTGGGCACGGGCGCGGTGATCGCGTTGTTCATCAGCTGCGTGCTGCTGGTGCTGCCGAACGGGCGGAACATCGAGCTGCACTGGAAGTTCTGGCAGGGCGTACTGGGCAACTCGTACATCCTGATGCCACTCGTCCTCGCCGCCGTGCTCGTGGTGCGCTGGTTCCTCTTGCGGCGGCGCCGTGTCGACGAGACGATTTCCGGCTGACCCCTGGCGGCCGCCGGTCCTGGTCCTGGTGCTGGCGGCACTCGCGGTGGGGGTTGGGGACTGGCTCGGGGATTGGCGCCTCGGCTCGGACAGTGCTGTCTACCGCGCGGGCGCGCTGACGTTCCTGCACGGAGAACCGCTGTACGACCTGGCCCGGCTGAACACGTTGCCGGAGTGGGTGTCCCTGCCGTTCACGTATCCGCCGGCCGCCGCGTTGCTGTTCGTGCCGCTCGCCGCGCTGCCGTCCGGTTTCGCCTGGGGGCTGGTCACCACGGCTTCGGTCCTGTCGGTGGCGGTGGTCGTGCGGGTGTGCGTGGGCCACTGGGCGAAGGCTGGCTGGCTGACGTTGGGCGCGCTGGCGCTCGAGCCGGTGTGGAAGACGCTGTTCCTCGGCCAGATCAACCTGATCCTGATGGCGCTCGTCGTGCTGGACGTGCTGGTGCTGGCCGGTTCCCGCTGGTCCGGCGTGCTGACCGGGGTCGCGGCCGCCGTGAAGCTGACGCCGCTGATCTTCGTGGCGCACCTGTTCGTGACCGGGCGGTGGCGAGACGGGCTGCGTGCGCTGGGCACGTTCGTGGTGCTGCAGGGCGTGATGTTCCTGTTCATGCCCGCCGGCGCGTGGCAGTACTGGACGCGGACGGCGTTCGACCCCGATCGGATCGGCGGGGTGCACTGGATCTTCAACCAGTCGCTGAACGGGCTGGTTTCCCGCGCGGCGCACGACGCGTCGTGGTCGGGGAAGGTGGCTTTGCTCATCGCGGCCGTGCTCGCGGTGCCCGCGGTGTGGCTGGTGCGGCGCTACCACGGGCGCGGGCAGCATCTCGCGGCGTTGCTGGTGACGGCCTTCCTCGGGTTGCTCGCTTCGCCGGTTTCCTGGTCGCACCACTGGGTTTGGGCCGTGCCGCTGGTCCTTCTCCTGTGGACGGAGGGGCACCGCGTGTGGGCCACCGTGACGTTCGTGTTCTTCGCCAGCTGCGTGGTGATGGTGGTGCCCAACGGCGGCACGACGGAATTCGGCTGGGGGCCGGGGATGTCGATCCCCGGCAACGCGTATGTGATCGCCGCGGCGGCCGGGATCCTCGGCCTCACGCTCCGTGAGCTGCGTCGCCCCGTATCCTGACTGTTCGTGGACAGTCGTACCGGTCTCCCCGTCGTGGGCATGGTGGGTGGCGGGCAGCTCGCCAGGATGACCCATCAAGCCGCCATCGCACTCGGCCAGTCGCTGCGGGTGCTCGCGGCGAGCCCGGACGACGCCGCCGCGATGGTCGCGGCCGACGTCGTGATCGGTTCGCACACCGACCTCGACGCGCTGGCCTCCTTCGCGAAGACGGTGGACGTGCTCACCTTCGACCACGAGCACGTGCCCGGTGAGCACCTGCTGGCGCTGGCGATGAACGACGACGTGCCGATCCGGCCCGGCCCGGACGCGCTGGCGTTCGCGCAGAACAAGCTGGTCATGCGCGAGCGGCTGGCCGCGGAGGACTACCCCTGCCCGCCGTTCGCCGAAGTGTCCGATGTGGACGATGTGCTCAAGTTCGGCGCCGAGCAGTCCTGGCCGGTCGTGCTGAAGGCGGCCACCGGTGGGTACGACGGCAAGGGCGTCTGGATGCTCGACTCCGACGCCGAGGCCCGTGAGCTGGTGCCGGAGTTGCTGGCGGCGGGCACGTCGCTGATGGTGGAGCGCCGCGTCGAGATGCGCCGGGAGCTGTGCGCGCTGGTCGCCCGCTCGCCGTTCGGGCAGGGCGCGTCGTGGCCGGTGGTGGAAACCGTGCAGAAGGACGGGATCAACACCGAGGTGCTCGCTCCCGCGCCGGGCCTGACCGCGCGCCGCACGCACGAGGCGCAGGAGCTGGCGCTGCGCATCGCGGAGGCGCTGAACGTCGTGGGCGTGCTGGCGGTGGAGCTGTTCGAGACCGACGGCGGGCTGATCATCAACGAGCTGGCGATGCGCCCGCACAACTCCGGCCACTGGACCATGGACGGTTCGCGGACCTCGCAGTTCGAGCAGCATCTGCGCGCGGTGCTCGACTACCCGCTCGGTTCGACCGAGCTGCTCGGCCCCACGGTGATGGCGAACGTGCTCGGCGCGCCGGCCATCCCGGAGATGGGCCCGGACGAGCGGCTGCACCACCTGTTCGCGCGGTTCCCCGAGGCGAAGGTGCACCTGTACGGCAAGGGGGAGCGGCCGGGGCGCAAGCTCGGGCACGTGAACTTCGTCGGCCACGACATGGACGATCTGCGCAGGCGGGCCACGCTGTCCGCGCATTGGCTGTCCCACGCGGAATGGCCGGACGGCTACGACATCCACGGCAGGGAGTGAAAGTGGCGACCGTTGGCGTGATCATGGGCAGCGACTCGGACTGGCCGGTGCTGGAGGCCGCGGGCCAGGCGCTCGACGAGTTCGGCGTGTCCTACGAGGTGGGGGTGTACTCGGCGCACCGCACCCCGCAACGGATGCTGGACTACGCGAGCACCGCCGCCGAGCGCGGGATCAAGGTGATCATCGCCGGCGCGGGCGGCGCCGCGCACCTGCCCGGCATGGTCGCTTCGGCCACCGTGCTGCCGGTGATCGGCGTGCCGGTGCCGCTGAAGTACCTGGACGGGCTGGACTCGCTGCTGTCCATCGTGCAGATGCCCGCGGGTGTCCCGGTGGCGACGGTTTCCGTTGGCGGGGCACGGAACGCGGGCCTGCTGGCGGTGCGGATCCTGGCCGCTTCGGACGCTCCGTTGCGGGAGAAGATGGCCGCGTTCCAGGCGGATCTGCGGCAGCTGGTGCTGGACAAGGACGCGGCGCTGCAGGAGAAGCTGGGGCGCTGAGCGCGCCCCGGCCCCTTCGCCCAGCTCGTAGCCCAGTTCTTAGCCCAGCTGTTGGCGCAGCTCCCGTTTCAGCACCTTGCCCGCGGCCGAAACCGGGATCGTGTCCACGAAGTGCAGCTCCCGGATTCGCTTGTACGGCAGCACGTTCTCGTTGATCGCGTCGGTGATCGCGGTCTCGGTGAGCGTGGTGTCCGAGCGCACGACGAAGGCCACCGGGAGCTCGCCGACGTCCGCGCGTTTGCGGCCGACCACCGCGGCCGAGACCACGCCCGGCTGCGCCATCAGCAGCTCCTCCAGCTCGCGCGGGTAGACGTTGTAGCCCTTGTAGATCAGCATGTCCTTCTTGCGATCCACAATGGACAGATAACCCTCGTCGTCCAGCACGCCGATGTCACCGGTGTGCAGCCAGCCGTCCGCGAGTACGGCGGCGGTCTCCTCCGGCCGGTTGTGGTAGCCGATCATCACCTGCGGCCCGCGGATGCACACCTCGCCCTGCTCGCCCGCGGGTAGCGGTTCCTCGCCGCCCTCGGCGGGCACGATCTTGATCTCGGTGTCGAACACGGGTACCCCGACCGTGCCGGGTTTCCTTGTGGCGGACCGGAAACTCGGCGCCGACGTGGCGCCCATCGTGACCTCGGTCAGCCCGTAGCCCTCGCTGATCGTCGCGTCGGGAAAGCGCTTTCGCAGTGCCTTGATCATCTCGTGCGGCATCGGGGCGGCGCCGGAGCTGATCGACCGGACCGAGGACAGGTCGCGGGTGTGGAAGTCGGGGCTGGCCATCAGCCCGGCGAAAAGCGCGGGCGCGCCGCCGATCCCGGTGATCCGCAGCCGCTCGGCGTCGGCGAGGTAGCGGGCCGCGTCGAAGCCGTCGTGCAGCGTGGTGCTGCCGCCGGTGAGCAGCAGGGAGTTCAGCCCGCCGATCGTGCCCATCGCGTGGAACCACGGGGTGAGGTTGATGCCGACGCCCGTCCCGAGCCGGCCCGGCCATTCGGCCTCGCTGCCGACCTGGTTCAGCCGCAGGTTCCCGTTTTCGTCGAGCTCCGGCACCGAACCGCTGCCCCAGCAGGAGAACTGCAGCGTGTTCACCACGACGTTGCGGTGCGGCAGCTCCACGCCCTTCGACCGGCCGGTGGTGCCGCCGGTGTACGCGAGGTGCGCGAGCCGGGTGCGCGGGTCGATCGCCACCTCCGGCCGGTTGGTGGGCTGGTCCGCCTGGAACGCGCCGAACTCGTGCTGTGCCTCGGTCTTCACGCCCACGACCAGGCGAACACCGGTCTGGTCCTGGATAGCCGCAAGCGCTTGCGCCGCCCGTCCGTAGGTGACCGCGGCGACGGCGCCGGAGTCGGCGAGCTGCGCGGCGAGGTCGGCGGGCGGAAGGAGCGGGTTGGCCGGGGTGAAGGTGGCCCCGGCGAGCAGGATTCCGTAGTAGGCAACGGGATACGCGAGGTTGTTCGGCATGTGGATGGCGACCACGTCGCCCGGCTGGACGCCGTGCGCGAGCAGGGCGTTCGCGAACCGGCAGGCCTCGCTGTACAGCTCGGTGTAGCTGAGCTCGTCGTCGCCGTGCGCGAACGCCGTCCGGTCACCGAAGCGGGCGGCCGCACCGGCGATGATCGCGCCGACGGGAACGTCGGGGTAGTCGAACGAAGCAGGCATTTCAGGCGGAAAGGTGATCGACATCACTCTACTGTAGGACGGAACTGCGGTGCAGAACACAAGGATGTCCTAGTAAACGAGCACTAACATCGAGGTGGAAAGTCATGTCGGATGAGAAGGGTGACGCCGGTGTCTGACGGTCCGGGGCTGTACCAGCTGCCCGAGGAGCACGAAGAGCTGCGGGCTGCCGTCCGTGCGCTGGCGGAGAAGGAGATCGCGCCGTACGCCACCGAGGTGGACGAGCAGGAGCGGTATCCGACCGAGGCGCGGGACGCGCTGGTGAAGGCCGGCTTCAACGCCGTGCACATTCCCGATCAGTACGACGGCCAGGGCGCGGACGCGATCGCCGCGTGCATCGTGATCGAAGAGGTCGCCAGGGTGGACGCCTCCGCGTCGCTGATCCCCGCGGTGAACAAGCTCGGCACGCAGCCGATCCTGTTGTCGGGGTCGGAGGAGGTGAAGAAGCTCGTCCTGCCGTCGATCGCTGCCGGTGATGCTTCGGCTTCGTACGCCCTGTCCGAGCGTGAGGCCGGCTCGGACACCGCGTCCATGCGCACGCGTGCCCGCCTCGACGGTGATCACTGGGTGTTGAACGGCACCAAGTGCTGGATCACCAACGCGGGTGAGTCCACGTGGTACACCGTGATGGCGGTGAGTGATCCGGACGCGGCGAAGAAGTCCAACGGCATCTCGGCTTTCGTGGTGCACAAGGACGATCCGGGTTTCTCGGTGGGGCCGAAGGAGCGGAAACTCGGCATCAAGGGCTCGCCGACGCGCGAGATCTACTTCGAGAACTGCACCATTCCGGCGGAGCGCATCATCGGTGAGCCGGGTACCGGGCTGAAGACCGCGCTGCGCACGCTGGACCACACGCGCCCGACGATCGGCGCGCAGGCGCTCGGTATCGCGCAGGGCGCGCTCGATGCCGCGGTCGCGTATGTCAAGGAGCGCAAGCAGTTCGGCAAGGCGATCGGTGAGTTCCAGGGCGTGCAGTTCATGCTGGCGGACATGGGCACGAAGATCGAGGCCGCGCGGCATCTCATCTATGCGTCCGCCGCAGCCACCGAGCGCGGCGATTCGCGTGCAGGCTTCATGGCGAGCGCGGCGAAGACCTATGCGTCCGACATCGCGATGTCCGTGACGACGGACGCCGTGCAGCTGTTCGGTGGGGCCGGATACACCCGCGACTTCCCGGTGGAACGCATGATGCGCGACGCCAAGATCACGCAGATTTACGAAGGCACGAACCAGATTCAGCGCATGGTGATGGCCAGGAGCCTGCTCAAGGGCTAGCGCTCCCAGAATTGATCGGGCGGTTCGGGCCTGGGCTCGGACCGCCCGATTTTCGTTTCGGGAGTGGTGAACCGGGGGACACCCCACGACCACACCCCTCCACCGTCCCGATCCCCAGCCGTCTCTTGCGATCTTGACGCTGGGTCAAGGCATCTTTCCCGCCTTGACGCGGCGGCAAGATCGCGAACACTCACAGATCGGGGCGGTGGAGGGGTGCACCCAGCGCGCCCTGCGCGCGTCCGTTGCTGCCCCAACGCAACCCACCACCCGCCGCAACCCCAACCCAACCGATTCTTAACGTACTTCCGGTACGGTTGGTTCCGAACATAGTTGAAACTTCAACGTATCGGGGAGTGCGATGTACGGGCGAGTTCAGGACGTCGCGGCGCTGATAGGCCGCGTCGGCGTGGGGGTCGTGTTCCTGGCCCACGGGCTGGACAAGTGGAACATGGGCGTCAGCGGCGTGAGCCACATGACCGAGGGCCTGGGGATCCCGCTGCCGACGCTCACCGCGATCTTCCTCATCGTGGTCGAGACCATCGGCGCGGTCGCGTTCATGGTGGGCTTCGCGTTGCCGGTGCTGGCGGTCGCGTACGCGGTCGACATGATCGGCGCCATCTTCTTCGTGCACATCGACAAGGGGCTGACCGGCCAGGGCGGCTACGAAGAGGTGCTCCTTCTCGCCGCGGCGGCGATCGCGCTCGGGTTCAACGGCGGGAGGCTCTCGCTCGACCACTTCCTGTTCTGGCGCCCGCGGGCCAAGAAGCGCGAACTGGCCACCGCCTGACTCAGGCCAGCAGGTCGACCGTCGTCTTTTCCGCGCGACGGCGGTCGGCCAGCTTTGCGTCCGAACCCGTCACCTGCACCAGATGCGCACCGACCGACAGGGGTGCCAGCAGTCCGGCGAGTACGCCATCGGGGACGTTCCAGTCCAGAGTGGACAGAACTCGATCGGACGCGGTGATCCCGGACTGCTCGGCCCGCGCTCGCGCTTCGCTCAGCACAGCTTCCACTGTGGACGATTCGAAGGCGAGCGCGTCCCCTTCGATCGGGGTCATCGGCTGGAACACGTCGCCGGACAGCCTGGCCTCCGACAGGTAGTCGAGCGCGCCGCCCCCTGGCGCCTCGGAAAGACCGCGCCCCAACGGATCCAGCGCCACGACGGCCGTTGCTTCCGCGCCGGGAGAAGCGGCGCCGGGCGCGACGAACGCCACCCGCGACCCTTGCGTCTCACCGACCACGCGGGCCCCGCACCACCACGCGCCCAGCAACACGGCCGCCGTCTGCCAGTGCGCGGGCAGCTGCACGGCCACCGCGTCACCCGGTTCGACATCGAACTCGTCGACGAGCCAGTTCGCCGTCTTCGCCGCCCAGTTCGCCATGGTCGCCACCGAAAGCTCGACGCGAGTGCCCGCCGCGTCGTCGTAGTGCGTGATCATCGGACGGGCCGGCTGCGTGGTGGCCAGCAACTGTTCGGTGAGGCTCATGGCCACAACGTACCCGAGCACTCAGTTCACACAGGTCACGCCGTTCACGGTGCGCTGCGCGAGCGGAGACGCGGCCGGCGCGGCGGCGCCCCCACCGGACGGCTGCGCCGCGAGACCCGAGATGTACTGCTGCACCGCCGACGGATCCACCTGCACGATGCTCTGCCCATCCGGACTGCGGCCGTTGATGGTGATCGTCGGGATCGTCTCGAACTTCACGTCACCCGACGCGAGCCCCTTCGCCTTCTCCGCGAACTGCAACAGGTCGAAGCCGGGATCGAGGACGAGCGAACGGTGCAGCGCGTCGGTGAGGTCGTTGAGCCTGGCCGGATTGGTCAGCACCCCCGCCGACAGGACCTTGTGCAACGCCGAACCGAGGAACACCTGCTGCCGGACGATCCTGTCCAGGTCCCCGCGTGGCAGGTTCTTCCGTTGCCGTACAAAGGAAAGCGCTTCACCGCCGGTGACCGTCCGCAGTCCGGCGGCGAAGTCGGCGCCGGAATCCTTGTCCTCGGTGGCGTGGTTCAGGCACACCTGCACCCCGCCGAGCGCCTCCGTGATCAGGTAGAACCCGAGCAGGTTCACCTCGGCGTAGTGGTCGATCCGCACCTGCGTGAAATCCTGGATGGTCTGTACCAGCGCCTTGCGCCCTGCCTGGTCGGAATCCCGTTCCAGCTGGGCATCCCGCTCGCCCTGCGCGCGCAGCTGGTTCGAAGCCGCCACCTTCGCGCTGCCGAACACCGAGTTGATCTTCGCCTGGCCGCCGCCCGGCGTGTCCACCCACGTGTCGCGGGGAATCGAGATCGCGGTGGGCTTCCCGCCGTTCTTCGGCACCCGCAGGATGATCAGGGTGTCGGTGTTGATCGCGCCGGTCTGCTCGGTGCGCAGCTCCTTGAGCACCGACAACGGCAGCGGGTTCCCCTGCTGATCCGTCCTGGCGTCGACACCGACCAGCAGGATGTCCTCGGCTCCGTCGTCCGCGGGCGGGGCCTTCGCGTCGTCACCGGGCTGGCTCAGGATGTCGCTGGTACCCAGATCACTCTGCACCTGGCGGTAGGTGAAGAACGCGTACCCCGTGGCGATCAGCGCGACGACGGAAACCAGCGCCACCACCGTCCGGCCCGCGCGGCGCTTGCGCCGCGGCTCTTCATCGGACCCGGCAACGGGCTCTTCGCCCGGCTGCTCGTCTTCGTCCGGCCGAGGCCGCGGGTACGGCGTCGGCTTCGGCGGTCCTTTGTCTTCCTCGTCCAACCCCGGATCTCCCCCTGCATGCCATGACCTCGCACCAGGTTAGTTCACACAGGGGACTCCACCACCGGTAATCGGCGGAGCCGTACTGGAAGAAGGCGTCGACGTGAGCGAAGCCGCACTGGAGCTACTCCGACTGGAGGACGACGGAGGCCGGGAGGAGGACGAAGTGGACGTCGGCGTCGTCGAAGCCGAGCCCGTCGTGGTCGGGGTCGTGGTGGTGCTGCTGCCGGGGTCGTCCGTCAGCGAGCCGACGAACTGGTGCACCGCATCCGGGTCGACGCGCAGCACGTCCGCGCCGCCGATCGTGGCCTCGCCGATCACCGGGATCGTCCGGAACTGCACGTTCCCGCTGTTCAGCCCGCGCATCTGGGCGGCGAACTCGGGCAGGTCCCAGTTGTCCGAAAGCACCACGGACTTCTTCACCGCGGCGATCACCTCGGACACTTTCGACGGGTTCGCCAGCACGTCGGGCGAAAGGACCTTCGTGGCCAGCCCGGACAGGAAAGCCTGCTGCCGCGCGATCCGGTCCAGGTCGCCGTTCGGCAGGTCGTAGCGCTGCCGGACGAAAGCCAGCGCCTGCACGCCCTGCACGACCTGCCGCCCGGCAGGCAGGTCCACCCCGGACTTGCGCTCCTTGACCGGCGCGTTCAGGCACACCTCGACGCCGCCGAGCGCCTTGGTGACCTCGTAGAAACTGGACAGGTTGACCTCGGCGTAGCGGTCGATCATGCCCGGTTTGCCCATGAAGTTCTCGAGCGAGGCGACGAGGTTCTTGCGGCCGGCGATCTTGGCCTGCCGGTCCGCCTCCGTCGCGTCCACGCCCTGCTGCTGCAGTTCCTTGAACTTGTCGTTGTAGGCGTACACGAACGCGCCGTTGAGCTTGTGCTTGCCGAATCCGCCCGCCAGCTCCACCCACGAGTCGCGCGGGAACGAGATCGCCACCGCGCGCTTCCCGTTCTGCGGGATGTGCACGAGGATCATCGTGTCCGTCTGCTTCTCGCCGTCGGACTCACCGGCGTGCAGCATGTCCAGCACCTCGCGCGGCAGCGGGTTGCCTTGGGCGTCCGTGCGGCTGTCCATGCCGACGAGGAGGATGTCCACCGCTCCGTCCAGTGGGACGGCGTGCAGCTGGTTGTCGTCGAAGACCTGGGTGGTGGCGAGCCCGTCGCTCAGATCGCCGATGAACTGCCAGCCGTACCAGGTCACCACGAGCACCGCCACGGAAACCACGCTGATCAGCGTTTTCCCGCTGCGGAGGGCGAAATCGGCGAACCAGTGGCGCCGGACGGGAATGGGTGGCGGAGGCCACGGGAACTCTTCCTCTTCCGCGGCGTCCAGGCGGGTGGTGGCCCCGTCGGTCACGCTCGTCCTCCCGCCCCCAATTCGTGATTGCTTCCAGATTACTGTTCCCTGTGAACAGACGCTCCCGGGCCGCCGAACGTTGCCCCGGTGCGGTGTGATCCGAGTACGGAAGGCAGGAGCGGGTATGCGGGTACTGGTGACCGGCGGTGCCGGGTTCATCGGATCGCACTACGTGCGCCAGGCGGTTTCGGGCGCGTACCCGGAGCTGGCCGACGCCGAGGTCGTGGTGCTCGACAAGCTGACCTACGCCGGCAACGAGGCCAATCTCGCGCCGGTGGCGGGAAGCCAGCGGCTGGAGTTCGTGCGCGGCGACATCTGCGACGCGGAGTTGGTGGCGCAGCTGATGCGCGGCGTCGATCTGGTGGTGCACTTCGCCGCGGAGTCGCATGTGGACAGGTCCATCCACGGCTCGGCGGATTTCGTGCTCACCAACGTGCTCGGCACGCAGACCTTGTTGCAGGGCGCGCTGAACGCGGGCGTGGGCAAGTTCGTGCACGTCTCCACGGACGAGGTCTACGGCTCGATCGCGGAGGGTTCGTGGCGCGAAGACCACGTACTGGAGCCGAATTCCCCGTACTCCGCGTCGAAAGCGTCCTCGGACCTCATGGCGCGCGCCTTCCATCGCACACACGGGCTTCCGGTGTGCGTGACCCGGTGCTCGAACAACTACGGTCCGTACCAGTTCCCGGAAAAGGTCATCCCGTTGTTCGTCACCAACCTCCTCGACGGGGCGAAGGTCCCGCTCTACGGTGACGGGCTGAACGTCCGCGACTGGCTGCACGTGGACGATCACTGTCACGGCATCCGGCTGGTCGCGGGAAAGGGCCGCCCCGGCGAGATCTACAACATCGGGGGCGGCACCGAACTGGCCAACCGGGAGCTCACCGAGCGGTTGCTCGCCGCGGTCGGCGCCGACTGGAGCAGCGTCGAGCAGGTGCCGGACCGGAAGGGACACGACAGGCGGTACTCGGTCGACATCACCAAGATCTCCACCGAGCTGGGTTACCGTCCGCGGGTGTCCTTCGACGACGGGCTCGCGGAGACGGTGCGCTGGTACCGCGAGCACCGCTCGTGGTGGGAACCGCTCAAGGAACGCGCTTCGCTCGCAGGGAAGTGATCGGATGCTCACTGTGCTGGTGCCGGGTGGCACGGGACAGCTCGGCCGCGATCTGGCCGCGCTGTCCTCGCCCGAAGCCGAGATCACCGCGCCCGGTTCCGCCGAACTGGACCTGACCAGCACTGGGGCGGTGGTCGACGCGGTCAGCACGCTGGCCGAGGGCGCGAGAGCGACGGGCCGCACGCCGGTGGTGATCAACGCCGCGGCGTACACGGCGGTCGACGCGGCGGAGACGGACGAGCAGCGCGCGTTCGCGGTGAACGCGGACGGGCCCCGAGTGCTGGCGGCCGTCTGCTCCTCGCGACGGGTCCCGCTGGTGCACGTGTCCACCGATTATGTCTTCCCTGGCGACGCCGAAAGGCCGTACGAGCCGGAAGACGACCTCGGCCCGCGCAGCGCGTACGGCCGCACCAAGGCCGCAGGCGAAGACGCTGTGCTCGGCTCCGGCGCGCAGGCGTGGATCGTGCGTACCGCCTGGGTGTACGGGCTCGGCGGGACGAACTTCGTGGAAACCATGCGGCGCCTGGAAAGCGAGCGCGAGACTCTGTCCGTTGTGGACGATCAGCGGGGTTCGCCGACGTGGTCGGCCGAACTGGCCGCCGGGCTGCTGGAACTGGCCGGGTTCATCGCCGGCGGCCGGGCTCCGGAGCGTCGCGTCCTGCATTGCACCGGCGGCGGCGAGACCACGTGGTATGGCTTCGCGCGGGCGATTTTCGAGGAGCTGGGCGCCGACCCGGAGCGGGTTCGGCCTTGCACCACCGAGGAATTCCCGCGCCCGGCGCCGCGTCCCGCGTATTCGGTGTTGTCCAACGTATCCTGGGCCGAAGCGGGGTTGACCCCGTTGCGCCCGTGGCGTGAGGCGCTGAGTGCCTACTTCGCCGCGGCGCGGCGATAAGCGGAGACTGTGGCGTCCGCGCAGCGACGCCAGGTGAAGTTGGCCGCGTGCGCCCGGCGTTCCACGGACATCGAGGCGACGCGCGGCTCTTCCACCGCCTCGCGCAGCGAAGCCGCCAAGGCGTCCACATCGCTGTACGGCACCAGCCGGGCATAGCCGCCGGAGATCTCGCGCAGGGCCGGGATGTCCGTGCAGACAACGGGAACGTCGCAGGCCAGCGCCTCCAGCACGGGAAGCCCGAAGCCTTCGTCACGGGATGGGAGCACGAGCGCCGAGGCGCCGGCAACCACCGTCCGAAGGTCCACATCGGACAGATAACCGGCGTGCCGTGAACGGCTGGTCATCGGGAAGGGGCCGGGGCCGGAGAAGATCAACGGCGGCAGGTCCGGGTCCGCCTCGTGCGCCTTGAGCAGCCAGTCCAGCCCCTTGCGCGGCCCGGCGGCGCCCACGAACAGCAGGTACTCGCCCGGCAGCCGGAGCCGGTTGCGCATCTCGTCGCCCGGTTTGCGGCCGGTGAACCAGGCCGCGTCCACCCCCAGCGGCGTGACGACGACCTTCTCCCGCGGCACGCGCAACCGCTCCGCCACCGCATCGGCCACCGCGGCCGTCGGGGTGCAGATCACGCGCGCCTGCCGGGCACCGCGCCAGACCAGCTGCGGCAGCTCGGCGTCGCTCGGGGCCAGTTCCTCTGGCGCATCGAGGAAAGCGAGATCGTGGATGGTCAGCACGCCACCGGCGCGAAGCATCCCGGGTAGCACGAAGTTGGTGCCGTGCACCACGTCCGTCCGGCCCGCGAACAGCTCCACCGGCGGGAACTTCGAGCGCAGCCAGCTCTTGCGTAGCAGCCGCGCGGCCACCGGCATCCCGCGTGCGCGAACGCCGTGCGGCAGCACGTGCCGCAGCCGCCGCCAGCCGCGCAGCGTGAAGGCGACCGCGCGCATGTCCACATCGGACCGTGAAGCCAGCTCCTCGGCAAGCGAAGCGGTGTAACGGCCGATGCCGGTGCGGTTTCCGAGCAGGGGAGTGCCGTCGAGCAGGACCTTCAGCGGAGCTTCAGCCACGGCGTCGCGCCACTTTCAGCACCCGTCCCGCGACCCGTTTCGCCAGCTCCTTCGGCCCGCCGTCGGCGAGGTACTCGCGGATCAGCGCGAGGTCGCGCCGGACCATTTCGGTGCCGCGCAAGGGATCCGTGACCACGAGGTCGGCCGTGCCGGGCAGCCTGTCGGCCGCCGGGCGCGGGTCGCGGCAGAACTCGACCAGCGGCGCCAGCGCCTGCGGCCAGGCGAAGCGCTGCGCCACCACGGCGATGCGTTCCTTGCAGGCCTCGATGAACTCGGTGTCGTACAGGGACTTTTCCAGCGCCGCGGAAAGCGCTTCCTCGTCCTCGGCCGGGACGACCACACCGAGCTGTTCGGCGCGGACGAGATCGGCGAAGGCGTCGCCGTCCGTGGTGACGATCGGCAGCCCGGCCCACAGGTAGTCGAGCACCCTGGTGCGGAACGCGAAGGTGGTCTCGACGTGCTCGAAATGCGTGGTCACGCCGCAGTCGGAGTCCAGAAGCCAGTTCTGCCGCTCGCCGTAGGGCACCCAGTGCTCGTTGAAGAACACGTGCTTGCCGGTTAGGCCGAGCCGGTCCGCCAGGCGCATCGTGCGGGCGCCGATGTCCATCTCGGCGACCTCGGGGTTGGGGTGCTTCATGCCGAGGAAGACCAGCCGGGCGTCGTCGTGTTTCGCGCGCAGCCGGTCCATCGCGCGGATCAGGGTGAGCGGGTCGAACCAGCTGTACACCCCGCCTGCCCACAGCACCACGCGATCGGATTCCGCGAGCCCCAGCGAAGCGCGCAGGCCGGGGCCGGTGCGGACCGGCGGCTCGGCCGACAGCCCGAACGGGACCACCGAAAGCAGCGACTGCGTTGTGGGGTCGGCGTCGTAGAGGCGGGGCGAAAGCCTGCCGAGCGCGGCGAGGTGACCCAGCCAGAACAGCCGCTGCCGCTCGGAGGCGCACAGGAAGAAGTCGCCCCGCTCGAGCTGCCTGTCCAGCACCTTCGTGACACCCACGAGGTCGGCCGCGCGCTTGTCGTCCGGCGCGCTCTTGCCCTGTTCGAGCAGCTCCAGGTGCATCGGGTCGTACAGGTCGCAGACCACGATCTTGTGCGAATCCCGCAGCGCGGGGGCCATCTCCAGCACGTGTCCCTGCAGTATCACGATGTCGGCCCAGTCGATCGGCCCGGCGAGATCACGCTTGCGGGCGGCCGAGACCGGGAACGGCGCGGGCGGGGGAGCGGCCAGCGGGTTCACCGTGACGAGCCGGACTTCGTGCTCGCCGGACAGCACCGTGGCGATGTTCCAGGCGCGGATCGCCGGGCCCGCCATCCGCTCGGTGATGGCGTCGCCGGTGATCACGAGGACCTTCCGGCGCTGCCCGAACACCTGCTCGATGCCGAACGCCTCGACGAGGATGTCGTGCGCCGCGAGATACCTCGGCAACGGGTATGCGGGCTCCAAAGCCTTGCGCAGCAAGGGAATCAGGTCGGCGTCCGTGCGCACGCGGGCGGCCTGCTCGACCTTGCGGGACTCGGCCAGCGACGGCATCAGCTCCACGAACTGGTCGATCGCCAGCACCCCGGCGAGCGTGGTGCGCGGGACCGGGACCGGCGAGGTGTCCACCGGGCCGACGCCCTTGGCCAGGTCGAGCTGCGTCGCGTCCAGCTCGCCCCGCGCGGTGGCCCGCCGGACCGCCAGCGCGAGCGCCGCGGGCAGCACCTTCGCCAGCGTCTCGTCGGACACGTTCTTGTACAGCGCGGCCAGTGCGTTGCGCTCCAACAGGAACGTCTCGCGGCCCGTGTCAGGAGCGTCCACTTCGGACATCGTCGCGTGATGGCGGTGGTAGGCCAGCGACTCCGGCACGTAGCGCACCCGCCAGCCGCGGAGGTTGAGCCGCCAGCCGAGGTCCACGTCCTCGTAGAACATGAAGAAGCGCTCGTCGAACCCGCCGAGCTCGGCGAACACCCCGGCGCGGACGAACATCGCGGAGCCCGTGGCGAACAGGACGTCCTTCGCCGTCTCGTGCTCCTCGCGGGGTACGTCGGCCAGCGCGCTGCCCGCGTGCCGCTTGTAGCCCATGCCGAACCACGTCAGCCCGGCGTCCACGAAATCGGTGCCGGTGCCCTCCCAGTCGACGACCTTGCTCGCCACGGCCGCCACCGTCGGGTCCGCCGTCAGCGTGGCCACCGCCGCGCGGGCCCACTCCGGGGCCGGGCGGGCGTCGTTGTTCAGGAATGCCAGCACACTGCCCCGCGCCTGCTTCGCCGCCAGGTTGCAGCCGCCCGCGAAGCCGAGGTTCTCGGCCGAGGGGATGACCTTCGCCTCGGGCACCGCGGCCTTGATCCTGGCCACGTCGTCCCCGCCGGAGGCGTTGTCCACGCACAGGATTTCCAGCCGGGGATAGTCCAGTTCGCGGGTGAGCGCGCGCAGGCAGGTGATCGTGTCCTCCGCGCCGCGGTAGTTGACCACGATCACGGACACCAGCGGTAGCGGTGTCTCGCCCATCGCCGACCTCCCAGTTGTTCCGCCGAAGAGCCTAATGGGATGTCCAGTTCCGCCAGATCTGGCCTCGCCCGGCCGTCGACCGGCGGCCGATCCGCCGGCGGGCCCGCAGCGTCGCGGGGAGCCGGAGCACGACTTCGGCGAGTACCCGGCAGCGTAGCGGTAACCGGAAGTTCGCGGCGTCCGGGACGTTGCCGCGCAAGGGGAGTAGCACGGTCAGCGCGGCGAAGCGGGCCAGCTCGCGCATGGCCACGGCGGCGGGCGCGCAGCGCAGCAGCGTCAGCAGCCGGTTGCGTTCGTTCCACAGGTGGAAGGGCTTCGAGCCCGGCCTGGTGCTGGCGCCGTGCCGATGGATGACGCGGGCGCTGGGGACGGTGGTGATCTCGTGGCCCGCCAGCCGCAGGCGCCACGCCGTGTCGGTGTCCTCGTAGTAGCAGAAGAAGCTCGCCGGGACGCCGCCGACAGCGCGGAGGACGTCCGTGCGGAGCAACGCCGCGCCGCCGCAGAAGCCGAACGCGGGAGCCTCGACCGTGTCCGCGCCGTGGCCGTCCGCGGTGAGCCGCACCCCGACGGACTGCGGTGTGCCGTCGGGCCGTTCGAGCTTCGCGCCCGCGGCCGCCGCCGTGCCGAGGCCGTCTTCGAGCTCGGCGAGCCAGTCCGGCTCGGCCACCGCGTCGTCGTTGAGCCAGGCCATCAGCGGGGTGTCCACAACGGACAGTGCGGCCGCCATCGCCCCGGCGTACCCCCGGTTGCGGGACAGCCGGAGTACTTGGGGCGCGGAGGGGTGTGCCGCGATCAGGCGCGCGGTGCCGTCGTCGGACGCGTTGTCCACGACCAGTGTCCGATGTGGACGTTGCTGGGCCGCGAGCGAGTCGAGGCAGGCGGTGATGTGCCCGGCGCCACGCCAGGTCACGACGACCACGGTGGTGTTGGGCTCGGGCACGGTGAGCACAATACGGCTCGTGCCCGAACTCGTGGTGATAACCGAGCAGCTGCTCGCCCCGGTCCCCGGCGGCACCGGCCGCTACACCGCCGAACTGCTGCGCGCGCTGGCCGCGACGGCCCCGGACGGCTGGTCGGTCTCCGGCGTCGTGGCCCGGCACGCAGACGTGACGAAAGCGCAGGTCGAGGGCGTGTCGCCGCGGGTGTTGCCGCTGCCGCCGCGCGCGCTCGTCGCGGCCTGGCAGCTCGGGATCCCGTACTGGCCGGGCGGCGATGCGGTACACGCGCCGACGCCGCTGGCGCCGCCGCGCGGGCGCGTGTCCGTGACGGTGCACGACACGGTGCCGTGGACGCATCCGGAGACGCTCACCCCGCGTGGTGTCTCGTGGCACCGGCAGATGATCACGCGTGCGGCGCGGCGCGCGGCGGGGATCGTGGTGCCGACCCAGGCGGTGGCCGACGACCTGCGCCGCCGGGTCCCGGTGCGGGTGCCGCTGCGGGTGGCCGGGCACGGGGTCGCCGAGGTGTTCGGCGCCGGTGAGACGGCGATGGAGCTGCCGGAACGTTACGTACTGGCGGTCGGCACGATCGAGCCGCGCAAGGGAATCGACGTGCTGCTGGAAGCGATGGCCGAGCTGGACGTGCCGCTCCTGCTGGCCGGGCAGCCGGGTTGGGGCGGGATCGACCCGGGCGGGCCCGGCGTGCGTGTGCTGGGACGGCTGTCCGATGAGGACCTGGCGACCGTGCTGCGCCGGGCGACCGTGCTCGCGGCGCCGAGCCGTGCGGAGGGCTTCGGGCTGCCGGTGCTGGAGGCGATGTCCGTTGGTGTGCCTGTGGTTCACTCCGACGACCCGGCGCTGGTGGAGGTCTCCGGCGGAGCGGGCCGCGCTGTGCCGCGGGGTGACGCGAAGGCGCTGGCCGCCGCGTTGCGGGAGGTCCTGGGCTCGCCGGAGCTGGCGTCGCGCCTGGCTGCCGCCGGCCGGGCGAGAGCGGCGGCGTTCTCCTGGCGGCGTGCCGCGGAGGCCGTCTGGAGTATTCACACGGACGTGAGATTGTGAGTTCCTGACCAATCGGACTTCGATCGGTCGTACCCTGCACGGGTGGGAAGAGGCGAACCGAGCGTCCTGATCGATGCCACCGCCGTGCCCGCGGATCGTGGCGGAGTGGGCCGGTATGTCGATTCCCTGGCGCAGGCCCTGGATGCCGACGGGGCGCCGATCACCGTCGTCTGTCAGCCGCGGGACGCGCGGCTGTACCACCGGCTCGCCCCGCGGTCACGGATCGTGCCCGCCGGATCCTCCACCGTCACCCGGACGGCTCGGCTGGCGTGGGAGCAGACGACGTTGCCGATGCTCGCGCGCAGGCTGAACGTCGACGTGGTCCACTCGCCGCACTACACGATGCCGATGGCCAGCCCCACCGCCTCGGTCGTAACCCTGCACGACGCGACGTTCTTCACCGACGCGGTGCTGCACTCGTCGGTGAAGGCGCGGTTCTTCCGGGGCTGGACGATGGCCGCGCTGCGCCGCGCCACCCTGTGCATCGTGCCCAGCAACGCGACGGCGAACGAGCTGGCGCGCGTCACGCGGATCCGGCCGCGGGGGCTGGAGATCATCGAACACGGCGTGGACGTCGAGCGGTTTCATCCGCCGTCGCCGGAAGAAGTCGACGCGGCCAGGGCGGCGATCGGGCTGGAGAGCACCCCGTACGTGGCCTTCCTCGGGGCGCTCGAGCCGCGCAAGAACGTGCCGGCGTTGATCCGGGGTTTCGCGAAGGCGGTGGAAAACCGGCCCAACCCGCCCGCGCTCGTGCTGGCGGGGCAGCCGGGCTGGGACACGCAGGTGGAGAAGGCCCTCGACGCGGCGCCGTTGCGGCTGCGCGTGATTCGCGCGGGCTACCTGCCGTTCGACACGCTGGCGGGGTTTCTGGGCGGTTCGGAGCTGGTGGCGTACCCGAGCCTCGGCGAGGGCTTCGGCCTGCCGGTCCTGGAGGCGATGGCTTGTGGCGCCGCGGTTCTGACCACGCGGCGGTTGTCGCTGCCCGAAGTCGGCGGCGATGCGGTGGCGTACTGCGGGGTCGGCGCGGGTGACGTGGCCGTGGCCCTGTCGGAACTCCTCGACGACTCCACCCGCCGCGCCGCGCTCGCCACGGCCGCCGAACGCCGGGCGAAGGAGTTCTCGTGGGCGACCAGCGCGGAGAAACACCGTGCGGCGTATGGGAAAGCTTGGCGCGCGCACAACCGGAAGTGACCGAAATGGACAGCGGGTGAGCTGCTGCGGTATCTTGGCTGTGCGAGGCCCCCTTAGGGCCGAGAAGTGAGCCCGTGGTGCGTCCGGACGGTCGTGTCGCGGGCTTTGCGCTGTTCGGGGCTTGAGCGTTCAGTGGCCGGGTCACGTCAGAGGTTGGTCACGTCGGCGATCGCCGGTTCTATGCGCCGCCGCCAGTCCCCACCCGCGCCGTAGCACCAGGCGACAGCGTCGGGGATCCACAGCAGGGGCGCCGAGGTCGAATCCTGGTGGGTGTACGTCACGCCGGTTGTCGAGGGCCTGCAGCCCAGGGCACGGTAAATGGTCACGTTGTCGTGCCGGTCCTGCTCCTCGCGGCTGTCGATGATCACGCGCTGGGCCCGGCAGGCGACCAGCCGCCGGACGGCCTCCGCAAGACAGCGCTGCCGGTCCTGCTCCTCGGTCTTCGGCGTGCAGGGCGCCATGTAGATCCCCCGCGCGAGCCGATGCGAGAGCGCGGCAGGCCGCACGATGGGGTGACCCCGCGCAAACCCCCACGCAAAACCCCCGCAAAGACCCACGCGTCCGGCCTCGCCGGGGGACCCGGCACAATGAGCCGGGTGACCGAGCCGACACGTTATGGCGACGGGCTCGCCGTGGTGGTGGTGACCTACTTCCCCGGCGACGACCTGGAACGTTTCCTCGACACGCTCGAGAAGGCCACCACCCGCGACGTCCGGGTGGTGCTGGCCGACAACGACTCCGTGGACGACGCCCTCGACAAGGCCGCCCGCCGCAAGAACGTGCGCCTGCTGCGCATCGGCGAGAACCTCGGCTACGGCGGGGGAGCGAACAGGGGCGTGGCGGAGCTCGACGAGAGCTACGGCTGGGTCGTCGTCGCGAACCCGGACCTCGAGTGGGACCCCGGCTCGCTCGACGTGCTCCTCGACGTCGCGAAGCGCTGGCCCCGCGGCGGCGCTTTCGGCCCGCTCATCCGCGAGCCCGACGGCACCGTGTACCCCTCGGCCCGCCTGCTGCCCTCGATCGGCCGCGGCATCGGGCACGCGGTGTTCGGCAGGATCTGGCCCGCCAACCCGTGGACCCGCGCCTACCGCCAGGAACGTGCGCCGGTCGAACGCACCTCGGGCTGGCTTTCCGGTTCCTGCCAGCTTTTCCGGCGCGAAGCCTTCGACTCGGTCGGCGGGTTCGACACGCGCTACTTCATGTACTTCGAGGACGTGGACCTCGGCGACCGGATCGGCCGCGCGGGCTGGCGCAACGTCTACGCGCCCTCCGCCGCGGTAACGCACGTCGGTGGCACAGCGACTTCCCGTGCACCGAAGAAGATGCTGGCCGCGCACCACGCCAGCGCGTACCGCTACCTCGCCGACCGCCACCGCGGCCTGGCCTGGAAACCGGTGCTCGCGGCGATCAAGCTCGGCCTCGCCCTGCGCCTCAAGCTCGAGACGCGGGGCCAGTAGGAAAACTCAGAGGCCTTCGAGGCGGCGGGAGAGGTCGGAACGACCGGTGTGCTTCGTGGTGGTGGGGATGAGCCCACCGATCTCCTGCTCCTCGGGCTCGGGCGGCGCCACCGGCGCCATCCCGACCCTGGTGCCCGGCTTCTCCGCCGCGATGCTGCCTTCCACCGAGTCGATCACCGACGCCGGCACGACCGCCGTGCTGTCCGGATCCTCGTCGCGATCGATCTTGTCGACCACCGACCGCGGGATCTGCTGCGTGTTCGACGCGTCCATGGGCGAGTGCGCATCCTCAGGCGTGACGACGAACGCGCCGCGCGCCCGTGCCCGGGCCAGCAACGCATCCGCTCGTTCGCGGGGGTCCATCCCCTCGGCCTCCCGACTCGACCTGAGGCCCTCTCCGACCGGGGCCACCCGTGTGCTGTCTAGGGTAGGCCCTCCAGGGCTTCGCCGTCAGCGTTTCCCACGGCTTGTCGCTCTCGCGGTACGTAATAACGGAGGGAAGTTGTGACAGTCGACGCGGTAGTGCTCGTCGGTGGTAAAGGAACCCGCCTGCGCCCACTGACCTTGTCCGCGCCCAAGCCCATGCTGCCCACCGCGGGCGTGCCGTTCCTGTCCCACCTGCTTTCCCGCGTCAGGGCGGCCGGGATCACGCACGTGGTGCTGGGCACGTCGTACCAGGCCGAGGTTTTCGAGCAGTACTTCGGCGACGGCGCGGCGCTCGGGCTCGAGCTCGAATACGTGGTGGAGGACGAGCCGCTGGACACCGGCGGCGCCATCCGCAACGTGTACGACAGGCTCCGCGCGGAGCACGCGGTGATCTTCAACGGGGACATCCTCTCCGGCGCGGACTTGGGCGCGCTCTTGCGGTCGCACCACGATTCCGGCGCGGACGTCACGTTGCACCTGCAACGAGTGGCGGACCCGAGCCGCTTCGGTTCGGTGCCCACCGACGAAAACGGGCGGGTCACGGCATTCCTGGAGAAGACCCCGAACCCGCCGACGGACCAGATCAACGCCGGCTGCTACGTCTTCCGCCGGTCGGTGGTCGAGTCCATTCCGGCAGGCCGCCGCGTTTCGGTCGAGCGCGAGACCTTCCCCGGCCTGCTCGCCGACGGCGCGCACCTGCACGGGTTCGTCGACGCCTCGTACTGGCTGGACGTCGGCACCCCGGAAGCGTTCGTGCGTGGTTCGGCGGATCTCGTGCGCGGGATCGCCCCGACGTCGGCGCTGCCGGGCCCGGTCGGTGAGGCGCTCGTGCTCGACGGCGCCAAGGTCGACGGCGCCAACCTCACGGGCGGCACGACGATCGGCGCGGGCGCCGAGGTCGCCGCGGGCGCGAGCATCTCGGGTTCGGTGCTGTTCGACGGGGTTTCCGTGGCCGAGGACGCGGTGGTCGAGGAATCCGTGCTGGGCAAGGGTTCCAAGGTCGGCAAGGGTGCGGTGCTGCGCGGGGTGGTCCTCGGGGACGGCGCGACCGTCGGCGCGGGCTGCGAGCTGCTCAACGGCGCGCGGGTGTGGCCGGGAGCCACGCTCGCCGACAATTCGATCCGGTTCTCCAGCGACTGTTGATGCGTTATCGGCCCTCGTTCACCTTGGACGTCGGCGCGGTGCTCAGCCCACTGCGCCGCGGCAAGGGCGACCCGTGCCTGCGCAGCGACGACACGGGTGTCACGTGGCTGACGGCCAACACCGCCGAGGGGCCGGGAACGTTGGCGCTGCGGCGCTTCCCCGACGGTGAGGTCGAGGCGCAAGCTTGGGGACCCGGCGCGGATCCGCTGCTCGCCGGGCTACCCGCGTTGCTGGGCGCGGAGGACGACGACAGCGAGTTCGTCGCCCACCACCCGCCGGTCGCCCAGGCCCGCCACAACATGCCGGGCCTGCGTCTCGGCGCGACGGGCCGGGTGTGGGACGTGCTCATGCCGGCGGTGCTGGAGCAGAAGGTGACCGGGTACGAGGCGCGGCGCTCGTGGCGGGAACTGTGCCGGTGGTTCGGGGAACCCGCGCCGGGCCCGGCTCCGGCGGGTATGCGGGTGCCGCCGACGCCGCGGGCGATCATGTCCATTGTGGACTGGAAATGGCACAAGGCCGGAGTGGATCTGAGCCGCCGCCGCGCGCTGATCTTCGCCGCGCAGGTGGCGCACCGGCTTGAGCGCGCGGCGGAAATCCGTGGCGCGGAAGGGCGCGCGCTGTTGCGGAAGGTGCCGGGCATCGGGGTGTGGACGGCGTCGGAGGTGGCGCAGCGCGCCTGGGGCGACGCGGATGCGGTGAGTTTCGGCGACTTCCACATCCCGGCGGTGATCGGGCACGCCCTGCTGGGGGAGCCACTCGACGACGCCGGGCTGGCGGAGGTGCTGGCCCCGTATGCGCCTCAGCGGCAGCGGGCCGTGCGCTATCTGGAGGCGGCCGGATTCAGCCGACCACGCTTCGGGCCACGGTATGCGGTTCGGGACTATCGCGCGTTCTGATCGAGGGCCGCGTCGGCGATGGCGAGGAAGTCGGCGGTCGGGTCGCTTGGCGGGTGGCGAGGTTGGGGCGGCCGCGCCGTGTGCGGTTCGGGATTGTCGCGGGTTGTGGTGGCGCGGGGCGCGGGGCGCGGGGCGATGGCGAGGAAGTCGGCGGTCGCGTGGCTTAGCGGGTGGCAGTGGTGGCGGCCCGCCACGCGGAACTATCGCGCGTTCTGATCGAGGGCGGCGCGGACGATGGCCAGGGAGTCCGCAGCCGAGAGGCCCAGCGAGCGGCAGGTCGCGGCATACGTCGAGGCGGCTTCGTGGGCCAGGCGGCGTGATTCGTCGCCGGTGGAGCCGACGAAGCTGCCCGCCCGGCCTCGCGTTTCGATCAGCCCGGCCTCTTCCAGCTCCCGGTAGGCACGCGCGATCGTGTTCGGCGCGATGCCGACGTCGGCCGCCAGCTGCCGCACGGTGGGCAGCTTCGTGCCCACCGCCAGCGTCCCGTCGTTGATCTGGTTCGCCAGCGAAGAACGCACCTGCTCGAACGGCGGCACGGACGAATCCGGGTCGAGGCTGACGATCATCCGGCCGCCGCCACCAGTTCCGCGAGATCCTCCGAGCCCTCGGGCAGCGAACCCACCGGCCACCAGCGCAGATCGTCGGACTCGTCGCTGCGCACCGGCCGCGCGCCCCGCGGCGCCACCACCGCGAAACGTACGTCGAAATGCCGCGTCGGCACGCCGAGCGAGCACGTGATCGGGTGGACGTCGAGGTGCACCGGCGTCGGCTCCAGGTGCAGCTCCTCGATCCCGGACTCCTCCCGCGCCTCACGCAATGCCGCGCCAGCAAGGGAAACGTCCGAAGGCTCGCAGTGCCCGCCGAGCTGCAGCCACCGCCCGACGCGCGGATGCAGCGTGAGCAGCACGTTCTCCCTGTCCGCGTCCAGCAACACAGCCGACGCCGTCACGTGCCCCGGCTCGCACGAACGCAGGCAAGCGTCCTCCCGCGCGGCCAGGAACCCGAGAAACGCCTGGCGCAACGACTCCTGCGCGGCCGTCGAAGGCCGCCACTTGTCCAAAGTGGACAACGCTTCCGCGTGCAGGCTCACAGTTCCAGCAGTCCTTCCCCCGGCTCGCCCAGCTCCCGCGACGGTACCGCTTCGGCCGGGTGCCCGATCGCGACCGCGCCCAGCGGCTGCCAGGACGCGTCGAGCCCCAGCACGTCACGCACCAGGTCGGCGGCGAAGATCGTCGAACCGATCCAGCACGACCCCAGCTCCTCCGCCGCGAGCGCGACCAGCAGACCCTGCACGGCCGCGCCGCCCGCGACCGTGAACATGGTGCGCTCACAGGCATTCCGTCGCTCGTCGGGATACGTGTGCGCGCCCTCCGCGACCAGGAACGGCAGCACCACCTCGGGCGCTTCGAACAGGATGTCCCCGCGGCCGAGGCGTTTCGCGACCTGCTCGTCGGTGAACCGGTCACCCCGCAGGTCCGCCCGCCAGGATTCGCGCATCGCTTCGAGCAGTTTGCGGCGCAGCCCGGCCTCGCGCAGCCACACGAACCGCACCGGATGCGTGTGGTGCGGCGCCGGAGCGGTGAGCGCGGCGGCGACCGACCTGCGCACCGCCGCGGGATCGACAGCCTGATCACTGAACCGCCGGACCGAACGCCGCGCCGGGACGGCCTCGCGGCGGCCCTGCGCGATCGCCTCGTTCACGCCGAGCCGGAACATGTCCTCCTCGACGGGCCGGACCAGTTTCCGCGCGGTCGAACCGTCGTCCACAAGGGACAGTCCGCGGACCACCGCGACCGGGGTGGCGCGCAGCTTGCCCTTCACCAGGTCCGCGGCCGCCGCCAGCTCGTCGGCCACCGCGATCTCGGTGACCTGCAGTTCGTTGCCCTGCTCGTCGATCTCGCCCTCGTAGGAGTGCAGCACCTTCACCCCGGACGAGCCGATCGCCGCGTCGGTCTGCCCGACCCGCCACGCCCGGCCCATCGTGTCGGTGACCACGACCGCGACCTCGACCCCGAGCCGTTCCCGCAGTCCGTTGCGCAACGCCAGCGCGGAAGCGTCGGGATCCGTCGGCAGCAAGGCGATCTCGTCGCCAGCCACGTTCGACCCGTCCACCCCGGACGCGGCCTGCACGATCCCGATCCGGTTCTGGGTGATCATCGTCCGGCCGAACCGGGCGATCACCTTGACCGCCTCCTGCTCGACCAGCTTCCGCCGCGCCGCGTCCCGTTCCTCCGGGTCGGCGGGGACGCGCACCAGCCTGCCCTCGATCTTGGACACGACCTTGCTGGTCACCACCAGCACGTCACCGGAGCGCAGCCACGGCGCGGCACCGGCGATCGCCCCGGTCAGGTCGTCGCCGGGCCGGAACTCCGGCAGGCCAGGCACCGGCAGGATCTCCAGCCGGTCCGCGGAATGTTCAGACAACGTCCACTCCGGACAGTTCGAGCGCCGCCCGCGCCATCGCGGCCGTCGCGTCCACATCGGACATCAGCAACGGCACCGCGCGCACCGCGACGCCGGGCACATGCACCGTCTCGCCGGAGGCGACGAGCCAGCCGTCGAGCAGGCCGTCCTCGGACGTCTGCCGCGAGCCGTAATGTCGCCCGACCGCCTCGGCCGAGGTCTCGACGCCGATCGCGGTCAGGCACTCGTCGGCCATACCCCGCACGGCTTTCCCGCCGATGATCGGCGAAACGCCGACCACTCCGCCCGCCGTCTTGCGCAGGGCTTCGCGCACTCCCGGCACGCTCAGCACCGTGCCCACCGAGACGACCGGGTTCGACGGGGCGAACAGCACCGCGTCCGCCTCGGCGATCGCTTCGAGCACGCCAGGGCCCGCCTTGGCTTCGTCCGCGCCGACCGGCACGATCGAATGCGCGGGCAGCCCGGCCTTGTAGCGCACCCACCATTCCTGGAAGTGCAGGGCTTTGCGCTGACCAGGCTGCTCCGGGTCGTCGACCACCACGTGCGTCTCCACGCGGTCGTCCGTCATCGGCAGCAGCTTCACGCCCGGCGTCCAGCGGGCGCACAACGCCTCGGTCACCGCCGAAAGCGGGTAGCCGGCGCGCAGCATCTGGCTGCGGATGAGGTGGGTCGCGATGTCCTTGTCGCCCAAGCCGAACCAGCTCGGCTCGGCGTCGTAGGCGGCCAGCTCCTCCTTGACCACCCACGTCTCGCCCTGGTGCCCCCAGCCGCGTTCGGTGTCGATCCCGCCGCCGAGGGTGTACATGCACGTGTCGAGGTCGGGGCAGATCCGCAGGCCGTGCATCCACACGTCGTCCCCGGTATTGACCACCGCGGTGACCTCGTGCGGGGACTCGCCGGTACCGATGGGCGGGAGGCCGAGCGCGGCCTTCACGCCGAGCAGGAAGCGGGCGCCGCCCACCCCGCCGACAACTACGACAACCTTCACGAGGAGCGATCCTCGCACGGGCGAACCCAGTACCGATACCGATGGTGCTCCACGAATCCGAGCCCCTCGTACAGTGCCAGCGCGGCCTCGTTGCCCGTCGCCACCTGGAGCACGCAACGGGTGGCGCCGCGCGCCGCCGCCCACGGTCCGCACGCCGCCATCAACGCACTGGCCAGACCGCGCCGGCGGTGCTCGGGGCGCACCGCGAGCCGGGAGATGTGCAGCAGGTCGCCGACCACCGCGGCCCGCACCGCGCCCGCCGTGATCTCCGCCACGCCGTAGCCGATCTCGCCGGTGGTCAGCACGTGGCGCTGCGCCGGCGACGGTTCGGTGGTGTCCGCGGCCAGCTCCCACCACGATTCCGTGGGCGAGGTGAGGATCTCCGCGCGATCGCTGCCCGCGCCCAGCGGGCCGACGAGCACCGACACCAGGTGCCCTGCCGCGTGGCTCGCGTTGGGCACCCAGCCCGCTTCCTCGACGGCACGCTCGGTCTTGCTGTCGAACACGGTCTGTACCACGGGCGGGAGGCCGTGTAAGTGGGCGAACTCACAGACTCGATCCAGAGCCTCGGCCACCGGTACGCCCGGATCGCCGATCGCGAGCGCGCTGTTGGCCCGCCCGGTGAAGCCCCCGGCCGCGCGCAACCGCCAGTCACCGACCTTGTCCTCGACCGGGGCCCGCCACGCGTCGGCGCAAGCCGTCTCGAGTGTCTCCATCGCGTCCACGTGTCACATTGTCCGGATACCATGCGGCATAAGGGTGCCCTTACCTTCGAACACCCCGCCAAGGACGCGTAATGTCCGAGGTCGTAGCTGGATCTCATTCACACAGCAGGAGAACGCAGTGACCTACGTGATCGCCGAGCCCTGCGTCGACGTGCTCGACAAGGCGTGCATCGACGAGTGCCCCGTCGACTGCATCTACGAGGGTGAGCGGATGCTCTACATCCACCCCGACGAGTGCGTGGACTGCGGCGCCTGCGAGCCGGTGTGCCCCGTGGAAGCCATTTACTACGAGGACGACGTCCCCGACGAGTGGTCGAACTACACCAAGGCGAACGTGGACTTCTTCGACAAGCTCGGGTCCCCCGGCGGCGCGTCCAAGGTCGGCAAGACCCCGGACGACCCGCAGTGGATCAAGGACCTGCCCCCGCAGGGCGAATGAGTTCCACGGCGCTGCCCGACTTTCCCTGGGATTCACTGGCCGGTGCCAAGACGGCCGCGTCCGCCCATCCCGGCGGCGCGGTCGATCTCTCGGTCGGCACGCCGGTGGATCCCGTTCCAGGGCACATCCGCGAGGCGCTCGCCTCGGTGTCGGACATCCCGGGCTACCCCACCACGCACGGCACGCCGGAGCTGCGGGAGTCCGCGGTCTCCGCGCTGGCGCGCCGGCACGGGGTGACGGGCATCGACCCGGCCGCGGTGCTGCCGACCATCGGCTCGAAGGAGCTGGTGGCGTGGCTGCCGCGGCTGCTGGGCGTCGGCCCCGGCGAAACCGTCGTCATCCCCGAGCTGGCGTATCCGACGTACGAAGTCGGCGCGCTGCTGGCGGGTGCGTCGGTGCTGCGCGCGGACAGCCTGTTCGCGATCGGCCCGCAGCGGCCGTCGCTGGTCTGGCTGAACTCGCCGTCCAACCCCACCGGCAAGGTGCTCGGCGCCGATCACCTGCGCAAGGTGGTCGAGTGGGCGCGCGAGCGGGACGTGGTCGTGGTTTCCGACGAGTGCTACCTGGCGCTCGGCTGGGAGGGCGAGCCGGTTTCGATCCTGCATCCCTCGGTCTCCGGCGGGGATTTCACCGGCCTGCTGGCGGTGCACTCGCTGTCCAAGTCGGCCAATCTGGCCAGTTACCGCGCCGGGTTCGTCACGGGTGACCCGGAGCTGGTCTCGCGGCTGCTCGAGGTGCGCAAGCACGCCGGGATGATCGTGCCGCGGCCGGTGCAGGAGGCCATCACGGTGGCCTTGGCGGACGACGACTTCCTGGCCGTGCAGCGCGAGCGGTACGCCCGCCGCCGGCTGACCCTGCAGAAGGCGTTGCAGGACAACGGTTTCCGGATCGACGACTCCGAGGCCGGGCTGTACCTGTGGGCCACCAGGGGCGAGGATTCCTGGCAGACGGTGAACTGGCTCGCCGAGCGCGGGATCCTGGTCGCCCCGGGCACCTTCTACGGGCCCCGCGGCGGGGAGCATGTCCGCGTGGCGCTGACGGCCACCGACGAGCGCGTGGCCGCGGCCGCGGATCGCCTGGCGGGCTAACAGTCCTTGCCGGTCAAGCCGCGGTAGACGAACCGCGTCAGTGCCTCGATGGCCTGGTCCTCGTCGAGTTCGCTGCCGACCTCGTGCCAGCGCCGGACGTAGGTGTCGACCATGGCGTACATCAGGCTCAGGCTGGACATCGGCGTGGTCGGCAGTGTCAGCCCCGCGTCGGTGATGTACTTCAGGTGGCCGAGGACGTCGGCCATCTCGTTCTCGCCGAACTTCGCGTAGGTCTTGGCGAAGGTCTCGTTGACCAGTGACGCCTCGGCGAGCGCGCGCAGGGTGGCGGTGTTCGCGCGATAGAAGCGCCAGTACGCGGCCACGTGGAAGCGGACGGCGTCCGGGTCGGTGAAGTCCGACTTGTGCTCGGCCTCCAGCGCCACATTGTCGCTCTCCGCGGACATGTCCTTCAGTAGCGCTTCGAGCAGTTCTTCCTTGCCCGCGAAGTGGTTGTAGAAGGATCCCGCCGCGCGCCCCGCCTCGGCCGTGATGTCGGTGATCTTCGTGTTCAGGTAACCGCGTGCGGCGAACACGCGCTTCGCCGCAGCCTTCAGCGCCGCTTCGGTCTCGGCCGCCTTCTCGCTGCGTTTCACGGCACCTCCTTGACAGGAACCTATCAGCGGGCAATGATGAATCAAAGTTCAGTGAATGGAGATTCAGCTATGACGACACTCATCGCGGGAGCCGGGCCGACCGGCCTGACGCTGGCCATCGATCTCGCCCGGCGGGGCCTCGACGTGCGGATTATCGACAAAGCGACCGAGTACTTCGCGGGCTCGCGTGGCGACGGGCTGCAGCCGCGCACGATGGAGGTCTTCGAAGACCTCGGGGTGCTCGACGCCGTGCTCGCCGCGGGCCGCCCGGCGCCGGAGTTCCGGGTGTACCTGGACGGCGAGCACACCATGAACCGGCGGATGGCCGAGCCTGAGCAGCCCCGGCCGGACGTGCCCTATCCGAACGCCCGGATGCTGGGGCAGTCGCAGACCGAGGGCATCCTGCGCGACCGGCTCGCGGAGTTCGGCGTGCACGTGGAGCTGGGCACGGAGCTGCTCGACTTCGAGCAGGACGAGGACGGCGTCACCGCGCGGCTGTCCACCGGCGAGACGGTGCGCGCGACGTACCTGGTCGGCGCCGACGGCGGGCGCAGCGCCGTCCGCAAGACGCTGGGAATTCCCTTCGAGGGCACCACGGACGAGTCGGTCCGGATGCTGCTGGGCGACGTCGCGGCGGACGGGCTGGACCACGAGTACGGGTACTGGTTCGCGAAGGCGGACGACCCGATGACCGGGGTGATGCTGAGCCCGTTGCCCAGTACGGACGGGCTCTTCCAGTTCGGCGCGCCGCTGTCCGAAGAGGACAGTTCGACCTCGCTGGAAACGTTGCAGAGCAAGATCGACGTGACCGGCGCGCACGTGCGGCTGACGAAGCTGACGTGGTCAACGGTGTGGCGGCCCAACATCCGGCTGGCCGCGCGGTTCCGGGAAGGCCGGGTGTTCCTGGCCGGCGACGCCGCGCACGTGCACCCGCCGACCGGCGGGCAGGGGCTGAACACCGGCGTGCAGGACGCGTACAACCTCGGCTGGAAGCTGGCCGACGGTTCGCCGGACCTGCTCGACACCTACGAGACGGAGCGGCGTGGTGTCGCCGCGCGCGTTCTCGGGTTGAGCACGGAACTGATGGAGCGGTACAAGGAGGGCGCCGAGAACGCCCACGAACGCGGCGAGAACACCCGTCAGCTCGACATCAGCTACCGGACCACCGAAGGCAAGCTCGTCCCCGGTGACCGTGCGCCCGACGCGCCGGTCGTCGACGCGGATGGCAGGCGCACCAGGCTGTTCGAGCTGTTCCGTGGTCCACATGAGACACAGCTGGTGTTCGGGGCTGCCGCGCCGGAAGCGCCGCACTCCTACGCCGTGCTTCGTCCCGGCCAGACCTGCGCGGGCCCGTACGTCGTGGACACCGATGGCCACGCCTTCGCCGCCTACGACGCGTCGGACGGGGCGAAGGTCTTCATCCGGCCGGATGGTTACGTGGGTTGAACGAGCAGGAGCCCGATGCCGTCGAGGATGCGTTCCAGCCCGAACTCGAACACCGCCTGGGGTTGGGTGGCCTGGAACGCTTCCTCGCCGAACCGCGCGATCATCGGCAACGGGCGGGCGCGCAGGCTCCGGTCGATGACCCGCTGCCGCGACCGCATCCACTCCCGGCGGCTCAGGCCGGTCTCCTGTCGTTCCCGGTTTTCGGACAGGGCGGCGCTCTGCACGAAGGAAGTGACCAGGGTGGCTACCTGCACGAGCGTGGCGAACGGGACGTCGTGCTCCGCCGCCACCGCCTGCATTCGCCAATCCGTGTAGGCCATCAGGTTCGGCCCGATCGGCGGCCGCGTGATGAGCCCGAGCTGGGGCAGCCACGGGTGCGCCTGGTAGACGGCCCACTCCGCCCGCGCGGACAGTTCGAGCTTCGCCCGCCAGCCCTCGGGCGCGCCGTCCTCGGGTAGTGGGCGCTCGGCGAACACCGCGTCGGCCATCAGGTCTACGAGGTCGTCGCGGTTCGCCACGTACCGGTACAGCGACATCGCGCCGGAGCCGAGCCGTGCGGCGAGCGCCCGCATGGACAGGGCCGCGGCGCCGCCTTCGTCGGCGAGCTCGATCGCCGCCCGCACGATTCGTTGCGCGGTAAGGGTTTCATCCCACGCCGGCGGTTCGGTGCGATCGGCGAGACGCGCGCGGTACGCCTTGCTCCGGCAGGCGCGTGAGCAGTAGCGGGGCGGCCTCCCGCGGCCGGCCTCCCGCAAGGCGCGTCCACAGGTGAGGCAGTCCATCGGTCCCCTTTTCGTCACGCTCCCGCAGCATATCGTCCCGCCGCAACAGGGGGTTTTCCCTACCGGAAACCGAGGGGAGTTCCCGATTCCCGGCAAAGGTGCAGCTCAGTACCGTTCGTATTATGACTCGTACAACGTACTCACCCGCCGTTCGATTACGCGAGGTGAGCAAAACCTACGGCGCGGGTGCCGGCCAGGTGACCGCGCTCGACCACGTTTCCTTCGACTTCGCCCCGCACCGGTTCACCGCCGTGATGGGGCCTTCGGGGTCCGGCAAGAGCAGCCTGCTGCACTGCGCCGCCGGGCTGGACCGGCCCACGTCGGGTTCGGTGTCGATCGACGGCACGGACCTCGGCGAACTCGACGAGACCGCGCTGACGAAATTCCGCCGGGAGCGCGTCGGGTTCGTCTTCCAGGCGCTGAACCTGTTGCCCACCTTGACGATCGAGCAGAACGTGACGTTGCCGGGTGACCTCGCGGGCCGCCGCCGGAAGCACCGGGCCGCGGAACAGCTGCTGGCCCGCCTCGGCCTCGGTGACCGGATCGGGCGCCGGCCCGACCAGCTTTCGGGCGGCCAGCAGCAACGCGTCGCCATCGCGCGTGCGTTGCTCGCCGACCCGGCGGTGATCTTCGCCGACGAGCCCACCGGCGCGCTCGACGTCCGCGCCGCGGCCAAGGTAATGCTGCTGTTGCGCGATTCCGTCTCGAACTCGGGGCAGACGGTCGTGCTCGTCACGCACGACCCGGTCGCCGCCTACGCGGACGAGGTCGTCTTCGTCGCGGACGGGACGATCGTGGACACGATGGACCGGCCGGACGCCGGGCGGGTCGCCGCGCGGCTGGCGGACCTCCGTCCGCGAGCGGGGGTGCGATGATGCGCGCACTCGTTTTCCGTACCCTGCGGCCGGTTTCGCAGGTGGCCGCGGCCGGGGTGATCTTCGCGGGGACGGCTTTGCTGACCGGGTTCGCCGCGCTGCTGGACACCGGCCTCAGCACGGGTCCGGAAGGGGACACCCTCCGCCTGCTGCCCATGATCCTCGGTTCGTGGACCGTCGCGATCGTGGCGTTCGCGATCGTCTCGACCGTCGCGCTGGTGATCAACCAGCGCGAGCGCGAGTACGCCCTGATGCGAGCGGCAGGCGCCACCCCGGGCCAGGTCCGGAGGCTTGTTTTCGGGCAGACACTGGTGGTCGCGCTGCCGTCGATCGCGCTGGGCGTGCTGCCCGGGCTCGGCATCGGGGCGATCGCGCTGGCGCGGCTGGCCGACGCCGGGCTGGCGCCGGTCAGCGATCTTCGATTGAGCGCGATCACGTTCACGGCGGGTGTCGCGGCGAGCCTGCTGGCCGTGGTGATCGGGGCGCTGTTCGTCGCCCGCGGTACGGCGAAGATCTCGCCCGTGCGGGCGCTCGCGTCGGCGCGGGAGTTCACCACCCGCGCGGTGAAAACGCGGCGCCGGTCGGCCGCGATCCTGTTCGGGATCGGGCTGGCGTCCGGGCTCACCGTGTTCGCCATGCCCGACGCCACCGGGCAGGTCGCGACCGCCGGGCCCGCGTGCGTCTTCTCGTCGATCGGGCTCGCCCTGCTCGGCCCGTCGCTCGCCGCGTCGTGCGGACGCCGGATCGCGCCGTTGCTCGGCACGGTGGGCAGGCTTGCGGGACACAACCTCGGCACCACCGGGGCTGCCGCCGTGCCCGCGCTGGTGATCCTCGTCGGAATGGCCACCGGCACGCTGTACATGCAGAGCACGGACAACGCGACGCAACAGGGTTCCAGCACCGACGCGGCCACGATCGCCTCGGCGAACTACCTCGTGGTGGCGATGGTCATCGCGTTCTGCGCGATCGCGGTGGTCAACACGCTGATCGCGGCGACGAGGGACCGGCGGCGGGAGTTCGGCCTGCTGCGCGTGGTCGCCGCGACACCTCGGCAGGTGCTCGGCATGGTCTCCGCGGAGGCGCTGCTGACGGCCCTGCTCGGCATCGTCCTCGGCACGCTCGCTTCGCTCGTGACGATCGTGCCGTACAGCCTGGTCAAACTGCACACGCCGACCCCGGCGGGCTCGCCATGGACGTACGCGGGAATCACCGGCGGCGCGATCGTGCTCGCGTTCGCCGCGACACTGCCGGGTACCGCGAATTCGGTGCGGGCCCAGCCGATCGCCGCGCTCGCCGGATAAGAAAACCGGCGCGGGAAAGCGTTTCCCGCGCCGGTTTCGCTGTTTTCCGGATCAGTCGTTGGCGTGCAGCGCCGCGTTCAGTTCGACGGTGGCACCGTCGCGCGCGACGACCTCCACCGCGCCGGTCGCGGAGTTGCGGCGGAACAGGGCGTTGGAGATCCCGGACAGCTCGCGGGCCTTGACCGAACGGCCCTCGACGACCACCTTCGTGCCCGCCGTGACGTACAGCCCCGCCTCGACCACCGAATCGTCGCCGAGCGAGATGCCCACCCCGCCGTTCGCGCCGATCAGGCAGCGCTCGCCGAGCGAGATGATCTCCTTGCCACCGCCGGAAAGCGTGCCCATGATCGACGCGCCGCCGCCGACGTCCGACCCGTCGCCGACGACGACCCCGGCCGAAACCCGGCCCTCGATCATCGAAGCGCCGAGCGTGCCGGCGTTGAAGTTCACGAACCCCTCGTGCATCACGGTGGTGCCGCTGGCCAGATGCGCGCCGAGGCGCACGCGGTCGGCGTCACCGATGCGGACGCCGCTGGGCACCACGTAGTCGACCATGCGCGGGAACTTGTCCAGGCTGTACACGGTGACGTTGCCGCGCGCACGCAGCCGCAGCCGGGTGGCCTCGAAACCCTCCACCGGGCAGGGCCCGTGGTTGGTCCACACCACGTTGGACAGCAGGCCGAACATCCCGTCCAGGCTCTGCCCGTGCGGCGCCACCAGCCGGTGCGACAGCAGGTGCAGGCGGAGGTAGATGTCGTGCGTGTCGGCGGGGGCGTCGGCGAGGCGCGCGATGGTCGTGCGCACCGCGACGACCTCGACCCCGCGGTCGGTGTCCGGGCCGAGCAGCCCGGCGGCGGCCTCACCGAGGGCCTCGACGGCCTGTTCACGGGAGAGCCGTTCCGTCCCGGCGGCGCCCGGCTCGACCAGCTTCGGCTGGGGGAACCAGGTGTCCAGCACGGTGCCGTCCGTGGTGACGGTGGCCAGCCCGACGCCGGTGGCGCCGGTGGTCTCGGGGTTCGGGGTCTCTTCGCTCACGGCCTTACCGTAACCGAGCGCGGCTCAGCCGGTGGCGACCTGGGTGTCGATGACCTGTTTGATGTCACGCACCGCGTTCGCGATGTCCGTCAGCGCCTGTGAACAGCCGGTACCCGTGGTGGTGACCGACTCACAGTGCGGCCCGCGGTACGCCGCCACGGCCTTGTCGAGCGAGTCCGAGAGGGTGTTCAGCTCGGGGTGTTTGGTGCCCGCCTGCTCCCGCACCATGCCGACCGTGCCGCCCAGTTCCGTGACGTACTTTTCGCAGCCCTTCGGGGTTTCCTTCGTGGGACTGGTGAAGCACTCGTCGACGGTCAGCGCGCGCAGTTTCGTCGCGAGGGCATCCGGGGTCGTCGCGACGCCGGCCCCCTTGGGCGTCGGCCCCGCTTCCTGGCCACCGCAGCCCGCGAGTGCGAAGGCGAGAGCGATGACGGCCAGGGCTTTTCGGGTACGCACGCTGTCACCGTACGCGCCGCCAGTAGTGTCGCTGTCATGACTCTCGACCTGCACGCCGACCCGGTGGACCTCACCCGCGAGCTGGTGGACATCCAGAGCGTTTCGGGTGAAGAGCAGGCGATCGCCGACGCCGTGCAGGCGGCGCTGACCGAGCAGGCGGACCACCTCGAAGTGGTCCGGAACGGGCAGGCCGTGCTCGCCCGCACCAACCTCGGCCGACCGTCACGGGTCGTACTCGCCGGGCACCTCGACACGGTCCCGGTGAACGGGAACCTGCCGCTGCGCCGCGAAGGTGACGTGCTGCACGGGCTCGGCACGGTGGACATGAAGGGCGGCGACGCGGTGTTCCTGCACCTCGCCGCCACTGTCCGTGAGCCACGCCACGACCTCACGTTCGTCTTCTACGACTGTGAAGAGATCGAGGCCACGCGCAACGGGCTCGGCCGTATCGAGCGGGAGCTGCCCGGCTGGCTCGCCGGTGACCTGGCGATCGTCGGTGAGCCGTCGAACGCCGTGATCGAGGCGGGCTGCCAGGGCACGATGCGGATCGAACTGCCCACCACCGGCACCCGCGCCCACACCGCCCGCGCGTGGATGGGCGTCAACGCGATCCACGCGCTCGCCGAACCGATGCGCCGGCTCGCCGAGTACCGCCCGCGCGACGTGGAGATCGACGGCCTGACCTACCGCGAAGGACTGCAGGCGGTCCGGGTTTCCGGTGGTGTCGCGGGGAATGTGGTGCCGGACGAGGCCGTGCTGACGGTCAATTTCCGGTTCGCCCCCGATCGCAGCGCCGAGGAGGCGGAGCAGCATCTGCGCGAGGTTTTCGACGGGTTCGAACTGTCCGTTGTGGACCTTTCGCCGGGCGCGCTGCCCGGCCTCTCGGCGCCGGCGGCGGCCGAACTCGTCCAGGCCGCCGGCGGTAAGGCGGCCGCCAAACTCGGCTGGACGGACGTGGCCCGGTTCGCCGCGCTGGGGATGCCGGCGGTGAATTTCGGTCCCGGCGATCCGACACTCGCGCACACCAGGCAAGAACACGTTCACGCGGCGGAAATCCGCCAGGTGGCCGGGGTGCTGCGGGAGTTTCTCACGGCGCTCTAAGCTTGCGGAGGTGACAGTGGACGAAAATCCCGAGCACCCGAAGGAAAAGCACCGGGGGCCGGTGGTGCTCAGGCGGAGCCGCCGGGTGGAAGCGACGACGACCGACGAACGCCTGCTCGACTCCCGTGGCCCCACGGACTGGGTCCACACGGACCCGTGGCGCGTGCTGCGGATCCAGGCCGAGTTCGTCGAGGGGTTCGGCGCGCTGGCCGAGGTGCCCCGCGCGGTGACGGTGTTCGGGTCCGCGCGCACTCCCCGCGAGCACCCCGACTACGAGCTGGGCCGCAGGCTCGGCGCGGCGCTCGCGGAAGCGGGATTCGCCGCGATCACCGGTGGTGGTCCGGGCGCGATGGAGGCGGTGAACCGCGGCGCGTCCGAGGCCGGTGGGCTGTCGATCGGGCTGGGCATCGAGCTGCCGTTCGAGCAGGGGCTCAACCCGTGGGTGGACCTCGGCGTGAACTTCCGGTATTTCTTCACCCGCAAGACGATGTTCATCAAGTACGCGCAGGCGTTCGTGTGTCTTCCCGGTGGTTTCGGCACCCTCGACGAGCTGTTCGAGGCGCTGACACTGGTGCAGACCAAGAAGGTCACGAAGTTCCCGGTCGTCCTCTTCGGACGGTCCTACTGGGGCGGCCTGTACGACTGGATCAAGGGAACCGTTTACGCCGAAGGAAAAATCGGCGAGAAGGATCTGGCTCTGCTGCACCTGACCGACGACATCGACGATGCGGTGCGCGTGGTGCAAGAGGCATACAAGGCTTGGGAGGACACCCACTAGATGCGCCGGATCTGTGTGTTCTGCGGTTCGTCGGCCGGTAATGATCCGGTCTACGCCGAACAAGCCGCGGTACTGGGGAAACTGCTCGCGGGGCGCGGGCTCGGGCTGGTCTACGGCGGCGCGAGCATCGGGGTCATGGGTGCCGTCGCGGAGGCGGCGCTCGCGGCGGGCGGCGAGGTGATCGGGGTGATCCCGAAGCACCTGATGCGCGCCGAGATCGCGCATGCGGGGCTGACGGAGCTCGTCGTCACCGAGGACATGCACGAACGCAAGGCGAAAATGGCCGAGCTGTCGGACGGTTTCCTGGCGCTGCCCGGCGGCGCGGGGACGCTCGAGGAGCTGGCCGAGGTGTGGACGTGGGCGCAGCTGGGCCTGCACGCGAAGCCGATCGGCCTCGTGGACGTGGCCGGGTACTACCAGCCGCTGCGGCGCTTCGCCGACCACATGGTGAGCGAGGGTTTCCTCCGGCCGCAGCACCGCGACCTCGTCCTCACCGACTCGGACCCGGCTGCCCTCCTGGACGCCTTCGCGGACTGGGAACCGCCCAACGTCCAGAAGTGGGCCTAACGCGGCGAACCCCGCCGCTTCGCTCCCCGCCGCTCCGCGGCCCGGCGTGTTTGCCGCTCCCGCGGGCGTGTTTGCCGCTCGCGTTGGCGTGTTGGCCTGTGGCGTCGGTGTGTTGGCCCGGCGCGCTCCGATGGCGAACGCGCAGCCGACACGCTGAGGCCACGGGAGCGGCCAACACACGTGCGGGTCCGCCCGGATCCGGCCAAGCACACGCGCGGGGGTGGCCAAGATGCGCGCGGATCCGGCCAACACATGAGCTGGAGCGGCCAACACATGAGCTGGAGCGGCCAACACACGAGCGGGTCCGGCCAACACACGAGCGGGTCCGGCCAACACGTGCCCGGGGCGGCCAACATGCGCGCCAGCACCCGACCCCGGCCCGCGGCGGGGAAGAGCTAAGCCGCTTCGCCGGGGCGTTTGTGGTAGCGGTCGACGTACTCCTGCTCCGAAAGCTCCAGGATGGCGTACATGATCTCGTCCGTGACGGCGCGGCGGATGGCGGGCGAGGACTCCATCCCGTCGTAGCGGGAGAAGTCCAGCGGCTCACCGAAGCGCACCGTGACGTTCGCCAGCCGGGGCACCTTCTTGCCGATCGGCAGCATCTTCTCGGTCCCGTTGATGCCGACCGGCACCACCTTCGCCCCGGTGGCCAGCGCCAGCGCGCCGACCCCGGTGTGCCCGCGGTGCAGCCGCCCGTCCAGCGAGCGGGTGCCCTCCGGGTACAGCGCGAACGCCCCGCCGCTTTCGAGCACCTTGCGCGCGGCCTCCAGCGCGGCCATCCCGGCCATCGCGTTGCCGCGCTCCACCGGCACGTAGTGCAGCGCCCGCAGGAACGCGGCCATCAGCCGCGCCCGAGGTCCTTTGCCGGTGAAGTACTCCGCCTTCCCGAGGAACGAAACCGGACGCGGGGTGACGATCTGGATCAGTGCGGTGTCCACCGCGGCCCGGTGGTTCGGCGCGATGATCACCGGCCCGGTCAGCGGCACGTTCTCCGTCCCGCGGACGTCCGGCCGGTAGACCAGCCTGGCCAGCGGCGCGAGCACGAGGCGGATCAGTAGGTGTAACAAGGCTCCTCCAGACGACTCCACCTTCCAGGATGTCACCGGCTCGCGGCCGGAGCCAGGTAGGTACCCCGACTTCGTCGGACCGGAGCAATGGGGCGCGCCCTGGTCGCGGCTGTGCCACGATCTGGAGGTGCGCGTCCGGACGTTCGTCCTCGTCGTCTCGGGGCTGTGCCTCGTGGCCTTCGTCCTGCTGTTCGCCCTTCCCATCCACGCCGGCACGCTGGCCTGCGGGAACGGCTGGACGATCGACCCGGGGAACGTGCCGGCCTGTGACCACGCCCGTGCGGTGCGCAAGGCCATCGGGGTGTTCGTGCTGGGGCTCGGGATTGTCGGGTTCTTCGGCGTGTTCCTCGCCTGGCACGCTCGCCCCCGCCCGCGAAACACAGCCTGAACAGCCCGAACGGTGCCACGAAACGCCAGTTCAACGTCGGGCTGACACAATCGGGGCGTGACGACCGCCCTGATCTACCTCGTAGTCATGCTGCTCGTCGCGGCGGTGGTGTTCCTGCTGGCCGCCGTCGTCTTCGGACGCGGTGAAGAGCTGGCCCCGCTGCCGCCCAGCAGCTCGCCCACCCGCTTGCCCGTCCGCGACATCACCGGCGACGACGTGCAGAAGGTGCGCTTCCAGCTGGTGTTGCGCGGGTACAAGATGTCCGAGGTCGACTGGGTCATCCGCAGGCTCGGCACCGAGATCGACGGCCTCCGCGCCCGGGTCGCCGAGCTGGAGGCCGAACGCGAGACGGCAGGATGACGGATCTGGTCTTCTCGGTCGACGTCGCCGTGCCGGCGGGTACGACGTGGCTGGCGCTGACCGACTGGCCGCGGCAGCACGAGTGGATGCTCGGCACCGACGTCCGGATCGTCTCCGGTGACGGGCGCAGCGTCGGCTCGCGGCTGGCGGCGTTCACGGGGCTGCGCGGGGTCGGGTTCACCGACACCATGGAGATCACCGCGTGGGAGCCGCCGGTGCGCTGCACGGTGCGCCACCTCGGCCGCCTCGTCCGCGGCAGCGGGGCGTTCCATGTGCACGTGAAGGGCCCGCAGACGTCCACGTTCGTCTGGTCGGAAAGCCTCGACCTGCCATTCGGCCCGCTGGGCACGCTCGGCTGGCCCGTCGCCAAACCGGCGTTCTCGCTCGGGCTGCGGCAGTCGCTGCGCCGGTTCGCGCGGTTCGCCGAGGACTATTCGATCGGGGGCCGATGACGGCGACGGCAGGCGAGGACGGCGTCGTCAGGTGCCCGTGGGGCAACACGTCCCCGGACTACGCCGAGTACCACGACAACGAGTGGGGCTTCCCGCTGCACGGCCGGGACGCGCTCTACGAGCGGCTCTGCCTGGAGGCGTTCCAGTCCGGGCTGTCGTGGATCACGATCCTGCGCAAGCGCGAGGGTTTCCGGCGCGCGTTCGACGGGTTCGTGCCGGAGAAGGTGGCCGAGTTCGGCGACGACGACGTGGCCAGGCTCCTGGCCGACGCGTCGATCATCCGCAACCGCGCGAAGATCAACGCCGCGATCACCAACGCCCGAGCGGTGCTGGAACTGGACACCCCGCTCGACGAGCTGCTGTGGTCGTTCGCCCCGTCCGGGCGCCGCGCCCGCCCCACCGCGATGTCGGACATCCCGGCGATCACCGACGAGTCCAAGGCGATGGCGCGCACGTTGAAGAAGAGCGGTTTCGCCTTCGTCGGCCCGACAACGTGTTACGCGCTGATGCAGGCCACGGGCATGGTGGACGACCATCTCAAGGGGTGCTTCCGCGCCCGGAAGTAGCAGTACCTCGCCACCCGCCGGTGAGCGGGTGGCGAGGGGAAAGCGCTTACTTGCCCTGGAACTCCGGCTTGCGCTTCGCGACAAAGGCTTCGACGGCCTCGCGGTGGTCGGCCGTGCCGCCCAGCACGGTCTGCGCGGCATCCTCCGCCGCAAGCGCTTCCTCGAGGCTGCTCTCCGCGGCGGTGCCCAGCACTTCCTTGATCTTCGCGTAGGACACCGTCGGCCCGGCGGCGAGCTTCTTCGCCACGGCCTGTGCCCGCGCGGCCAGCTCCTCGTCCGGCACGACCTCGCCGACCAACCCGATCCGTTGCGCCTCCTCGGCGTCGACCGTGCGCGCGAGCATCATCAGCTCGGCCGCGCGGCCGAGGCCGACGAGCCGCTGCAGTGTCCACGACGCGCCCGAGTCCGGGCCGAGCCCGACGTTCGCGAACGCCATCAGGAAGTTCGCCGACTGCGCCGAAATACGCAGGTCTGAGGCGTAGGCGAAGGCGGCGCCCGCACCGGCGGCCGGGCCGTTCACCGCCGCCACGACGGGCTTGGGCATGTCCACGATCGCTCGCACGATCGGGTTGTAATGATCAGCCACCGTGCTCAGCGGCGACGGGTCGCCGGCCTGCAACAGGCCCACGTGTTCTTTGAGGTCCTGGCCCGCGCAGAACGCCTTGCCCGCGCCGGTCAGCACCACCGCGCGCACCGCCGGGTCGGCCGCGGCCTCCCGCAACGCAGCGAGCAGGCGTTCCTTCAGCTCGACGGTCAGCGAGTTGTAGGCCTTGGGGCGGTTGAGCGTCAGCGTCCGCACGCCATCGGCGTCGGCGGTCAACAGCACGTCCTCGGTGGTCACTGGTCTCCTCCTGGCGTTCGGGGCCCTCGCGAGCCGCATACCAGCACCTATGCAAACACGAAAAGATCGGTCCGCGTTCGCGCGCCCATCTTGATGAGGGAGAATGACGCATGACACCCGGTTGGCTTGAGCAAGCGCGACCCGGGCGCGCCGGTTGAGACGGAGGGAGCACGCTATGGCGGCCATGAAGCCCCGGACCGGAGATGGTCCCCTCGAGGTGACTAAGGAGGGGCGGGGCCTCGTGATGCGCGTTCCGCTCGAGGGTGGTGGGCGACTCGTCGTAGAGCTGTCGGCCGAGGAGGCCAAGGACCTGGGGGTCGCGTTGCAGGAGGCCACCAGCTGACGCCGCTTTCCGTTCCCTGCACCGGCTGACGGAGCGTCAGCCGGTTTTCGCCGTCCCCGCTCGGAGGTTGCTCGATGGCGCGGTTCCCCCTGCCTGGCGTACCCAGCCGGCTGCTCGAACTCGAGGTGGCCGACGTGTCGCGCCGCGGCGCCCCAACGGCCGTGCTGGTGCGGTCCGCGCCGGAGCCGGTGGAAGTCGCCGGTGTCCGGCACTCGGGCAAGACCGGCGAGGTCCGGGTCGCCGCCGGTCCGGTGCGCTGGGTCGTCGGGGTCGGCGACGGTGAGCCGAAGGACTGGCGTGCCGCCGGCGCGGCGCTCGTCCGCGCCATCGAGGAGGATCCGGTCCGCACCGCGCAGGTCGAGCTGGACGGCGAGGTCCAGGGCGAGCACGTCGCCGAGCTCGCCACTGGCGCGCTGCTCGGCGGCTATCAGTTCAAGGTCAGCGCCGAGGGCGCCAAGCCCGGCCTGCAGACACTGCGGCTGCTCACGCCGTTCGAGCGCGCGGTTCCGGCGTACGAGGAACTGCTCGAGAAGGTGCGCGGGCTGGCCGGAGCCGCCACGCTCGCCCGCGACCTGGCCAACACTCCCTCCAACATCAAGAACCCGGCCTGGCTCGCCGACACCGCGGCGCGGGTCGCCGGTGGCCTGCCCGGTCTGCAGGCCACGATCCGGGACGAGCAGTGGCTCGCCCAGCAGGGCTTCGGCGGGGTGCTCGCGGTCGGCGGCGGTTCGGCGAGCCCGCCGCGGCTGATCGAGCTGACGTACCGGCCGCGCGGTGCTTCGCGGCATTTGTTGCTGGTCGGCAAGGGCATCACGTTCGACACCGGCGGGCTGTCGATCAAACCGGCGGCCGGGATGCACCTGATGCGCACCGACATGGCCGGTGGCGCGGCGGTGATCGCGGCCATCCGCGCCATCGCCGCGGCGAAACTGCCGGTGCGGGTCACCGCGCTGGTCCCGGCGGCGGAGAACCACGTGTCCGGCGGTTCGTACCGCCCCGGCGACGTCGTGCGCCACTACGGCGGCATCACCACCGAGGTCAGCAACACCGACGCCGAGGGCAGGATGGTGCTGGCCGACGCGCTGGTCTACGGCATCCGCCGGTTCCGCCCGGACGCGGTGGTCGACGTCGCGACGCTGACGGGCGCGATGAAGGTCGCGCTCGGCGTGCGCACCGGCGGCCTGTTCGCCACGGACGACGACCTCGCCCAGCGGCTGCTGGCGGCGGGGGAGCGCGTCGGCGAAGCGTGGTGGCGGATGCCGCTGCTGGAAGCCCACGCCGATGCCGTGCGCGGCGAGCTGGCCGACGTGCGGCAGGCACCCGGCGGGCCCGGTGGCGTCACGGCCGCGTTGTTCCTGCGCGAGTTCGTCGACGGCGTGCCGTGGGCGCACCTCGACATCGCGGGCCCGGCGCGCGCGGAAAGCGCTTACGCCGACGTTGTGCCGGGCGCAACGGGCTTCGCCGCGCGGACGCTCGTGGAGCTGGCCGAGTCCTACGCCTAAGCGCGTGTGGTGTTGTGGTCCGGGAAGGTCGCGGGTGTCTGCGTCTGGGCGCGTGTGGTGTTGTGGTCCGGGGAGGTCGCGGGTGTCTGTGCCTGGGCGCGTGTGGTGTTGCGGTCCGGAAAGCCCACGGCCGTCTACGCCTGAGCCCGCACGTAATCCCGGAAAGCCCGCACTGTCGGCGTCAGGTGCTCTGTCTCGGGGCTGAGCAAGCAGATCGTGCGGCTCACCTTCGGCGAAAGCGGGATCTCCACGACGCCGGCTGGCGTGCCGCGCCCGAAGCGGGGTAGCAGCGCCACGCCGAGCCCGGCCGCGACGAGGCCGCGCACCGTGTCGGATTCCTGTCCCTCGAAGGCGATTTTCGGTTCGAACCCGGCTTCGGCGCAGAGTGCGTCGGTGATCTGGCGTAGTCCGTAGCCGTGTTCCAGCGTCACGAAGTCGTCGTCGGCGAGTTCCGCCCAGCGAATGCGTTTGCGCTCCGCCAGCCGATGCGCCTCCGGGACCGAAAGCAGCAGCTCTTGTTCGTCGAGCGCGGTGGCTTCGAGGCCGGGCTCGACCGGCATCGGCGCGACGAGCGCGAGGTCGAGCTCGCCCGCGGCCAGCTTGTCGAGGATCTGCTGTCGTGAACCCTGCACGAGGCTGAACCGCACGCTGGGATAGCGCGCCCGGAACCCGCGCAGCAGGTTCGGCACCAGCCACCGGCCGAGCAGGTGCAGGAAGCCGAGCACGATGTGTCCCGTGTCGGGCTCGATCTCTTCCCGGGCCTTGCGCGCGCCCGATTCGACGGCGCCGAGCGCGCGGGCCGCGCTGTCGGCGAGGATCGCGCCCGCTCTCGTCAGCCGCACCCCGCGGCCAACGGGTTCGACGACCGGGGCGCCGAGTACGTCGGCGAGCGCGCCGAGGCGGCGGCTCACGGTGGGCTGCGGAACTCCCAGCAGCTGGGCAGTACGGGTGATGTTGCCCGTTTCACCCAACGCCGCCAGCAGCGCCAGGTTGGGGGCCAGGTGGTGTACCACGCGCTGGTCAGCGAGGCGTGCGTCCGAGTCATACGACACGGTATGGATCGTGGCATATTTCTGCATTAGACGTATCGGTTAGCGCGTCTTACTTTCGACTCGTGTCCGCTGACCTGCTCGTTCCCGTCCGCGCCGAAACCCGGCGCGTCAAGATCGCCGTTGCCGCCGCCGGGATCTCGTCCTTCGCGTTGCTGTACGCGCCGCAGCCCGTGTTGCCGCAGCTCGCCGAGCAGTACCACCTCGATCCGGGCAGTGCGTCGCTCGCGGTCAGTGTCGCCACCGGCGCGCTGGCGATCGCGGTGCTGCCGCTCGCCGCGTTGTCGGAGCTCGTCGGACGGCGGCCGGTGATCATCGCGTCGGTGCTCGCGTCCGCCGTGCTCGGACTGCTCCTGCCGCTGGCCCCGGCCTACCCGATCTTGTTGGTACTGCGTGCTTTGCAGGGTGTCGCGATCGCGGGCTTCGCCGGAGTCGGCGCGGCCTACCTGGTGGAGCGGCTGGGCAAGACCGGGGTGGCGGCCGCGGTCGGCGCGATGGTCGCGGGCAACTCACTCGGCGGGATGCTCGGCAGGCTGTCCGCCGGATTCAGCGCCAGTGCACTCGGCTACCACGGCGCGCTCGTCGTGGTCGGCGTCGTCGGATCGATCTTCGCGGTGATCACGGCGTTCTCACTGCCGCCCTCGCGCCGGGAACCGCGGGACAAACCGGCGGTGGGTGAGCAACTGAGGGGCGTGCTGGCCGGGGTTCGATCCGCCCTGAGCAAGCCCGTGCTCCTCGCGCAGTACGCCGTGGCACTGCTCGCGATGGGCGCGTTCGTGGCGATGTACAACGCGGCGGGTTTCCGGCTGACGAGCGAGCCGCTCGACCTCTCACCCGCCATCGCTTCGCTGGTCTTCCTCGCCTACGCCATGGGCTCGGTCTCCTCGGCGACCGTCGGGCACCTGGTGAACCGCTTCGGCCGTTTGCGGTCGGCGGTGCTGGCGCTGGCCGTCACGGCCGCCGGGATTCTCCTCACGCTGCCCGACTCGCTCCCGGTCGTCGTGCTCGGTTTCTTCGTGCTGACCGGCGGTTTCTTCGCCGCGCACGCCGTCGCCAACAGCTGGACGGCCGCGGAAGCGCCGGACGACGCGCGTGGCCAGGCCTCCGGCACCTACATGCTCATGTACTACCTGGGCAGCAGCGTCGGCGGCACGGCAGGCTCGGTGATCTTCGCGCACGCCGGCTGGACGTGGCTGGTGGTGGCCGCCATCGCCTGGCTGGCGTTGGCGGTCGGCGTGGTTTCCGCCACCGCGCGAAGCTAGGAGCGCATCGCCGCGACGAGCAGCCCGCCTCCGACCGGCAGCATCGACGGGACGAGCCGCTCGTCCTCTCGCAGCGCGCGGGCCAGCTCACGGGCCGCGGCCTGGCCGGGGTCACGACGGCCGTTGTCCGTGCGCGGCGTGAGCACCCCGTGGAACGCGATCACCCCGCCCGGGCGCAGCAGGCTCACCCCGTGCTCGTAGTAGCCCGGGTACTCCGCGAGCGAAGCGTCCACGAACACGAGGTCGTAGCCGCCGCTGGTCAGCCTCGGCAGCACGTCCATCGCGCGGCCGGTGATCAACCGGGTGCGGCCCGGCGCGAACCCGGCTTCGCGGAAGGTCTTGCGGGCCGTGCGGTGGTACTCGGGCTCGATGTCGATCGACGTGAGCACGCCCTCGGGCGCCATCCCGCGCAGCAGGTACAGCCCACTGGAGCCGGTGCCGGTGCCGATCTCGACGACCGCCCTCGCCCGCAGGCAGGTGGCCAGGAAGCACAGCGCTTCCCCCGCGTGGGCGCCCAGCGGCACGCAGCCGAGCTCTTCCGCCCGGTCACGGGCGGTGAGCAGCGCGTCGTCGTCAGGCAGGTGGCCGCCGGCGTGATCTTCGACGCCCATGGCCACCCCCGGATGCGTCTCGGGGGTCACAGCGCAAAGGTTAGCGCTGGTCGTCGCCAAATCAGCGCAAGACGTGCACACTTCTCTCAGGCGCCTCTCAGACCGGTCTCACTACATACATAAGGAGAGCGGTCAAGCTACGTCTCAACAGGAGATGGGAACACGGCGTGGCCGGACCACGTTGGGTAGAGCAGTAGGGAGAACAGCCTGATGGAGGTGCCTTCCCCGCCGATGCAGAAGACCCCGCTGAACGACGAGGCCGCGACCGAGGGCCAGCCGGTGAAGGTCGACGAGGCCGAGTGGACCCCGCCGTCCTGGGACGAGGTCGTGCGCGAGCACGCCGACCGCGTCTACCGGCTCGCGTACCGGCTGACCGGTAACAGCCACGACGCCGAGGACCTCACCCAGGAGACATTCATCCGGGTCTTCCGCTCGCTGGCGTCCTACAAGCCAGGCACCTTCGAGGGCTGGCTGCACCGCATCACCACGAACCTCTTCCTCGACATGGCGCGCCGCCGTTCGCGGGTGCGCATGGAGGGGCTGCCTGAGGACACCGACCGGATCGTCGGCGACGATCCGAGCCCGGAGCAGGTCTACAGCGACACGCACCTGGACCCGGATCTGCAGGCCGCGCTCGACGAGCTGCCGCCGGAGTTCCGCGCCGCGGTGGTGCTGTGCGACGTCGAAGGTCTGTCGTACGAGGAGATCGGCGCCACGCTCGGGGTTAAACTGGGCACTGTGCGCAGCAGGATCCACCGTGGCCGGCAGGCCCTGCGCGCGTCGCTGGAACGGCGCCGTGCGCTGAAGGAGGAATCCGTGGAGGCTTCCGTATGACCGATTCGCGCGGTCGGGGCCTGCTTCCTGAATCGCACCTTCTTCCCGACGCCGTCGTCGCTTTCGTGGATGGCGAGCTGTCGCTGGGTGCGCAGGATCGGGCCGCTTCCCACATCGCCAGGTGTCCGCTCTGCGCGGGTGACGTGGCCGCGCAGCGTCAGGCTCGCGCGGCGGTGCACGACGCCCCGGCAGTGCCGGGGATGTCCGCCGGTTTCCTGGCCAGCCTGCGCGCGATACCGGACCACACCGATCTGCCGGTGACCCCGGACAACCTGGCGGTCACCGAAGACGGGCAGCTGGTCGCCATCCAGCGTCCCGAGCGTGTCGCGGGGCTGCGGGGCATGCCCGCCGGGCTCGGCTCGTCGGCGCCACTCGGCTCGGGCACCCCTCTCGGTGGTGGCTCGGCCGTCCTCAACTCGCACCGTTCGGCTTCGGTGCGCAAACGCGCTGCGCAGGGCGCCGGGGTCGTCGTATCCGGCATCGTGCTGAGCGCGCTGGCGCTCGTGGCCACCTCCAGTGGGGGCAGCACGGCGCAGACCAACCCCGAGCCCAGCGGCGGCACCCCGCCCGGTGTGCTGCGGGCGCAGTTCGGCGGTCAGCAGGCGGCCCCCACGACCACGACCACCGCGCCGGTGGCCACCCCCGTCGTGGAGAACCACTGACGCCTGCTTCACTGGCATGACGGAAGAATCGGTGGCGTAGGGTCACGCCGAGCGTTGCAGTCCGTCTATCCCGGGGAACGATGAGCCAGCCGAACACGCCTGAGGAAAACTCCGGCGCACCGCGCGAACCGCGGCTCGCGCCAAGGCCACTGGACCGTCCCCCGGTCGATTCCGCGCAGGCGGCCACCTTCGGCAGGCCGCACGGAGTGGACGGGGCCTTCGACAAGCTGTACGCCCCCGGCACCCGCAACGGCGGGCAGATCATCAGCAAACCGCCCGCGCCCGAGTCGCTGGTGGAGGCCTTCGGCCGTCCGCCGGGCGCGGACGACGTGAAGCTGCAGCGCCCCGGTGACGACACGGGCCAGCCCGGCGCCGAGCCGGAGTCGCCGTTGTGGTCCAAGCCTGCCGACCCGTGGCGTGACCCGGGTGCTGCCGCCGTGCTGGGCGGTCCCGCGGTGGAGGCCGAATCCGAGGACGAGGACGGCGAGGAGCGGCCCAAGGGGCCTTTGCTCTCGCTGCCCGAGGTGTTGCTCGGCCGTCGCGTGAAGCCGGTCGCGCTCGCCCTGCTCGGTGTGATCTGCCTGCTCATCGGCGCGGTCGGCGGGCTGGTCGGCTGGGGCATCGCGCGTACCGGGAATTCGCTCACCGGCAGCGCGACGATTTCCGAGGCCGAAGCGGGTAAGGAACGCGCGCCGGGTTCGATCTCCGACATCGCCAAGCGCGTCTCGCCCGCGGTGGTGTCGATCGAGGTGAAGTCGGGGGAGTCCGGCAGCGTCGGTTCCGGCGTGATGATCGACCCCAACGGCTATGCCATCACCAACAACCACGTGATCTCGCTGGCCACGGACGATCCGCAGGCCAAGATCACCGCGGTGTTCACCGACGGCACCCGCACCGACGCGAAGGTCGTCGGCACCGACCCGAAGACCGACCTCGCCGTGATCAAGGTGGGGGTGGCGAACCCGACGGTCATCCAGATCGGGAAGTCCGCGGACCTCGAGCCCGGTGATTCGGTGATCGCCGTCGGTTCGCCGCTGGGCCTGCAGAACACCGTGACCGCAGGCATCGTGAGCGCGTTGCACCGCCCGATCACCGCGCAGGGCGAGAACGGTGAGCCCCCGGTCACCTATGACGCGATCCAGACCGACGCCCCGATCAACCGCGGCAACTCCGGTGGCGCGCTGGTGGATTCGACGGGCGCGCTGATCGGGATCAACTCGTCGATCCGCACGGACAGCGGCGATTCGGGGCAGGGCGGCAGCATCGGCATCGGCTTCGCCATCCCGGCGGACGACGCGATCAAGATCGCCCGCGCGCTGATCAGCACCGGTTCGGTCAAGCACGCCGATATCGGGATCAACGCGGCCTCGGTCGCGGCGGAAACCTCCGAGGGTGCTCAGGTGGTCAACGTCGTCGACGGCGGGCCCGCCGCGAAGGCCGGTATCGGTGAGGGCGACGTGATCACGAAGGTCGGGGATCGCATGGTGCGCAATGCCGCGGAGCTGACCGTGGCCGTGCGGGCGCACAACATCGGTGAGGTCGTGCCGGTTCAGCTGGTCCGGCAGGGCAGGCCTCTTGTCGTCGACGTAACCCTGGGTTCGGATTAGCGGGGTACCCTGTTGCGGCAGGGGCCTGCACGAGGCGGAGGTTGACGGGTGTTCGATAGCGTTGGCTGGGGCGAGATCCTCGTCCTCATCGTCGCCGGTCTGTTCATCCTCGGCCCGGAACGGCTGCCCGAAGCGGCTTCGTGGCTGGCCAAGAGTGTTCGCAAGGTCCGCGAGTTCGCGAGCGGCGCGCGGCAGCAGCTGAAGGACGAGATGGGCCCGGAGTTCGAGGAATTCCGCAAGCCGCTCGAGGACCTGCGCCAGCTGCGGAACTTCGACCCCCGCCGCGCGATCACCAACCACCTGTTCGACGGCGACCCGGATCCCTTGGGGCTCAACGGAACCAGCGGTGGCAGCACCAAGCCCAACGGCTACCCCGCCGTCGCCGCGAAGCCCGAGCAAGAAGCCCTGAAGCCGGGCGAGAAACCCCCGGTAGACCCGGACGCCACCTGATTTTCGGGCTTTCGGCGGGACCTTCGAAACCGAGCCGTGCGCACCCACGCGCCCGATCCCACGCACCTAAGCCATTCTCGCCACCCTCCACCGCGTCACCGGCCGCCGAGCAACGCGACGGCTTCTCCCCGGCCAGACTCCCCTCGCCTCCCCGATCCCCAGCCGCATTTGCGGTCACGGGGACGGGTCAAGGTACTCTTTCCCGCCTTGACGCGGCGCCGTGACCGCGAACACTCAAAGATCGGGGCGGGGAGGGGAGCACACAGCGCGCGCTACGCGCGTCCGTTGCTGCCCCAAGCCGGAGACTCCAGCCCAGGCCGGAGCGCTCCCACAAACCGGCACGGCGAGTCCCCTAGCCCACAAGCTTCGTCCCACCACCAACCGCTGGCATCGGCAACACACGCGCGCGAGCGGCCAACACGGGCGGGAGG
>NZ_VMNW02000031.1 GCF_007713735.2 Amycolatopsis acidicola | reverse complement strand
GGCCACCACCAGGCACCGGATCGACGGGTCCTCCCCGGCCTGAGCCAGTGCCGCGCTGAACTCGTCCTGCGCGATCCGGTTCAAGGCGTTGTGGGCCTCGGGGCGGCAGATCTCGATCAGCCCGACACCCGAGCCGGCATCTTCGAAACGCACCAGCGGTTCCACGCCACCACCTTCGTTGGTCGTGCCCTACACTAGACATTATTACAGATATTGTCTTGTGTATCATCATCACGTAGCCGCCGGCTCCCGGGAGGTCAGCGTTGCACCGGACCAAACATCGGCTGTGCCCGTTGTGCGAAGCCTCGTGCGGGCTCCTCGTCACCGTTTCGCCGTCGGGTTCTCTGGCCGCCGTCGACCCCAACCCGGCGGACCTGCTGAGCGCCGGGCATTCCTGCGCGAAAGGGCTGGGGCTCGCGGCGATCGACAACGATCCCGACCGGCTGCGGACACCCCTGATCAAACGGAACGGGCGGTTCGAGCCCGCCGGCTGGGACGAAGCGTTCGACGAGATCGCCCGCCGGTTACCGCCGCTGCTGGCCGAGGACCGCAACGCGGTCGCGATCTACACCGGCAACCCGGCGTCGTTCAACCTCGATCACCAGCTCTACCAGGGAACGCTGCTGGTCTCGCTGGGGACGCGGAACGTGTACTCACCCTCGATGCTCGACACGATGCCGAAGCATTACACCCTCGCCGCCCTGTTCGGCACCGGGATGAGCTTTCCCGTGCCGGACATCGACCGCACCAGGCTGCTGGTCATCCTGGGCTCCAACCCCCTCGTGTCCAACGGCAGCACGATGTCCGCGCCCGGCATGGCGGGCCGCCTGCGCGCGCTGCAGGAACGCGGCGGCCGGTTCGTCGTCGTGGATCCCGCCGCCACTCGGACCGCGCGGGCCGCCGACCTGCACATCCCCATCCTGCCCGGCGCCGACGCCTGCTTCCTGCTCGGCACACTGTCGGTCATCGTCCGGGAAAACCTCGTCGACCTCGGCCGCGCGGCGGACTTCGTCGACGGCCTGGACACCATCCGCGAGCTCGCGAAGCGGTATCCGCCCGAAGTCGTGGCCCCCGTCTGCGGCGTCGACGAGCACACGATCACGACGCTCGCGCGGGACATCGCGACGAGCGAAGCCGCCGCCGTACACGGCCGGATCGGCACCTGCACCCAGGAATTCGGGACACTCGCCAGCTGGCTCGTGGACGTGCTGAACATCGTCACCGGCAACCTCGACCGCGAGGGCGGCGTGATGTTCACCCTCCCGCCCGCCGGAGGCCCGACCACCTGGCCGGCGAGCCGCAAAGGCTGGCCACACGGCCGCTGGAAGAGCCGCGTCCGCGGGCACCCCGAAATGGTCGGCGAGTTCCCGGCCGCCTGCCTCGCCGAAGAGATCGACACCGAGGGCCCAGGCCGGATCCGGGCTCTGATCACCGTCGCCGGCAACCCGGCACGCTCCGTCCCGAACAGCGCCCGCCTCGAAAAAGCGCTGGGCACGCTGGACTTCATGATCAGCGTGGACGCCTATCTCAACGAAACCACCCGCCACGCGGACGTGCTCCTCCCCCCGCCCCGCCTGGCCACCCGCGGGCAGATGGGCCTCACCACCAACCTCTATTCCGTCCGCAACGTCGCCCGGTACTCCGCGCCGGTGACCGAACACGGCCCGCACGAAATGCCCGAATGGCAGACCATCCTCCGCCTGGCCGCCATCGCGCGCGGCGAGTCCACCCGCCCGATCGGCGAACTCGACCACGAAGCAGCCGTCTCGGCGGCCCGCCGCGCGGCGAAACTCACCGGCCGCGACGTGGATCAGGTGCTCGCCGCCGTCGAACCTCGCACCGGACCCGAGCGCCTCCTCGACATGCGCGTGCGCAGCGGCCCGTACGGCGACCGGTTCGGGCAGGTACCCGGCGGACTCACACTCGCCGACCTCGAAGCGGCGCCGGACGGCATCGACTTCGGGCCGCTCCGGCCACGCCTGCCGGAGGTGCTGCGGACACCCAACGGACGCATCCAGCTCGCGCCGGAAGAACTGGTCGCCGACCTCGCCCGGCTCGACGAGGGGCTGACCCGGCGCAGGACCGGCCTCGTGCTGATCAACCGGCGTCAGGTACGCACCCTGAACTCGTGGCTGCACAACGCATTGCCTCAGCCTGACGCGGGCCACTACGCGCTGTTCGTGAATCCGCGGGACGCCGCCGCCCGCTCCCTGTCGGACGGTGACCTCGCCCGCGTCCGGACGAACGCCGGCGAGGTCACCGTCGAAGTGCGCACCACCACCGAAGTCCGGGAAGGCGTGGTGAGCCTCCCCCACGGCTGGGGCCACGACGGCGGCTCGCTGGGCGTGCCGGCGGCGGAGGCGGTCCCGGGCGCCAATGTCAACCTGCTCGTCGATGACGTGTTCCTCGAACCCCTCACCGGAACCGCCGTCCTCAACGGGTTTCCCGTCGAAGTCGAACCAGCGTGACGGAGGCACCCATGGCTCGCCAGCTGATCAACCACATCCTCGCCGGCACGGCACACGTACTCCGCGACCCGCGCGTCGAGCTGGTGCTCGAGGCGCTGTACACCCGGGCGCAGCGGGCCGCGGACGAGAAACGGGACGCGCCCGCCGAAGACCCGGATGCCATGGGCGACTTCGGCTACTCCCTCAGCCCTACCCAAGGAGAGCTCCTCTACCTGCTCTGCCGCGCCACGCGAGCGCGAACCGTGGTGGAGTTCTGCAGTTCGGAAGGCGCGACTGCCATTTACCTTGCCGCGGCGCTCCGCGACAACGGCGGCGGGACGGTGATCGGCGCGGACTCGCGGCCGGATCGCATCCGCGCGGCGCGGAATAACCTGGCCGACGCCGGTCTCAGCGAGTACGCCGACCTCAGGTGCGGTGAGCCCGAGGAGGTCCTGGCGGACGTCGAGGGCCCCATCGACCTGGTCTCCGTCGACGGGTGGCCGGAGCTCGCCGCACCGTCCAGGGCCCGCCGCACGATGGAGGTTCTCGTCCCGCGCCTGCGGTCCGGCGCGCTCGTGCTGAACGACGGCCGGGAGCCCGACTACCTCGACCTGGTCCGGGCCGCGGACAGCCCACTGCGCACCACCGTGGTGGACATCGGGCTGTTGTCCGTCGCAGAATGAGACAAGAGACAAATTGCGTCTTACGTAAATCGGGGAGAGCGATGCAGGAACACACTGACGGCACGGCGGTTCCCGTGGCGCACGAAGCGGAGCTTCCCCAGCCCGGTTCGTTCGTGACGGTCGACGTGGCGGGAGCGCCGCTGCTGGTGGTGCGTCAGGACGACGGATCGATCGCCGTGCTGTCCAATGTGTGCCGTCACCGCGGCGCCCGCGTCGAACTGCAACCCTCGGGCCGGCGCAAAATGTTCAGCTGCCCCTACCACCGCTGGTGCTACGGCCGCGACGGCGGCATCCGCTCCATGCCCTTCGACGACGGCTTCATCGGCGTCGACCGCGTAGACCGCTCACTCCTGCACCGCGCATCCACAGTGCGCCACGGCATCGTATGGACAACCACCGAACCCGGCACCGAACTGGACCTCGACACCGACGCACTGGCAGCCCTCGACTCCACGACCCTCCTACACACCAGCCGAACACAACTCGACCACACCCTCGACGACGCACGAGCCACACTCCCCGACGGCACCTCCGTCAACGGCCTCCACATCACCGACTCGGGCAGCCACCTCGAAGTACGCACACTGTGGGCAAGCGGACTGCGCGGCGAAACCTCCGAACTGGCCCTCTGGATCCTCGTGCCCGCCGGAGCACCGGCGACCGACCACGACGCGGCTGAGGCCCGCTGGCGAAGCCTCACCGCCTAGGTCGTTTCCCAGCGGTCCAAAAGCGCGTGGTAGCGGTCGAGATCGTTGCCACGTAAGGCATCCCCATGCGCGAGCCCGACAGCAGCGACATCACGCGGCAGCCGACCAAGGCTCGCCGGGCGCTGGGCCGGGTCGGCGGCCAGCGCAGCGGGCCCGATGCCCAGCTCCGCCGCCCGGTTGAATATCGCGTCACCGACGAGCACGGCGTTCCCGGGTTCGTAGTGCAGGGCGATGTGTCCCGGCGTGTGCCCTGGCGTGTGGATCACCCGCAGGCCGCCGGCGCCCGCCACGCTGTCCCCATCGCGCAGAAGCACGTCGGCGGTGACCGGGGTCCAGTGCACCAGCGGAACCCGGTCGAGCAGCCGGCCCGCGAAACCGGCACGCCCCGCGGGCGGCACCCGGCCCGCCGCGAGCCAGGGCGCGTCGGCGGCATGGATGAACAGCCGCGCTCCCGTGCGCGCCGCCAGTTCCGCCGCTCCCTTGACGTGGTCGGGATGGGCGTGCGTGAGCACGACGCGACGAATGTCCGACAGGCTCCCGAGCGCCGCCTCGATCCGTTTCGGCGCCGACCCCCAGCCCACGTCGACCAGCGTGTAACCCTCGTCGCCGTCGAGCAGGAAAGCGTTGTCCCGCTTGGTGGTCGCGAGGCACCGCACTCCGGGCGCGATCTCGGTGGTCATGCCCCGCCTCCCTGCGGCAGCGCACCGGATTTGAGTGTGTCGAGCAGTTCGATCGGCAGATATCCTTGTTCCGCCAGCCTTGCCAGCACGCCGCCGCTGGCCAGGATCTCCAGTACCAGCGGCGGGAGCGGCGCGGTTCTCCCTTCGATCCCGGTGGTTTCGTTCGCGTAGTCGCCGGTGGCGATGTCGAAGCGGCCGAAATCGCCGTCGGAGAACAGGTCCGTCGCTCCCGGCACGGTGAGCGCGGGCAGCCCGGAGTTGATGGCGTTGCGCAGGAACAGGGAATTGAACTCCTCCGCGACCAGCGCCGCCACCTTCAGCTGCCGGAACAGCGCGGCCACCGGCCGCGAGGACCCGACGCCGAAGTTCTTGCCCGCCACCACGATGTCGCCCGGCCGCACCTGGTCCGTCCATCCTGGACGGACCTCGTAGAACACGTGCCTGGCGGCCTCCGGGATATCCATCTTCATCGCGAACGCCGGGTACATCGCGTCCGTGTTGAGCGAATCTCCGAACACCCACACCCGGCCGCTGATCGTCGAGCTCATGCCGAAACCTCCCGCGCGCCGGTGATGACCCCGGCGACGGCGGACGCCGCGACCGTCGCGGGCGAGGCCATGTAGATCTCGGCCTCGGTGCTGCCCATCCGGCCCGTGAAGTTGCGCGTGGACGAAGTCAGGCAGACCTCGCCGGGCCCGACCACACCCAGGTGGTAACCGAAGCAGGCACCGCAGGTCGAGTTGGTCACCACCCCGCCCGCGTCGGCGATGTCCTGCAGGTAGCCGCGTCGCATCGCCTCCCGGTACACCTCCTGCGAGGCAGGGGTCACCAGCAGCCGCACCCCGGGCGCCACGGTTTTGCCGCGCAGCACCGAAGCCGCGATCCGCAGGTCCTCCAGCTGCCCGTTCGCGCAGGAACCGATGAACGCCTGGTCGATCCGCCGCGACTCGATCCGCGACACCGGGACCCCGTTGTGGCTCACGGTTCCCGGCCGCGCCACATAGGGTTCCACTGTGGACAGATCGATCTCGCGAACCTCCACATAGGACGCATCGGGATCCGCGTCGGCCGCCGTGTAGCCGGTCACGCCGCGTTCGGCGAGAAACTCGCGGAGCACGTCGTCGGCGGCGAAGGTCGCGAAATCCGCGGACACCTCGGCGGCCTGGGTGGCGATCGTGCGCCGGTCGTTCATCGGGATACTCGCCAGCCCCGGCCCGCCGAACTCGAGGTTCTGGTTGGTCGCGTCGCCGTATTCGGCCGCCAGGTAAAGGAAAATGTCCTTCCCGCTGACGCCGGCGGGCTTGGCGCCGACCAGTTCGTAGCGGACCGTGGGCGCGACCTGGAACCAGGTCGAGCCCGTGCACATGATGGAGTACACCTCGGCCGGGCCGAGGCCACGGGCAGCGGTGTTGTAGGCGCCGGCGGCGCAGGTGTGCGAGTCCGTGCAGGCCAGCACTTCGCCGGGCCGGGCGAGCCCGTTCTCCGCGATCACCTGGTGGCAGATCCCGTGCCGCCCCACGTCGAAGAACCGGGAAATCCCGAAATCCGCGGCGAATTTGCGCGCACGCGGCCCGCCCTCGGCGTCCTTCAGCGACGGCGCGGGCACGGCGTGGTCCATGACGATCGCGACCTTGTCCGGGTCGTGGATGCGGGACGGCGGCAGCCAGACGGTCGCGAACTGCAGGTCGATCAGCACGCACAGGTCGACCTCGACGGTCACCGTGTCCCCGGGGCGCACGGACGGCAGCCCCGCCTTCCGCGCCAGGAGTTTCTCGATCATCGTCATGCTCACGGCACTCACCTCGCGTACTTCTCGCCGGCCGCCGACCATTCGGCGAGCCCGACCAGGTTGAAGAAATCCCCCGGGCTGCTGGGCGCGAGCTCTTGCGGGTCCCGCCCGGCCAGCTGCGCCAGCCCGCTCACCATGCCCCACGCCGCGGCGCCCAGCGCGAGCGACGGATGGATCGCGATCGCGAAACCCAGCTCCCGCAGGCGTTCCGCCGACTCCAGCGGCGTCAGCCCGCCGATGACGAGGTTGAGCAGCAACGGCGCTTTGACCTCGGCGGCGATGCGCTCGATCTCGTCCGTCCCTTGTGGAGCTTCCACGAAGAGCACGTCCGCGCCCGCTTCGGCGTAGGCGTTCGCGCGCTCGATCGCCGCGTCCAGCCCCAGCGGCGCCCGCGCGTCGGTCCGCGCGATGACCACCAGATCCGGGTCGGTGCGGGCGTCCAGCGCGGCCCGCAGCTTGACCAGGAACTCGTCGGTCCCGATCAGTTCCTTGTCCGGTAAGTGCCCGCACCGCTTCGGGAAAGCCTGATCCTCCAACTGGATCGCGGCCACCCCGGCCGCTTCGTACTCCTGCACGGTCCGCACCACGTTCAGCGCGGCGCCGTACCCGGTGTCGGCGTCGGCGATCAACGGCACGTCGCCGAGCACCCTGGCGATCATCCGGGCGCGTTCGGTCATCTCGGTCTGCGTGACCAGCCCGATGTCGGGCAGGCCGAACCCGGACGCGGCCACCCCGGCCCCGGTCAGGTACCCGGCCGTGAATCCCAGCCGCCGCACCAGATGCGCGGAGATCCCGTCGAACACCCCTGGCGCGACAACGAGTTCGCCGCTCTTCAACCGCGCGCGCAGTGCGGCGCGCGCCGTGGTCGTGGTCATCGGTCCCTCTCAGTCCAGCACGCGCGCCACCGGCGGCGCGAGCAGTTCGGTCAGCTCACCCAGGTCGTCGAGGGCGTCCAGGCCCAGGACCGCGTCCTCGATCGCCGCCAGGCGGGCGGGCGGCACGAGCGGGCCGGCCAGCGCCCGGTACTTGCCGACGAGTTCTTCGTCGGTCACCGGATCCGACGGGCCACCGTGGGGTTGCGTGATCCGCCGGTGCAACGCCGTACCGCCGGCCAGCGTGATCGTCAGCTCGGTGGCGAACCGTTCCGGCGCGGGACCGTTCTCGATGGCGTCGTCCAGCTGGACGTCGACCCGCTCCAGCAGCGCCCACACGTCGTCGGCGTCGAGGCGGGAATCGGTGAACTGCTGGGGCATGACCGTGCCGTCCAGCAGCGCCACCACGGCGGCGTAGCCGAGGTTCATCTGCGCGCCGATCGGCGTCAGCGGCCGCTCCGGCTTCCACCAGCCGTGGTGGTAGACCGCGTCGCCCACCCGGATTTCGATGCGCTCCACCGCCGCCGGATCGATCTCGTGTTCCGCGCGCAGCTCCAGCACCGCCTGCACGGTGCCGTGCAAACCCCCTTGCGCCGCATAGGATTTCACCATGATCACGTCGGTGTGCCACACCTCGCCGAGTCCGGCGGTGATCTGCGCGGGATCGGGGTCGTGGCCCTCCCCGAAGACGGCGAGGAACCCGCCGTACGGTCGGTCGAACACCTGCTTGATCCCGGTATAGCCCGCCGCGGCGAGCCCGGCCGCGTAGAAACCGTTGCGGGCGGCGAAACCGTGCTGCATCCGCTTGGACATCGCCTCGTACTGCGCGGCCATCAGCCCGCCGGACTGCGTGCCCGCCATCCCCAGCGCGTCCTCCAGCCGCGCGGTGTCCAGCCCGCGCAGTTTGCCGGCCGCCATCGCCGCCGTATGCGTGCCGAACACCGGTCCGGAATGCCAGCCGCGCGACAGCATCTCCGCCCCGTGCAAGGCGAGCCCGACCCGGGGCCCCACCTCGAAACCCGCGACCGCGGCCGTGAGCGCGTCCGCGCCCGTGCCGCCGGTGGCCAGCAACGCGGGCAGGATCAGCGAGTTGCTGTGCAGTGGCGCCAGCGGATGGAAGTCGTCCAGCTCGAAGCCCTGGATGAATGTGCTGTTCAGCAGGACGGCCGCGGGTGCGCTCGTCGTCCGGCCGGTGCCGATCACGGCGGCGTCGCCGGTGCCCTCCAGCGCCAGCACCGCGTCGGCCGCCACCCGCGACCACGGCAGTTGTGCCCCCACGAGCCCGCACGCCACGCCGTCGAGCAACAGGTGTTTCGCCCGGTTCAGCGTCTTTTCGGGAATGTCTTCGGCCCTGAGCCCGGCGACCCACTGCGCCAAGGGCACGGTCACGGAAGTCGTCATGGTCGTAGTGAAACCCCCGGGCCGGGCGCACCCGCCGAACTGCAAGGAATGTCCGCTGCCCGGCGTGTTGTCGCAGGAATGCGACGGATCAGCCGCCGGTGCCGAGGTTTTCCGGGGTGACCGGGGTCCACAGGTCGGCGGGCACCAGGCCGGCCGCGTGCCCGTCGCCGTCCAGCAGGCGGCCCCAGGACTTCACCGGGCGCAGCACCACCCGCTGGTCCACGACGGTCACCTCGGGCAGGGACCGGATCCGCGCCAGCAGCTCGCCGAGCTCGGCCAGCCGGTGCAACTGCACCACGACGAACAGGTTCGCCATGCCCACCACCGACAGGCAGATCCGCGCCTCCCGCCAGCCGCCGATCTCCCGCCCCGCCTCGTGCAGGCCGTCGCCGGAGGCTGAGAGCCAGAGGATCACCTGCGCCGGCCAGCCGCCTTCCCACCGCGCGAAATCGGTCCGGAACGCGAGCATGCCGCGGCGCACCAACGCCGCCATCCGCCGCCGCACCACGTGCTCCGGCACACCCAGCCGCTCCCCGAGATCCCGGTAGCGCGCCCGCCCGTCCGGCTGCAACGCCAGGAACAAAGCGCGGTCGCTCTCGGTGTACGCCTGGCCGCGGTTCAACGCCGGCTTACCCGGCGGCTCGCCGTCTCGCACCGTGCGCTCTTCGCCCGCGCTGAGCGCGCCGAGCCGCCAATGCACGTCGCTGTACCAGACGATCCCGATGTGCGTGCGCACCTTGGCCAGCCCGTCGATCGCGGCCGGGATGCCGAACAGCAGCGTCGTCAGCTCACGCATGTCCGTGGCCAGCACGAGCGCTGCCACGTCATGGTCGCCGCTGGTCAAATACACGGACACCACATGCGGAATCCCGGACAACGCGCGCGCGACTGTGTCCGTCCGCCCCGGCACGGCCGCGATCTCGAGGACCGCACCCACCAGCGCGGCCTGCGGCCCTGGCACCGACGACACCCACGCCAGCCCCGACGCCGACAACCGCTGCCAGCGCCGCGACACCGTCGCGGGCGACAACCCGAGCGCCGGCCCCAGCGTCTCGAAACTCACCCGCGGGTTGACGTGCATCGCATCCAGAATGGACACGTCGACCTCGTCGAAATCCGCCTCACGTCCCACCGCGCCATCATCGCGCAGCCTTCCAGCCACGGCTACCGCGCGCGGATCCGTCTAATGTGGACGGATCTTCGTGCCTGCCGCCTTCGTGAAGTGCTCGCCGGGTGGTGGGCTTCCCCGCCACTCGCGCTGTCAGACCGGATACGCCACGGCCCTTCAGCGCGTGGATCATCAAGGCGGCGAGACCAAGGCCCTTCCGCGTCACGCCTTCTCGCAACTGCAGGTTGGCACCGATCACGGCCTGCCGCCGGGGCGCGGAAGTCGCGGCGCTCCGGGAACGCTCCTTTCCCGATCACGTCCAGGGCATGGGCCACGGCTCCCAGCGGCCGGAGCCGCAGTGATCCCGTCGACGAGGAGCCCGGTCGTCGTGCCGCCGCAGAAAAGCACCTCCCGTTTGTCCGGGAAATGGCGGAAGAACGCGCTTTTCGTGAGCCCGGCGCGCTCCGCGTCCGGGTCGCCGCCGGTGGTGTGGGCGTGTTCGCCGTCCAGCTCGCGACGCTCGGCGACGGGCTCGCCGCCACTCGCGCTGTAAGAGGGCACGTTCGAGCCCCTGCGGCAGCTCAGCCCTACGCCTGTAGCTTTCAGCCCCCGCCTGGCGGACCGCGTGCGCGAGCTGGTTCCCGGCGACGTGACCGTGGCGGCCGACCTCCACGGCACGGAAGCCGCCGGGGCCGCGCTTGCCCTCGGAGTCTCGGCCGAGCGGAGCTCCGTCATCGCGGCGCCCACCCCGCCCGCGGGCGTGCGCGCGACCGGCGCCGCCAACGCGCGCCCGGACGGCCCGGTCACCGGAAAGATCACCGTGCCCCCGAAGCGGATCTCAGCCGAGGTGGGCGCCGTACAGCGTGGTGAGTGCTTGCCAGTGCCGGGCTTCGGCGGCGGGGTCGTGCGTGGGGTTGTCCGCCACGGCGAAACCGTGCTCCGCCGGGTAGAACTCGACCGTGTGCTCGACGCCCGCCTTGGTGAGGGCGCTCTCCAGCAACTCCGCCTGCTCCGGCGTGAAATGCCTGTCGTCCTTGGCGCCCGCGACGTAAACCGCGGCCGTGATCCTGTCCGCGGCCAGGTGCGGGCTCGACTGGTCGTCGGCGACGGCCAGGCCGCCTCCGTGGAACGACGCGGCTGCGGCGATCTTGCCGCCCAGCCCGGTCGCCGCGACGAACGACATCCGGCCGCCGAGGCAGTACCCGGTGGTGCCGATCGCGGAACCGGTCACCTCGGGCCGCGCGAGCAGAAAGTCCGCGTAGGCGTGGCCATCGGCGACGATCACGTCATTCGTGAGCGGTGCGGCGAGGGTGCCCAGCCGGGCCCGCTCCTCGGGGACGGTGAAGATCTCGGCGACGTCGAACGGGGCCCAATCGCCCGCGCGGTAATAGATATCCGGCACCAGAGCGACATAACCCATGCTCGCGAGCCGGTCGCCCATCACGCGGATGACTTCGCGGGCACCGCCCGCGTCGGGATAGAGGAGCACGCCGGGCCAGGGCCCGTCGCCTTCGGGGAGATGGAGTGTTCCGTTGCTGTGACCTTCGGGAGCGGGGATTCGCACGTCCAGGCGCATACTCCGAAACTAGCGCCGATCCCCCGACGCGAACTGCCCGGGGCCATTCCGGCCCCGGGCAGCTGTTCCCGTGTTACTTGTCGTACCCGAGCCACACGTCGTGCGTGGCTTCGCCGGAAGTCAGCAAAAGCTGGCTGCTCGCCGGTGGGTAACCACTCGCGACGACGGTGTACTCGCCTTCGGGCAGATCACTGACCACGTAGTGACCTTCGGCGTCGGTCGTGGTCACCGCCGCGACTTCCCCGGCCGGGTCCAGCACCGCGATCCGGGCGTCGGGGATCACCCGCTCACCGCCCGCACGCGCCGTCCCGGTCAGCACGATCGCCGGGGCCAGCTCGACATCGTGCGTGAGCACGCCGCTGTCCGGAACGGTCAGCATCGTGGCCGCGGGCCGCCTCCGTGCCGCGCTGGCGACCAGGGTGTAGGTACCGGCGCTGATCCCGGTGAAGACGTAGCCGCCTTCGCCGGTGGTGACCGACGCGCCGGCGACCTCACCGCGCGAGTCGGTCAGAGTCACCGTCGCACCGGCCAGCGGCGTGCCGCCCGCGTCGCGAACGAAGCCCGAAAGCTCGCTCGAACCGGCCAGCGTCACGTCCAGCCAAGCCGGAGTCCGGCCGACGACCACGTTGGCCGCCTGCGGCTGGTACCCCGTCGCCGAGACGATCAGCACGTACGTCCCCGGCCCTGGAGTGCCGATGGTGTAACCGTTTCCGTCCGCCGTGGCCCGCGCGACCTGACGGCCCCGCTGGTCGATCAGCGTGAGCGCCGCGCCCGGCACCGGTGAACCGCCCTGCCCACGCACCGACCCGGTGACGGGCTGGCCGGTGGCGTCCACCGGGCTGCCCATTTCCGTTGCCGCGAGGGCCAAAGGCGCTGTCCGCGCCGCGGGTTCGTACACCCCGTGTCCGTTGGTGTCCACCAGCGCGTGCCGTCCGGCCGCCACCAGCTCGCGCTCGGGTTCGGCCTGAGCGACCGCCGGATTCGTCTTCTGTGGCAACGGTTCCGGAGCCTGCGGCTCGGCCTTGCTGTCCTTGAGCGGGATCTCCTTCAGGAACAGCAGCACGAGGAACGCCAGCAGCGCGACCCCGGCGGCGACCCAGAACACGACCGACATCGAGTTGGTGAACCCGTCCAGCACCGGGATCTTCACCGCGTCCGGGAGGCTCTGGATCCCGCTGGTGTTGGTCGAGAGCCCGCTGCTCGAGACGCCCGCGGGCAGGTGCCCGCCGAACGCCGCGGTCAGCTTGCCCGGCAGCGCGTTGAACAGGATGGTCAGGAAGACCGCGACACCGAGCGTGCCGCCCAGCTGCCGGAAGAACGTCGCCGACGCCGTCGAGACGCCCATGTCCTTGCGCGGCCCCGCGTTCTGCACCGCGATGGTCAGGGTCTGCATGCACAGGCCGAGACCGAGGCCGACGATGAGCGAGAACCCCATCGGCTCCCACAACGCGCTGTCGTACTTCAGCAACGTGGCGAGCAGCAGCATGCCGACCGTGACCAGCGCGGTCCCGAGCACCGGCAGGAACTTGTAGCGGCCGGTGCGCGCCGTGACCTGGCCCGAGATCAGCGAACCCGACATGATGCCCAGCACCAGCGGCAGCATCAGCAGCCCCGACTGCGTGGCGCTGTAGCCGCCGACGACCTGGTAGTACTGCGGGATCATCGTGAGGCCACCGAACATCGCGACACCGACGATGATGCCGCCGAGGATCGCGACGCTGAACGTCGCGTTCTTGAACAGCCGCAACGGAATCAGCGCGTCGTCCTTCATCTTGTGCTCGATGAAGAGGAACAACGCCACACCGACCACGGAAATCGCGTAGCAGATCAGCGAACCTGTCGAGCCCCAGCCCCACGTGCGGCCCTGCTCGGCCACCAGCAGCAGCGGCACCACCGCGACCACCAGCCCGAGACCACCGAACCAGTCCACGCGCGCCTTGCGCGGCGTGTGCGGGACGTTGAGCACCTTCGCCACGACGAACAGCGCGATGATGCCGATCGGGACGTTGATCAGGAAGACCCAGCGCCACCCGGCGATACCCGCGATCAGGTCCTGCCCCGAGAGCAGGCCGCCCAGCACCGGGCCCAGCACCGTCGAGGTGCCGAACACGGCCATGAAGTAGCCCTGGTAACGCGAACGCTCACGCGGCGGCACGATGTCGCCGATGATCGTCAGCGCCAGCGACATCAGGCCACCGGCACCGAGACCCTGGAAGGCGCGGAACACCGCGAGCATCGTCATCGACGTCGAGAACGTGCACGCGAACGACCCGACCACGAAGATCGAGATCGCGATGAGGAAGAACGGCTTGCGGCCGTAGATGTCGGAAAGCTTGCCGTACAGCGGCGTCGCGATCGTCGACGTGATCAGGTACGCCGTCGTCGCCCACGCCTGCATGTCGAAACCGTTGAGGTCGTTGGCGATCCGGACGATCGCGGTACTCACGATCGTCTGGTCCAGCGCCGCGAGGAACATGCCGAGGATCAGCCCCGACAGGATCGTCAGGATCTGCCGGTAACTCAGCCGCGGTCCTTCCTCCGCCTCGACCCGGATTGCGCTCGTCATGAGCCCGCCCTTTCACCCTGTGCCGACGTCGCGTCGGCGAACTGTGGAATCAATCCCTCGATGCCGGTGGTGAGCCGGCCCAGCAACGCGGCCAGGACCTCGCGGTCCTCCTGCGACCACCCGGCCAGCGCCCCGGCCAGCCATTTGTTGCGCCGCTTGCGGTTCTCCTCGAAGACCCGCAACCCCTCGAGCGTGGGGACCAGCAGGTAGGCCCTGCCGTCCTCCGGATCGGCCCGGCGCTCGGCAAGGCCGTGCCGCACCAGCGCGCTGCCCTGCCTGCTGACCGTGGAGATCTCCGAGTGCAGCGCGTCGGCGATCTTGCTGATGCGCTGCGGGCCCTCGTGGATCAGGTGGAGCAGGATCGCGTAGGCGGCCTGCTCGATCCCGCCCGGACCCGCCGCAACGACCTGCGGCCTGCTCTTGGCGACCAGGCCCACCAACCGGATCAGCTGGACGCCGAGCTCGTCCGCGACGTCAAGTTCGGCCGCGGAGAACACCCCTTCCGGTGCCACAGGCGTCATGTCGATCATCACCTTCGTCTTATTTGGCAGCTGCAACTAGTTGCTTCAAGCAAGTATGCACCCACTCCGTTGCTTGCGGCAACCAAATAACTGCGGGTGTGGGGCAGACCACTGCCGCTACTTTCCGTAGCGCTGGAGACGAAGGGTTCGCGGGCTGGAAACGACAGAAGCGCGTCGAAGAATTCGACGCGCTTCTGGGGACCGCTACGGGCGAGAGCTCAGCCTTGCGACTTGAGCTCCGGGAACTGGTCGTCGCGGTATTCGCCGGTGGTTTCCCGGCCCGTGGCCACGTGCTCTTCCCTGCTGCGCAGGTCGACGCGGCGGATCTTGCCGGAGATCGTCTTCGGCAGCTCGTAGAACTCGATGCGCCGCACCCGCTGGTACGGCGCGAGCTTCTCGCGGGCGTGGCGCAGGATCTCGAACGCCGTTTCCCGCCCGGGCTCGTACCCCGGGGCGAGCGCGATGTAGGCCTTGGGGACGGCCAGCCGCAGCTCGTCCGGGGCCGGCACGACCGCCGCCTCGGCGACGGCGGGGTGCTCGATCAGCACGCTCTCCAGCTCGAACGGGGAGATCTTGTAGTCCGAAGCCTTGAACACGTCGTCGGTGCGGCCGACGTAGAAGATGTAGCCGTCCTCGTCGCGGGAAGCGACGTCACCGGTGTGGTAGTAGCCGCCCGCCATGGCCTCGGCGTTGCGCTCGGGATCGCCCTGGTAGCCGGTCATCAGGCTCATCGGGCGCCGCGAAAGATCCACGCAGATCTCCCCTTCCGGCGCCTCCTTCCCGGTCACCGGGTCGACCAGCACGATCGGCACCCCGGGCAGCGGCAGCCCCATCGATCCCGGTTTCACCGGCATGCCCGGCACGTTGCCCACCGCGAGCGGCAGCTCGGTCTGCCCGTAGCCGTCCCGGATCGTCAGCCCCCACGCCGCGCGGACCTGGTCCATCACCTCGGGGTTGAGCGGCTCGCCCGCGGACAGCAGCTGCCGCAGCTCGCCGGGGCCGCCGGAGAGGTCGGCCTTGATCAGCATGCGCCACACGGTCGGCGGGGCGCAGAAGGTGTTGACCCCGGCGCGGCGGATCTGCCCGAGCAGCGCCGCGGCGTCGAACCGGGAGTAGTTGTAGACGAAGATCGTCGCCTCGGCGATCCACGGCGCGAAGAAACAGCTCCAGGCGTGCTTCGCCCAGCCGGGCGAGGAGATGTTGAGGTGCACGTCGCCGGGTTTCGCGGCCACCCAGAACGACGTCGCGAGGTGGCCCACCGGATACGAGACCTGGGTGTGCTCGACGAGCTTGGGCAGGCTCGTGGTGCCGGAGGTGAAGTACAGCAGCTGCGGGTCCGACGGCGCCGTCCCCGGGTGCTCGGCTGGCGGGACTTCCCGGTCGTACGCCTCGTTCACGGGGACCCAGCCCGGCGTCGCGGCACCGACCACGAACCGGGTGTACGCGCCGGGGACGTCGTCGAATTTGGCCGTGTCGGCCGCGTTCACCACGACGTGCGCTGCCCCGCCGCGGCCGATGCGGTCGTTGAGCTCGGCGGGCCCGAGCGCGGTCGTGGTCGGCAGGATCACCGCGCCCAGCTTCATCACCGCGAGCATGCAGTCCCACAGCTCGACCTGGTTGTTGAGCATGAGCAGCACCTTGTCGCCACGGCCGACGCCGTGCGCCGAGAGGTGCGCCGCGACCTGGTCGGACCGGCGGGCCATCTCGTCGAAGGAGTAGCGGGCCTCGGACCCGTCCTCCTCGACGATCCACAGCGCCGTCCGCTCCACGCCGCGGGCGATCGCGTCGAACCAGTCGACCGCCCAGTTGAAGCGTTCGCCGAGGTCGGGCCAGCGGAACTCCGCTACTGCCTTACCGTAGTCCTGCGAGAGGTCCTGCAGGAGGTCGCGGGCCTGGCGGTAGACGTCGGTGGTGGTTGCCATCGTTCACTCCGTCGAAGGGTCGGTGGTGCTGCCTCTGCGCTGGGGCGTGCAGGACCACTCCGGGGGTTCGCCCCTCAAGACTCGCAGGGGCTCCAGCGGCGCGAATACCCCCGTAAAGGGGTAGACAGGACGCGCGTGGCGCGAGAGGAGGGTTCATGGACGACGACGCTTCGCCCGCGCGGGCCACCGAGCGGCTGATCGGGCTGCGCCTGCGCCAGTTCCAGCGGGTCACCGGCCTGCCCACCGTGTTCGGCGGCGCCACCGCCGGGAGGTCCCAGAGCCACGAGCTACGCATCGCCCACCAGCGTGGCACGATCGGGGATTCGCTGCTCGACCTCCGGGTCGCCAGCGGCCGCGGGCTCGGCGGCTGGGCGCTGGCCTCGGGCAGGCTCCGCACGGTGTCGGACTACGCCTCGACTCCCGCGATCACCCATGACTTCGACGAAATCGTGGTCCGGCAAGAACGACTCTCGGCGATCGTGGCGCTGCCGATCAAGGTCGGCGGTGCGGTCGGCGGCATCATCTACGGCGCCGTCCGCGGCGGCCACCGCATCGGCCGCACCATCCTCGACCACGCCGCCGCCTTCGGGGCCACCCTGGAACGGGAACTGGCCGAACTCCCCGCGCCGGAACCGGCCCTCCCCCACACCCAGGCCGCCGTCGGGGAGCTCGCCGAGCTGGCCCGCACGACCGGTGACGAAACCCTGCGACGCCGCCTCGAACATCTGATCAGCGATCTGCGCGGGATCACCGAGCTCCGGCGTCCCGGCACGGAAGTCCCGCCCCTCGCGCCGCGCGAGCGGGAAGTGCTCGAGCTGATCGCCGTCGGCATGACGAACGCCGACGCGGCGCACACGCTCGGCCTGAGCACCGAGACCGTGCGCGCGTACCTCCGCAGCGCCATGCGCAAGCTCGGCGTCGGCAACCGCACGGCCGCCGTGCACGCGGCCCGGCGGCTCGGGTTGCTTTGAGGTCAGTTTCCGGCGACGCCGCCCGGCGCACTGATCTCGGTGCCCGCCCGCGGTCCGGGCGGCGGGGTCCGGCGATTCGAGACCACGTAACCGATGCCGATCGCGATCGCCAGCGGCGGCGTGATGTAGAGGGCGATCCGGGTGTCCTCGTCGAACCCCAGCAGCACCACGACCATCGCCAGAAAAGCCAGCACGAGGTAGTTCGACCACGGTGACCACGGCATCCGGAACCGGCCTCCGGGGATCGCGCCGGCGGCGACCTTGCGCCGGTAGCCGAGGTGCGCGAGCACGATCATCGCCCAGGTGAAGATCGCGCCCACGGTGCTGGCGCTGGTGATGTAGGTGAAGGCCTCCTCGGGCACGAAGAAGTTCAGCGCCACCCCGATCAGCATCGCCACGAACGTCACCCCGATCGCCCTCGCCGGCACCGCGCGCGCACTCAGCCGCCCGATCGTGCCCGGGGCCTGGCCGTTCTCCGCGAGTGTCCGCAGCATCCGGCTCGTGGAGTAGATCCCGCTGTTGCAAGAGGACAGTGCCGCCGTGGTCACCACGAAGTTCACCACGCCCGCCGCGGCCGGGATGCCGATCAGCGTGAACGCCTGCACGAACGGGCTGCCGTCAGCGGAGAACTGGTCCCACGACACGAGCGCGCACAGGGCGAGCAGCGCGCCGACGTAGAAGATCAGGATCCGCCACATGACGGAGTTGATCGCGCGCGGCAGGACTTTCCGCGGCTCGGCGCTCTCACTGGCCGTCTGCCCGACGAGCTCCACGCCCACGAAGGCGAACATGACGATCTGGAAGGCCAGCATCGCGGCACCGGCGCCGTTCGGGAACAGCCCGCCGTGCGACCAGATGTTGCTCAGCGAAGCGCTTTCCCCGATGTCGCTGAACCCGAACGCCAGTATCGCGATCGCCAGCACGATCAGCGCGAGGATCGCGACCACCTTGATCAGCGCGAACCAGAACTCCAGCTCCCCGAACGCCTTCACCGCGACCAGGTTGACGGCGCTGAGCACGAGCAGCGCGCCCAGCGCGGGAATCCACTGTGGAACGCCCGGGAACCAGTACTGGAAGTACTCGCCGACGGCCGTGATCTCGGCCATCCCGGTCACGATCCACACCAGCCAGTACGCCCAGCCCGTGGCGAACCGCGCCCAGCGCCCGACGAACTCGCCCGCGTACTCCGCGAACGAACCGCTGACCGGCCGGTACATCAGCATCTCGCCCAGCGCGCGCATCACCAGGAAGATCACCACGCCGGCGATCGCGTAGATCAGGATCAGCCCGGGCCCGACCTGGTGCAGCGCCTTCCCGGAGCCGAGGAACAGCCCGACCCCGATCGCCCCGCCGATCGCGATCATGGTGATGTGCCGGGTACCCAGGCCTTTCCGGTACTCCACGGCCGCTCGCTGGCCCACGCCGAAACCCCTCCTCATCGCCGACACCTCGCCCAGACTGTAGGAAAGGGTCAATCAGGGCAGGACGGCAGGTACCTCCCGTGCGCCTGTCAAACCCGAGATGATCACATCCGCGCCGGGCGGGTGTACGCCGGGCCGGTGTCCGGTACCGGGCACCGCCCCTCAGCTCGATGTTCCTGTCCGCACAGGGAGAGCCCGTACCTTCGGCGCCGTGCGCGAGGACACGGACTAACCCGGGTTCAGCTGCGAAGATTTTTCGCTTCAGACTTGTTAGGCAAGCCTTCCCTAAGGTTTAATCTGCCCCCATGGGCGAAGAGAGAACGCTGACGCTGGACCGCGTCCGGGCCGACGTGCTCGGGATTCTGCAGGCCGGCACCGACGAGGTGGGCGACGAAGACGATCTGGTCGAAGCGGGCCTGGACTCCATCCGCGTGATGCACCTGCTGGAGCGGTGGCGCACCGAGGGCGTCTCGATCAACTTCGTGCAGCTCGCCATGGAACCCACCATCCGCGGCTGGCACAAACTGCTCAACGACAAGTCACTGGGGGACGAAAATGCCGGATGAACCCGGGCAGGCCGACGTCGTGGTCGTCGGCGGCGGGCCGGGCGGGTCCACCACGGCCTCGCTCGTCGCCATGGCGGGCCATCGCGTCACGTTGCTGGAGAAGGAAAAACTGCCGCGGTACCAGATCGGGGAATCGCTGCTGCCCGCCACGATCCACGGCGTCTGCCGGATGCTCGGGGTGACCGAGGAGATCGAGAAGGCGGGCTTCACCGTCAAACGCGGCGGGAGTTTCCGCTGGGGCACCAATCCCCGGCCGTGGAACTTCCTGTTCGCCCTCTCACCACGGCTTTCCGCCCAGAACTCCACGGCCTACCAGGTCGAGCGGATGAAGTTCGACGAGATCCTGGTGCGCAACGCGCAGCGGCTCGGCGTCGACGTCCGGGAAGAGTGCTCAGTGCGCGAGGCGATCGTCACCGACGGGCGCGTGACGGGCGTGCGGTATGTCGACGAATCCGGTACCGAGCGGACCATCGAAGCGAAGTACGTGGTGGACGCGTCCGGCAACAGCAGCCGCCTGCACTCCCACGCGAGCGGCAAGCGGATCCACTCCGACTTCTTCCGCAATCTCGCCCTGTTCGGCTACTTCGAAGGCGGAAAGCGCTTACCGGGGCCGGACGCGGGCAACATCCTGTGCGCGGCCTTCGACGAGGGCTGGCTCTGGTACATCCCGCTCTCGGACACGCTGACCAGCGTCGGCGCCGTCGTGCACCGCGACCAGGCCGACAAAGTCCGTGGCACGCAGGAGGAACGGGAAAAGTCGCTGCACGGGTTCATCGACCGCTGCGAGATCGTGCGGGACATGCTCACCGACGCGACCAGGGTGAAAACCGGGACCTACGGCGAAATCCGGGTGCGCAAGGACTACTCCTACACCAGCGAATCCTTCACCGGCCCCGGAATGGTCCTCGTCGGCGACGCCGCCTGCTTCATCGACCCGGTGTTCTCCACCGGCGTGCACCTGGCCACCTACGCCGGGCTGCTGGCCGCGCGTTCGATCAACACCGTGCTGGCCGGAGAACTCGGGGAAGACCAGGCGTTCGCCGAGTTCGAAGCCCGCTACCGGCGCGAGTTCGGCGTGTTCTACGAGTTCCTCAGCTCCTTCTACGACATGCAGTCCAATGAGGACTCTTACTTCTGGAAGGCGCGCAAGGTCACCAACTTCACCGAAGGCGACGTCGAGGCGTTCGTCACGCTCGTCGGCGGCGTCGCTTCCGGCGAGGAGGCGCTGACCGACGGAGACGCCGTGCGGCAACGGTTCCGCGAGTCCAGCAAGAACCTGGTCGACGCCGTCGACCGCACCGGGACCATGCAGACCGAAAGCGGCGAGAAGATGTTCGAGCTGTTCGGGACACGCGTGGTCAGCGACGTGATGCAGGGGATGAACGAGGTGCAGAGCCGCGGCGCGTACGGCGTGCACACCAAGGAAAACCCCGTCCGCCCCGGCGGGCTCGTCCCGACTGCCGACGGCCTGCGCTGGAACGCGATCGGCTGAACGGGGTGGACGCCGAAACGGCCGCGCGACTCGTCGCGGGCCTGCTCGTCATCGTCCTCGTGGCCCGGCTGCTCGGCTTTCTCGCGAAGAAGGCCGGGCAGCCGCCGGTGGTCGGCGAAATCCTCGGCGGGATCCTGCTGGGGCCCACGCTGTTCCACGGCGCGGTCACCAGCGCCCTGTTCCCCACGACGGTGCGCCCCGGGCTCACGCTGCTGGCGAACATCGGGGTGTGCGTGTTCATGTTCCTGGTGGGGCTGAGGTACGACCACGGGCGGCTGGCCGGCACCGCGAAGACGGCGGCCACGGTGGCGCTCAGCGCGGTCGCGCTGCCGTTCGCGGGTGGGGCGGCGCTGGCGTGGTACCTGTTCGCGAGCCACCCCGCGCCGAACCGGCTCGGGTTCGTGCTGTTCATGGGCACCGCGATGTCGGTGACGGCTTTCCCCGTGCTGGCAAGGATCCTGGCTGACAAGGGGCTCATCGACACGCCGGTCGGCGGGATCGCGCTCGCCATCGCGGCGGTGGACGACGTGCTCGCGTGGTCGCTGCTGGCCGTCGTGGTGGCGCTGGTCCAGGTCACGTCCGGCTGGCAGGTGCTGCTGATCGTGCCGTTCGCGGTGGTCATGCTGTGGGTGGTCCGCCCGCTCCTGGCGCGGGCCGCCCCTGCTGACGGGCGACGCGGCGGGCCCGCGGTTTCGGCAGTGGTGTTCCTCGCGCTCGCGGCGGGCCTGTTCGTGTCCGCGGAAGTGACCGACCTGCTCGGGTTGCACGCGTTCTTCGGGGCTTTCCTGTTCGGCGTGGTGATGCCGAAGGGCGGGGCGGCCACGCTGCGGGAGCGGGTGCTGCCGTGGGTCGAGCGGGTGTCGTCGGTCCTGCTCCTGCCGGTGTTCTTCATGGTGGCCGGGCTCGGCGTCGATCTGTCCACTATGGATGGCCAGCTGCTCGGTGAGCTGGGGCTCGTGCTGGTGGTCGCGGTCGGCGGCAAGTTCGGCGGCGCGTACCTCGGCGCGCGGGCGAGCGGCATCCGGCCGCGCCACGCCACCGTGCTGGCCGCGCTCGTCAACACGCGGGGTCTGACCGAGCTGATCGCACTGACGGTGGGCCTACGGCTGGGCATGCTCGACGGGAGCCTGTACTCGCTGATGGTGGTGATGGCACTGGTGACCACCGCGATGACCGGGATCGTGCTGCGCTTCGTGTACCCGCACTGGCGCGTACAGCGCGACCACGACGCCGATCTGGGCTCCGGCCTCGGTGACGTCAGGAAGCGAACAGGGTGACCTCGACCCGGGACCCCACCGGCACGGAGACGAAACGTTCCTGTGCCGTGAGGTAGTCGCGATAGCCGGGCGCCTCGGCGTTGTCGGCGACGATGACCGCCGCATCGGCGAGTTCCGGTTCGAGCATGGCCAGCACCTCGACGTAGAGGCCGCCCGGGCCGTCGAGGAAGAGGAGGTCGATGGGCTCGGGCCAGCGCCGGCGAAGCGTGCGCCTGGCATCACCCTCGAGGATCTCGACCTGGGGACCGAGCAATGTCAAGAGGTGGAGCAATCGGCTCGGCAAGACCGAGTGCTACGCGCCCCCTCGCCGAAACCGGTCCGGTGCCCGGGTCGAGATCCCAGACGCCTCGGGCATTGTGCCCAGATGCGCTTCCTGGCAGCCAAGGCGAATTCGGGCGATCCGGGACAAAAACCGCCGCGCGAGCAGAGAAAGCCGCCCCGCCCACAAGGTTTCCCGGTGCGCCCGCCGGGCAGCGAGCCTGGGGCCCGCCTGTGAGTTACGACGTCTCAGATTTCCCTTATACCGCACACAACCCGTACACAGCTTGCGCGCCGAGGATCGTCCGGGCTTACTACGGATGATCACGAGAGGAACGGGCATGACCCAGTTCGGGACCGGGGAACCACAGCAGCGCGCGGCGGATCGCCGTGACTTCATGCGCAAGGTGTTCTTCGCCAGTGGTGCCGCGGCCGTCGCCACCATGACAGGGGGCGGGATCGCCTCGGCGGCCGATACCCCGCCCCAGGGCGGCAACGGCGGCGGCGGTGGCGTCCAGAACCAGACGATCACCGAGGACTTCTTCGGCCTGACCACCGACGGCAACCGCATCGACGACCTCTTCACGGTCCACTCCGACCACGTCGACACGGCCCCGGTCATCGCCGCCGCGCAGGCGTTCCTCACGGGACTCGGCGACACCCTCAAGGCCAAAACGCAGTACACCATCCACTCCACGGAATGGCGCCTGTGGAGCAACCTCGACCCCGGCGGCTTCCCCCGCCAGGGCGTCTCCTTCGCCGACCTCACCACCGACCAGCAGAACCTCGGCTCGGCGATGCTCCAGTCCGCGCTCAGCGCCGACGGGCTGCAGACCACCGAAAACATCCGCCGCATCAACAAAGCCGCCGGCACGCTCGTCGGCAACAGCGCGGTGTTCAACGACGAGCTGTACTACTTCACCGTCATGGGCACCCCCTCGGCCACCGAGCCGTGGGGCTTCCAGTTCGACGGCCACCACCTGGTGATCAACTATTTCGTGCTCGGCGGCCAGGTCGTGATGAGCCCGTGCTTCTGGGGCACCGAACCCACCTCGATGCAGATCGACGGCGACACCGTCACCGCCTGCGAGGAGGAGGTGGCCGCGAGCCTCGCCTTCATCCAGTCCCTCAGCGCGGCCCAGCAGAAGACCGCGATCATCTCCGCCACCAAGGCCGACGAGGACATGAAGGCGGGCGCCTTCGCCGACAACGCCGTGGAAGCGTATGCCGGCATCCGCGCCACCGCGCTGAATCCCGCGCAGCAGCAGAAACTGTTCGCCGTCGCGGAGGTGTTCGTCAACCGCGGCAAGGCCGACGTCGCCAAGGTCCGGATGAACGAGATCCGCGCCCACCTCACCGACACCTACGCCGCGTGGATCGGCGGGACCGGCGCGACGGATCCCTTCTACCTGCGCATCCACAGCCCCGTCCTCTGGCTCGAGGTGGACTGCCAGGCCGCCGGACCACTCGGCGGCGCCTACGGCAAGACCCGCGCGGACGGCCCCACTCAGCAGCACATCCATTCCGTCATCCGCACGCCCAACGGCAACGACTACGGCCGCGAACTGCTGCGCCAGCACTACCTCACCTCCCCGCACCACCAGTGACGCGCTCGCGTGGGTGCGCCGGCACGACGCACCCACGCGACGGCTACTGCTGCGTCCAGAGGCTGGTGAACCGGGCCGCGTAGCCGGGATACGCGGACCATCCCTTCGCCGGATCGAAGGTGATGTCGCCACTGGCAAGGAACTGCATCACCGGCAGCCCCGCGGTTTCGGCGCTGTCGAGCTGCTGCCCGGTGATCTCGCGTGCCGCGATGTCCAGCAGCGTCCACGACGCGATCGCCGAATCCTGGGCCAGGCCGGCGGTCTGGGCACCGTCCTTGATCATCCGCAGGTTGTCCGCCGACGGGTCGTAGCCGACGATCGAGACCTTCAGACCGGCCTGCGCGAGCGCGGCGGGCAGGTCCGCCGTGGCCACGTGGTTGACCGGAAGCACCACCACACTCGTCCCGGGGTGGGCCTTCAGATCCGCCACGATGTCCGCCGTCGCCTTGCCCGGCCCCATGTCGGCGGCGGGCAGGTCCACCGTGCGGGTCGTGCAGCCGGTACAGACCGCGGCGGCCTCGCTGGTGAACGTGCCGACGATGGGCGCGGTGAACCCGAGCGCCGACATGTCGTAGACGGCGATCCCGGTGGAGGCGGCGCAGGTGGCCGTCGAACCGGGCACGCACGAGACCTTCGCCTCGACGTAGTCCGCCATCAGCTTGCCCAGCAGCTGCAGCCACTGCTCGCCTTCTTGCGGGGCAACGATTCCGTAGTCCGCGGCGTCGTTGACACCCGTGGTCACGATCGGGATCTTCTGCTGCTGCAGCGCTTTCGCCTGACTCGCCCACTGCGACACCTCCAGCCCCGCCACGATGACCGCGTCGGGTTTGCTGTCCACAATGGAGTCGAATGCCGACGAGATCGCCCCGGCATCCGCGTTGGCCGGGAGCGCCACCTGGGTCAGTGACACACCCATCGCCTGGGCCGCCGCCTGCAGCTGCGTGTAGATCCCGGCGCAGAACGGCGTACCGCACTGCACGAACGTGATCTTGGCACCCTTCGGCACGGTCTTCAATGCCGTGGTGACGGGGAATTCCGTGGGCTGGCCGACATAAGGTTGAATGCCCTCCGACGCCTTCGCCATGTTGATCGCTGCGGTCTGGCTCGCCTGGGTGGCGTCCGGGTCGCCGCCGACGACGGGTTTGAAGGCGACGGTTCGCAGGAAGTCCCGCAACATCTCGCTCCACACGTTCCAGGCGTGCCCGCCGTTCACGAACTCGGGGGTGACGCCGACGCCCGCCGCCTGGAGGTTCGCCACCTCGGTGCGGGGCGCGGGATACGACGGATGCTCGGCCGACGGGATCGGCTCCTGCCAGCCGCCGCCGACCATGATGCCCGCCTTCCGCAGCTCGGCCTGCTTCGCTTCGGCCTCCGCGACGGTGGGCACGGCGGCGGCCGGGCTCATGATCCCGTAGTACCCGAACACGCTGGTCTCGTTGAACATCAACGAGTTCGCGACGCAGCCGCCCTGCGACAGCCCGGCGAGCGCCCGCCCGGAAGCCGAGTTCGCGACGTCGTAGTGCGCCTGCACGTAGGGGATCACGTTGGCCGTCATGTCCTGCGCGAACTGTGTCAGCCACGCGGAGGGCTGGGTGACGCAGACGTCCGGCGGCTGGATCGACGCGGTCTTGTACCCGTCGAAGTCGGGCATCACGACGACCGCCGGTTCCATGAGCCCGTCGAGGATCAGGTTGTCCATGATGTTCTTGAGATCCCCGGCGGAGGTCCATTGCGCGTCATAGAACTCACGGCCGTGGATGAGATACACGGTCGGATAGGGCGTTGAGCGATGCGGGTCGTAGCCCGGGGGCAGATAGACCGCCAGCGGGCGTTTCGGGTCGGCACCGGCGGGCAGCAGCGCCGGATCGGACTGGTAGCTGACGGCCGTGAGCGTGCCGCCGTTCTTGACGGGCGCGAGCCAGGACGCGTCCTCGGTGCGGAAGTTCGCGTCCGAGGGGACGGAGACGTAACTTCCCTTGAGCGAGCCGGCACCGGCGACGTCGGCGGGCAGCTGCCACGCCGGGTTGGCCGGATCGGGCACCTGGGCGCACCCGGCGGCGTGCGGATCGTCGCTGCCGCAATCGACGTAGAAGCCGTAGCCGTAGTAACCGCTGGGCATCGGGGTGGTGTACTCCCACATCCCGCTGTTCCCGATTTCCTTCATGTCCGCGGTCGGCCAGGTCGATGTCGGCCCGCCGTCGGGGTAGCCGAGCTGGTAGTACCCGGGTTTCCACTGGGCCGGGAGCACCTGGTCGCCCGGTTTTCCGTTCGGGGGCTCGAAATACCACTGGCCCGAGATCTGGACCCGGGTGGCGTCGGGGTCGTAGTACCGGAAGGTGACGGTGTAGCCCGTGGGCGCGGTGCCCGTGTGCGTCACCGCGGGCCCAGCCTGCGGCCTGTTCTGGTTGGGGGAACCGGCGAAAGCGGGTGCCCCTGCTGCGCTCATCGAGAGCACAAGAGCTGCGACAGCACTGGCGCACGCCACTCGCCTTCGGAGGTTTCTCACTGGCCTGCCACGACCTTTCCGTGAAGGGGATTACGGGCGGGTTCCCCGGCGGCACCGGGGAACCCGCGGGCACGTGCTCGTCAGGCGGGGTAGACGCGGTCGAGGATCTCGTCCACGACGGAGTTGAACCGGTCGGGGTTCTCCCAGTAGTCGGAGTGCGGGGCACCCTCGACCAGCTGGACGTTGGCTTCCGGCAGCAGCTCCCGCAGCCGCGCGTACGCCGGCGGGTACACCATCACGTCGGCGCCGCCTTCGAGGATCGTGACGTGCATTCCCGCCTCGATCGCTTCGCGGAGCTCTTGCACCGCAACGGATCCGATGAGGGCGTTCTTCATCCGGATCGGGCGGCCCGGCCCGGTTTCGTTGAAGCTGCCGAGCTGGAAGAACAGGCCGACCTTCTCCGGCTGCTTCTCGCGGAACTCCTTGGTGAGCAGGAAGTCCGCGACCGACAGATGCGAGACGGCCTGCCGCCCGATCTTGTTGAGCTCGGAGATCTCGTCCCCGATCGGGCCGAGCGTGCTGGTCACGATGACGCCCGCCACCCGGGAGGGGTGCGTGGTGGCGTACTTGAGCAGCCCGTAGCCGCCGAGCGACTGGCTGACCATGAACGCCCGCTCGACGCCCGCGTCGTCGAGCACCGCTTCGATCGCCGCCGGGTGCAGCGCGGTGTCGTAGACCCCGTTGTTCACTTTGGACAGTCCGAACCCTGGCAGGTCCAGCGTGAGCACCCGGTACTTCGCGCTGAAATGCGGGATCTGCTGCCACCACGCCGCGTGGTTTCCGCCGCCGCCGTGCAGCAGCACCAGCGCGGGACCTTCGCCGTGGGACTCGTAGTAGACGTCGAACTCGTCGGTGTGCACGTTGACCATGCCGGGCCTACCAGGTCCGGTCCGCGTGGTGGGTGATCTCGACGTGGTGGCCGTCGGGATCGTGCAGGGTCGTGGTGCGCGAGTTGTTCTGCGGCCTGCTGTAGGGCTCGTCGTAGTGCACGCCGAGCGCGTCCAGGTGCGCCAGGAACGCGTCGAAGTCCTCGACCTCGATGGCGAAGTGGTAGTGCGTCTTGGGGTCGATGTGCTCGACCGGGCTGAAGTGCAGGTCGAAGTTGCCGTGCGTCATCAGCAGGGCCTGGATCTTCGGCGCGTTCGCCGAACCGGACCGGCCCTTCGGGATGATCCGGCTCATCCCGAAGACCTCGGTGTACCACTTCTCGGTCTTCGCCGGATCGGTGATCGGGAAGTTGACGTGGTGGATGGTGTGCGCGAGCTTGACCGGAGCAGTCATCAGCCCAGTCCTTTCTTGATCTGTCATGACATATCGTTACAGTGGCGGGAGCGCGCGCCGGGAAGAGCTACGGACGGGCCTGGTTGATCGGCCCGCTACCGCCGAACCCGTTGACGGAGTCGACGTCGATGACGAGCGCGACACCCCGGCGTTCCTTGTCCCGCCCGCGCTCCACTTCCGGGATGCCGGCGTAGACGGCGTCGTTGGCCGAGGGGTCCACCCTGGCCCGGCCCTTGATCAGGAGCCGGCGCGGCGAGGTCGCCGGGTCGGGACCCTGTTCCGGGTCGTAGTAAAGCAAAGCCAGCCGCGGGTTGGCGGCGACGTACGCGGCCAGGCCCTCGTCCTGTTTGCGCACCCAGATCGCGAGCTGGTCCGGCGAATGGACGTACGTGCTGCCCCGGAAGGACACCGCCGGGTTCCCGTCGGCGTCGACGGCGCTCACGACGAAGGGGCGGCCTCGGTCCATCGCGCTGTCGATCGCGGCGGCGAGAACCCCGGTCAGATCGATCTTGTCTGTCATTGACCTCTCCTTTAACGATATATCGAAGCTATATCGCTGTTTTTTCGAGTGTCAAGGACCCGCCCGGCGCCGCGGGAGCCCATTCGTGCAACCAATGGATGCACGGATGGTCATGGCCGATCACTTGCTCCGGCTTTACGTTCGAAGCCGGTCCCGCGGCGGAAGCAGAGCCTTGACAGTGCGCCGGGCCGGTCTTAGCGTGACCCACACCACGATAGATCACGATAGTTCGCGATAGGTCACGATAGCGTCGTGGACGGCGGCCCCGCAAGCCGCGCCGCACCGGCCCGGCGCCCGGAAAGCTTTGCTGCTCAAGGGAAACTTCTCGACCGCACCTGGTAAGGCGGCGTATCGCCGGCAACGCGGGCTCTGCCTCCGGCAGCCCTGGGAACACTGGAGTTCTGCGATGAAAAGACATGGTCGGCGGTTTTCCGCCGTCGCTTTGCTGGTGGCCGCGATGCTTGTACTCGCCGCGTGCGGGGCGGGCGGCAAGGTGGGCGCGGGGGGCGCCGGGCCCGAGGGCGCCCCGGTGGCGGGCGGGACGCTGAAGGTGCTCGAGTTCAGCGAACCGCGCACCCTGGACCCCGCCGCGCTGCAGAACACGGGCCAGGGCACCGCACTGCTCGGCAACGCCCTCTACGGCACGCTGATGATCGACAACCAGCAGACCGGCGAGGTCGAGTACCGCATGGCCACCGACTTCTCCAGCACCGACGGCGGCAAGACCTTCACCCTCGAACTCAAGGACGGGCTGAAGTTCTCCGATGGGTCCACTTTGGACGCCGCCGCGGTGAAGTTCAACTGGGACCGGCTGAAGGACCCCACGCTCGGCTCCGACTCCCAGCCCGTCGCCGGGCTCGTCAAGTCCAGCACGGTGGTCGACCCGACGACGCTGACCGTCACGCTCGGCCAGCCATCGCCGTACTTCGCGCAGCAGATGCTCGGCAGCGCGATGAACTGGATCGCCTCCCCCGCCGCGCTCCAGAAGGGCACGAACGCGTTCGACCAGAACCCCATCGGCGCCGGGCCGTTCACGCTCCAGAGCTGGACCCGCAGCGGCAGCATCCAGCTGGTGAAGAACCCGGGCTACTGGGACGCCCCGCGCCCCTACCTCGACAACATCACCATCACGACGTCGGCGGACGCCCAGCAGCGCGTGAACGCGCTGACGACCGGCCAGGTCGACCTCGGGACCGAGGTGGACTGGCAGGCCGCGGCGAAGGACAAGGCGGCCGGTCTGCAGATCGTCACCCGGCCGTTCGGCGGCGGGCAGTTCCTGGCGCTCAACACCTTGCGCGCGCCGTTCGACGACGTGCGCGCCCGGCAGGCCCTGAGCTACGCGATCGACCTCGACGCCCTCAACGCCGCCGTGTACAGCGGTTACGGCGAAGTAGCGAACCAGCTTTTCCCCGCCGGCAGCAAGTTCCACAACGATGTCGCCCTGCACACCTACGACAAGGCCAAGGCACAGCAGCTGTTCGACCAGCTCGCCGCCGAGGGCAAACCGGTTTCGTTCACCTTCACCGCGTTCCCGAAGGACCGCGCGGTGGCCGAAGCGGTGCAGGCCCAGCTGTCCGCCTTCCAGAACGTGAAGGTGCAGGTGAAAAGCGCCGACACCGCGGAATCCGGCAAGATCTTCGGCGCCCACGACTTCGACGTGCTCGTGGCCACCGCGTTCTTCATCGACCCCGAGCCCGCGTTGTACTCCGCCTTCTCCAGCCAGTCACCGCGCAACGCGACCGGGATCAACGACCCGCGACTGGACCAGGCCCTGCTCGCCGGCCGGACCGGAACCTCCACGGACCAGCGGAAAGCGGCCTACCAGACGGTGTCCGAGCGGCTCGCCGCGACCGTGCCGGTGATCTTCTACGCCCGGCCCGCGCAGGCAGCCGTCGCCTCCTCGAAGGTCGGCGGGGTGTCGATGTACGGCACCGGTTCGGTCCTGCCGGAGCTGCTGTGGCTGGCGAAGTGATCACCGGCGCGGCGAAGAAGCTCGGCCGCGGGGTTCTGGTCATGGTGCTGGTGACGATGGTCGTGTCCCTCCTCATGGCCTTGACCCCGGGTTCGGTGGCCGAGGCGATCCTCGGCCAGAACGCCACCCCGGAGAACGTCGCGGCGCTCAACGCGAAGCTCGGCCTCGACAAACCCCTTTGGCAGCAATACCTCAGCTGGCTCGGGAACGCCCTGCACGGCGACCTCGGCACGTCGCCGCTGACCGGCCAGCCGGTGAGCAGCGCGATCGCCGAACGGGCACCGGTGACCGTCGAACTGGCCGTGCTCAGCCTCGTGATCGCGCTGGCGCTGGCGCTGCTGTTCGCGGTGCTGGGCGCCACCTGGCCCCGCGGCAGGTTCGACCGCTTCCTGAACGCGCTGTCGTCCGTGCTGCTGTCGGTGCCGGCGTTCATCGCCGGCCCGATCCTGGTCTACTTCCTGTCCGTCCAAACCGGACTGTTCCCGGTACTGGGCTGGGCCCCGCTCGACGAGGGCCTCGGGGCGAACCTCGAATCGGCCTTCCTGCCCGCGCTTTCCGTGGCGCTGGTGGAGATCGCGTCGTTCCACCGACTGCTGCGCGCCGACCTCACCAGCACCCTGCGCGAGGAGTACATCGACGCCGCGCGGGCACGCGGAATGAGCCACGCCTACGTCCTCTTCCGGCACGCGCTGCGCCCGTCGTCGTTCTCCCTGGTCACCATCTTCGGAATCAGCCTCGGCCGGATGATCGGCGGCACGGTCATCGTCGAAACCCTGTTCGCGCTACCGGGGCTCGGCCAGCTCATCGTGACGTCCATCGGGTCACGGGACGTGATCATGGTGCAGGGCGTCGTCGCCTTCACGGGCGTCGTGTACGTCGCGATCAACACCGTGGTCGACCTGAGCTACGGTCTCATCGACCCGCGCGTGCGCCGGGCGGTGACCGCATGACGAGCACCGGCCTGCTGCGCGGGAAAGCGGCGAAGAAGGCGGCTGCGAAACTGCCCGTCGTCCCGGCGGCGAAGAAGACCCACTCGGTCCTGGTTTGGCTCAGCTACGGCTGGATGGCCGCGATCATCCTCCTGGCCGTGTTCGCCCCCGTGCTGCATCTGCCTTCCTATGCGACGCCGATCGGCTTCCCCCGGCTCGGCCCGAGCACGGACTCGCTGTCGATGCTGCTGGGCACCGACGGCACCGGCCGCTCGATGCTGTCCCGGCTGATCTACGGCGCCCGCGTGTCGCTCGTCGTCGGAACAGCCGCCTGCGTAACGACTTTCGTGCTCGGCTCGCTGCTGGGCATGATGGCCGGGTACTTCGGGAAGAAGCTCGACACCGGCATCGGGCTGCTGACCGACGTGATGCTCGCCTTCCCCGGCCTCGTGCTCTTGCTGGCGCTCGCCGCCACCTTCACCCCGAGCATCACCACGCTCATCGTGGGCATGGGGGTGATGGGCATGCCCCAGTTCGTCCGGCTGGCGCGGGCGCAGACGCTGAGCTGGTCGACGCGCGGCTTCGTGCGGGCGGCGAAGAACATGGGCGCGGGGCCGTGGCGGATCCTGTTCCGCGAGATCCTGCCCAACGTCCTGCCGCCGCTGGCCGCGTACCTGCCGATCGTGCTCGCGCACGTGATCGTCGCCGAGGGCTCGCTCAGCTTCCTCGGGCTCGGCATCCCGCCGCCCAGCCCGTCCTGGGGCGGGATGATCTACGCTGGCAAGGACTCCATCGCCGACGACCCGCATCTGGTGTTCGTGCCGGCGCTCGCGATCTTCTGCACGGTCTTCGCGCTCAACCAGATCGGCGACCACCTCCGGAACCGCTTCGACGGGGACCACCTATGAACGACATCTTGCTGAGCGTCCGGGAGCTGCGCGCCTACCTCGGTTCCCCGCGCGGAGTGGTGAAAGCGGTGGACGATGTCTCCTTCGACCTCGCCCGCGGCGAGGCGATCGGGCTCGTCGGCGAATCGGGCTCCGGCAAGTCCGTGCTGTCGCGGGCCATCATGGGGCTGCTGCCGCGGCGGTCGGAGACCACCGGATCCGTCACGTTCGAAGGGCGTGAACTCCTTGGCCTGCCGAGGAAAGCAATGCGGGAGATCTGGGGCCCGCGGATCGCGATGGTGTTCCAGGACCCCGGTCGCTCACTGAACCCGGTGGTCAGGACGGGGCGCCAGCTGACCGAGGGGATGCGGCGCCATCTCGGCGTGAGCAGGTCGGAAGCGCACGCCCGGGCGGTGAAACTCCTCGCCGAAGTCGGCGTGCCCGACCCGGAGCGGCGGCTGCGCGCCTACCCGCACGAGCTGTCCGGCGGCATGCAGCAGCGCGTGATGATCGCCGTGGCGCTCGCCTGCGAACCGGACCTGCTGATCGCCGACGAGCCGACCACCGCGCTCGACGTGACGGTGCAGCGCCAGATCCTCGACCTGCTGCGCAGAGTCCAAAGTGAACACCGGATGTCGATGATCCTCGTCAGCCACGACCTGTCCGTGGTCGCGGGCCGGACCGACCGCACCGCCGTGATGTACGCCGGGCGGCTGGCCGAAGTCGGGCCGACGCGGGACGTCTTCCGGCAGCCCCGGCACCGCTACACCCACGCACTGCTCGACGCGACACCCACCATGGACCACGAGCGGCACGCGAAGTTCCCGCTGATTCCCGGCGCGCTGCCCGACCCGGTCCGCGTGCCGCCGGGCTGCCGGTTCGCCGCGCGCTGCGCGCACGCGACGGCCTCGTGCTCGGATCCCGGGCCCGACATGCGGCCGGCCGGGGAAGGCCGTTCCGTCGCCTGCTCCAACCCCGTCACGGGAGGTGAACTCGTTGGCCGGTAACGGAACCGCGCACCTGCGCGGGGACGAAGCACTGCTATCCGTGCGTGATCTCGTTGTCGAGTACGCCACGAAGGGCGGCACAGTGCGGGCGGTGTCCGGGGCCAGTTTCGACGTGCTGCCCGGGGAAACCCTGGGCATCGTCGGCGAGTCCGGCTGCGGGAAGTCGACGGCGGGCCGGGCGGTGCTGCGGTTGGAAGGCGCCGTCGGCGGCGAGGTCAGCTTCGGCGGCGAACGGATCGACGGCGCGGGCGAAAGGCGGATGCGCGCGCTGCGCCGCGACATGCAGATGATCTTCCAGGATCCGGTCGCCTCGCTGAACCCGCGCCGGAACGTCCCCGCCATCGTGGCCGAGGGCCTGGCGATTTCCGGCGCCCCCAAGGAAAAACAGCAGCGGGCCGCCGCGGAGATCCTGACCGCGGTGGGCCTGTCACCGGAGCAGCTCGCCACCACGTCGCCCCGCAGGCTCTCCGGCGGGCAGGCGCAACGGGTCGCGATCGCGCGGGCGCTGGCCGTCCGGCCGCGGCTGCTGATCTGCGACGAGCCCGTGTCCGCGCTCGACGTGTCGGTGCAGGCGCAGATCCTCAACCTGATCGAGGACCTCAAAACCGAGTTCGCCCTGACCGTCGTGTTCATCGCGCACGATCTCGCCGTCGTGCGCTCGATGACCGACCACGTGCTGATCATGTACCTCGGCAAGACGTGTGAATTCGGGGACTCCCAGCAGGTCTACGACCATCCGGCGCATCCCTACACCCGTGCGCTGCTCGACTCGGTCCCCCTCGCCGATCCCGACCACCCCTTCCGCGGCCCTTCCCTCGACGGCGAGCTGCCTTCGCCGCTCGCACCGCCCAGCGGCTGCCGGTTCCGGACGAGGTGTCCCCTCGCCCAGCCGGTTTGCGCGCGGACGGAGCCGGAGATGCGCGAGGTCCGGCCGGGACAGTTCGCCGCCTGTCATTTCCCCGACCAGAACGAGGAGCAGCAGTGACCGCACCGTCCCTTGAGGACCCCGCCGCCGAGGTGGTGCTCGGCTGCCACGTCCTGGGCATCGAGGACCAGGGCGACCCGGTCTGGGGCCACGTTTCCCGGCGCGACCGGGACCTCGGCCACGTCTGGCTCAAGGCCGGGCCGCGCGGCTTCGACGAGGTGGGCGCCGAGGACGTCGTCCTGACCGACCTCGACGGCAAGCGTCTCCTCGGCTCGGCCCCCGTGCCCCGGGAATACCCGCTGCACACCGAAGTCCTGCGCGTTCGGGAGGACGTCGGCAGCGTCGTGCACTGCCATCCCCCGCACGCGATCGCGCTGGCGGCGACCGGGCAGCCGCTTTACGCGTTCTCCAACGGCGCGGGCCCGTTCGCCGCGGGCGTACCGAGATACGAGGCGCCGGTCGGGCTCGTCGAAACGCCCGAGCTGGGCGCGGACGTGGCCCGCCACCTCGGCGATGCCCGCGCGCTTTTCCTTGTGGGGCACGGAATCGTCGCCGTCGGTGCCAGCGTCGCCACTGCCGTGATGACCGCCGTCCTGCTGGAGCGGGCGTGCCGGCTGCAGCTGCTCGCGGCGGCCGCCGGGGGTGTCGCGCCTCCGTTGCGGGAGCCGGGAAGCCGGTATTCGCACGCCGAAGCGGACGGCTATCTGTTGCGCTCCTGGGAATACCTCGTCAGGCGCACGAACTCCGGAAAGGACGGCAAGGCATGAAAGACTCCATTGTGGACAGGCGGGGCGGGCCGAGGCGGCCGCGGCGCCCACCGGAGCCGGTCGAGGTGGTCAGGCTTGCCCGGATCACGCCGAGGCTGGTGTCGGTCCACGTCGGCGGCGCGGACCTGAGCCGGTTCCAGGCCGCGGCACCGACTTCGCACATCAAGCTCTTCCTGCCCGCCCCGGGCCAGGACGCGCCCACGCTGCCGAAGATCACCGCCGAGGGCCGGACGTGGCCCGAGGACAAGCCACGGCCGATCGTCCGGACCTACACGCCGCGCTACTTCGACGCCTACGCCGGGACTTTGGAGGTGCAGTTCGTCCTGCACGGCGACGGGCCGGCCGCCACCTGGGCACAGCGGGCGAAGGCCGGGGACAAGCTCGCGATCGGCGGACCGGGCGGACGGCTGCCCTTCGACCTCACCGCACCGGAGTGGTGGATCGGCGGTGACGAAAGCGCGCTGCCCGCGGTGGGAACCTTGCTCGACGCACTGCCCGCGAGCGCGAAAGCGGCCGTGCACCTGGAAGTCGACGGTGCCGAGGACGAGATTCCGCTCGACAGCGCCGCGCAGACGACGGTCACGTGGCATCACCGGCGTCACCCCGAGGCATGGGGCGAGGAGCTGTACGACGCGGCCGCCGGTGCCGTGATCGATGCGGAAACCCAGGTCTGGGTGGCGTGTGAGGCTTCCGCGGTGCGGCGAATCCGCAGGCAGCTGCTCGACCGGCAGGTGCCGCGGTCATCGTTGGTGACGCGCGGGTACTGGCGCCAGGGCGTGGCCGACCACCCTGACCACGATCACGGGGAAGACTGATGCCGCAAGAAGAACGGGTCCTCGGCCCGGTGCTGGATCCGCGCGTGCGTACGGTGCTGGATCGCCTGCACGCGCCGTCGAACCAGTTCCCCGGCGGGCGTTCGGGTCGGCGGGGCAGCTGGCGCGACGGGAGCAACCCCGCGTTCGCCGACCCGTTCGCCCGCGCGGACCGGCCGCTCTCGATCAAGCAGGAGCAGGGCGATCTCATCTACCTGCTGTGCCGGGCGATCGGGGCGAAGCGGGTGGTCGACTTCGCGACCTCGGTCGGTGTTTCGGCGATCTACTTCGCCGCCGCGATCCGCGACAACGGCGGCGGCACGGTGATCGGCGCCGAGATCGTGCCCGGCAAAGCGGCCGCCGCCGAACGGAACCTGGCCGAGGCGGGATTGGCGGACTACGCCGACATCCGGCTCGGCGACGCCAGGGAGACACTCGCCGACGTCGGCGGGCCCGTCGATTTCGCGCTGATCGACGGGTTCCCGGTCGCGGAGGGACCTTCCCTCGCCCGGCAGCTGATCGAAATCCTCACGCCCCAGCTCCGCGTCGGCGCACTCGTGCTGAACGACAACGGCGAAACGGATTTCCTGGACTACGTGCGTGACCCGGAGCGGGGATTCCGGTCTCTTTCCTTGCCGCTCAAGGGATCCACCGAGCTGTCGGTCAAGGTGGAGTGACCCGGCCGGCCGGGGCTGCCGTGATAATGTCACGATATATCGACTACTCACGACGGCGAATCGGTGATACGGGCAATGCGAGGACACGGCGGACATCGCGGATATGGCGGCGGCCGGGGCGAAGGCGGGCGCATGCGGCGCGGGATGGTGCCGGACCTGGTGCTCACCGCGCTGCTGGACGGTCCGGCGCACGGGTACGAGCTGATGGACCGGCTCGAGCGGTTCAGCGGCGGGACGTGGCGGCCCAGCCCGGGTTCGATCTATCCGCTGCTGCAGATGTTCCAGGACAACCGGCTCGTGAAATGCGACGAGACCGACGGACGGCGGATCTTTTCCCTTACCGGCGAAGGGGAAAAGCAGGCCGCCGAACGTCGCGTCTCCGCGTTCGCCGCCGAATTCCCGGCGGAGCCGCGCGAGCACTCACAGCTCCGCGACGAAATGCACCAGCTCCGTGCCGCCGCCCAGCAGGTGACGTCGTCGGCTTCGGAGGAGTCCATCGAACAGGCGGTCGCGATCGTCCGCGGCGCGCGGCAAGCGCTTTACCGCATCCTCGCCGAGCAATGACGTCACGCGGCCGCCGTGGTGTCGCGGGAAAACAGGGAGCTCAACGCGACGGCGCCGGGGCCCGTGAACACCAGCAGCAGGAACGCCCAGCAGAACAGCGCGGCCGGTTCGCCGTGGTTCTGCAGCGGCAGGAGCCCATCGGGCTGGTGCATGACGAAGTAGGCGTAGGCCATCGAGCCGGAGGCCAGCAGCGCCGCGACCCGGGTGAACAGGCCGGTCATCACGAGCAGTCCGCAGACGAGCTGGATCACCGCCGCGTACCAGGACGGCCAGGCGCCCACGGCGACGGTCCCGCCGTTCGTGCCGGACGCGCCGCCGAAAATCCCGAACAGCGACGCGGCGCCGTGGCCCGCGAAGAGCAGCCCGATGACGATGCGGAACAGGCCGAGGACGACGGGTGCAGCCTTGTCAAGGGTCGAACCGCGCATGGAGACTCCTCCGGGGTTTTAGTTAGGCAAGGCTTGCCTACGGTAAGGAGTCACGGGACTACCGTCCAGGAAGTGTGACAGGGGTCAAAGGGACAGCGAGCCAAGTATCAGCATGCTTGCACCTTTCGAAGCAAGACTCTACTTTGTCAGCATGCTTACAGTTGTCGTCGCCGGAGCCGGCCTGAGCGGGCTCGCCGCCGCGATCTCCGCCCGGGAAACCGGCGCGAGCGTTGTGTTGCTGGAAAAGGGAAAACGGGACGACGTCGGCGGGAACGCGGCCTTCTCGGGCGGCCTGTTCCTCTTCCGCTACGACGGGCCGGACGACCTCACGTCGATCGCCGAGGAGTTCGAACCCGGGATGCGGGCCGGGAAGATCGACGCCCCGGCCTACACCAGCGAGGCCTACGCCGCCGAGCTGATGGCGATGAGCGACGGCAGGGCCGACCCGCGGCTCGTCGAAACGCTCGCGGCTCGTTCACTGGAAACAATGCGCTGGCTCAAGGAAAAAGGGGTGCGCTTCACCTTCAACCGCACGGTCGGCGCGCGGGTGCGGGACGGGGTGCTGCGTGTCCCGCCGGGACAGATCCTCACCAGCACCGGCGAAGGCATGTCGCGCGGGTTCGAGGTGATCAAACCGTTGCTGCGGCACGCGGACCGGATCGGGGTCGAGATCCGCTGGTCCACTCCCCTCACCGACGTGGTTCGCGAGAACGGGCGCGTCACGGGCGTGATGACCGGCGACGGCACGCTGCCCGCCGATGCGGTGGTGATCACCAGCGGCGGCTTCCAGGCCGACCGCGAACTCCGGCGGCGGCACCTCGGGCCCGCTTGGGAAGACGTCAAGCTCCGCGGCACCCGGCTGGCCACGGGCGACGGGATCATGGCGGCGCTACGGGCCGGCGCCGGCGACGCCGGAACGTGGTCGAGCTGCCACTCCGCCGCCGTCGACCCGACCATGCCGTCCCCCGGACGCAGCGAGGCGTCGCCGCCGTTCCCGTTGCACGGGTTCTGGCTCGGCGTGCTGGTCAACCGTGACGGCGAACGGTTCGTCGACGAAGGGCCGGGGCCGTGGGTGAAGAACTACTCGAAAATGGGGAAGGCCATCATGCGCCAGCCCGGGCGGGTGGCCTACGAGCTCTTCGACCAGCGCACCGCGGCGCGCGTGGCGGACGAGTTCGCCGGATCGGCGATCCCTGTCACCGCACCGACTTTGCCCGGGCTCGCCGCGCGGATCGGTGTCCCCGCTGGCCAACTCGTGCGCACCGTCGACGAGTTCAACCGCGCCTGCACCGACGAGGAGCGCACGACGGGCCTCACCCCGGCGAAATCGGCGTGGGCCACCCCGCTGGACCGGCCACCTTTCGTCGCTTACCACGCGGTCGCCGGGCTGACCTTCACCTTCGGCGGCGTGCGCATAGACCCCGATGGCCGCGCACTCGACAGCGACGGCGTCGCCGTCCCCGGCCTCTACGCCGCGGGTGAAGCCACCGGCGGCCTGTTCTACGGCGACTACCCCGGTGGCGCCGCCCTCATGCGAGCCGCCGTTTTCGGCCGTGCGGCGGGAAAAACGGCGGCGACGGATCCGGCTACCCCGCCCAGTGATCACTTGCGGAGTCCTCGAGCCGGTTGAGCACCGGCTCCCCATCCTGGAGGCGACGGGCCTGCCGGAGAATGAGGTCCGTCAACGCGGGCGCGACAGCGTCGGTGTTGCCACCGACATGCGGGGTGATCGTGATGTTCGGTGTGCTCCACAACGGGTGATCAGCCGGCAGGGGTTCCGGATCGACGACATCCACAGCGGCCCGGATGTGCCCCTTCGCGGCGTGCTCGACGAGCGCCTCGGTGTCCACCACAACCCCGCGGCCGACGTTGACCAGCACCGCGTTTTCCTTCATGGCAGCCAAAAAGGCCGGGTCGACCAGTTTCCTCGTCGCCGGGGTCGACGGCAGGGCCAGGACGACCGCGTCGAAAGTGCCCAACCAGCCGGCGTCCAGCGCGCTGAGCGCGTGGACCACCGTGTCAGCCGTCGTTCTGGCCCGCGACGCGAATCGCGTGACGTGGCAGTCGAAGTTCCGCAGCCGCTGGTCGATCGCGCTGCCCACTCCCCCGTACCCGAGCAGTGCGACCGATTTCCCGATCAGCCCGGGCGAGGTGAAGTTGTGCCAAGTCGCATTCCCTTGACTGGCGGCGAAATCCGGCAGCGAGCGCATCGAACTCAGCAGCAGCGTGACGGCGTGCTCCGCGGTGGGCCCCTCCATCACGCCCTCGGCATTGGCGATCGGCACGGACGGGGACACGAGCCCCTCGTGGCCGACCGACAACAGCTGCACGAGACGCGCGCGGCTCCGGGCGATCACCTCGTTCGCCAAAGCTGCTGTCACGTAAGGAAAACGCGGGTGCTTGTCGAGCGTGTGGACCGGCAGCACCAGCAGGTCCGTCTCGTCGAGATCAGCCTGATCGGGTGCGCCCTCCTCCCAGGAGAGCAGTTTCACGCCGTCAGTGGCGAGGAAGTCGTAAAGCCATTGGTAGGGAACGGAAATCCTCAGCGCTGCCATCGCGGGACCCCGTCGATGTACGTCGCCGCCACCGGGATGTCGCCGATCCGGGAGGTCTCGACGGCGAACGGATCCTCCTCCAGGACGACGTAGTCCGCGGCCTTGCCGACTTCGAGGGTACCCAGAAGATGCTCACGCCGACTGCCCCAGGCGGCTGTCGCGGTGAACGCGGCCACGGCCTCGTGCCGCGAAATCCGCTCTTCGGGTGCGAGCGATCGCCCGCTCGACGAACGGCGTTCGACGAAGAACTGGATCCCGCGCAGCGGACTGCCGGGAAGCGGCCGGTCGGTGCTGCCCAGCAGCTTGATCCCGTTGTCCAGGAACGATTTCCCGCGATACAGCCACGGAACCCGGTGCGGCCCCACGATGTTCGCGTAGTCGTCGCCGGAATCCCAGAGGAAGCACGGCTGGGAGCCGACACCGAGGCCGAGCCGCCCCATGACGGGCAGGTGGTCCTCGCGGACCATCCCGGCGTGCTCGATCCGGTGCCGGGCGTCGGCGCGGGGATACTTTTCCTGCGCGGCCAGCAGCCCGTCGAGCGCGGCGTCGATCGCGCGGTCACCGATGGCGTGGATGGCCAGCTGCCAGCCGGCGCGGTGCGCGGCGACGATGCGCTCGAGGATCTCTTCCTCCTCGCCGAGCAGCGCACCCGGGTGCTCCGAGCCGACGAAGGGTTCGGTGACGGCCGCGGACCGCACCAGCATTCCGCCGTCCAGCCACATCTTCTGTGCGTGCACCGACAGCCAGTCGCCGCCGAAACCGGCGGCCAGGCCGAGCGATTCGAAATGGGGCACGGCTTCCCCGGTGAGCATCAGGCAGGTGCGCAGCGGCAAGGTCCCGGCCTCGGCCATCGCGAGGTACACCGACAGCTCGTCGTGCCGGAGACTCGCGCCGCCGCCACCGACCCCCGCTTCGACGCAGGTGGTGATTCCCTGTGCGAGACAGGTTTTTCCCGCCGCCAGCAGGCCCTCTTCGATGTCCTCCGGCGGATACGGCAGACGCTGGTCGAGCACGATCTGCTGATCGTCTTCCTCCAGCCTGCCGTCCAGCAGCTCACCCGAGGTTATCCCGGCCGCTTCGAGAACCGCCGGGGAGACGACCGACGAATGGCTGGAGATGTCCCGGACCCAGATCTTGCGCCCCTCGCAGGATCCGCCGCTGAGGTCCGACGCGGCGAGCTTGCGGCCGAGCGCGCGGGGATCGTAGCCGACGACCTCCACCCAGCCGCCGGGCTCTCGTCCGGCGGCCGCCGCTTCGATCGCGGCGACGGCGTCGCCCAGCGCCAGGCCGGCGATGTCGACGGCGCGGCCGCGAAGACCGGTGAGGCCCAGATGCGTGTGGCTGTCGATGAATCCGGGGAGCACCACCCGCCCGCCCGCGTCGACGACGGTTCCGGCTTCGAGACCGCTCAGGTCGTCGTCGAACCCGACGATCCTCCCGTTCCACACACCCATCTTGGCGGCTTTGGGGCGGCCGGCGTGCATGGTCACGATGTCGGCGTTGACCACGATGCTGTCGATCTTCACGCCCGCACCGCCTTCGTCGTCTTACCGGCACCGGCGTTCGCGTCCTTGCCGGCCGGTTTGATCCGCCCGAGCACGAACGCACAGCCACTGCTGACCAGCGCGGTGATCATGACGAAGATCGCGACCGGCCACCAGGTGTTGCCAGCGGCGATCGAAAGGTAGGAAACGACGCTGGGCGCGAAACCACTGAAAATGGTCGCGGCCTGGAAACCCACCGAAATCCCGGTGTAGCGGATTCTGCTGGGAAAGACGTCCGCGAACAGTGTCGGATAGGCCGCCCACGATGCGGTGCCGAGGAAGAACGTCACGATCATCGCGAGCGCGATGAGGACCGGGTTCCCGCCTTCGATCAGCAGGAAGAACGGGAAGATCGCGAGCGCGCCGGTGAGCGCCCCGAACTGGAGCAGCGTCCGCGGCTTGGCCTTGAACAGCAGGAGCCCGAAAATCGGGAGCGCGATCACCTCGGCGATGCCGCCGTAAAGGATGCTGTTGAGGACGACGGGCTTTTCGACGCCCAGCTTGCCCGTGGCGTAGCCGACCACGAACACCGTGGCCACGGTGAAGAACGTGGCCTCGTAAAGCCTGCTCCCCGCCACCAGCAGGACCCGGCCCCATGCCTGCGTGAACACCTCTTTGACCGGCGATTTCGACTTACCCGTTTCTTCGGTTTCGGCCTTGAACTCCTCGGTTTCGCCGACCCCGAGCCGGATGACGAACCCGATGATGATCAGCACGGCGCTGGCGAGGAACGGGATGCGCCATCCCCACGACTGCAACGCGTCCTTGTCCATCAGTGCGAGCGCGGAGAACGAACCGTTCGCCATGATCGTGCCGACCGGGCTGCCCAGTTGCGGGAGGATGCCGAAGAACGCACGCCATTTCGAGGGCGCGTTCTCCACCGTCATCAGAATGGAGCCGCCCCATTCCCCGCCCACGCCGAGACCCTGGAGAATGCGCAGGCACACCAGGATGATCGGCGCCCAGATCCCGATCGAACCGTAGGTCGGGAGCACGCCGATGAGGAAGGTGGACGTCCCCATCAAGGCGAGTGTCACGACGAAAGTGTTCTTCCGGCCGATCCGGTCTCCCATGTGCCCGAACAGGATTCCGCCGAGCGGCCGGGCCAGGAACCCCACCGCGAAGGTGAGCAGGCTGAGCACCGTCCCGACGGCGGGATCGGTTTCGGGGAAGAACAACGTCCCGAAGAACAGCGCCGACGCGGTGCCGTAGATGAAGAAGTCGAACCATTCGACGCAGCTGCCGAAGAAGGCGCCGACGGTGGCTTTGGCGAGGTTGGAGGACATCAGAGCTCCAAGATCGTTCGGGGGGACGGGAGTCGGTGATCAGGGCGAGACCGGCTGCGCCTCTTCCGCCATCAGCGCGGCGATTTCGCGGTCGTTCGGGTCGGCCGAAGTGGCGAGCGCGTCGTGAATTCGCCGCCGGTCGGCCGCTGTGCGGTTCTGGCCGAGCTTGAACTTGGCTTCCAGCCGCTCGATTTCGATCCGGTACGCGGTGATTCGTGGCAGCAGGGACTCCGCGCGCTCCGCCGCCGCGCCCTGGATGGACCATTCGCGGTACGGTGCATAGCTTTTGGCTGTTTCGCCGGCGTGGGTGAGCGCGCGGAGATGCGCACGGAGGAAGTCTTCGTCGTCCACCACCTCCGCGCCGCCGGTGACGTGCACGGCCACGAAGTTGTAGGTGGGCAGGACGGTTTCGGCGTGGACAGCGGGGCTGATGTAGCTGCCCGCCCCGCCGAAGACGGCGAGCACGGTCGATTTCCGGCGCAGCTGCGCGGACAGCGGGTCGGCCAGCGGGATGTGGCCGATCAGGTAGCGCGGGTCTTCGGGGTCGTCGAGGAGCAGCGGCAGATGCGCCGCCTCGACCGGCGCCGTTCCCACCACCGTGGCGAGTGGATTCCGGGAGACGAAGCCCAGTGCGGCCGGGCGATCCCGGAGGTACAGGGGGTTGACCCACATTATCTGTCCTAGTACAGTTTCAATCTGTGTCAGTTAAGAGCCTGGCAGGCAAAAAGTACTCGCGGGAGATCCATCTCGCAATAGCCGAGGCGATCAGGGACGGTGAACTACAGGCAGGGGAAGCTCTGCCGTCAGTGCGGGCGCTGGCGACGGAGCTCCGCGTGAGCCCGGGGACGATTTCGCTGGCGTACCGGACGCTGCGCGAGCGCGGCCTGATCACCGTGGGGGATCGCAAGCGCGCCAGGGTCGCGGCGAAACCGGCGGTGCCCACCGCGGGCGATCTGCCGGTCGGGCCCGGGGTTCGCGATCTACGCACCGTCGCGCCGGATTCGGAGCTCCTGCCGGACATTCACCGCTTCGCCGGGGCAGGCGCACGGCGCAGCGGGAGCTACGACACGCAGAACGTGACGGCGGAACTGAGCGAGTCCATGGGCCCGCTCTTCGAAGAGGACGGGATCCGCGGGCACCTCACGGCGACCAACGGCGCACACGACGCCATCGAGCGGATCTGCCAGGCCGCCATCCCGCCCGGATCCACGATCGCGGTGGAGGATCCGGGGTGGGTCGCGGGCTACAGTTTGTTGCGCACCATGGGTTACACGCTGGCCGGGGTGGAGGTCGACGCCCATGGGATCGTTCCGTCCAGTTTGGACACGACGCTGGCGCGGCACAACTGCGCCATGGTGCTCCTGCAGCCTCGGGCGCAGAATCCCACGGGCGCGACACTGAACTCCTTGCGGGCGAAGGAACTGCGCGAGGTGCTTGAGTCCTATCCGGACTGTTACGTCCTGGAGGACGATCACGTGTCGCTGACCTCGGGGGCACCGGCGTTCTCGCTGACGCGCGGCCGACGGCGGTGGGCGGTCGTGCGGTCGGTGTCGAAGATCTTCGGGCCGGACCTCCGACTCGCCGTCGTGTCGAGCGACCGGACGACCGCGGATCTGGTGCAGGGCAGGCAGTTGCTGGGGCCCGGCTGGGTCAGCCATCTCGTCCAGCGGCTCGTCGCCGCGATGCTGTCGGACTCGAAGTGCCTGGAGACCGTCGAGCGCGCCGCCGATCTGTACCGCGCCCGCCGCGAGGAGTTCGTCGGCCACCTGGCGAGCCGCGGGATCGACGTGCTGAGCAGCTCGGGTTTCACCGTGACGATCCCGGTCGGGGACGAGTCGGCCGTGACGGCGGAACTGATGGCGCGAGGATGGGCCGTCCGCGGCGGCGAACTGTCACGGCTGTCGAGCCCGCCGTTCGTGCGGGTCTGCACGTCGGACCTGACGGCCGACGAAGCGCGGCGGCTGGCCGATGACGTGTCGGGGATCCTGCGGTCGGTGCCCCGGGGGCGGGCTCTCTGAGGGAGGCCTCCAGGGGGGTGGCTCAGCACCCACCTGCTCCCACCTGCATGTGTTATCGTTAACATATGCCAGCCAGACCGAAGCGGGCGACGGTGCACGACGTCGCGGAGGCCGCGGGCGTGAGCAGTCAGACGGTCTCGCGCGTGCTGAACGAGCGCGGGTACGTCAGCGAGGACGCCCGCCGCCGCGTGGTCGAGGCCGTCGAGCGGCTCGGGTATGCGCCGAACGTGCTCGGCCGGAGTCTCCGCTCCACGCGCAGCCCGATGGTCGGCCTCGCCGTGTCCGACATCGGCAACCCGTTCTACGCCCGGCTGCACAGGGCGATCGAGAAACCCCTGCGCGACGCCGGGCTCAGCGTCCTCCTCCTCAACTGCGACGACGACCCCGAACTCGAAGCCGCGCAGCTCGACCTGCTCGCCTCGTACCGGCCGGCCGGGCTCGTCCTCTCCCCGGCCACCGGAACCCGGTTCTCCGCGCGGCAGGTCGGCACGTTCGAGAACGTGGTCCTCGTCAGCCGCACCATCGCCGGCCTCGACGTGCCGACGGTCGTCACCAACGAGACCGAGGCGTTCGGGCAGGCGGCCGAGGAGTTGTTCGCCGCCGGTCACCGGCGGGTCGCGGCCGTGCTGGGGCCCGAAGGGGTTTCCACCACCCGGTTACGGGAAGCCGGTTTCCGCCAGGCGGTTTCGGCGGGCCGGGAGCCGGTCGTGCGCTACACCGAAGGCACGTCCGCGGCCGGGCGCGCGGCGATGCGTGAACTTCTCGACACCGGCGGCGTGACGGCAGTCCTGGGGTTCAACGTCCCTGTGACAGAAGGAATCCTGGTCGCCGTCCGCGAGGCCGGGTTGCACGTACCGGAGGACGTGTCGGTCGTCGGGTTCACCGACGCGGGCTGGATGTCGGCCGTCTACCCGGCCGTCACGGCCGTGTCGCAGCCGGTCGAGGAAATGGGCCGCCTCGCGGGCGAACTGATCGTCGCCATGACACGGGGCGGGCGCCCGCGCGAAACACCGCACCTCGTGGTGCCGGGAGCGTTGGTGCGCCGCGAATCCGTCGGCCCGCCACGGGAGGGAACGAGATGAAGATCGTCGCCGTCACCACGCACGTGGTGAGCCACCGGCTCGACGTGCCGTTCGGGATGTCCCAGTGGGACTGGGACTCCCGCGCCAGCTGCCTCGTCGAGATCCGCACTGACGACGGGCTGACCGGCTGGGGCGAATGCTTCGGCCCGGCGCCCGGGAACCGTGCGCTCATCGACGGATCCTTCGCCCCGTTCCTGCTCGGCCGCGATCCGCGCGAGCTCACCGACATCTGGGACGAGCTCTACAACCGGAACCGCGAATGGGGCCGCAAGGGCATTTCCATCGCGGCCATCTCCGGGATCGAAATCGCGTTGTGGGACCTGGCGGGCAAAGCCGCAGGGCTCCCGGTCTGGCGGCTGCTCGGCGGAAAGCACACCCCGCAGGTCCGCGCGTACGCGTCCGCCTTCTACTACGGCGGCGACTGGAAAGACGACATCGAAGCCGAGGCGCACTCCATTGTGGACGCCGGTTACCGCGACGTGAAGATGAAGGTCGGCAGGGAACTCACGACCGACATCGAGCGCGTGCGGCGGGCGCGGGCGGCGCTCGGGCCCTCGGTCCGGATCGCGGTGGACGCCAACCGCGGCTACACCACCGCCGAGGCCAAGTCATTCCTGCGCGCGCTCGAAGACGCGGACCTGTGGTTCTTCGAGGAGCCCGTACTCCCCGAGGACCTCCAGGGTTATCGCGAAATCCGGGCGGGCACAACGGTTCCCATCGCCGGCGGCGAGTCCGAGTTCACCCGGTGGGGCTTCCGCGAGCTCATCGAAACCCGCGCGGTCGACCTCCTCCAGCCGGACGCCACGGCCTGCGGCGGAATCCGCGCAACGCTGCTGATCGCGGGAATGGCCAGCGCGCACGGGATCCCCACCCTCCCGCACGTGTGGGGTTCCTCGATCACCATCGCCGCCGGGCTGCACCTGCTGACCGCGCTCCCCCAGGTCACCCCGTCCACCGGGCGCGGCCCCGTGCTGGTCGAACTCGACCAGGCACCGAACCCGTTCCGCTCGGGCCTGGCCGGCCTCGCCACCGGCCCGGTCCTGTCCGTGCCCGACGGCCCCGGCCTCGGCATCGAAATCGATCGCGAACTACTCGGCCGGTACGCGGCCTGAACCGCCCGCACGCAAAGGAGCGTAACCATGACGACGAAAGCAAGCGGGCGTGAGCGCTGGCTCCGGATCGGGCTGCTGCTGGCCGCCGGGTTGTTCGTGGCGTATCTGGACCGGTCGAACCTGTCGATCGGCATCAAGGGCGTCGCCAGGGACCTCGGTTTCCAGGGCGGAGCCTTCGCCACCACGTCCAGCCTCACGCTGACGGCGTTCCTGTGGGGCTATCTGGTGTCGAACCTGCTCGGCGGGTTCCTCACCGCCCGGATCGACGCCAAGTGGATCCTGCTGGTTTCGGTCGTCGGCTATTCGGCCTGCACCTTCGCGATCGGGTTCAGCCCGAACGTCGCGACGCTGGTCGCGCTCCGCGTCGGGGTCGGGATCTTCGAGGGTTTCTACTGGCCGCAACAGTTCCGGCTGGCGAAGGAGTGGTTCGACGAGCAGGAGATGAGCCGCGCCAGCGCGCTCATCCAGTACTACGGCCAGTATCTCGCGCTGGCGCTCGGGTTCTTCGTGCTCACCCCGGTCTACGCCGCGTTCGACTGGCGCCACCTGTTCTGGCTGCTCGGCGGGATCGGGCTCGTGGTGATCGTGCCGCTGTACGCGGTGTTCCTGCGCTCCCGCCCTGGCGTGCCGCGGTTCGCGCCGGTCCGCATCTCCCGCACGGAAGGCCCCAAGCGGGAGCGGCTCACGCCCGCGTCGTTCGGCGGCTGGCGGTTCCTGCTCATCGTGTTCAGCTACTTCGCCAACGGCATGCTGTTCTGGGGCATCACGCTGTTCCTGCCGCAGACCGTGTCGGCGTTCGGGCTCTCCCCGACGCTGAGCGGGCTGGCCACCGCGACCCCGTACCTGGTGTCGCTGCTGCTGACCTTCCCGATGATCGCGCTGAGCGACCGCACCGGGAAACGCGGGCCGATCGCGGTGTCCGGGCTCGTCGTCGGCGGCATCCTCATCGCCTGCCTGCCGTTCACGCACAACGCGGTCGCCCAGTTCGTGCTGATCAGCCTCAGCGTCGGCTACTTCACCGCCGCCTACACGCCCAACATCTGGGCCATCGCCGTGACCCGGCTGTCGGCCACCGCGGTCGGCCCGGCGACCGGGATCATCAACGGGTTCGGCGCGGGCGGTGGCGGCATCGTCGCGGGCTGGCTCGTCGGCGGACTGCTCGCCGCGACGGGAAGCTACTTCCCCGGGTTCGCCGTGCTCGGCATCGCCGCCATCCTCGGCGGCCTCGCGCTCGCCGTGTACGTGCGCACCACTTCCGACAAGCCGTCGGAAAGCGAACAGGTCGAACAGGAGACCGTCCGGTGACCGACGTCTTCGCGGTACTCGACTCCGCGCGCTTCCTTCCACTGTGGACACCCGAGTCCGTAGCGGATGCCCAGCGCGTGGCGGCCATCGACGTGCCGGTCGTGGAGGTGGCGCTGCGTACCCCGGAGGCGATGGACGCGCTGGAGTCCTTGGCAGCGCGCACGAATGCCGTGGTCGGCGCCGGAACAGTGGTGCGGCGCGAGCAGGTCGACGAGGCCGCGGAGCGCGGGGCGAGCTTCATCGTGAGCCCGGGGTTGTCCGAGGAGGTCGTGACGCACGCGCGCGATCGCGGGCTGGCCGTGCTGCCCGGGGTGAGCACTCCGTCGGACCTGATGCGCGCGCACGCGCTCGGGTTGAGCCGGGTGAAGCTGTTCCCGGCGGGGCTACTCGGTGGTGTCGCGTGGATCTCCGCGCTCGCGGCGCCGTTTCCTGGGATGAGGTTCATGCCGAGCGGCGGCGTCACCGCGGAGAACGCCGAGACCTACCTCGCGCATCCCGCGGTGTTCGCGGTGAGCGGCAGCTGGATGCTCGCGTGAGTGCCCAGGAGCTCGTCGTCCTCGGCGAAGTGATGTTGCGGCTGGACCCGCGCGAGGAACGCATCCGCTCGGCGCGCCGGTTCGAGGTGAGCGAAGGCGGCGGCGAGTACAACGTCGGACGCGCGGTGCGCACCGTCTTCGGTGTGCCGGTGCGGTTGCTGACCGCGTGGGTGGACAATCCGGTCGGACGGCTGCTGGAGTCGCTCGTGCTGGCGTCCGGTGTGGACACCCGGGACGTGATCTGGCGGGACCCTGCGGTTCCCGGGGTCCGCAACGGCCTGAACTTCACCGAACGCGGGTTCGGCGTGCGCGCGCCGGTCGGTGTCTCGGACCGGGAGTTCTCGGCCGCGGCACAGCTCGGCCGCACGGACTTCGACTGGCCGGCGGTCTTCGCGCCCGGTCGCACCGCGTGGTTCCACACGGGCGGGATCTTCGCCGGGCTCTCCCCGGACACCGCCGCGCTCACCCTCGACGGCCTCGACGCGGCGCGGCAGGCCGGGGTCGTCACGTCGGTGGATCTCAACCACCGGCCCAGCATCTTCCGCGACGACGTCGACGGCGCACGGGCCGGCAGCACCTTCGAAGCGCTCGTCCGGCGTGCGGACGTGGTCTTCGCGGGCGTCGCCGACCTCACCGGCAGGCTCGGTCTCGGCACCGGCACGGACGGGTCTTTTCCCGCGCTGGCAACACAATTGCTCGACAAATTCCCCGAAGTGCGGACCGTGGTGGCCTCGGATCGCCGGGTGCGCTCGGCGAGCAGGCACGAGTGGCGTGTGCTGGGGCTCGACCGCGACAAGGGTGTGCTCGGCAGCCGCGACTACGACCTCGAAGTGCTGGACCGCATCGGCGGCGGCGATGCCATGGCCGCGGGCGTGATCGCCACCCTCCTGCGCGGCGGCGACCCCCAAGACGCGATCGAATGCGGCGCGGCGGCGGGCGCGCTCGCGATGACCACGCCAGGAGACCAGCTGGTCGCCGACGCCGCCGAGGTCGCCCGCGTGGCCTCGGGGACGCCTCCGGTCGCGGTGCGCTGAAACACTCGGCGATGTTCGTGATCGCTCGCGCGATTACCGGAGAACCCCGATCGCCGGGCGCCGAAACCTCAGCGATTCTCCCGGGTGCCCTCCAGCTTCGCCCGCCCGACCACATGCCCCGCCATCGCCTCGACCGCGGCGCCGAGCTTGAACCTGCCGGGGAGGCCGAGCCGCCGGTCGAGGGCGAAGAGCTGGAAGACGTAGGAATGCGGGCCGTGTGAGCGGATGGGCATCGGGCCGAACCAGCCGTGGCGGGGCCCTGCCTTGCCGAGTTCGACCCCGGTCACCCTGCCCGCCTCGGTGAGGCCGTCCACCGGGATGCCGCCCAGCGCCGGGTCGATCCCCGCCGCCAGCCCGTGGGTGTTCGGGTTCCCGAAGGGCGAGTCGGCGTCCTCGACGATGAGCACGAGTTCGACGGCCGTGCCCGGCGGAGTGGTCCAGTCGAGGGCGGGCGAGGTGTTGTGGCCGAAGAGCCGGCCGCGGTACTGCTCCGGCATCGCGCCGCCGTCCTCGAAAGCCGGGCTGCTCAGGGTGAAGGTCTCGGGCGCACGCAGCTCAGGACGCGCCCAGACGAGCTTTTCGTGGCCGACGCGCTTGTTCCTCAGCGCGACGCCGAGCGGATTCACGGGCATGGTGACTCCCAACTGCCGAGGTGGGGTTACGCCACCACACTACACGGAAGCGGAAGTCCGGTTCACATTACGGCGCCAGGGCGTACGATCGGCTACGAGATGACCGAGACGGAACGCCCCCTTCGCGCCGACGCCCGGCGCAATCGCGAGAAAATCCTGGCCTCCGCGGGCGAGCTCTTCGCCCGGCTCGGCCGCGACGCGCAGATGGACGAAATCGCCGAGCACTGTGGGTTGGGCCTGGGCACGCTCTACCGCCACTTCCCCACCAAGGAAGCGCTCCTGACAGCCATCGTCAGCCGCCGGTTCTCGCAGCTCACCGAGATCGCGCGCGACGCGGAACAGATCGAGGACCCTGGGAAAGCCTTCGAAGCACTGTTGAGCGGCTATCTCGAAGCCGCCGAAGGAGATTCGGCCTTCCAGCGGGCGCTGCTGGGCTCCGACGAGCGCCCCTGGGGCGGCATCGACGACCAGAAGGCCGAGATCCGGGAAAGCGTCGCCCGGATCATCGACCGCGCCATCGCCGCCGACGCGGTCCGGGACGATCTGACCGTGGCCGATTTCCCGGTCCTGGTCACCGCGCTCATGTCCACGATGTACTTCAGGCCGAGCCGGACCGCGGACTGGCGGCGGCACCTGGCGCTGCAACTCGACGGCATCCGCGGCCGGAGCCGGTGACCTCCGGCTCCGGCCGCGCCGTCACGCCAAGGCGTTCCACAACGTCGAGTAGATCTCCTGGAAACCGCTGCTGCGCTTGAACTCGATGCCCCGCGGCCGCGGCGCGTCCACTTCGACGCTGAGCCGGATCTGCCCCGGGTTCGAGGACATCACCACGATCCGGTCGCCGAGGTAGATCGCCTCGCCGATGTCGTGGGTGATGAACACGACGGTGAGCTGCGAGCCGGCGACGATGCGTTGCAGCTCCTCCTGCATCCGCTCCTTCGTCAGCGCGTCGAGAGCGCCGAACGGCTCGTCCATCAGCAGCACTTCGGGCCCCACGGCCAGCGCCCTGGCGATGTTCACCCGCTGCTGCATCCCACCGGAAAGCTGCCGCGGAAACCGGTCCACCGCATGGTCCAGCCCCACCAGCCGGATCGCGTCCTTGACCCGGCCCGGCCAGTCGCCTTTCGGGACCGTGCGCCGCATTTCCAGCCCGTACTGGGTGTTCTTCCGGACGTTCCGCCACGGCAGCAGATGCGGCGCCTGGAACACGACCGCCAGCTCCGGCAGCGGCTCGCGCACCTCACGATCGTTGATCACGATCGAGCCGTCGTAGCTTTCCAGCCCCGCCGCGCAGTTCAGCAGGGTGGACTTACCGCAGCCGGACGGGCCGAGCACGCAGACGATCTCGTTCTCCCGCACGGCCAGATCGACGCCCTTGAGCACCTCGACCGGCGGCGCGCCCTTCTTCCGGTCGCCGAAAACCTTGCTCACCCCACGGAAATCGACCTTCACTCCGGACGTGACACTGGTTGTCATGGTCGCGGCCTTTCCTGTCCTCGCTGGGTCGGTGCTCATTGCCCGAGCGCCGCCTTCATGTAGCTGTCATCGATGAGCTGCGACGCGTCGAACGTCTTCGCCTGCGGGTAGTCCGCGCCGAGGTACTGCAGCGACTTCTGCTCCGCGGCCAGCGAAGGCAGGAGACTCGCCGACATACAGCCGACCGCGTTCTCGTACGCCACCTTCGACGACGCGGCCGACCGCCCCGTCACCTTGCTGATCACGCTGACGGACTCGGCCTCGTGGGTCCTGAAGTACGTCGCGCCGTCGTTGATCGCGCGCAGCACGTTCTCCACCGCCGCCCGGTGCTGTTCGAGCCACGGCCCGTAGCCGACCAGCATCATCGCCGGCACGTCCTTGACCGTGCGCCAGTCCACCAGCGTGTGCACGCCGGGCAGGTGCTTTTCGACGCCGGGCAGCTGGTCCGGGCTGAGATCCGAGATCGAGTCGACCTGCCCGGACTGGAAGGCCGAGACCTGGTTCGACAGGCCGCCCAGCGGCACCTGCGTCATCGACACCCCGAACTGGTGCTCCGCCATTTCCGCCATCAGGCCCGAAAAGGCGCCCGGTTTGGAGATGGCGATGGACCTGCCGTCCATGCTCCGCGGCGTCGCGTAGTCCGGATTGGACACCCACATCACGTCGAAGGAGTCCTGCATCCGGGCGATGGCCTTCAGCTGCCTGCCGTTGAGCGCGATCAGCTCGTATCCCGGCGCCGGAATGACGGCCATGTTGACCTGTCCCGCGACCACGGCCGAGAGCAGCTGCGAGGACTCCAGGTACTTGATGTCCGGGTTGATCCCGTACTTCTGGAACAGCCCGGCGCTCGCGGCGACCGAGGGGATCATCTGGTCGGCGGTCGGCGCGCCGTAGGCGATGGTCACCTTCGTGTTGCCGGACGCGTCCTTGGTCAGTGGCTCGCCGTAGCTGGGCGCACAGGCCGAAAGCAGCGCCACGCACGCCGCCGCGGCGAGGAACCGCCGGGCGCGGGAGACCTTTTTGGACAGTGAGGTGTACACGAGCTACCTCCGCATTCGTCGTTGAATGGCCCGCGTGCTCAGGTTTCGCGCCAGGAGCCGACCTTGCGCTCCGCGACGCGGATGAGGCTGGTGAGGGTGAGCGCGACGACGGCGAGGATCACGATGCCGACGAACACGCCGCTCGAGTCGAGCATCACGCCCGATTTCAGGATGATGCTGCCGATCCCGTCGGTGCCCTCGAAGTACTCCCCGATCACCATGCCGATCAGCGCGGTGCCGATCGAAAGCCGGATGCCGGTGACCATGTAGGGCACCAGCGAGGGCAGCACGATGGTGCGGACGAGCGCGAACTGGGACGCCCCGAAGCTGTGCGCCAGCCGGAGCAGCTCCTCGTCCGCCTGGCGCGTGCCGACCATGACGTTGACCAGCAACGGGAACACCGACACCAGGACCACCATCACCAGCTGGCCCTGGAAGCCGATCCCGAACCAGACGATGATCAACGGCAGCAGTGCGATCAGCGGCGTGGAGTAGAGGATCGCGATCCACGGGTCGAAGATCGCGCCGAGCACCCGCCACCAGCCGAGGACGAGCCCGAAGACGATCCCGATGCCGATGCTGACGAGGAGCCCGATGCCGTACAGCTTGGCGCTGGCCAGCAGAGCCGTGCCCAGCGAACCGTTCCCGGCCATCACCGCGAAGGAATGCCAGACGTCCGAGGGCGAACTGCTCTGGGTGCGGTCGATCACCCCGAGCTGGGCCAGCAGCTGCCAGACGGCGAGGAGGACGAGAACCGAGACGACGCTGACCACCTTCAGCCACCGGTTCGGGAGGTGACGCCGGCGCCTGGCCTGTTTCGCCCGTCCCGCGGCCGGTACCGGCGCCGGGGCGGCGATCACGCCCCGCGCGTCGTCGAGTGTCTCTGTCCGGGACTGTGCGGGTGTGTAGCTACTCTGCTCCACAACGATTCCTCGCTATCCGCGCTCGAGTTTCCTACTGCCTCACCATGTCTGTACACAAAGGACGTTCATCGCCCGGCGGCGCGCGCCGCCAGCTCTTCGTAATCCGCGAAACCGGTGATTTCGTTGCGCTCGGCGAAAGCGACCATGCCGACGTCCGCGCCTTCGGTCGTGCCGGTCTCACGCAAGTGCTCGTACAGGGTGCCGAGCCCGCGCGCGACGGTGCGGACCGCCGCCGTCGGGTAGAGCACGATGCGGAAGCCCATCTCCGCATAGTCGGCCAGCGGCAGCTGCGGCGTTTTACCGCCTTCCACCACGTTCACGAGCGTCGGCACCCCGATCTTGGCCGGGATTTCGCGCAGCTCCGCCTCGTTCCGCGGCGCCTCCACGAAAATCACGTCGGCGCCCGCCTCCGCGTAGCGCAGGCCACGGTCGATGGCCTCCGTCAGATCCGCGACGGCCCTGGCGTCGGTGCGCGCGATGATCACCAGATCCTCATCGCGGCGGGCTTCGACCGCGGCGGACAGCTTCTCCAGCATCTCCTCGACGGGAACCACGGATTTTCCGGCGAAATGCCCGCAGCGCTTGGGAAAGGTCTGGTCCTCCAGCTGGATTCCGGCCGCACCGGCGGATTCCAGCTCACGCACGGTGTAGGCGGTGTTGACCGCGTTGCCGAACCCGGTGTCCGCGTCCACGACGAGCGCGAGCTCGCACGCGGCCGTGACCCGGCGGGTCTGCTCGACGATCTGACTGCCGGTGAGCAGGCCGATGTCGGGAAGGCCGAGCAGTGACATCGCCGTGGCCGACCCGGACAGGTAGCCGACCGAAAACCCGCTCCGCTCGGCGAGCCGGGCGCTCAGCGCGTCGTGCACTCCCGGGAGCAGCAACGGGGTCTGGTCGTTCATCGCGGCGCGCAGCCGCGCTCCGGGCGAGGTCATGACCTGCCCGCCCAGGCCTTGATGATCTCCTCGCTGGTGCTCACGAACGTCGCCGGGCGCAGGATCGCCATGGCGTGCTCGTGCGCGGCGGGCGTGTAGCTGGCGCACGCGTCCTCGGCGAGCACCACGAAATAGCCGAGCGCCAGTGCGTGCCGCGCGGTGAAGTCGATGCCGATGTCGGTGGCCACCCCGGCGAGCACCACGGTGCGGATTCCCTTGGCGCGCAAGCGGGAATCGGCCTGCGTGTCGTGGAACAGCGATGGCACCGCCTTGTCGATGACGAGTTCGTCGGGCTCCGGCTCGAACCCGGGCAGGAAGGCCGTGTCGTGCCCGCCGGGCTGCATGTAGTGCTCCGGCCGGTTCTCCCCGTGCGTCCGGCGCCCGATCCGCCACCGCTGCACCGCGTCCATCAGATCGGGCCGCGGCGCCGCGTGCCGGCTGCGCACGATCAGCGCCCCGTGCTCTCGCGCCCCGGCCATCAGGGTTTTCCACACGCCGGTCAGCCCGGGCAAAGCCGGTGACTGGCCGGCCAGCCCGTTCTGCAGATCCCACAGGACCAGCGCGGTGCGTGCGGGGTCCAGCACATCCGCGGCTGTCCGCGGCACCTCGGTTGTCTCCGTCATGGTTCACCTCTTCCCAGTGTTCACATACCGTCCACAAAGGACTCGTACGGGGCGAACAGCCGCCGGATGTCCGTGCCAGCGGACTCGCGCGGCGCCAGTCCCTGTTCGGTCAGGTACCGGACCAGGGTTTCCAGCGTGGGCCGGTTGGGGTCGATGCCATACGGCCAGACCTCGCCCCCGAAGACGTCCCGCAGGCCGTGCATGTACCCGGCCACCGAAGGAATCGGCACGCGGCTCGCGCGGATGTCCTCCAGCCGGTAGAAGTACCGGCGGCGGGCGATCTCGAACGCCCGGTAGAGGTTCGACGCCAGCCAGCGGTGCCGCGCCAGGATTTCCGGCCGGACGGCGAGCACGTTGAGGATCGGGAAGCTCCTGGTCTTGCCGAGGTACTCGCGCTCCAGCGGCCCCGGCCTGCCGAACAGCGGGGTGGTCAACCCCGGCTCGGCGGCGGGCGGGCGGGCGCTGATCACGGCGTCGACCCCGCCCGCGCCGAGCAGTTCGGCGCCGTCCACCCAGGTGACGTCGTCCGGCCCCACGCCGAACATGTCCGAGAGCATGCCCCGCACCCACACCGCGGTGGTGGTTTCCCCGCTCGCCACCGCGACCCGCGCGCCGCGCAGGTCCTCTGGGGCGCGGATCCGGCTGGTGACGTGCAGGCAGCCGTGCCGGAACATCCGCGACAGGAACACCGGCAGGGCAATGACGTCGTCGTGCCCGGACAACCGCCGCGCGACATACTCCGCGGCCGGCACCTCCGCGACGTCCCAGGAAGGTGTTTCGAGGAACTCCGCCAGCGTCCCCGGCAGCGGAAGATCCACAAAGGACGGTTCGACCCCGGCGAGCTCGATTTCCCCCGAGGTGACCGGGATCGCGAGATCGTAGGAGGTGGCCGCGATCGTCAGCGGGATGCGGTTCGTCATGACGCTGCCCCCGTCGCCGCGAGCCATTCGGGGAAGAGGTCGGCCGGATCGGGAGACCCCTGGATCATGCCCTGGGTGCGCAGATACCGCAGGTACGTCTCCAGCGTGCGGCGGTTCGGCTCGACCCCGTACTGCCAGAGCTCGCCCCCGCCGAAGAGATCGCCGAGGGATTCCACGTGCTCGTCGGCCCACGGGATCGCCACGCGGCTCGCGACCGGGTCGGCCAGCCGCTCCAGATACCGGCGCCGCGAGAGGTCGAGCGCCTCGAACAGCCGGCGCGGCAGGTCCGGATCGAGCTCGTAGAGCGGGCGGTTGATGGCGACCACGTGCATCGTGGGCACGCAGCCGGTCCGCTCCCGGTACTCCCGCTCCGCCGCCCAGGGATCGTTGTACAGCAAGCGGATCAGGCCACCCGACGCCGCCGAGCTCTCGATGCTGGACGGCGGCGCGGGCACGATCATGCCTTCGATGTCCCCCGTCCACAGCATGTCCTCCAGGCTGCGGTCGGTGATGTCGACGATCTTCACGTCGTCCGGCAGGAACGGCGGCTCCACGGCCACGCGGCGCCCCGCCTGGTCGACCCCGCCCTGGTACCAGGTGATGTCGCCGCACCGGATGCCGTGCATGTCCTCCAGCAGGCCACGCGCCCACACCCCGGCGGAGTTCGTCCACGCCGGGATGCCGATCCGGGCGCCGACGAGGTCGCGGGGCTCGCGGATCCGGTCGCCCCGCACGAAGATCGACGTCTGCCGGTACAACCGTGACGGGAACACCGGGATCCCGACGATGCTGTCGTCACCGTTGGCGCGCAACATGCCGTACTGCCCGAAGCTCATTTCGGACACGTCCCAGTCGCGGGTCCGCACGAACCGGCGGAACATCTCGGGGATCGGCAGCCGGACGAACAACGGCTCGGCCCCTTCGACCGGGATCCGGCCCTCGACGACCTCGCGCACGTGGTCGTACGAGCTGATCGCGAAGGTGAACCTGAGCGGGTTTTCCGCCTGGGTGGAGGACGAAACCCGGGTGAGAGCGGACACGTCAGTTCCTCCTTGTCTCGTCGGCGGTGGCCAGTACGCGGGACTGGATCGGCCGCCGGGACGGGAATTCCGCGAGTTCCTCGCCCATTCCGAGGCTGCGGGCCCGCGCGTAGACCATCGCGGCGAGCGCGATGTCCTGCTCCGCCGTGCCGACCGACTTGTAGAGCACCCTGTCCTCCGCGCTCCGCCTGCCGCGCGACGGGTCACGCAGGACCTGCCACAGCTCGGCGACCTTGTCCGCCCCGGCCAGGCCCAGCGCGTCGGCGGCGCGCCCGTCGCCGGACTCCAGCACGTGTCCCAGGTCGTCCACGACGACCCGGCTACAGCCCCACAGCGAGGCATCGACCTCCCGGTGTGCCGGGCGCACGGAGCTGATCGCGCAGACCAGGGCGCCCTTCTTGACGACGTCCGGGTAGATCAGCGGCGTGGCTCCCGCGCGGTGGGCGGAGAGGATGACGTCCGCGGATTTCAGCGCCGCGGGCAGATCCTCCACCGGTTCCACGGACAGGCCGAGTTCCGCGGACATCTCCTCGGCGAACAGCTTCCGGTTGGCCGGAGTGGGGCTGTACACCAGAACCCGCCGCGGCAGGTGCACCTCGCTCGACGCCCGCAGCAGGGCGCGGGCCTGTGTTCCGGAGCCGATCACGGTGAGCGTCTCCGCGTCCGGTGGGGCGAGATGCTTGACCGCGATCGCCGCTGTCGCCGCCGTGCGGTAAGCGGTGATCCAGTCGGCGTCGAGCAGCGCGAGGAGTTCCCCGTCCTCCAGGGAAATCAGCGAAATCAGGTAGCGGACGCCGTGCACCGGGTGGTAGTTCATCGCCTTGTAGCCCACGTAACCCGTGTCGTAGGCGATCACCGGCATCAGGCGGAGGAACCCCTGCCCGCCGGCCGCGTCGACCGTCAGCCGCGCCGGCAGTTCCAGCGACCCGTCCACCGGACGGGACAGCATCCCTTCCAGGCCCCCCACCACGTCCGCGGACTCCATCGCCGCGCGGATCGTGCCGTCTCTGAGAAGTAGCACCGGATTCCCTTCTACATCGGGTTGCGGCCGAGGAAGAACTCGTTCAGCCCGGGAGCCGGCGCTTCGTCGATGATCCCCGCCCGGACCGCGCCCTCGGCGAGTCGTCTGGTGGCCCCGTCGTTGAGCCGCATCGTCGGCATCCGCAGCCTGCCGCCGTTGAACCCGGCCAGCCACTCCATGTACTTCCAGCTCTGCCGGTGGATGAAATGCGCGCCCGAGTACGAAGCGGTGTCGGCCTGGCGGGCGGTCCTGGCGGGCTGGAGCCGCCAGTAGATCTCCATGGCCTCGTCCCATTTCCCCTGGTGCATCAGGTCGAAGTACTTCGGGACCGCGTCGCCGTAGTACTGGAACACGCTGGTGCCCATCCACTGCATGCCGAACCACTGCACGTGCCCCGGCGCGGTGGCTTCACGCGGGTCGGAGATCAGCAGCTTGTCCCCGCACAGCCGCAGCACGTCGGCGTGCGCGCCGTTGCCCAGGCCGCCTTCGCATTTCAGCGCGACCGCGCGCGGGTGGTCCGCCAGCTCGGCGACCAGCCGCGGCGACAGCTCGGCCGGGTGCAACCGCGCGAAGTTCCAGTGCCCCACCGAAAACAGCACCGTCGCCAGCGGCACCTCGTCCATGACCTTGGTCGAGTAGTCGTAGACCTCGCGCTCGGAGGTGGGGTAGAACGTCGGCGGGTACGACATCAGCAGCAGGCTCGCGCCGGCCGCGGCGCCCGCCTTCCCCGCCTTGATCGTCTCCTCCATGGTGTCGAAGCTGCCGTGCACCACGAGGTGGAAGTCCTCGCCGCCCTCGTCCTTGGCGATTTCCACGAACCGGAGGTACTCCTCCATCGTGGTGCCGCATTCGGAAACGGCCAGCGTGCCCCAGAACCCGTATTCCTTGCATTTGCGGACGTCGTGGCGGATCGCTTCTTCGTTCAGTTTGCTCAGGTCGTTCGAGAAGGACGGCATCAGGACGTTGCAGACACCGCGCATCTTCTCGCGCGCCCAGTCCTTCGACTCTTCCTTGGTGTATGCGGGCATGGTGGATCCTTTCGCGGAGCAGGCGGTGATCAGCGGGACCGGCTGGGCACGACGCCAGGGTCGGGGTCGCCGAGCGCGGCGGCGCGGAAGCGGTGGCTGGTGCCACCGGACAGCACGCCCAGCCACCTGTCGATGCTCTCGGGTGAGTATTCGTGCACGCGGTAGGGATAATCGGCTTCGTCGTCCACTTTGACCCCGTCGGTCTCGTATTCGCAGACGAACCCCATCGGGTCGGTGAAATAGCAGAAGATGTATTCGCCCGGCCCGTGCCTGCCGGGCCCGTGCAGTTTTTCGCCGCCGTTCTCGGATTTGCTCGCCCGCGCGATCCCGCGGAAGAACTGGTTGAGGTCGGGCATTTCCCAGGCGACGTGGTTGAGCGAGGCGTGCTGCGCCTGGGCGAACGCGATCGTGTGGTGGTCGCGGTTGCAGTACAGGAAGGTCATCTTGGTGGCACGCCGGTCACGCACTTTCAGCCCGAGGTGCTCGGTGTACCAGTCCACAGTGGTCTCGAGCTCGGTCGTGTTGAGCACGATGTGCGCGGGGAACAGCGGGACGGCGTCCCTGGTCTCCCCGGGCACTTCCGGCGCCGCCGGGGCCGGACGGTAGCCCAGTTCGACGAGCCGACCGTCGTGATCGCGGACGCGGATGGCGCGGGTGAACCCGGCACAGGCGGGGGAATCCACGATTTCCGCGCCCTTGTCCCGGATTCGCTCTTCGAGTTCCGCGTACGTCGCTTCGTCGTCGGTGACCAGGCAGAAGTGGTGCACCGACTTCTGTTCGGCCGGTACCAGCACCAGCGAGTAGTCCTCGCCGTGGTCCGTCTGCGTCGCGAGGCGCAGCGAGGATCCGTCGCGCCCGGCGTCGCGCAGGCCCCAGTCCTCGGTGTAGAACTCCGCGGCGTCGGCTGCTCGGGGCGATGCCAGGGCGACGTGATGCAGCGTCATGGTCATAACTGTCTCCTCCGTTGCCTCGGTCAGTTGTTCGCGAGCAGCCGCCAGAGCACGCCGAGGTCGGTCAGCTCCTCGAGGTTTTCCACGGTGCGCAGGATTTCGGCGGCGTTCCGTTCGCCGACGCGCCGCCCGGCCAGGTTCATGAACTTCGCCCTGATGGTGTCCGGGCTCAGCGGGTGGACCGCGCTGCCGGGCGCCGCGTCCGTGTGGCCGCGGAGTTCCCGGCCGTCGGCGAGTTCGACGAGCACCTTGACCTCGTGCCGGTGGCTGCGCCCGCCCGCGTCGATCTCCGGATCGCCGGTGATCTCGAACTTGCTTGCCAGCTCGAGGATTTCGGGGTCGCGCAGGCGGGAGTCCACGAACTGGTCGACGAAGCACTCGCCGTCGATCAGCGCCACCGAAGCGGCGTAGGACAGGTTCATCTGCGCGGTGATCGTCTGGTCGGGGACGTACCGCCAGCCGACGTGGTCGCGCGTGGCCGTCGACGCGCCGACTCGCACCCGGGTGATCTCGCCCGCCCGGAACCCGTGCTCGCGTTGCAGTTTCAGCACGGTGTCCACGGTGCTGTGCGTACTGCCGCAGGAAGAATACGGTTTGAAGCCGACATTCACCGTCTCCCAACGGGTTCCGAGGTCCTTGGACAGCTCGTCGATGACGTGGTCGTCGGCGAAGGTGGACAGGAAACCGCCGTAGGGTTCCTCGAAAATCGCCTCGATGCCGGTGAAGTCCTGTGCGGCGAGCAGCCCCGCCCGCACGCCGACCTGCGCCGCGTTCCCGGCGTGCGCGCGCTTCACCATCGCGCCGTACTGGGCGGCCATCAGGCCGCAGGCCAGGCTTCCGGCGATCCCGATCGCGTGCTGCGACTGCACCGCCGACAGCCCCTGCACCCGCGCGGCGCCACTGGCGGCGCCGAACACGCCGAGCACGCCGTTGTTGTGCCAGCCGCGCATCAGCAGGGGAACCCCGACGGCGAGCCCGACCCGGCTGGACACCTCGAGGCCGGCGATGTGGGCGGTGAGCAGGTCCGCGCCGTCGCCGCTGCCGGTCACCTCGGCCACGGCGGCGGTGGCAGGCAGCGTGGTGCCGCCGGGGTGCAGGATCGCGACGTGGTGCAGATCGTCCAGCTCGAACGAATGCGCCAGCGTGCCGTTCACGAAGGCCGCGGTGGCCGGGGACGTCCGCCAGCTGCCGCCGCCCCAAACCGTCGCGCCGCCCGCGGAGTCACCGACCTGCAGCGCCTTTTCGAGGACGTCCGCGATGGGCAGGCCGCGGCCGAACAACGCGCAGCCGAGCGTGTCCAGGATGTCGAGTTTCGCGTGCGCCCGGACGTGTTCGGGCACGGCGTCGAGAGTCAGCGCGGAAACGAACTCGCCCAATGCGGCCGTGTGCACCGCCGCCGTCGGCTCGCCGCGTTGTTTGTCGTGCCGGTCGGTCAGGTCCTGAACAGTCACCGTCGGACACCTTCCCTGTGCTCGCTTGTGTATACAGTATAACTAAGCCGCCGAGAGTCAAGAGCTCATTTGATCAGGACGAACGCGACTACGCGGCCGCGCGGAAACCCTGTGCCTGCCGCCGGAAGCGCGGGCTGGCGCCCGTCGCGACAGCGCTCGGACCGCAGGTCCACCGCCGCGTGCACGTACCCCGGGTACCCGCGAGTTACCGCGAGGATTTCGCCTTCCGGCCAGCCTTGGCGGGCTTCGGCTTCTCGTCTTCCGGCGGCTCCGTGTTCTCCACGGCGAGGCGGTTCATGATGAACAGGCGCGACTGCATGACGTGCTCCCGCATGAGGCGGCGGGCGAAGTCCATGTCCTGTGCCTCGAGCGCGCTGATGATCTTTTCGTGCTCCTGGGTCGCCGCGGTCCGCCCCGGTTTGGCGTCGACCATGTTGCTCACGTACTTGTGCACCTTGTCGCGCACGTCGTTGATCATCCCGACGACCATCGAGTCCGGCCCCGCGATGAGCGTGTGGAACTGCCTGTCCAGCGCGAGAAAGGCCTCCCCGCCCGGACCGCTCGCCATCTCCCGGTTGATGCGGCGCAGCTCCGCGACCGTGCCCGGCCCCAGCTCCTTGCGTTTGGCCAGCGCGAGATCCTCCAGCACGGCCCGGATGTCGACCAGTTCGAGCACCTGGTCGGCGGTCACGTTCCGGACCACGTAAGGGTGGTACGGCGTCGCGATCACCAGCGACTCGGCCTGCAGCCTGCGCAGCGCCTCCCGGATCGGGATCCGGCTGACGCCGTACCGCGCGGCGAGATCGACCTGGTTCAGCCGCGAGCCGTCCGCGATCTGCCCGTGCATGATCTCCTCGCGCAGGCGCTCGTAGACAGTGTCCGCCAACGACGCGCGCGGCACGAAGTTGGCGTTTTCCGCTGGGCTCACGGCGGATCCCCCGCTCGGCTCGGGTAGGTGCGGTAAACGGACAATGGTAATACAGTACACAGACTTCCGGCGCGGTCGGGGACACCTCAGGCCCCGACCCAGACCGTTTTGACGTTGCAGAACTCGCGGATGCCGTGCGCGGCCAGCTCCCGGCCGGTGCCGGAGCGCTTCACCCCGCCGAACGGCAGCTCCGGGTAGGAGGCCGTCATTCCGTTGATGAACACCTGCCCGGCCTCCAGCTCCGCGATGAGGCGTGCCCGCTCCCCCGCGTCCGAGGTCCACGCGCTCGCGCCGAGCCCGAAAGCCGTCGCGTTCGCCAGCTCGATCGCCTCGTCGAGACTGCCGGCGCGGTACAACGACGCGACCGGGCCGAACAGCTCCTCCTGGTGGATCCGCATCGCGGGCGTGATGTCCGTGATCACCGTCGGCGGGTAGAACCACCCCGGGCCGCTCAACGGCTTGCCGCCGCACAACACCGTCGCGCCCGCGGCCACCGCGTCGGCGACCAGTTCCTCCACCTCGGCCCGGCCCTGCTCGGTGGCGAGCGGGCCGACCTGCGTGCCCGCGTCGAACGGGTCGCCGACGGTGAGTTCCCGCATCCGCGCGACGAAGCGCTCCGCGAACGCGTCGTAGACATCGGTGTGCACGATGAACCGTTTCGCGGCGATGCACGACTGCCCGTTGTTCTGCACCCGCGCGGTCACCGCGACCTCCGCGGCGCGGCCGATGTCGGCCGAGGGCAACACGAGGAACGGGTCGCTGCCGCCGAGTTCGAGGACGGTGTGCTTGACCTCGTCGCCGCAGACCGCCGCCACGGCCCGGCCCGCGGGCTCGCTCCCGGTCAGCGTCGCCGCGGCGACCCGCGGATCGCGCAGCACCGGCTCGACCTGCTTCGACGAGATCAGCAAGGTCGTGAAGCAGCCGTCCGGGAAACCGGCCCTGCGCAGGACATCCTCCAGATACAGCGCGCTCTGCGGCACGTTCGACGCGTGCTTGAGCAAGCCGGTGTTGCCCGCCATGAGCGCGGGCGCGGCGAACCGCACTGCCTGCCACAGCGGGTAATTCCACGGCATGACGGCGAGGACGACGCCGAGCGGCTGGTACGCGGCGTAGGCGAGTTCGGCGCCCACCTTCGCCGCGTCGGCCGGTTCGTCGGCGAGGAACGATTCGGCGTGCTCCGCGTAGAACCGGATCCCGTTGGCGGACTTGGCTACCTCGGCCCGCGCCGACGCCAGCGTCTTGCCCATCTCGGTCGTCATCATCGCGGCGACCTCGTCCACTTCGGCGTCGAGCAGGTCCGCCGCGGCGTTGAGCCAGCGGGCCCGCTCGGCGAAAGTGGTGTGCCGGTAGGACTTCGCCCGCTCGTAGGAACGCGCGATCTTGTCCTCGATCTCGGCGGCACCGAGCTCTTCGAAGGTCTTCACCGTCCGGCCCGTCGCCGGGTCCACCGTCGCGATCACCGGGGAAACCTCCTTGGTCCGGGCACTGTCACGGGGCTCCTCCACTACCGACTCGCGCCATGTGAATTCTGTATACACCTTGCGTCCGCCGCCGTGCCAAGTCAAGCCCCGAATACCCAAGAAGAGTCGGGCCGGGGTATATACACTCAATCGGGAAGGTATCGGGTCGCGCCCGGATCGAGCGCCACGACGACCTCCTGCCCCGGCCTGCACGCGAAACCGGCCCGCGCGAACGCGGTGATCGAGACGTCCCCGGAGCGGACCACCAGTTCGAGCCGGTCGCCGAGGAACTCCGAAGAAGCCACCGTGCCCAGGAATTCGTTGTCCGACAACGCGGGCCGCTCCCCTTCCGCCGTTCGCACCTGGACGTTTTCCGGGCGGACGCACACGAAACCGCCGTCGCCGCCGCGCGCGCCGGGGGCCGATTCCCCGCAGAGCACCGCGCCGATCCCGGTCTCGGCCACGACGCCGCCGTCCGGACCCGGCCGGGAAACGTGCTGTACCGCGAACAGATTGGCGCTCCCGATGAAGTCGGCGACGAACGACGACCGCGGCCGGGCGTAGATCCGCTGCGGTTCGTCGATCTGCTCGACGCGGCCCTTGTTCATCACGATGACCTTGTCCGACAACGCGAGTGCCTCCGACTGGTCGTGCGTGACGTACAGCGCGGTGACGCCGAACTGTTCCTGGAACGACCGCAGTTCCTGCCGCAGCTGGGCCCGCAGTTTCGCGTCGAGGTTCGACAGCGGCTCGTCGAGCAACAGCACCTCGGGCTCGCACAGGAGGGCACGCGCGAAAGCGAGCCGCTGCTGCTGCCCACCGCTGAGCTGCGTCGCCCAGCGGTCGGCCATCGCGGCGAGCCCGACCTGGTCGAGCATCCGCAGGGCGCGCTCGCGCACGTCCTTGGCCCGGCCGCGGTTCCGCCCGTACCGCAAGGGAAAGGCGGCGTTGTCGATGACCTTCAGATGCGGCCAGATGCCGTAGGACTGCGGCACCATCGCGATCGGCCGGTCCTCCGGCCGCACGTAACGCTTGCCCATGGCGTCGAACACCACCTGGCCGCCCAGGTCGATCCGGCCCTCCTGCGCCTGTTCGAGCCCGGCCACGCAACGCAGGGTGGTGGTCTTCCCGCAGCCGCTCGGGCCGAGCAGGGTGACGAACTTCCCTTGCGGCACCTCGAAGGAGACGCCGTCGATCGCGTAGGTGAGGTCGCCACCGGAGGGGCGTTCGTAGGATTTGCGCAACCGGTCGACGACGATCGACTCGGTGACCGCGGTTTCCGGGGCGAGAACAACGTTGTTCGTCATGCTTCCTCCACTGCGCCGTCTCGGTTGACCAGCCACACCGCGACGGACGAGATGGCCAGGATGATGATGGCCAGCGCGCTGGCCGTCGGGTAGTCCCCGCTCGAGGTGAAGGTGTCCCACAGCTGCACCACGAGCGTGCGGTTGTCCGAGCTGGTCAGCACCAGCGCGATCGGGAGTTCGCCGAGCGCCTGGGCGAACACCCACAACCAGCATTTCCGCAACGCCGGGCGCAGCAGCGGCAGCAGCACCCTCCTGGTGACCGTGACCGGCCGGGCGCCGGTGACGCGGGCGGATTCGACCAGCCCGTCGTCGAGCTGCAGCAGCGCGGTCTGGACCATTCGCGAGCCACGCGGGAGGTACCGGGCCACGAGCGCGACCACGATGATCCACACCGTGTCGTAGATCGGCGGCACCGGCACGAACACATACAGGAACAGGATCGCGAACCCGAGTACCACGCTGGGGATCCCGAAGACCAGCGAGGTGAGCTCGAACAGGAACTTGCTCCCGGGGAACTGGCGGCGCGAGGCCGCGACCGCGATCCAGGTCGAGATCGCGGTGGCCGCCGTCGCGGTCACCAGTACGACCACCGCGGTGTTCAGCAGCGTCTGCCCGATGTCGGGCTCGGCGAAGACGCGGCCGAAGTTCGCCAGCGTCAGCGACGGGAACCCGGACCACCCGATGGGCCGGACGAACGGCGAAAGACTCGTCCAGAGCAGGGTGAGAATCGGCAGGCCGATCCCGAGGAACAGGTAGGCACAGACCACGATGAAGATCGGGATCCGCCAGCGGCCGAGCGACGCCCTGGACGGGCGGTACGCCTTGCCCACCACCACGCGGAACCGGTGCACATCGCGGGTGCGGCGCCGGTAGACCATCAGCATGACCAGCGAAACCGCGAGGAGCAGCACGCCGTAGGTGCTGGCCTGACCGTAGTTGGGCAGCCCGGTCGGCGGTTCCACGTAGTACTGGATCTGGCTGCTGAACACGAAGATCTGCTTGGGCAGCCCCAGAATCGCCGGGATGGCGAAGCCTTCCAGCGCCACGACGACGAACAGCATCGCCGCGGCGGACACGGCGGGCATGATCAGCGGGAACACGATCAGCCGCAGCCGGCGGCGCAGCGGCGCGCCGACGGTCGCCGCGGCCTCCTCCAGCTCGGGGTTCAGCCGGGCGAAGGCGGGCGCGATCATCAGGTACATACTGGGCACCCCGAAGATGCCCATCACCAGGATCATGCCCGGCAGCGAGTAGATGTCGATGTGCAGGCCGAAGGTTTCCCGCAGCAGCACCGCGAGCGGCCCGTTCACCGGGTTGGCCACCAGCGCCCAGGCGATCGCCATCACGGTGACCGGCACCGCCATCGGCGAAAGGGCCATCGGGGAAAGGAAACGGCGGCCGGGGATGTCGGTCCGCTCCATCAGGTAGGCCAGGCCGGTGCTGAGCACGAGCGCGATGACCAGTGAGCCCACGACGTACAGCACGGTGTTCAGCGACACCGAGACGAACTGGCTGGACTCGAAGACGCGGGCGAAGTTGTCGAGCGAGAAACCCGGTACCTGGAAGGGAAGCTGGGTCGTCGACGCCTTGAAACTGGAGTACACCAGTATCACCAGCGGGACGAGCACCAGGTAACCGATGAGCAGGATCATCACCAGGTTCACCAGGTTGCCGCCCACGCGGTTTCCGCCACGGGCGCGCCGGGCGGGCGTCTTCGGTGGTTTCGGCTCGCGGGCCGGCGACTGCACGGGCGGGTCGCTGATCTCGGCCTGGCTCATGACGGACTCTCCGGGATGTGAAGCACCATTGCCTCCTCGTCGCGCTGAAAGATCAGCCGATGTTCGTGCCGAGCGCTTTCTGCGCCTCGGGGAAGAATTTCGTGAGGCTCTTGTAGGAGCCGATCGTCGGGGTGGGGAACCATTCCAGCCCCGCCGCGCACATCGCGCGCGACGCCGCGCTCTGGCCGGGGTTCGAGCAGTCGGTGCTGCTGGGCACCCGCGAGTTGTAGCTCTTGGCGAGCGCTTGCTGCGCCTTTTCCGAGGACAGGAAGGAAGTCAGCAGCACACCGGCCGCCGGATGCGGGGCGCCTTTCGGCACGTACAGGTACGCCTCGCTCGCGCTGGTGGGCGAGAGTGGCGCGATGTCGACGGGCGCGCCCTTGGCCTTCGCCTGCAACACCAGGTTGACGAGGCTGGTGCCGATGCTGACCTGCCCGGACTCCACGAGCGCCTCGGCCTCGTTGACCGTCGGCGTGTAGTGCGGGGTCTGCGCGGCGAACTTCGTGGCCCAGTCGAGTGCCTTGGCGTTGCCCATCGACGGGTCCAGGCCCCACACGGTCATGAACTGCGCCGGGGAGTCCGCCGCGACGACGCCGCCGGCCCACCGTGGCCGCAGCAGCTCGTCCCAGGTTTTCGGCACTTCGGCGGGCTGGATCTTCGCGGTGTTGTAGACCCACACCTTGGGGGAAGCCCAGGTATAGACGAAGTTCTTCTCGAAGATGGCGTCGGAGGTGACGCCGTAGCGGGCCCAGTCGATGCTGTCGGCCATCGGGACGGACGGGACCACGGTCTGGCCCACGGCGTTGGCCACGTCGACCGACACCCGCCGGGCCGCCTGCTGCACGTTGAGCTGGCTGGCTTCGTTGGGCGCCTTGGTTTCGGTGTACTTGACCTCGATCCCGGGATACGTCTGCTCGAACAGGTCGATCAGCGGCTGCATCTGCTGGCGGGGCTTGGCCGCCATCCAGGTGACCTTGCCCTCCTCCTTCGCCTGTTTGACGAGTTCGTCCATTGTGGACGGCAGGCTGGCCGTTTCGAGTTCGCCGCCACAGGCGGTCGTGACACCGAGCAGGACCAGCAGCGCTCCGGCGAGCGCGAGCCCCCGGCGTAGCGGCGTCTTTGCCGTTCGCATCGTTTCCTCCGCCTTATTCCGAGACCGGCACGCCGTAGACGCGCGCCGCGTTGCGGCCGAGCACCGCCCGGCGCTCGTCCCCGGCCAGCCAGGACAGCCGGCTTTCGATCAGCTCCCGTGACTGCCGCAGCGTTCCTTGGGTGGCAGGGAAGTCCGAGCCCCACATCAGCCTGCCGGTCCCGAACTTCGCCGCCAGCCGCCGCAGCACGTGGGTGACGTCGGCGCCGGGCTCGTTGTCCAGCCGCCGCAACGCGCTGGGGGTGATCTTGAGGTGGACCCCGGCGAAATCCGCGAGCTGCTCGATCTCGCCGAGCATCGGGTACTCCGGCGCGCCCGAAGCGTCGGGGCGCCCGGCGTGGTCCAAGACGACCGTCATCGTGGGGTGGTCACCCAGCACCTTCAGCAGTTCCGGCGTGTTCTTGGAGTGCATCTGCACGCACAACGGAATGCCGTGACCTTCGAGGTACTCCCAGACGGCCGCCATCCGCTCGTCGGTCAATCCCGCGCCGGGGGCGGTGACTTTCGTGTCACCGTCGGCGATGCGGACGCGGGTGCCGCGGAAACCCCGTTCCCCGATCCAGTACCGCAGCTCGTCCACCGCCGAGCCGGACAGGAAATCGACCGAGCAGACACCGACCAGGCGGCCGGGATGGCGGGCCAGAACGTCTGCGGCGTAACGGTTGTCGTAGCCGTACACGGTCGACGCCTGCACCAGCGCGGCCCACTGCACGCCCGCGTCGTCGAGGTGGCCGATCAGCTCGTCCCCCGTCACGGGGCGGGTTTGCGACCAGCCGGACCGGACTCCGCCGAGCGGGCTCACGGGATAGGTGGCGGTGTCGGGGGAAATGGCGTGGGTGTGGGTGTCGAAGGAGAAGGTCGTCATTGATCCTCACTCACGAACTTTTCGAAGTCGGCGAAGAGCTCGCGGGCGTCGAACTCGCGCCGGATGATTTCCTGGTCATGCGCGTACCGGATCGCCGTGCGCAGCATGTCGAGCAACCCCGGACTGAGGCCGTACCGGACGGCGCGGGTCGCGGCGCCGCCGTCGATGCCCGCCGTGAGTCCACTGTAGACAGCTCGGACGAGGTCCGGTTCAGAGCGCAGAAGGTCGCGACGCACGACGACGAGATGGTTGGCGGGAACCCATCCGCGCTCGGCATAGAACTTCTCTTGCCGTGACTCCCAATCCCGGATCAGCGGGGCCAGTCCGTCCACTTTGGCCGCGAACGGGGCGCCCAGCACGATCGACGCGAGATCACCGCCGCGCAGCGCGTCGACGAGGTTGCCGGAGGTCCGCTCGACGTTGGCCGGGTCCTTCGCGGTGGCGACGTGCGGGCCCTCGGTGGTGACCCAGGTGACGTCGCGGGAGGACACTCCGTAGGTGTCCTCGAGGATCCCGCGTGCCCACAACCCCGTGGTCTGGCTGTAGGCGCGCACGCCGACGCGGCGACCGGCGAGGTCCGCGGGTTCGACGTGTTTTCCGTTGCCCCACACGTAAAGCGCGCGATGCGGGAAGTTCCCGAGCAGCACCACCGGCAGGGCGGCGATCGCCACCCCGGCTTCGAACGCCTGCAGCAGCGTGGCGACGGCGAGCTCGCTGACGTCGTACCGCAGCGACCGGACCATCGGCGCGAAGGCTTCGTGGATCGGGTCGATGTCCGCGGCGTCGAGCAGGCCGCCGTCGAGCAACGGCGCCGTGTGGGGGTACCGGCGCAGGGCGGCGGTGAGGCGCCTCATCAGACCTCCTCCCCGCGCCAGAGCCGCCGGAACGGCACGCTCATCACCTCGCGGGTGATGCGCATGTCTACGACCGTGGGCTTCGGGTCGCCGAGGAACTCGCCGACCGCCTTCTCCAGGTCGCCGATCGTGCGCACGGTGGCGCCGTGGCCGCCCATCGCGGTGGCGACCGCGCCGAGGTCCGGGGAGCGGATCGCGGACAGGTCCTGGCGCAGCCCGTGTGCCTCGGATTTGTGGTACTCGGCGCCGAGCGCCTCGTCGTTCATCACCAGGATCAGCACCGGCCAGCCGTAGCGGCAGGCGGTGTCGAACTCGGCCAGGTGCATGATGAAACTGGCGTCGCCCTCCACCACGAACGTGGGCTGGTTGCCGCGCCCGAGCGCCCAGCCCATGGTGAGCAGCGGTGCCTGGCCGATCGCGCCGAACAGCCCGTAGTTGGAGACGACCTCGCGCGGCCGGGAGAACAGCATGGTCCCGAAATCGGTCTGGTGCCCGCTGCCGAGCACGAGCGGCAGCCGTTCCGGGATGAGGCGATCCAGTGTGAGCACGACCTCGCGCGGGTCCAGCCTGCCGGGCTCGTGGTGGAACGGCTCCTCGAACGTCTTGGCTTCGCGAAGCCGTTCGGCGACGACAGGCGTGTGGTAGCCGGCGCCGGCCGGGACCCGGCCGTCCAGCGCGGTGATCAACTGCTCCAGCGACAGCCGGGCGTCGCCCCGCACGTAGCAGTCGACCGGCCGTCCGTCGCCCGGAACGACCTGCTCGGCGCGGTCGAGGTGCACGATGCCGGCCTTCGGGAACAGCCGTCCGTGCCAGATCGTGTACTGGTTCAGGCTGGCACCGATGGCGATCACGCAGTCCGCCTCGCGCATCAGCTCGTGCGCGGTCTTCGTGCCGTAGCCGCCGGCGATCCCGGCGTGGTACGGCGTCCGGTCCCGCAGCCAGTTGGTGACCTGCAGCGTGGTGGCCAGCAGCCCGCGGGTTTCCTCCTGGAGCCGGACGACGAGCTCCGCCACCTCCGGATCGCGTGCGCCCTTCCCGACGACGATGACCACCCGCTCGCTCCCGGCGATGAGGTCGGCGGCCTCCTGGATGCGCCGCGGCGCGGGCGTCACGGGCGTGGTATCGACGAGCTCGGTGGAGGGCACGTACTCCGCCGCCCCGGTGAACTCCGCCTGCTGGACGTCCATCGGAGCGCTGATCATCACCGGCCGGGATTTCGTGCGTGCCAGGAAGAACGCCTCCTGCACGGCGGCATGGGCGCGGGACGGCGCGGACACGGAGACGAACTCGCACTCGACGGCGTCGGCGAACTTGCGCTGGTCGAGGTACTGGGAGTCGCCGGGGTCCGTCAGCGGCGCCTCACCCGCGAAGACGACCAGCGGCGTGCGGGCGCGGGCGGCGCACACCAGCGCCGTCGCCAGCTGCGTGACGCCGGGGCCGCACGTCGTCGACGCGACGCCCGGGCTGCCGGTGGCGCGCGCCCAGCCGTCCGCCATCGTCAGGCCGGAACCTTCGTGGCGGACGTCGTACAGCTCCGGCCCGCGCTCCGCCATCGCGCTCATCCAGTGCATGTTGGCGTCGCCCATCATGCCGAAGACAGCGGAGGTTCCTTCCGCCACGAACGCGTCGGCGAGGGCTTCGTACACCTTGGTCATGGCGTCCTCTCAGTCGGAATCCGGCTCAGCCGGGGGAAAACCCGGAGCGCGTTGCCGGCCGAGATCGCGGCACTGTCCGATTCGGACAGTCCGTGCGCCGACTCCAGCAGCGACCGGGTGTCGTCGTAGCGGCGGCCCGTCGCGGGATCGGTCCCCCGGACGGCGCCGATCATTTCCGAGGCGAAGAGCAGGTTCTTCGCCGGAACGGTGTCCACCAGCAGCTGCATCCCGCGCTGCCCGTAGACGCAGGTGTCGAAAAAGACGTTGTCGCCGAGGATGTCGAGCAGATCGCCGCGACCCTGGTCGTACAAGACGCCTTGGTACCTGTCCCAGTGGTACGGAACGACTCCGCCGCCGTGCGGCAGGATCAGCCGCAGCTCCGGGAACTCCTCGAACAGCGTGGACTGGCACAGCTGCATGAACACCGTGGTGTCGGCGTTGAGGTAATGGGCGCAGGTGCCCTGCACGGCCGGGTTGGCCGACATCGAGGCGTGCACCATCGCCGGCACGCCCAGCTCCACCATCGCGGCGAAAAGCGGGTAGTAGTACGGATCCGTGATCGGCGGCGCCTGCCAGTGCCCGTCGGAGGGATCGGGATTCAGGTTGCAGCCCACGAATCCCAGTTCGTTGACACAGCGTCGTAACTCCGTCACGCAGGCGTCGATGTCCCCGCCCGGGGACTGCGGCAGCTGGCACACCCCGGCGAAGTTTCCGGGAAAAAGCCGGCAGGCCCGGTGGATCAGGTCGTTGCTCAACCGGCTCCAGGCGACGCTGGTCTCCTGGTCGCCGTAGTGGTGCGCCATCAGGCCCGCGATGGGCGAGAGCAACGACAGATCTATCCCGTACTCGGCCTGCAGCGCGATCGGGCCGTCCGCCAGGGCGTGGCGCAGCTCGTCGTCGGAGATCTCCAGTTCGGCGGGAGACCACCGCCGTCCGTGCTGCTCGAACTCGGTGATCTGCCGGTTCCGCCAGTGTTTCAGCGCCGGCGGCACGCTGGTGAAGTGGACGTGGCAGTCCACGTAAGCCGCGGTCATGACCGGCCCGTGATCGCCCGGCCGCGCACCAGGCCGGGGTGGCTGACCACCGGCGCCGTGAACAGCAGCCGGTATCCCTGTTCGACGACCTCGTCGACGTTCTTCTCCGTCACGTGCGGGTGCGCGACCGCCACCCCCCGCGCGGCACAGACGTCGAGGATCCGCTGTTTGTACGCCATCACGGCCGGATGTTCGTACTGGCGCGGGAGGTCCAGCTCCTGGCTGAGGTCGCCTTCGCCGACCATCACGAACCCGATGCCGGGCACCTCGCGCAGGATGTCGTCGAGGTTCCCGACCGCGCGGACGCTTTCGATCATCAGCCCGACCAGGATCTCGCCCTGGGGCGCCAGCGGCCAGACATCCGCGCGCTCGTAGTACTCGGCGACCGTGATTCCCCAGTACTGCGCCGCCCACGCGGGACTGTCGCCGCGCGCTCCCCCATTGCCGGGGCTGGGATAGCGGCAGGCGGCGACCGCGTTGCGGGCTTCTTCGACGGTGTCGACGTGCGGCCAGACCACCGCGTAGGCACCGAGATCGAGGGCCTGTTTGGCGTGCCACTGCGAATACTCCGCGCCGTTGGGCGGAATCCGGGCGAACGGCGTCGTCGCCGGGGCGAGCCCCGCCGCCTGGTGCACCTGCCGGCGGTCCACCAGGTACTGGAGCGCGTCGCGCAGCCGGGGCGGATCCCACGGCTTGTGCTCGGTCTCGAACAGGACCATGTCGTAATCGGTGCCGCGCAGGGAAATCGCGGCAGCGGGCTCGGCCGCGGCGAAGGTGCCGAACGCCGGCACACCGCGTTCGAGGCACGCGATCACGCCGTTCAACCGCGCCGTCGCGGGACCGTCGAATGTGGACATGGGACAAACCTAAGTTCGGCCCCGGCCGTGCTCAAGGCACATCCGCGACGTACTGATGCACAAGATGCATCAATCGCACCCATCACGCCCGTGCATAAATCAGCCGCCGGTGCGTCTTGGCCGCGGGCCCGGCCGCCATTTAGCGTTTTCCGCGTGGATCGACGCGAAAGCATTTACATCGAGGGGTTCTCCCACGAAAATCCCATTCCGGCGGGCTGCCGTCTCGGGGGTCTTTTGTTCACCGGCGTAATTCACGGCGGCGAGAACGGGGCTGATCCCGCGAGCTTTCCCGCGGAGTTCGCCGACGAGTGCGAGCGGATGTTCACCAGCGTGGGCGCGGTGCTGACCGCGGCGGGCGGCTCACTGGACGACGTCGCGAAGTTCGACATCCAGCTGGGGGAATCCGCCGACCGGGCGGTGCTCAACGAGCAGTGGTGCGCGCTGTTCCCGGACCCCGCGCGGCGCCCGGCGCGGCAGGTCTCCACCGGCACGAACCGTCCGCACATCCGGATCCAGTGCGCCGTCGTCGCAGTTGTCGGGGACGCGGCCGAGGGAGGAATTCATGGTTGAATACGGGACCTTCGATCCGGAGACACGCGCGCCGGAATGGCGGCTTCCCGCCGGTTCGTGTGACGGCCAGGTGCACGTTTTCGGCGATCGGGACCGTTTTCCGGTGCGGCCGGACGCCGCTTACGTCGCCTACGACGCCACCGTGGAAGCGATGCTGCGGATGCACAAGACGCCCGGGATCGACCGCGGCGTGATCGTGCAGCCCACCGCGTACGGCACCGACCACTCCGCGCTCATCGAGGCGCTGGCGACGGCGGGCAGCGGGTACCGGGGCTGCGGGCGCGTCGACGATTCGGTGTCCGACGACCAGCTCGCCGCCATGCACGCGGCTGGCATCCGCGGCGCGCGGTTCAACTTCCACCCGAAGCTCACCGCCAGCAGGCTCGCCCCGGACGAGATCCGGCGGACGATCAAGCGGGTCACCGAGCTCGGCTGGTACTTCAAGCTGCAGCTGGTCGACCTGGACCCGGACGAGGTGACCTCGCTGTTCGACGGCGTCGCCGCCGACATCATCGTCGACCACATGGGACCGCTGCAGTACCACCGCGGCCTCGCCGATCCCCGGTTCAAGAAGATGCTGGACCTGCTCGACGCCGGCAACTGGTGGATGCTGCTGTCCAACGGCGACAAACGCGCCGAAGCCGAAGGCCACCCGTGGGACGACGCCGTCGCGTACGCGCGCGAGTACATCCGGCGTGCGCCGGACCGCATGCTGTGGGCCAGCGACTGGCCGCATCCGATCCGCCCCGTTCCCGTCCCGAACGACGGGGAGCTGCTCGACCTGTTCGCGCGCTACGCGCCCGACGAAGCGACCCGGAAGCAGATCCTGGTCACGAATCCGGCGAAGGTCTTCGGGTTCGCCGACGGTGGCGGCGATGGTCGCGAGTGAACGCACGGAGGTCCGGGAGGAAACCCGGCTGCGCCGGCGGGACGTGCACGTCATCGCCGTCGCGACGGTCGGGTGGACGATCGACATCCTGGACCTGATGGTGGTCCTGAACGTCGCTTCCGCCGTGTCGAAAGCGTTCTTCCCGGCCGAAAAGCCGATGCTGGCGCTGACCGCCACCTACGCCTCGTTCGGGATCAGCCTCGTCGTCCGGCCGCTGGGCTCGCTGCTGTTCGGTTCGCTGGCCGACCGCGCGGGACGGCGTCGTTCGATGGCCATCGCCGTACTCGGCAGCGGGGTCGCTACGGCCTTGCTGGGGCTGCTGCCGGGCATCGGGACGATCGGGCTGCTCGCGCCGATCGGCCTGATCCTGATGCGAGTCGTGCAAGGGGTGTTCATCGGCGGCATCACCGCGTCCACCCACACGCTGGCCACCGAAAGCGTGCCGGAACGCTTCCGCGGCCTCACGTCGGGGATCATCAAGGGCGGCGGCGCGAGCCTCGGCGTCGCCGTGATCAACGTGGCGATCCTCGTCCTCGTCGCCGTGCTCGGGGAACCGGCGTTCGCGGCCTGGGGCTGGCGGCTGGTGTTCGTCTTCGGACTCGTCGCCTCGGTCCTGAACTACGCGCTCCTCCGCAAGACCGAGGAATCGCCGCTGTGGCGGCAAAATCGTGAGAGCGCGGCGACCGGGCGACCCGGGCACGTCCTGTTCTCGAAGCAGTGGCGTGGCCGCGTGCTCAGCAGCATCGTCATCGTGTTCACCGGTTCGGCCGCCTACTACGTGACCACCGGCATCCTGCCGACCGTCTACAAACAAGTGTTCAAAGTGGACCAGCGCACGGCCAGTTCGCTCATGCTGATCACCATGATCGGCGGCGTGCTGATCGGCGCGATCGGCGGGCACCTGAGCCAGCATGCCGGGCGGCGCAAGGTTCTCCTCGTGTCCGGGGCGGCGGCGCTGGTGTGCATCCCCGGCACCTACGTCCTGCTCGACGCGCTCGCCGAACCGGGCACGGCCGTCCTGCTGCTCGGCGGGTTCCTGATGGTCGTGGTGTCCGGGGCGGTCACCTCGCCGTTGATCATCTTCCTGAACGAGCGGTTCCCGACGGAAATCCGGTCCACGGCGACCGCGTTCACGTGGACGGTCGGGTACGGCCTCGGCGGGATGATGCCCACGCTCGTGACGGCCGTCAGCCCGGACACCGGATCCATGCTACCGACCCTGATCGTGCTCAGCCTGGCCATTTCCGTCGTGTTCCTCGTCTCGGTGGCCAGGTCCGCGGAAACCCGTGGCGCGCTGAACAACCCCACGCCGTCGTGAGGGGCGGCGCGCTAAAGCCAGCCGCGCTCGCGGGCGATCTGCTGTGCCCGGTCGGCGAAGGCCCGCACGGCCGTGCTCGCGTCCTCCCGGTGGATCAACCGGACGGGCAGGTTCGCGAAGTCCTCTTCGATCCGCAGGAAGGCGGCGACGCCTTCAGGGTGAACGCGCTGGGCGGAAGAAGGCAGCAGGGCGACCGCGTTGTTGCGCTGCAGATCCGCCATGACACGGCTGCCGGGGACGGCGTTCGCGACGGTCTCGGGCTCGAACCCGGCCTTGGCGAACACCTTCTCGATCACCGCGTGATAGCCGGGCGCCACGGTGCGCGGGATGATCACGAACTGCTCTTCGGACAGCCCGGCCAGCGACACCTCCGTCGTCGTGGCGAGCCGATGTCCGTGCGGTACCGCGAGAACCAGCCGCTCGCGGCGGATCAGCACCGAGGCGAGCTCCGGGTCGACGGGGTCGTACCGCACCAGTCCGACGTCCTGCCTGCGGCGGCGCACGGCGTCCAGGACGTCGTTCTCCCACAGCTCCAGCGCTTCGGCCTGCAGCCCGGAACCGGCGTCGAGACCGGCGAGCAGCACCGGCAGCGTCTCGTAGCCCACGCTGAACGTGTAAGCCACGCGGATGGTGCCGCGATCGCCGGACGCCGTCTCCTGCGCCCGCGCGACGGCCGCGTCGAACCGCTCCAGTACGTCCCGGATGTCCTTGAGGAACTCCACTCCCGCGGGCGTCAACCGGACATTGCGGGTGTCGCGGTCGAACAGCTGGACCTCGATCCTGCGCTCGAGGCGGCGGATCCGCTGACTCAACGCCGGCTGCTCGATGTACAGGCGCTCCGCGGCGCGCGCGAAGTGCAGCTCCTCGGCCAGCACCACGAACGAGCGCAGCAACGCGAAGTCGATATTCATGCCCCGAATTTAGCAATCCCTTCCGTGAGAAAGGCGGCCGAGCATGGCGGATGACGACGTCCGCACCGGACTGACCACGGTTTCCGTGGCCACGCTGTCGGCGCAGTTGCGGCAGCGCGGGCTCAACAACGTCACCGTCGACGGCGTGTACCCGGCCAAGCCGGGCGCACGCTTCGCCGGGCGCGCCCGCACGCTGCGGTACCTGCCGCACCGCGAAGACCTGTTCGCCGAACGGGGTGGCGGTTTCAACGCCCAGAAGCGGGCGATCGAGTCGCTGGGCGACGGCGAGGTCCTCGTCATGGAGGCTCGCGGAGAACGCGGCAGCGGCACGATCGGCGACATCCTCGCCAAACGCGCCGAAGTGCTCGGGGCGGCGGCCATCGTCACCGACGGCGGCCTGCGAGACGCGGCGGTCGTCGCGGAACTCGGCATCCCGGTGTTCCACGGCGGGGCGCACCCGGCGGTACTCGGGCGGCGGCATGTGCCTTGGGACATCGACGTTCCCGTCGCTTGCGGCGGCGCGGCCGTGCTCCCCGGCGACTGGCTCGCCGGCGACGACGACGGCGTGCTGGTCATCCCACCATCGCTGGTACGCGAAGTACTCGACGCCGCGATCGAGCAGGAGCGCCAGGAGCGGTTCATCGCCGAACAGGTGGCCGCGGGCGCCGGAATCGAAGGCCTCTACCCGCTCGGCCCCACCTGGCGGAACCGCTACGACGAATGGCTCACCAACAACTAGGAGAACACCGTGAAGTTCCGTAACGATCCCGCCCGGCTGCGCGGCTCGATCGCTCCCTTGGTCACCCCGTTCCACGCCGACGGCTCCGTCGACCACGACAGCCTACGCGGCCTGGTCGATTTCCAGCTGGGCCACGGATCGCACGCCATCTCGCTCGGCGGCTCGACCGGTGAACCCGGCGCGCAGACGCTCGCCGAGCGGGCCGACGCGATCCGCACGGTCGCGGCCGCGGTCGACGACCGGGTGCCCTTCCTGCCCGGCACCGGCAGCGCCAAACTCGACGAAACCCTCGAACTGACCGCGATCGCCCGCGACGCCGGCGCGGACGCCGTACTCATCATCACGCCCTACTACGCGCAGCCCACCCAGCTGGGCCTCTACAACTGGTACGCGACCGTCGCCCGCGAATTCCCCGAGCTGCCCGTGGTGATCTACAACGTGCCGTCACGCACGGCGGTGGAGATCGCGCCGGAAACGGTCGCCCGGCTGCACCGCGACTTCGACAACGTCGTCGGGATCAAGGAGACCACCAAGGACTTCGCGCATTTCTCCCGCGTGCTGCACGCCTGCGGGCCGGACCTGCTGGTCTGGTCCGGCATCGAACTGCTGTGCCTCCCCCTGCTGGCACTCGGCGGCGTCGGCTTCATCAGCGCGGTCGCCAACCTGGCCCCGGCGGCGGTCGCGGGGATGTACGAAGCCTGGGAAAGCGGAGAGCACGCCCGGGCGCGCGAGCTGCACTTCGGCCTGCACCCGCTGGCCGACCTGCTGTTCGTCGAGACCAACCCGGCGCCGCTCAAATGGGCGCTGGCCAGGGAAGGCCGCATCGCATCCGGTTTCGTCCGCCCGCCGCTGGTCCCACTCACCGGCGAAGGCAAGGTCAAGGTCGAAAAGCTGCTGGCCGAGGGCGCGGATCTGCTCCCCCGTCCGGGAAATCCGGCCCGCTGAGCGAACCGTCCATTGAGGACGGAACAGGAGGCATTTACTTCACTCGGTTAATGACCTAGGGTAAGTATCGTGACGCGGGGACTGGCGCCGGGCTCGCCGCGGGCCGGCGCGGAAGGGGCGGGCCGGATCTTCACGGTCCCCTTCGTCAGCCTGATGGTCGCGAACGGGCTGCTGCGTATCTGCACGTTCATGCTGATCGCGCTCGTCCCGCTTTACGTTGTCCAGCGCGGGTTTTCCACGACGGTCGCGGGGCTGACCACCACCTGCTACATGCTCGCCGCGGTACTGGTGCGGCCGTTGTCCGGCAGGCTGGTCGACACCCGCGGCCGGTACATCGTCATGGTGCTGGGCGCGTTGCTGTACATGGTGGCGACAGGCCTGTACGTGCCGACGCTGCCGGTGTGGGCGCTGCTCGCGGTGCGCGCCTTGCAGGGCCTCGGGTTCAGTTTCAACGGCACCGCGGTGACGACGCTGGCGACCGACCTCATCCCGGAAGGGCGGATGGCGGAAGGGCTCGGCTATCTCGGCATCGAGCAGACCGTCGCCCAGCTGTTCGCGCCGTGGTTCGCGCTGACGCTGCTCGGCGCGTTCGGCTACCGGGTGGCGTTCAGCGTCGTTTTCGCGCTCGGCGTGCTGAACCTGCTCGTCCGCTTCCCGCTGCGGAAGATCGCCGTGCGGCTCGACCGCGAGCGGCGCGCGGCGGAGCGGGCGCGGGACGAAACCGGCGCCGGGCCGTGGTGGAGCAGGATCGTCGACGAGCACGCCTGGCGGCCGTCGCTGATCATGTTCTTCCTGATGTTCGGCGGCGCCGCGGTGAACACCTTCATGGCGGTGCACGCGATCGGCCACGGCATCGCGAACGCCGGGCTGTACTACACCGCGTCGGCGGTGGCGGTCGCGGTGGCGCGCCTGCTCGTCGGGCGGATCGAGCGGCGGTTCGGCGCGGTGTGGATCATCGCGCCGGGCATCACCCTGATCGCGGCGGGCCTGCTCGGGATCGCCTGGTCACCCGGCCTGCCCGTGCTGATGGCCGCCGGCGCTTGCTACGGGCTGGGTTTCGGTTCGGTGCAGCCGGGGCTCAACTCGATGGCGGTGCTCTCGGCGGCCAGGGAAAGCCGCGGGCTGGCCAATTCCACGTTCTTCATGGCGATGGATCTGTCCCAGGCGATCGGCGCCGTCGCGCTCGGCGCGCTCGCGTCCGCGGCGGGCACGGGCTCGGTGTTCGTGGGCGCGGCGGCGATGGCGGTGCTGACGTTCGTCCTGTACTTCGTCCTGCGCGCGCGGGGTTTCCTGAGCTGACCGCCCGCGCGGGTGGCCTAAGCTGGCGGTTGTGCGCAGGTCCGAACTGTACGAAGTGTCGAGCGCGCTCAGGCTCGCCTGCATGCGGATCGCCCGGCTCGTGCGGGCCGACAGCAGCGCGGAGATCGCGCCGCATCTGTACTCCGTACTGACCCAGCTCGAACACCAGCCGCGCACCGCCACCCAGCTCGCCGACCGGGACAGGGTCTCGGGGCCCGCCATGACACGGACCATCAACGCGCTCCAGCGCCTGGACTACGTCAGCCGCTCCGCCGACCCGGATGACGGCAGGCATGTGATCGTCTCGCTGACGCCCGAAGGCGCGAAAACCCTGCGCCGCGTCAAGCGGAACCGGGACGCCTGGATGGCGTCCCGGCTGGAAAAGCTGTCGGACCAGGAGCTGACCGTCCTCGCCGAAGCGGCCCGGATCCTGCACAAGATCCAGGAAGAGTGAGCACCACCGGCGCACGTGTCCGCCGTGCGCTCGGCTCGTAAGGTGATCTCATGCGTGCAGCACAGGTGACGAGGACAGACGGACCGAAGGCGCTCGAAATCGGGACCGTGCCGGACAGGACCGCCGGGCCCGGCGAGGTCCTGATCGAGGTCGAGGCGGCCGGGGTGAACTTCCCCGACGTGCTGCTCACCCAGGACAAGTACCAGTACAAGCCCGAAATCCCGTTCGTGCTCGGCGGCGAGCTCGCCGGGGTCGTCCGCGAGGCACCGGCGGATTCGGGTTTCGCGCCGGGTGACCGGGTCGCCGCGAGCACCACGGTCGGCGGGTTCGCCGAGCTGGCCGCCGCGCCGGTGGAGAACGTGTTCCGGCTGCCGGAACGGGTCGGGTTCGCCGCGGCCGCGTGCCTGCCGATGAACTACCTGACGATGGTGTTCGGGCTCGGCGTGCGCGGGCAGCTCCGGGAGGGCGAAACCGTGCTGGTGCAAGGCGCGGCCGGCGGGATCGGCACCGCGACGATCCAGCTGGCGAAGGCGATGGGCGCCCGCGTGATCTCCGTGGTGTCCACGCCGGAGAAGGCGGAGTTCGTCAAGTCGGTCGGCTCCGACGAGGCGGTGCTGGCCGAGGGTTTCAAGGACGCGGTCAAGGAGCTGACCGGCGGCGTCGACCTTGTCGTCGACCCGGTCGGCGGCGACCGGTTCACCGACTCGCTGCGTTCGCTCGGCCCGCTCGGCAGGCTGCTCGTCATCGGCTTCACCGCGGGCGACATCCCCACGGTCAAGGTGAACCGGTTGCTGCTCAACAACATCGACGTGCGCGGCGTCGGCTGGGGCGCGTTCGTGGCCAAGCGACCGGGTTTCCAGCAGGAGATGTGGGAAAAGCTGGTGCCCTACCTCGAATCCGGCCAGGTCGACCCGCCGATCGCGGCGACCTACGCGCTGGAGGACGCGGGCGAAGCCGTGGCGCGGCTGGACACCCGTCAGGTGCTGGGCAAGGTCGTCATCGAGCCCTGACGGCCGTATATTGGCGACCCGGCACTGTCTTAGCACGAAACCGAACGCAGAACTGAGGCCGAACCATGACTGATCCCCGCGAGGCACAGCCCGGCACCCCCGCGGACTTCACCGGACTGACCTGGGGCATCAAGAGCAGCTTCGTGGCGTACGTGGCCCGCACGCCGGACGGCAAGGCGTACCTCAGCCGTGGCGCCGGGGTGAACGAGCGCAACGAAATCCTGTTCCCGCACAAGGAGAACGAGGCCACCGACGCCAACGGCACGGTCTTCGCGTTCGGCGGTCTCGTCCAGTTCGACGCGCATTTCGGCATGATGTCGGTGCGGATCTCCGAGCCCCGGGTGACGGTGATCGACGGCAAGGGCGAGCTGACCGTGCCGAACCCGGACTCGGCCGGCGGCGAGTACATGCGGCTCGTGACGTTCGACCTCGCCGGGCCTGTCGCGGACGACGGACGCGAGCGCTGGGACGCGACCGATGTCCGGCTCGCGCCCGAGGGCGTCGAGCTCTTCGGCGAGACCTACCAGGCCGGCGAACCGTTCGAGACGTTCAGCTTCACCGTCGCCTGAGCCGGCTCGTCCGGAAAGCACCAATCGGGCCAAAGCGAACACGCGGGCAGTATCCTGCGGGGTGTGGTGAGCACTGGTGCGTCTTCGGCCGGTCGTCGCCGGCCCGAGGAGGCCCGGTGGTGACCGGATCGGTCCCGCGCCCGCAAACGGGGCGCCCGCGGGACACCGGCGTGGACGAGACGATCCTCAGGGCGACCGTGCGCAGGTTCGTGGAGGACGGGTACACGGGCATGTCGCTGGCGAAGATCGCGAGCGACGCGGGCACCACCCGGCCCACGATGTACCTGCGCTGGCCCAGTAAGCACGCGCTCGTCGTCGCCGCCGTCCGCGCGGCGCTGGAGCAGCGGGGCGCCCCGGCCCCGGCGAGCCCGGATGGGTTGCCGCCCAAGGAAAGAGTGCTGCGTCTGCTCAGCGGGCTCCGGCCGGACGACGATGACGAGATCCGCCGGCTCTACGCCACGCTGCTCGCCGAAAGCCCGCGCATCCCGGAGCTGAACGAGCTGCTCGACGAGCTCGTCCTCGAACCGCGCACCCGCGCGATCGCGGAGCTGCTCGACGAGATGAAGGCCAGCGGCGACGTCCGCGAAGACGTGAACACCGAACACGCGGCGACGATGATCTACGGCGCCCAGCTCGTGGTCAGCCTGCGCACCGGCACGGACGGGACGGACCGCGACCGGGAAAGCCTCGACCTGCTCTGGCCTTCGATCGCCGCCCACCCCCGGCGCCGCCAGCGTTAGGCCCGGCGCCAGTCCCGACTCCCGCTCCCGATCCGGCC
>NZ_VMNW02000030.1 GCF_007713735.2 Amycolatopsis acidicola | reverse complement strand
GTGTTGGCCGCTGGCGTGGTGGCGGTTGCGGTGGGCGTGTTGGTTGCTCGCGTTGGCGTGTTGGCCGCTCCGGCGGGTGTGTTGGTCGCTCGCGCTGGCGTGTTGGCTGCTGGCGTGGTGGCGGTTGCGGTGGGCGTGTTGGTTGCTCGCGTTGGCGTGTTGGCCGCTCCGGCGGGCGTGTTGGCCGCTCGCGCTGGCGTGTTGGCCGCTCCGGCGGGCGTGTTGGCCGTTCCGAGAGCCCTCAGCCCCCGTCGGGCCACGCACCGTCACGGCGCTTTTTCGCCTGTTCAAAGCCTTTTCCGGCCGCTCGTGTGGGACTTGTCACCTCGCGGGGTGCGCTGTACAGTCGCAGCTACCAAACGACTGTTTGCCAGCGTTGTCGAGGGTCGTGGGGGCCGGCCCGCAGGAGTCCGCGCCGGTTCTCCTGTCCGGCAGCGAGGCGAGTTCCGCGGAGGATGCGCAATGACCGCTCGTGCCGAAATCGAAAACGTCCTGGGCCGTGCTTCGTGGGGCTACGACGAGAACGACGTCGACCTCATCGCCGCGCAGTTCACCGAGGCGGCCACCATGACCATGCAGATCGGCCGCGACGGCGACACCATCGGGCCCTTCGAAGGCCGCGAGGCGATCCGCAAGCTGCACGCCGACTCCCTCGCCGCGCAGACCGACCAGCGCCGCCACAACCTGTCGAACCTCGTGCTCGTCAAGGAAACCGCGGACAGCGCGTCGACCACCGCGAACCTCACTCTGCTCTCGATCGAAAACGGTGCGGTGCAAGTACTTTCCAGCGGCTGGTACCGCGACGAGTTCGTCCGGCAGGGAGCCGACTGGCTGATCGCGTCCCGGCACATCTACCTCGACCTGCCCTACTGAGCCGGGGCCCGCGATGGTCAACATCGGACGGATTCCGGAGAAATGGGCCGCGCTGACGCCGCGCCGGGACGCGATCGTCGACGCGCCGGGGCAACGGCGGATCGACTGGCGCAGCCTCGACGAGCGGGTGCGCCGGCTCGCCAACGGGTTGTCCTCGGAGCGCGACGGCGGACTCGGCCTGGCGAAGGGCGACCGGGTCGCGATACTCGCCAAGAACTCCATCGAATACCAGGAACTCTATTACGCGGCAGGCCGCGCGGGTCTCGTCGCGCAGCCGCTGAACTGGCGGCTCGGGGTGCCGGAGCTGGTCAAGATCGTGGCGGACGCGGCGCCGAAAGCGCTGATCGCCTCCGACGAATGGCTCGACACCGCGAAGCAGCTGCAAGCCGCCGTGGACGTGCCGAACTGGCTGCAGTTCGGCAGTTCCGGCGACGGCAGCTACGAGGATCTGCTCGCCCGCAGCAGCACCGACGAGCCCGCGCGATCGGCTTCGACAGGTGACGCGGACCCGTTCTTCATCCTCTACACCGGCGGCACCACGGGCGAGTCGAAAGGCGCGCTGCACAGCCACACCAGCGTCTCGTTCGGAATGCTCAACCAGACGGTGGCCGAACGGATCGTGGCGACCGACGTGTACATGCTGACCGGGCAGATGTACCACATCCCCGTGGTGCTCTCGATGAACTACATGCGCCACGGCTGTCCGCTGGTGCTGATGAACTTCGAGGCGAAGACGGCGCTGGAGCTGATCGAGGAGGAGAAGGTCTCGGCGTTCCTCGGCATCACCACGATGCTGAACTGGATGATGGCCGTGCCCGGGTTCTCCTCCTACGACATCTCTTCCCTGCGCAACATCCAGTACGGCGGCGGACCGATGCCCTCCGCGGTCGTCAAGGCGGCGCTGGACAATTTCCCGTGCACGCTCATCCAGGGTTACGGGCAGACCGAGGGCACCACGATGTGCTTCCTGTCCCAGGAGGACCACCACGACGCGGTGCGCGGGATCCACCCCGAGCGGCTGATGTCCTGTGGCCGCGAGGGTTTCGTGACGAACGTGCGCATCGTGGACCCGGACGGCAACGAGGTGCCCAAGGACGGGAAGACGCCGGGCGAGATCGTCGTGCGCTCCGAGGCGAACATGATGGGCTACCTCAACCGGCCCGATCTGACCGCCGCGACCCTGCGCGACGGCTGGATGTGGACCGGCGACGTCGCGACGTGGGACGCGGACTCGTATGTGTTCATCGTCGACCGGGCCAAGGACATGATCATCTCCGGTGGCGAGAACATCTACTCGATCCAGGTCGAGGAGGCGGTGAACCAGCATCCGTCGGTGCTCGAATGCGCGGTGATCGGGGTGCCCGACGACGAATGGGGCGAGACGGTCAAGGCGTTCGTGGTGCTCAAACCGGAGACCACGGCCACCGAGTCCGACATCATCGACACGGCGCGGCAACACCTTGCCTCGTACCAGAAACCCCGTTCGGTCGAGTTCGTCGACGCGCTGCCGAAGGCGCCCACCGGGAAGATCCTCAAGCGCGATCTGCGGGCCCCGTACTGGGCCGATCGGGGGCGTTCGGTCTGATTCGCGAAGGCGCGGGCGGTGCTCAGGCGCCGCCCGCGCCTTTCGCTGTCTGTGGCACGGCCATCCGCGAAATCCCGGCGCGGAACGGCTCGGTGTAGGGCTCCAGCGCGCGTGTCATCTCCTGGTACGCCCGCATCAGCTCGTCCTCGGCGGCGTAGTCGAACGGATCCGTGGTTCCGGTGCGGCGCAACGCTTCCTCGTTCTCGATCATCCACCGCACGGTCTCGCCGAGCCCGTCGCGCAGCGAGACGACGTCGCGGTAGCCGAGGTCTTCCCGCAGCCGCGTCGTGTCGAGGACGCAGCACGCCGACTCCTGCCCGCCGAACGCGGAGACCGCCGTTCCCGGGCCGGCGAGTTCCGCCGGCAGGGAACGGATTTCCAGATCGGTGCCCGCCGCGCGGGACACCAGCTCGGCCCACTGCCGGAAGGTGACGAGTTCGTCGTCCGCCACGTGGTAAGCGTTTCCCCGGGCCACGGCCGGTTTGTCGACGGCGAGCAGCACGGCCTCGGCCGCGTTCCTCGCCGCCGCCCGGGAATGGACGCCGTGGCCGCCGTCGGCGAGGATCATCCACGGCCTGCCGTCGAGCACCCGCCGGACCACGTTCCATTCCCACGCATAGGGATTCCGCGGCCCGTAGATCGTCGGGTACCGCAGATAGGTCGCGCCGAACGCGCCCTCGGCGCCGAGCCCGAACACGAAATCCTCGGCCGCCCTGATCGGCCCCACGTGGTAGCCCGCGAACCGCGGCGCGTCCACGGCCACCCGCGGATGGTCGTCGCGAACCGGAAGCTTTACCCCATAAGGGAAATTCTCCGCCGGGTTGACGTAACCCCGGTAGACCGGGACGCCGCCCACCGCGACGAAGTGTTCGCAGCGGTGGGCGAAATGCCGGGCCAGCAGGCGAACCCGGCCGTACGTGGCGATCACGGTCTCGAACGTGCGCTCGCCGAGCGCGTCGGCGATCCCGGCTTCGTCGAACGGGTTGCCGTGCAGATGCGGGACGTCCGGGAAGCCCGCGATCTCGTGCCGTCCGGTGTGGAACACCGTCACGCCGTGGCCGCGGGCGAGGAGGCCTTCGACCAGGGGGAGCCCGGTGGGCCCGGTGCCGCCGACGACCAGGGTCTCGCGCACGGCCCACCTCCCAGCGTCCACCTTCCCGGACCACGGTAGTCGCGGCCCGGGAAGAGTGTCAAACGTTTGTTTGGTGGCTCAGGGGCGCACGAGCACTTTCAGCGCCTCGCGGTCGGCCATCGCCTGGTAGCCGCCGGGGATATCGGTCAGTTCGACGGTGCGGTCGAAGACCTTGCCGGGCTCGACCTTCCCCTCCAGCACGTCGGGCAGCAGCTCCTCGATGTACGCCCGCGCGGGCGCGACGCCGCCGGTCACCGTGATGTTGCTGAAGAACACCGGGAAACCGAGGGAAACCTGCTCGTACTGCGGCGCGCCCACGCGGCTCACGGTGCCGCCCTTGCGGGTCACGCCGAGCGCGGTTTCCATGGCCTGCTCCAGCCCGACGCACTCCAGTGTCCGATGTGTACCGTCGCCGCCGGTCAGCTCGCGCACCTTCTCGACGCCCTCCTCGCCGCGTTCGGCGACGACGTCGGTGGCGCCGAACTCGCGGCCGAGGTCGGTGCGGTCCTTGTGCCGCCCCATCAGGATGATCCGCTCGGCGCCCAGCCGCTTCGCCGCCAGCACCGCGCACAGCCCGACCGCGCCGTCCCCGATCACGGTCACCGTGGTGCGCTCGTTCACCCCGGCCTTGACCGCGGCGTGGTGCCCGGTCGGGAAGACGTCGGACAGGGTCAGCAACGACGGCAGCAGCGCGGAATCCTCGCCGACCGGCAGTTTCACCAGCGTGCCTTCGGCCTGCGGCACGCGCACGGCCTCGCCCTGACCGCCGTCGACGCCGTCGGCGCCCCACATTCCGCCGTGGCGGCAGGAAGTCTGCAGGCCCTCGGTGCAGAAGTCGCAGGTGTTGTCGGCCCAGACGAACGGCGCCACGACCAGATCGCCGGCCTTCAGCTCGCTTACCGCGGACCCGGTTTCCTCGACCACACCGAGGAATTCGTGTCCGATCCTGGCCCCGGTGCCGGATTCGGGCTTGGCGCCGTAGGGCCACAGGTCACTGCCGCAGATGCACGACCGCACGACGCGGACCACCGCGTCGGCCGGGTCCCGCAGCCGCGGGTCGGGCACGTCCTCCACTCGCACGTCCCCGGCACCATAGATCAACGTCGCTCGCATCGGACCCCTCTTCCGTCTCTTGTGGACTCAGGCGGCTCCACGCTACGCGCGGGCGAAACGAGGCCGCACGGACGCGAGACGTCGGCCACAGAGGCGAAATATTCCCTGCCGGGCAAGAAAAATCAGGCGCGCGGGGACAGCAGCGCGCGTGAGATGGCTTCGGCGGTCGCGCGCACGTCGTCGGCCAGTGCTTCGGCGGCGGCGCGGGTGAGCCGGAAGGACGGCCCGCCGACCGCGAGCGCCGCGACGATCGTCCGGCCCGCGCCGAAGATCGGTGCCCCGACGGAGTTCAGGCCCGGCTCCCGTTCTTCCTCGGTGAACGCCCAGCCCTGGTCGCGGATCTCCGCCAGCCGCTTGTGCAGCACCTGCGGATCGGTCACCGAATGCTCGGTGTACGCGACGAGGCCTTCTTCGAGCGCGGCCTCCACGGCCGCCTCGTCGTAGGCCATGAACACCTTGCCCGCGGCGCCGGCCTGCAGCGGGAGGATCTGCCCGATGTAGCCGCGGTAGATGATCGAATGGGTGGATTCGGCGCCCAGCACGGAAACCCGCGTGGCGCCTTGGCGGACGTAGATGCCGCAGGACTCGCGGCAGCGGTCGCGCAACGCCGTGACGTGCGGGCCGGCCGCGGCGATCAGATCCGACCCGGCCTTCGCGGAGGCCGACCAGGCCGTGACCCGCAGCCCGATGCTGTACTCCTGGCCCTGCCGCTGCAGGAGGTTCTCGCCGACGAGGGTGCGCAGGATCCGCGCCACCGTGGACGTGGGCAGGCCGGTGGCCTGCACGATGTCCGCCGCGCGCAGTCGCGGCGTCGTCGCGGAGAAGCAGTCGAGGATGCGCGCGGACTTCCGCACGACCTGCACGGACCCACCGTCCGCCCGCTCGGTTTCCGCCGCCACAGCCCACGCCTTTCCTTGCCGCATCGTGGCAATCGATGCCACCTTCCGGCGACGTTGGCACGCTTCCGGGACGGCTGTCAAGCCTTGACAAGGTCCAACTCTTAACCGCATCGTGGCAATGGCAGTCGCGATGTGGCAATACGAGGGAGTGTGCCCGTGTCGGAGAATTCACCGGCCGCCCGCTTGCGGGACCTGCTCGACCAGCGGTCGGCCGTCGTCGCCCCCGGGGTGTTCGACGGCCTTTCGGCCGCGCTCACCGCGAGCGCCGGGTTCCAGGCGGCCTACCTGTCCGGGGCCGCCGTGGCCGCGGCGACCGGGCTGCCGGACATCGGCCTCGCCACCCAGACGGAGTTCGTGCACCAGCTGGACGTGGTCGCGGGCAGGCTCGACGTGCCTGTCGTCGCGGACGCCGACACCGGGTTCGGCGACGTGACGAACGCCTACCGGACCGTGCGGCTGTACGAGCGGGCGGGCGCGGCGGCGATCCAGCTGGAGGACCAGGAGTTCCCGAAACGCTGCGGGCACCTGGACGGCAAACGCGTCGTCGACGCCGACGAGTTCGCCCGCAAGATCGAGGCCGCGGTGGAGGCCCGCCTCGACCCGGACACGGTGATCGTCGGCCGCACCGACTCCTGCGCCACCCTCGGGTTCGAAGAGGCCGTCCGGCGCGTGAACCTGTACGCCGAGGCCGGCGCGGACCTCGTTTTCCTCGAAGCACCACAGACTGTGGAGCAGGTGCGCGAAGTGCCGTCGCGGGTGAAGGCCCCGGCGCTGTTCAACCTCGTGCCGCGCGGCAAGACACCCGTCGTGGAGCTGGCCGAGCTCGCGGAGCTCGGCTACGCACTGGTGATCATGCCCGGCCTGTGCGTCGGCAGCGCGGCGTCGGCGATGCGCGCCGCGCTCGAACGCGCGGCCCGCGGCGATGTCGGGACCGGCGGCCAGGATTCGCCCAAGGGCATGTTCGACTCCCTCGGCCTCGGGTTCTGGGAGGACCTGCGCGAGCGCCACGCGGGGGAGTCCGCCGATGCCTGACACGCTCATCCAGAAAGTGCTCGGCCGTGCCTCCGGCGGGCAGGCCGAGGTCGGCGAGATCGTGGTGTGCGAGGTCGGCCTGACCGCGCTGATCGACATCCAGTTCGCCCACGACCGGCTCGCCGACGTCGTCAGCGTCGCCGACCCGGACAAGGTCGCGATCGTGTTCGACCACGCCGTGCCCGCCCCGTCGGTACGCGACGCCGAGTCCGGCCGCAAGGCGCGCGCTTTCGCCGCCGAGCACGGGATTTCGAAGGTGTTCGACCTCGGCAGGCACGGCATCGTGCACCAGGTCCTCGCCGAACAGGGGCTCGCCCGGCCGGGCATGGTCGTCGCCTGCACCGACTCGCACACCTGCGCGGCGGGCGCGGTCGGCGCGGCGGCGCGCGGCCTCGGGCCGGCTGAAGTGCTGCAGATCGTGTGCACCGGGCGCACCTGGCACCAGGTCCCGCCGACCCTGCGCTACGAGCTGACCGGCGGGAAACACCCGTGGGTCAACGGAAAGGACCTCTTCCTGCACATTGCGGGCCGCTACGGCGAGGCCACCGGGCGCGCGGTCGAGTTCGGCGGGCCCGGGCTGGCCGGGCTGCCGATGAGCGACCGGCGGACCGTCGCCACCCAGGGCGCGGAGATCGGCGCCGACTTCACGATCTTCCCGGCCGACCGGCTGTGCCTCGACTACGTCGCGGCCGCCGCGCCGGAGGCCGAGCTGACGCCCGTGCAGGCGGACGAAGGCGCGACGTACGAGGCGACGCGGCACGTCGACCTGTCCGAGGTGTCGCCGATGGTCGCGCTCCCCGGCACCGTCATCGAGAACGCGGGCCCGGTCGGCGATCTCGCGGGCACGAAGATCGACCAGGCGTTCATCGGCTCCTGCGCGAACGGCCAGCTCGCCGATCTCGAGGTCGCCGCCGGGATCCTCAAAGGAAAGCAGGTGGCCGCGGGCACCCGGCTCATCGTCACGCCCGCGAGCCAGCGGATCTACCTGGAGGCCTCGCGGCGCGGCTACCTCGCGGACCTCGTCGAAGCCGGGGCCACGGTCACGAACCCGACCTGCGGCGCCTGCTTCGGCTACCACATGGGCACGCTCGCCGCGGGCGAGGTGTGCCTCACCGCGAGCACCCGGAACTTCAAGGGGCGCATGGGAAGCCCCGACTCCGAGGTGTACATGGCCTCGCCCGCGACCGTCGCGGCCTCGGCCATCCGCGGGTTCATCAGCGACGTCCGGGAGGTGGCGGCGTGAGCGAGCTGCGGCCCAGTGGCCGGGCCTGGGTGTTCGGCGACGGGATCAACACCGACGACATGTACCCGGGGTTCGCCATGCGACTGTCCATTCCGGACGCGTCGCGGCACATGTTCCATGCCAGCAGGCCCGGCTGGCCGGACCTCGTGAAGCCGGGCGACATCGTGGTCGCCGGGCGCAACTTCGGGCTGGGGTCGAGCAGGCCGGTTCCGTTGCTGTTCAAGGAACTCGGCGTGGCCGCGCTGGTCGCCGAGCAGTTCAACAGCCTGTTCTTCCGCAACTGCATCAACTACGGACTGCCCGCCGCGACCCTGCCGGACGCCACGAAACTCATCACCGAAGGCAGCACCGTCGACGTCGATTTCACCGCGGGCAAGCTGGAATCGGGAGGCCGCACGCACGAGATCGCGCCGCTGCCGGAGTTCCTGCGTTCCGTGCTCGCCGCGGGCGGGCTGTTCCCGCAACTGGAAGCCGCGGGCAAACTGCGCCCGGCGCGAGGGGAGTGACCGATGCCAGACCAGGAAACCATCCGCTGCGTGCTCATGCGCGGCGGCACCAGCAAAGGCCTCTACTTCCACGAATCGGATCTGCCAGTGCCCGGCCCGGCGCGCGATGTGCTGCTGAAGCGCCTGATGGGCACTCCGGACGTGCTGCAGATCGACGGACTCGGCGGTTCGCGGCCGATCACCTCCAAGGTCGCGATCATCGCACCGTCCACACGCGACGACGCGGATGTCGAGTACACCTTCGCGCAGGTCTCGATCGACTCGGACGAGATCGGCTACACCGGCAACTGCGGCAACATCTCCTCCGGGGTCGGCCCGTTCGCGATCGACGAGGGCCTGGTGCCCGCGGTCGAAGGCGTCACCGAAGTCCGGATCCACAACACCAACACGGACAAGATCCTCGTCGCGCACGTGCCGGTCGCCGACGGCAAGGCCAAAGTGGACGGTGACTTCGCGCTGCCCGGCGTCCCGGGCACCGGCGCGGAGATCGTGATGGACTGGAGCGGCACGGTCGGCGCGAAGACGGGCAAGCTCCTGCCGACCGGGAACGCCGTGGACATCATCGAGCTGTCCGACGGGAGCCGCGTCGAGGCCACGATCTGTGACGCGGGCAACCCGGCGGTGTGGGTGCGGGCGAGCGACTTCGGCCTCACCGGCAGCGAACTCGCCGAGCTCAACGACAACGCTGAGTTGATCGGGAAAATGCGGGAGCTGCGCGGGAAGGCCGCCGTCCTGACCGGGCTGTGCGAAGACTGGCACGAGGCCGACCGGACCTCTCCTGGCATCCCGCTCGCCGGGTTCGTCGCACCCCCGGCGTCGTACTCCACCCTCAACCGGGCGGACGTGGCGGCCGGCGACATGAACCTGCGCTGCCGGCTGCTGTTCATGAACCGCCTGCACGAAAGCATCGCCGGGACCGGCTCCGTCTGCCTCGCCGCGGCGTCGCGCGTCCCTGGCTCGGTCGTCGCTTCCGTCATGCAGACCCGCGTCCCGGGCACCCTGCTCATCGGGCATCCATCCGGCGTCACCCCGGTCCGCGTCGAGGCGGACGAATCTGTCCATTTCGGACTTCTCGGGTTCAGCCGCACCGCGCGCAGGCTGATGGACGCCAACGCCTACTACCCACGCTCCACCTTCGCCGAACGCTGATCCGACCAGACAGGAGTGCCGCATGGCAACGTCGCCGATGCTGGGTGATTCCGAGAAAACCGTGGCCGAGGTGGCCGCCAGACTCGACCGGTTGCCGGTCGGCCCGTGGCATCGCCGCGTGGTCGCGCTGATGGGGATCGGGACCTTCTTCAACTTCTTCGAGGTGGGCCTCGGCAGCCTCCTGGTGACCCTGATCCCGGCGGGCTGGGTCACCAGCACGCTGGACAAGTCGCTGGTCATCGGCTCGGCGTTCGCCGGGGAGCTGATCGGCGCGCTGTTCCTCGCGCCGCTGTCGGACCGGTTCGGCCGGCGCCGGATGTTCCAGGTCAACCTGCTCGCGTACGCCGGGCTATCGCTCGTCTGCACCCTCGCCCCCGGGCTGGCCGCGTTCGTCCTGCTGCGCGTGCTGGTCGGGGTCGGCCTCGGCGCGGAGCTGGTGCTGGTGGACAGCTACCTCGCCGAGCTGGTCCCGGCCGCGCGACGCGGCAGGCTGGTCGGGATGTGCTACTTCGTTGGCTGGCTCGCGCTGCCGGTTTCGGCGCTGCTGGCCGCTTTCCTGCCGCATGTCATGCTCGGGATCGCCAGCTGGCGGTGGCTGCTGATCTTCAGCGCGCTGGGTGCGGTGCTCGTCTGGTTCACCCGGCGCGGGCTGAGCGAATCGCCGCGGTGGCTCGCGGCGAACGGGCGCGGCGCCGAGGCTTTCGCCGTGCTGCGGAGCATCGAGGGCGACGCGTTCACGGCGCCACCCCTCGTTCAGTCCACTGTGGAGAGAAAGCAGGCGCCGCGGCCCAAGCTGTTGCGGCGGCCGTTGCTGGGCCGGACCTTGCTCGCGTGCGTGATCTGGGCCTGCCAGACCATCGGTGTGCTCGGCTTTTCCAGCATCGCGCCGCTCGTGTTGATCCACAAAGGATTCAGCGTGCTGCACTCGCTCGGCTACACCGCCGCGACGGCGTGCGGGTATCCGATCGGCGCGGTGGTGGCCGTGCTGTGCGCCGAACGGTTCCAGCGCAAGCACCTGCTGGTGATCTCGTCGGTGCTGGTCGCGGCGAGTGGTGCCGTGTTCGGGCTCGCGAGCTCGGCGTGGCTGGTGGTCGTGGCCGGGATCGCGCTCAACGTGTGCAACGTCGTGATGGGCAACCTCAGCCATGCCTACACCCCGGAACTGTTCCCGACCGCGGTGCGCACGACCGCTTCCGGGCGGACGTATTCCTTGTCCCGCCTGGTTTCCGCGGTCTTCCCGTTCGTCACGCTGCCACTGCTGTACGCGTTCGGCGCGGGCGTGCTGTTCACCGTATGCGCCGTGCTGATCCTCGGCATGAGCATCGCGGTGGCCCTGTTCGGCCCGCGCACCAACGCCCGCCAACTCGACACGATCTAGAACATGTTTCAGATGTGATTTGCGTGGCGGTGCGGGTAGGGGCCCCTCCCGTCACCCGCCACCACCCTCAACGGACACGCTCCGCGCGGCTCCGCCGATTCAAACCCCCGGCGGTGCGAGCTGAGTCCCACACCGCAAGCGGCTCCGCCACTTAGAAAAACAAAGACCCAGAAGGAGCAGGGATGACAGCCACCACGGAACTGGCCTCGTTCGTCGCCGCACACGCGGACTTTCCGCCCCTGGTCACGTCCCGGCTTCGCGATCTGTTCCTCGACTACCTCGGCAATTCCGCGTTCGCGGCCGCCGAAGCGGAGAACGGGCCCGCGGTGCGCGCGGCGATCAGGTCGCTGGATCCCGGCGAAGGCCCGGGTACCGTGATCGGGGAAAGCCGCGGCTATGCGTGGCCGTACGCCGCACTGCTGAACGGCTGTTACGCACACTCGCTGGATTTCGACGACACGAACCGGCTGCAGGTCGGGCATCCCGGCGCCCCGGTGATCTCCGCCGCGCTCGCCGACGCCGAACGCCTTGGCGTGAAAGGGAATGCGTTCCTGGACGCGCTCGCGATCGGGTACGAGGTCAGCTGCCGCGTCGGCGCGGCGGTCGGGCCGACCAGCTACGACCGCGGTTTCCACCTGACATCCACCTCCGGCATCTTCGGCGCGGTCGCGGCCGTGGCTCGGTTGCGTGGGTTCGACGCGGAGACAGTGGAAAATGCTTTCGGGCTGGCGTTGAGCAAGGCGGCGGGCTCGATGCAATACCTCGCGAACGGGGCGTGGAACAAGCGCCTGCACCCGGGTTTCGCCGCGCACGACGCGATCGTGGCGGCGACGCTCGCCGAATCCGGGGTACGCGGAGCGAGCGCGGCCTTCGAGGGACAGTACGGACTGCTGAACGGGTACAGCGCGGATCCGCACCCCGAGGCGCTGACCGACGGGCTGGGGGAGGAGTGGCTCCTGCTGGAGACGGGGATCAAACCGTACCCGTCCTGCCGGTTCACCCACGCCCCGATCGACGCGACGCTGGCGCTACGAGAGCGGATTTCCCCTGCGGAACGGGAAAAAGCGGCACTCGAAGTCGAGCTGTCGCCGACCGCGATGAAGATCGTCGGCGAACCGCTCCCGGCCAAACTCGACCCGCGGGGTTCGGTGGACTCGCAGTTCAGCGTGTTCTCACAGGTCGCGCTCGCGTGGCTGGACGGGACGGTCGGCTGGAGCAGCTACGGGCGCCTGCCGGACGAGGACGTGCGGCGGATGACCACCCGCGTCACCACGCGTTCCGCTGATCTCGGCGCGCACGGCACGACCGTGACGGTGCGGATCGACGGCCGGACGCTGTCCGAAACGGTCACCGCCCCGCTCGGCGAGCCCGAGAACTGGGTCGGGGACAAGGCTTTGCGCGAGAAGTTCACCGGCCTCGCCGTGCCCGTCTATGGCGAGCAGCGCGCGGAGGAGATCGTGGCCGCCGTGTCGGCGCTGGGCGCGGACACGGATCTGCGTGCGCTCGCGGGGTTGTTGCGGCGCTAGCGCTACACCCATTGACGAAGGTGCCGGCTCACGTCGCCGACGTGGGTGATCTTCACCCGCCGGTCCACGAAACGCCAGACGCCGTCGAGGCGTTCGAACCGGTCGTAGTACCGGCCGGCCACGATGGTCTGCAGCGGAAAGTCCGTCGCCGCCTGCAGCACCGTCACGTAGGAGCGCGCGGACGCCGTGCCCGCGAGCTCGTCGACCTCGATCTGGACGTTGGTCGTGACGTGCTGCGTCCGGGGCGTGCCGTCCTCGTGGACGATCACCGTGTCACGGAACATCTTCTCGATCGCCTCGCGGCCGCTGACCCCGCCGCCGCTGCCCGCGAAGGTGGCGTCGGCCAGCAGGGCGGCGACTCCGGCGAAATCGCCGTCGTCGACCAGCTCGGCGTAGCGCGCGATCAGGTTCTCGATGACCCGGTCTGGTGTGGACATGCGTCCAGCGTAGAAGCACCCACCCCCACCAGCATCATCAGCGTGTCCGCCAGCTCGCCCGGCCGCGTGCGCCACAGCGGCGCCTGGCTCATCGCGGCGTGCATGCACTGCAACACCGTCGCCACGCTGGTCACCCGGAACTCCCCGGACGCCACGCCCTCCTCGACGAGCGTGCGGAACAGCCGGTCGTGCCGCTGGCGCAGCGCCTTCACGCGCTCGTACTGCGCCCGCGGCCACTCGTGCGGCGCCAGGAACAGGCGCAACGCCGCGGGATAGTCGCGCACGGCGATCGTCACGTGCGCGTGGATCAGCGCGCGCAACCGCTCCGTGCTCGTGCCCGGCGTCTTGGCCAGCAGCGTTTCCAGCCGGGCCGTCCAATCCCGCCCGAGCGTCTCGATGGCCGCCGTCGCCAGCTCGTCCTTGCCCGCGAAGTAGTAGTACAGCGAGCCCTTCGTGACGTCGAGCGCCTCGGCGACGTCGTCGAGGCTCACCGCGTCGAACCCGCGTTCGCCGAACAACTCGGCCGCGGTCTCCAGGATCTCCTGCACCCGCCGCCCCCGCTTCCGGCGCACTCGCTCTGACTGCATAGATAAATATTGACTCAAGGGTCAAAGTTTGTCATGGTGGTCAGCGTCTCGCACAGAAGGGAGTCGACGGTGGGCGACTACGAGGACATCCGCTACGAGGTGGACGGCCCCACGGCCGTCATCACCATCGACCGGCCGGAGCGCTACAACGCCTTCCGCGGCCGGACGGTCGAGGAACTGATCAAGGCGTTCCGCGCGGCCTGGGCCGATAAGCAGGTGCAGGCCGTGATCCTCACCGGCGCGGGCGAGAAGGCGTTCTGCACCGGCGGTGACGTGAAGCAGCGCGCCGAGACCGGGGACTACGGCCCCACCGAGAGCGGCATGTTCGAGATCGGCTACCTGCACAAGCTGATCCGCGACATCCCCAAGCCCGTGATCGCCGCGGTCAACGGCATCGCGGTCGGCGGCGGGCACGTGCTGCACGTGCTCTGCGACGTCACGATCGCCAGCGAAACGGCGCGGTTCGGCCAGGCGGGCCCGAAGGTTGGCTCGTTCGACGCCGGGTTCGGCACCGCCTACCTCGCCCGCGTGGTGGGGGAGAAGAAGGCGCGCGAGATCTGGTTCTGGTGCCGCCAGTACGACGCGGCGGAGGCCGAGCGGATGGGCCTGGTCAACGCCGTCGTCCCGGGTGGCGAACTGCTCAAGACGGCGAAGGCGTGGGCCGAAGAGGTGGCCGAGAAGAGCCCGACGGCGATCCGCTTCTGCAAGCAGTCCTTCAACGCCGACACCGACCACCAGGCCGGGCTGTCCAACCTGGCGATGTCCGCGCTGGACCTGTTCACCGCCTCGCCCGAGGGCCTCGAAGGCGCGCAGGCGTTCGCCGAGAAGCGCAAGCCCGAGTTCAACTCCTACGTGAACTGGCACTGATCATGGACTTCACCCTTTCCGAGGAAGAGCAGGCCTACCGCCAGGAGCTGCAGCGGTTCGCCACCAAGGTCCTCGCCCCGCACTACCAGTCCGACGACAAGGCGGCGAAGCTCCGCCCCGAACTGGTCGCCGACATGGCGGGCATGGGGCTCACCGGGCTGCGCATCCCCGAACGCCACGGCGGCCAGGAGGCCAGCGCCGTGATCGCGGGGATGGCCGCCGAGGAGGTCGCGCACGGCGACTTCAACGCCGCGTACCTGATCATCGTCAGCGCGCTGGTCAGCGACATCCTCACCCGCAACGCGACCGAGGAGCAGCAGGCCGCGTGGCTGCCGCCGATCGCGTCCGGCGAGATCGTGCCGGCGTTCTGCATCACCGAGCCCGAGCACGGCACCGACGCCGCGAAGCTCGAGATGAAGGCGGTGCCCGACGGCGACGGCTGGCGCCTGACCGGCGAGAAGACCTCGATCACGCTCGGGATGTCCGCGCACTCCGCGCTCGTGCTCGCGCGCACCGGCGGGCCGGGCGCCCGCGGGGTCAGCGCGTTCTGGGTCGACCTCGACGAGCGCTACGTCTCGCGCGCCGCCTTCGACGATCTCGGCAGCCGCGCCATCGGCCGCGCGTCGCTCCACTTCGACGGGCTGCCCGTGCCGCGCGAAGCACTGGTCGGCGCCGAGGGCGAGGGTTTCGTCTCGGTGATGCAGGGCTTCGACTACTCCCGCGCGATCATCGGCCTCGCCTGCCTTGGCGCCGCTCAGGTTTCGCTCGCCGAGGCGTGCCAGTGGGCGCGGGACCGCGAGGCGTTCGGTCACCCGATCGGGAAGTTCCAGGGCGTGTCCTTCCCGCTCGCCGAGTACGCCACGTACCTGCGCGGCGCCCGGCATATCTGCTACGAGGCGTTGTGGCGCAAGGACAACGGCATCGAGCACGGCACCGAAGCGGCGATGGCGAAGTTCTGGGCGCCCAAGCTCGCCGCCGAGGCGATCCACCAGTGCCTGCTCACCTTCGGCCACCTCGCCTACTCCTCCGAGAGCCCGATCGCGCAGCGGCTGCGGGACGTCATCGGGCTGGAGATCGGCGACGGCACCGCGCAGGTGTCGAAGCTGGTCATCTCGCGCAATCTTCTCGGCCGGACGTACGCACCTTAAGGAGGCCGCGAGCACGGCGACCTCGCCTCACCATGAGCTGACCCGGAGACCATCATGTCCTTCGCGACGATCCTCAACGACGAGCAGATCGAAGCCCACACCCGAGCCGGGTACTGGGTGAACCGCACCATCACCGACCATCTCGACGAGGTGGCAGCCAAGACCCCCGGCAAGACGGCGTTCCACGATTCGCGCCGCGCCATCACTTACGCGGAGCTGAAACGCGAGGTCGACCGCTGCGCGCTCGGGCTGCTGGAACTGGGCGTGGCGCCCGGGGACGTGATCTCGTTCCAGCTGCCCAACTGGATCGAATGGATCGTGGTGCACTACGCCGCGACCCGGATCGGGGCGATCAGCAACCCGCTGATCCCGATCTACCGCGAGCGCGAGGTCGGCTTCATGGTCGGGCTGGCGAAGTCCAAGGTGATCGTGGTGCCCGCGGAGTTCCGCGGCTTCGACTACCCGGCGATGATCGGCAAGCTTCGTCCACAATGGCCTGATCTGGAGCACGTGCTCGTCGTCGGCTCCTCCTGGGACGAGTTCGCCGCCACGCCATGGGAAGAACGGCGTGACCCGGCGGAGCTGGCGGCGCTGCGGCCGGATCCCAACGACGTGACCCTGCTGATCTTCACCTCGGGCACCACCGGTGAGCCCAAGGGCGTGATGCACACGCACAACACCGCGATCGCGGCGAACAACCCGCTGCCGGCCCGGCTCGGCATCACCCCGGACAGCGTGCTGCACATGGCCTCCACGCTCGCGCATCTCACCGGGTTCCTTTACGGGGCAAGGCTTTCGGTGCAGAACGGTGCCACGTGTGTGCTGCAGGACGTCTGGGACGCGCGGCGGTTCGTCGAGCTGACCGCCGAGCACGGCATCACCTACACCTCCGCGGCCACGCCGTTCCTGCACGACCTGCTGGCCGCGCCGAATCTCGCTGAGCACGATCTCTCGTCGCTGCAACGGTTCTGCTGCATGGGCGCGCCGATCCCGCGTGCGCTCGTGCGGGAGGCGCGGCGGAAGCTGCCCGGCCTCGTCGTGCTCGGCGGGTGGGGGCAGAGCGAGGACGCGCTCGTGACGCTCGGCATCCCCGGCGACCCGGACGAGAAACTCATCGACACCGACGGCTACCCGTGGCCGGGGATGCGCATCCGCGTCGTCGACGCGAACGGCGCCGAGCTGCCGCCGGACACCGAAGGCAGGCTGCAGGTGGCGGGGCCGTTCCTGTTCGTGGGCTACGCCGAGCGGCTGGAGATGACCCGCGCCGGGTTCGACGGCGACTGGTTCGACACCGGCGACCTCGCCACCATCGACGCCGACGGGTACCTGCGGATCGCCGGGCGCACCAAGGACGTGATCATCCGCGGCGGCGAGAACATTCCCGTGGCGTACGTGGAAAACGTGCTCTACGAACACCCGGACATCGACGCGGCGGCCGTCGTCGCGATACCGGATCCGCGGCTGCAGGAACGGGCTTGCGCGTGTGTGGTGCTCAAACCTGGCGCGGCGGAGCTGACGTTCGAGAAGCTACGGACGTTCCTCGCGGAGAAGGGCGTCGCGAAGCAGTACTGGCCGGAACGGCTCGAGGTGCTCGACGAGCTGCCGCGCACCGCCAGCGGCAAGATCCAGAAGTTCCAGCTGCGCGCGAAAATGGGGAGCTGAGATGGACCTGACCCTGACCGACGACCAGCGGAAGTTCCGCGAATACGCCCGCGACTTCCTCGACAACGAGGTGGTCGCGCACCGGGCGGACTGGGACCGCGCGGAATCCGTCGACACCGCGATCATCCCGAAACTGGGGGAGATCGGCTTCTTCGGGCTCACCATTCCCGAGGAGTACGGCGGGCTCGGCGGCGACTACGTCACCTACTGCATCGGCATGGAGGAGCTCGGCCGCGCCGACTCCGCCGTGCGCGGCATCGTTTCGGTGTCGATGGGCCTGGTGGGCAAAGTGATCCTGTCGCACGGCACCGAGGAGCAGAAACAGCGGTGGCTGCCGCGGATCGCCACCGGTGAGGTGCTCGCGTGCTTCGGGCTGACGGAGCCGGACACCGGTTCCGACGCGGGAAACCTCAAGACCCGCGCGGTGCGCGAAGGTGACGACTATGTCCTCAATGGACAGAAGATGTTCATCACCAACGCCACCTGGGCCGACGTGTGCCTCGTGTTCGCCCGCACCGGCGGCCCCGGGCCGAAGGGCGTCTCGGCGTTCCTCGTGCCCACGGACACGCCGGGTTTCGAAACACGGGAGATCAAGGGCAAACTCGGTTTGCGCGGCCAGGCCACCGGCGAGGTGTACCTGACCGACGTGCGCGTGCCCGCGTCCGCGCGGCTCGGCGAGGAGGGCCAGGGCTTCTCGATCGCGATGCACTCACTGGACAAGGGCCGCGTGTCGGTCGGCGCGGGTTGCGTCGGGATCATCCTGGGCTGCTTGGAAAGCGTGCGCGACTACACCACGCAGCGCCAGCAGTTCGGCCGCCCGCTCGCGTCGTTCCAGCTGATCCAGGACATGATCGCGGACATCTCCGTGGAGCTCGACGCCGCGCGCCTGCTGGTGTACCGGGCGGCGGGCCTGATCGAGCGCGGGGAACCGTTCGGCGTCGAGGCGTCGAAGGCCAAGTACTACGCGAGCGAAGCCGCGGTGCGGGCGGCGAACAGTGCGATCCAGATCTTCGGCGGTTACGGTTACATCGACGAGTATCCGGTCCAGAAGTACCTGCGCGACGCCCGCGTGATGACGTTGTACGAGGGCACCAGCCAGATCCAGAAACTGCTCATCGGCCGTGCCGAGACCGGCATCAGTGCCTTTGTCTAGAAAGGGAAAACGCATGGACACCCCGCTGGGCCTGTTCGGCACCGAGGAGCTGATCGGCGAGGACGACCGGGCCATCCGTGACACCGTCCGGGAGTTCACCGCGGACCGGATCCGCCCGCACCTGGCCGAGTGGTTCGAGACCGCGTCGATCCCGGCGCGGGAGCTGGCGCGCGAACTCGGCAAGATCGGCGTGCTCGGCATGCACCTGGAGGGCTACGGCTGCGCGGGCACGAGCGCCACCGCGTACGGCCTGGCGTGCCTGGAGCTGGAGGCGGCGGATTCCGGGCTGCGCAGCCTGGTTTCGGTGCAGGGCTCGCTCGCGATGTTCGCGATCTGGCGCTGGGGCTCGGAGGAACAGAAGCAGGAGTGGCTCCCGCGGATGGCCGCGGGCGAGGCGATCGGCTGTTTCGGGCTCACCGAGCCGGATTTCGGTTCCAATCCCGGCGACATGCGCACGCACGCCCGCCGCGACGGGGACGACTGGGTGCTCAACGGCACGAAGATGTGGATCACCAACGGATCCGTCGCGGATGTGGCCGTGGTCTGGGCGCAGACCGACGACAAGATCCGCGGTTTCGTCGTGCCCACGACCACGCCGGGCTTCTCGGCCCCCGAGATCACCCGGAAACTGTCGCTGCGCGCGTCGGTCACCAGCGAGCTGGTGCTCGACAACGTGCGCCTGCCCGCTTCGGCGATGCTGCCCGGGGCGCGGGGTCTGTCCGGCCCGTTGTCCTGTCTGAACGAAGCGCGCTACGGCATCGTCTTCGGCGCCCTCGGTGCGGCGCGCGACTGCCTGGAAACGGCGCTGGCGTACACGCGGGAGCGTGACATCTTCGGCAAACCGCTCGCGGGTTACCAGGCCACCCAGCTGAAACTCGCCGACATGACGCTGGAGCTCGGCAAGGGGATGCTGCTGGCCCTGCATCTGGGCCGTCTCAAGGACGACGGCCGGCTGCGTCCGGAGCAGGTGAGCCTCGGCAAGCTGAACAATGTCCGCGAGGCACTGGCGATCGCCCGCGAGTGCCGGACGTTGCTGGGCGCGAACGGGATCAGCCTCGAATACCCGGTCCTGCGGCACGCGAACAACCTCGAGTCGGTGCTGACCTACGAGGGCACTTCGGAGGTGCACCAGCTGGTCATCGGCCAAGCACTGACGGGGGAGTCCGCCTTCCGTTAACGCGGCGCGGAGGTGACGGTCGACCCGCACCGTCACCTCCGCGAGGCACAGCCTCGAGTCCCACGCGTCAGGCCAGCTCCGCCGAGACGACGGCAGGCAACTCGCGCAGCCAGTCGAGCATCGGGTCGATCTCGTCGCCGGGCAGGAGCACGGCGCAGACCAGGTTGCTTTCCCGGACCCCGTCCCGGATGTCGACCGACAGCTCGTGCACGGCGCCCGCCCGCCGCGCCAGCGCGCTGACGAGGCCGGGGATTTCCTCGACCCCGCCGAGGAAGTACGCGGTGATGCGCCGCCGGACGAGCATGGTGGAACGCTGGGCCGGGACGGTGAAGGTGGCAGTCATGAGCGGATCTCCAGGAGCAAGGGAACTGGCTGGGAATCCGGGCCAGGCCCCGAAGGAAATGCCGCTCAAGCGGACGCCGACAACTGCGCGCCGGCGACCTGGTTTCAGCCGGCGCGCCGGGTTACGAGCTGAAGAGTCGTCTGGCGCTGCACGGCCACAGGCTAACACGCGACCATCCCCGGCTGCATCACTCGCTGGGTGGGTGCGCACGGTGATCACGTCCCCACTGAAAGCGACGGCGGTGCGGCGCGAAGGGGGAGCCGGGCCGCGGAGTTTCCCTGGCCCGGCCGGTCCTCGCGTGCTGCGCGCCCATGTCGGCTCCTGACGGCGTTATCCCGCGGCCTCCCACACGAACCCGTCCGGGTCGGTGAACGGCCCCGCGGTGCTGCCCAACGCGATCCGGTGTGAGCCGGAGCCTTCGGGCGAGACCCCGGCGTCCTTGGCGAGCGCGCGGTAGCCGTAGAGCGCGAGCTTGATCGCGCCGGACGGGCTGTCGAACTCGACGTACTTCCGGCCGAAGCTCTTCGCGACGGTCAGGCCGTGCTCGACGTAGAAAGCCTTGCTGGCGGCCACATCCGCGGCGCCGAGCAGGAGCACGATCGAGTCGATCGCGCCGGTGTCGGTGCCGGTGTCCTTTTTGGACGAGCTGGCGATCTTCCAGATCGTGCCGTCCGGTGCCTGGACGACACCGCCGTAGCCCCAGAACGATTTCGAGACCGGCTTCAGTGCCGTGGCGCCCGCGTCGAGAGCGGCTTCGGCGAATCTGTTGACCGTGGACGGCTGCGGCACGGTCAGCGAGAGCGTGAAGCCACGGAATCCGGAGGTCGGCGCGTCGGAAGCGCGCACGCGGATCTGGGTGTCGAATCCGAAGGCCGCCTTGTAGAAGCGTTCCGCGGCGGCAGGGTCGGTGACTTCGAGGGTGAGGGAGTCGATTGAGGTCATGGCGTTCACGTTAGGAGCGGGCAGGGCTTGCGGGCTTCTCGATTCCTGACCGGTCCACGGCGGGGTTGACGCAACCAACTGGTTGCCATAATGTGGCAACCAGTTGGTTGCTACACATGGAGGCTGTCGTGGGTTTTCCTGATCGGATCGAACGGACCGTGGAGATCGCGCACCCGCCGCGGGCGGTGTGGGCGGCGCTCACCACGGCCGAGGGACTGGGCACGTGGTTCGGCAACGAAGCGGGCATCGACCTGCGGGTCGGCGGCGCGGCCTGGATGCGGTGGAGCAACGGGCACCGCGCCGAGATGCGCGTCGAGCGGGTCGAGGAGCCGAAGGTGTTCGGCTACACCTGGCGCATCTTCGGCCTGCCGGACGAGGATCCGCGCCGCACGTACGTGGAGTTCACGCTCGAGCCCGCGGGCGCGGGCACCCGCCTCACGGTGGTCGAGAGCGGCTTCGCGCAGCTCGCGGAAGAGGATCACGGCAAGGCGTTCGGCGGCAACGTCGACGGCTGGAAGAACGAGCTGGAAGAGCTGGTTTCCTATCTCGATGCAGCTTGATCCCGAAGCGATCGCCGAACAGGTCTTCGTCGCGCTGGCCGATCCGAGCCGGCGCGCGATCCTGGCCGCGCTGGCGGAGCGGGGGCCGGCCACGGCGACGGACCTGGCCGGCCACCTGCCCATCACGCGGCAGGCGATCGCCAAGCATCTCGCGCTGCTCGCCGAGGCCGGTCTCGTGACGGCGGAGCCGGGGGAGCGGCGCCGGGTGCGCTACCGGTTGCGGTCGGCCCCGATGCAAGTGGCGCAACAGTTCCTGGCCGCGCTGGCCCGCGACTGGGACAACCCGCTCGACGCGTTGCAGGGCCACCTGGACCGGTCCGCGCGCGAAACCGAAGGGAGAGCAGGATGAAGACACCCCCGGTCGTTTCCCCGGCGGAATGGGAGACGGAACGACAACGCTTGCTGGTGAAGGAAAAGCAGCTGACCCGCGCCCGGGACGCGCTCGCCGCGGAGCGCCGCCGGATGCCTTGGCACGCCGTGGAGAAGGCGTATGAATTCGAGGGCCCTGACGGCACGATGAGCCTGCTCGACCTGTTCGAGGGGCGCCGCCAGCTGATCGTCTACCGTGCTTTCTTCGACCCCGGCGTGTTCGGCTGGCCCGAGCATCCGTGCCGCGGCTGTTCGATGGTGGCCGACCAGGTAGCCCACGTCGCGCACCTCAACGCCCGTGACACCACGCTGGCCTTCGTGTCGCGTGCCACGCAGCCGGACATCGCGCGGGTCAAGGCGCGGATGGGCTGGGAAATGCCGTGGTACACCCTCACCGACGGGTTCGACGCGGATTTCGGCGTGTCCGAATGGCACGGCACGAACGCGTTCTTCCGTTCCGGGGACAGGGTTTTCCGCACCTTTTTCATCAACAACCGCGGTGACGAAGCGCTCGGCGGCACGTGGAGCTATCTCGACATGACGGCGCTGGGCCGCCAGGAGGAATGGGAGGATTTGCCGGAGGGTTATCCGCAGACGCCGCCGTATGAATGGTGGAACTGGCACGACGAATACGCCGCTCAGAAGCCGTCGGACGGCTGGGACGAGCAGGTGGCGCGCGGCGTGGAGTCGTTCCGGCCGACCGCCTGAGCCGGCTTGTGCACGGTCCGGGACCGTGCACAAGCCGGCGGTGGCGCTACTGGCGTTCGAGGACGACGACGGGGATCTCGCGGGTGGTCTTCTTCTGGTACTCGTCGTAGTCCGGCCAGACCTCGGTCATCTTCGCCCACAGCGCGGGCTTTTCCTGCGGGGTGGCGAGACGGGCCTTAGCGGGGAAGCGGTCGCCCTTGATCTGGACTTCCACGTTCGGGTCGGCGGTGAGGTTCAGGAACCAGGCCGGGGGCGCGTCCGTGCCGCCCTTGGACGCCACGACGAGGTAGTCGCCTTCGTGCTCGCGGAAGATCAGCGCGTGGGTGCGCTGCTCGCCGGACTTGCGGCCCTTGGTGAACAGGATCAGGATCGTGGTCCCGTTGCGCCAGTGGTAGCCGTCCTCGCCGTTGGTCTCCAGGTAACGTTCGACGTGCGGGTCGCCGTGCAGATCAATCGCGGAACTCATGGCCGGGACCTTACTGCCGGCGTGGGCGCCCCGCCGGACAGGCCGGATCGTCTGGGGGACGACGCTTGGGGGACGACGTGTGTGGGATGACGTGTGTGGGACGAATCGTGCCACCGCCCCGATTCCCGGCATTCCGCTGTCCCCGGCGAGCCGGTTTCCGTCCGTGGCGGGGTTTCGTGAGGACCTGCAGCGTTTGCGAGGGTCGGGCGTCAGCCCCACGGTGAGGATCCCGGTGAGCCCCCTCGGCGGTTCGCACTCTCTGGCTAAGCCCGGGCTCGGATCCTGGTGAGCGCTTCGGCTGTCGTGTCGGCTGCCTCGGCCCGGGCTCGGGATCTCGGTGAGCATCTTCGGCTTTCGTGTCGGCTGGCTCGGCCCGCGGTGAGGGGCCCGGTGAGCCCCCTCGGCGTTCTGCATGGGCTGGCTTCAGCCCGTGGTGAGGATCCCGGTGAGCCCCCTCGGCGGTTCGCACTCGCTGGCTCGGCCGGGCTCGGATCCCGGTGAGCCCCTTCGGCTTTCGCTTCAGCTGGCTCTGGCCGAGTTCGGGATCTCGGTGAGCATCTTCGGCTTTCGCGTGGGCTGGCTCGGCCCGCGGTCAGGATCCCCGTGAGCACCGTCGGCGTTTGCGTTGGCGGTTCAGTCCGCGCTGAGGATCCCTGTCAGCACCTTGAGCGCGCGGGTGCGGTGCTCGTCGAGAGCGGTGACCACCTCGTCGATCGCCTTGCGGCGCACGGCGTCCAGGATGTCGTCGTGCGCCGCCACGGTGGTCGCGCGCTCTTCGGGGGAGTTGTAGTACATCGCCCGGTAAGCCTCGGTGGAATCCCACAGCAGCCGGATCAGCCGCATGGTGTGCGTCTGCTCCGGGGACTCCAGCATGCCGAAGTGGAACCGCCGGTTGGCGGCCAGCTCGGCGGCCACGTCGCCGTGCTTCGCCGCGTCCGCGCAGTCCCGTGCCGCCAGGGCGATCCGCTCGACGGCGTCCTCGTCCAGCGCCGGCAGGGTGGCGCGGACGGCGCGTTCCTCCAGGAGCGCGCGCAGGGCATAGATTTCCTGGAGGTCGGCGACGTTCAGCTCGGTGATGAAGTACCCGCGGCGCGGCCGGTAGACGACCTGGCCTTCCTGCTCCAGCGCCCGCAGCGCCTCGCGCACGGGCGCGAGACTGGTGCCGAGGCGGGCGGCGATCTCCTCCTGCAGCACGCGCTGCCCCGGCCGGTAGTCGCCCGCGACGATGGACCGCCGCAGCTCGTCGAGTGCGTGCTGCGTCGTGGTTCCCGGTCCGTCGGGGCGCGTGCTCATCGGGGGAGACTCTATCCCTGCCGGGCTACCGGAAGGCGTCGATCCCGGTCAGCGCGCCGCCGATGACCAGGGCGTGCACGTCCGCGGTGCCCTCGTAGGTGACCACGGTCTCCAGGTTGGTCAGGTGCCGCATCACCGGGTACTCCAGCGTGATCCCGTTGGCGCCGAGGACCTGCCGGGCGTTGCGGGCCACGTCGAGCGCCGCGTTCACGTTGCCCAGCTTGCCCATGCTCACGTGATCCGGCCGCAGTCGCCCTGAGTCCTTGAGCCGCCCGAGGTGCAGCGAGAGCAAGGTCGCGCGGTTGACCTCCAATGCCATCGTCGCCAGTTTCTGTTGCTGGATCTGGAAAGCCGCGATCGGTTTACCGAACTGGACCCGCGTGGTGCTGTAGTCGAGCGCGGCTTCCAGACAAGCGCGGGCGGCCCCGGCCACGCCCCACACGATGCCGTACCGGGCTTCGTTCAGGCAGGACAGCGGGCCGCGCAGCGAGGTCGCGCCCGGCAGCATCGCCGAAGCGGGCAACCGGACCTCGTCGAGGATCAGCTCGGAGGTGACCGACGCGCGCAGCGACATCTTCCGGTGGATGTCGCGGGTGGTGAACCCCTTGGTGCCCTTGGGGACAAGGAACCCACGCACGCCCTCGTCGGTGCGCGCCCACACCACCGCGACGTCCGCCCAGGAACCGTTGGTGATCCACATCTTCTGCCCGCGCAGCACCCAGTCCTCGCCGTCGCGCCGGGCGTAGGTGCGCATCGAACCCGGGTCGGACCCGGAGTCCGGCTCGGTCAGCCCGAAGCAGCCGACGGCCTCCCCCGCGGCCATCCGCGGCAACCACTCCTGCTTCTGTTCCTCCGAACCCCAGCGGTGGATCGCGAACATCGCGAGCGAGCCCTGCACCGACACGAGGCTCCGGATACCGCTGTCGCCCGCCTCCAGCTCGAGGCACGCCAGCCCGTAGGCGGTGGCGCTGGTGCCCGCGCAGCCGTAGCCCTCCAGGTGCATCCCGAGCAGGCCCAGTTTGCCCAGTTCGCCCACCAACTCGCGGGGGAGACCGCCCTGCTCGAACCACTCGCCGACCTCCGGCACCACCCGGTCGCGGACGAACGCGCGCACGGTGTCGCGGATGTCGCGCTCCTCGTCGGACAGCATCGTGTCGACGGAGAGGAAGTCCAGTGGATCGGTCGCAGCGGGCATCGCCGTCTTCTCCTTGCCCCTCGAGGTGATCACTCGTAGTCTTTTTTCGATTTTCGAAAATCGACGCAAGGGATGGTGGCACATGGCTTCGCCGCTTGACAACCTCCGGGTGCTGGACTTCTCGCGGATCCTGGCCGGGCCGTTCGCGACTATGCAGCTGGCCGACCTCGGCGCCGTCGTCACCAAGGTGGAGCGCCCCGGCAGCGGCGACGACACCCGCAGCTGGGGTCCGCCCTACGACGCGGCGGGGCAGGCCACCTACTTTCAGTCGGTCAACCGCGGCAAGGACTCCGTCGTGCTCGACCTCACCGACGAGCACGACAGGGTCGAGGCGCGACGGCTGGCGTCGGAAGCCGACGTGGTGGTCGAGAACTTCCGACCGGGCCTGATGGCGGAGTTCGGGCTGGACTACGAGCAGCTCTACCCGGGGAACCCCGGCCTGGTCTATTGCTCGATCACCGGGTTCGGCCAGGGTGCCGGGGCCACGATGCCCGGGTACGACCTGCTGATCCAGGCGCTGGGTGGGCTGATGAGCGTGACCGGGGAGCCCGGGGGCGAACCGCAGAAGGTGGGTGTGGCGGTGGTCGACGTGCTCACGGGTTTGTTCGCCACCAACGGGATCCTCGCCGCGCTGCACCACCGGCGCGACACCGGGCGCGGCCAGCGTATCGACGTCGATCTGTTCTCCTGTCTCCTTTCGAGTCTGGTCAATCAGGCCACGGCGTTCACTTCCGGCGGGGTCGTCGCCCACCGGATGGGCAACAGGCACCCGAGCATCGCCCCGTACGAGCTGATGCCTTGCGCGGACGGGAACCTCGTGCTCGCTGTTGGCAACGACCGCCAGTTTTCCGCGCTGTGCAAGGTTCTCGGCGCACCGGAGCTGGCCGGTGACAGTCGCTTCGCCACCAACCCGGATCGCGTGGCCCATCGCGGAGAGCTGCACGCCGAGCTCGTCCGCCTGCTCGCGACACGGGAAGCCGCGGAGTGGACGGAAGAACTCACCGCGGCGCGCGTGCCCGCCGGCGTGGTCAACGACATCGCGGGCGCTTTCGCACTCGCCGACCAGCTCGGCCTCGACCCCGTTGTCGAGCTGCCGCGCCCCGACGGCACCACGGTCAAGGTGCCGCGCAATCCAGTGCGGTATTCGGAGACGCCGGTGGTGTACCGCTCGGCGCCACCCGGATTGCCCGGGTAGCTCACCGGTGGCCCACCGCGAACTCCCACAGCACGTCCCGGAATTCCGTCGGCGTTTCGATCTGTGGCAGGTGGCCGGAGCCGGGCAGGAGGCGGAACTCCGCGCCGGGGATCGCTTTCGCGTAGGCGCGCCCGTAGTCGGCATCCACCACCTGGTCGCTTTCACCCCAGGCGACGAGGGTGGGGCAGGTGATCTTGGCGAGCCGCGCTTCGAGACTGGGATCGGCCATTTCGTGTGGGCCCGCATAAAGTTCGAGAACCTCCTTGTTGGCGGTGTTTTCGGGTGGTGTCGGGAATTTCGAAGCGTCGTGGAAGGACAGCTGGGCGAGCTCGGCCGGCGTCAGGCCGAAGGTGTCGGCGATGGGGTGGCCGGGCACCTCGATGCCGACCGCGTTTGCGAGCGTGAGGCTGCTGATTCTCGCGCTGCCGAGCGCCGCGAGCTCGGCAGCGATCCAACCGCCGATGGAGTTCCCGATGACCGCAACGTCTTGCAGGTCAAGGGTCTCCAGCAGTCGGGCGTAGAGACGGGCGAGCGTCGGGACGTCGTTCAGCCAGCTGGGGCGGGCGGTGCCGTCGAATCCGGGGTGGACGGGCGTGACCACCTTCGCGGGTTGCCGGGCGAGCAGGTTCGCGAACATCGCGACGGTTTTCGAGCCGCCGCCTCCGTGCAGGAGAAGGAAGGTCTTTCCTTCGCTGCCTTGGACTTCGCCGCCCTGGACGTCGATGGTCAGGTCGACGGTGCGTTCTTCGAGAGTGAGTTCCATGCAGGCTCCTTGGATCACGCCGGGGTGGTGGAGTAGCGGCTCATCACGGCGATCGTCGACTCGGGCGTGAGCTCCTGGCCGCCGGCGATCATGTCGCGCAGGTCGCGGAAGTACTGGACGTAGAGGTCGGGCGTGAAGGTGTTGAGCACGACCGCGGGCGTGTCCCCGTGGTTGGCGAAGGTGTGCGGGGCGCCGGGCGGAACCATCGCGAGCGTGCCTGCCGGGGCCACGTGGGTGGTGTCCCCGATAGTGAAATGCACGGTTCCGGCTACGACGTAGAAGCCTTCGTCATGCTGGGCGTGGCGGTGCTGTGGCGGGCCTTCGGTGTGCGGGGCGATCGTGATCTCGCCGATGCCCAGCCGGTGGCCTGTCGTGCTGCCGTCCTCGAGGATGCGCATCCGGGTGGGGCCGAGCTGGATCGCCTCACCGTCGTCCGGGCCGACCACCGACACTTCGCTCATGGGTTTTCCTCCTTCGTAAGAGTTGACTCTCATGAGACTAGCCTGACTCGAGGCGTTCGTGCAAGTGCTCTCTCATGACGAGAGTTTGGTGCTATGATGTCTTCATGAGTGAGTTGGGCGCCGGGCGGACCAACCAGAAACAGCGCACCCGCATGGCGATTTTGGAAGCGGCGAGAGAACTGATCGACACGGGCGCCGAGGTGACGATGCCCGAGATAGCGCGTGCGGCGCTGGTCTCGGAAGCCACGGCGTACCGGTATTTTCCGGACCTGCCTTCGTTGATCAGCGAGGCACTGGCGGGTGCCTGGCCTTCACCCGAGGAGGCTTTTTCGTCGCTGGACTCCGAGGACCCGGTCGAGCGGGTGGGCTTCGGATGTGAATTCCTGCTTCGGGGCATTCTCGCTCGCGAGGGCGCGGTGCGGGCGATGATCGCGGCCACGGTCAACCGTCCCGACTCCGCGAAGACCCGGCCCGGGATCCGGTTCGGCGTGATCGACTACGTGTTCAGGCCGTGTGGGTGGCTCGACTCGGACACGCTTACTCAGCTGAAGCAGGACTTGGCGATCGTGGTGAGCGCGGAGGCGCTGTTCACCTTGACCGACCTGTGCGGCCTCAGCCCGGATGACGCGGTCGCGAGCGCCGTCCGGACAGCGAAGACATTGACCGAAGCAGCTACCGCAAGGAGGTGATCAATTCGCCGAGATTCTCGAACTGCCCGTCGAAAACGTCGGAAGGCCGCGGCGGATCCCCGACTGGACGGTGGACGTACGCGGTGCGCATGCCTTGTGACTGCGCCCCGCGGAGGTCCCAGGCGTGGGCGGCGACCATGAGCACGCGGTCGGCCGGGCAGCCGGCGGTGGCGAGGGCGAGCCGGTAGATCTCCGGCGCCGGTTTGTAGGCCTGGACGGTTTCGCTGGACAGGGCCTGGTGCCAGCGCAAACCGGCGTGGGCATTGAGCCGCAACAAGGCCGTGTGTCCGGCGTTGGAAAGCGCGAGCACTGGTCGGCGCTGCGAGAGCTGGCCGAGCCCGGCGACGGAGTCGCTCCAGGCGGGGAGGCGCTGGCCTGCTGTCGCGAGCCGGGCGATGGCCGCCTGGTCGTTGAGCCCCGCAGTGTCGGCTACCAGCTGCGCGGCCTCGGCGTCGATCACTTCGCTGCTGGCGTACTCGCGCAGGCCTTGCGCGATGCGGCCCTGTTCGGTCGCGATGTGCTGCTGCCACAAGGCAAGCAGCCTCTCCTGATCCGCTTCCGGGGCTGCTTCGCGGATGGCCGCGCGGAGCCCGCTGGGTTCGTCCACCAACGTGCCGAGCACGTCGAAGACGATCACGTCGATGTCGCGAAGCTCGGTCACCGCGGTTCCCTTTCGTACTGGCGCTTGATGGTGACGGTAGCGGGCTAGGCTGGCACAGATGGACAGCGCACCGGTTCGCAGGCTGTGGCTCGGGCTGGGCGTCGCGACGCTCGTGCTCCTGCTCGACCAGGCGACGAAACTCTGGGCGGTGCAAACGCTTGCGGGCCGTGCTCCGATCCAGGTTCTCGGCGAGTTCCTCCAGTTCCGGCTGCTCTACAACTCCGGCGCGGCGTTCTCGATCGGTGTCGGATCGACGTGGATCTTCACGATCGTCGCGGCTATCGCGGTGGTGTGGCTGCTGTGGTACCTCACACGGCCGCAGCCCAAGTACCGTGCGGTGCTTGTCGGACTGCTCCTGGGCGGCGCCACGACCCACTTGCTCGATCGGCTGTTCCGCGAGCCCGGTTTCGGCCGCGGGCACGTCGTCGACTTCATCGACTACAACGGCTGGTTCGTCGGCAATGTCGCGGATATCGCGCTGGTGTGCGGCGCCGTGTTGCTGGCGCTGTCGGGCCTGCGGAAGCCGGACCGGGAGGAATCCGCGTAGCGCCTCAGCGGGCGAACCTGCGCGCCAGATCCCGCAACCGTGCCACCGCCTCGCCCAGCTGTGCGCCGGTGACGTTCACGCCGGGCATCGGGCCGCGGCCCAGCCGTTCGATCTCGTCGGCGTAGCGCAGGTACTCCGTGTGCGCGTGTTCCCGGCAGGCCAGGCAAGTGACGCTTTCGGGCCGGGGTGAGGTCATCGCGTAGGGCACCTGGATCCCGCATCCGGTCGTGACGACACTTGGCTCGTCCGGTGTGCGCCCGAACGTCGAGGCGACGAGGTTCCGGATCTCGGGGCCGCTCTCCAGCACCTTGTGATCGACGTGGATGTGCGGGCTGGTCTCGTCCATCGGCGCCCCCAGGAGATTCAGGTGCGATGATTCCGGCAAGCGGACAGCAATTCCTCAGCGAGCGGTTTGTCGCGGATTCCTTGTCACCGGAGGAATCTAGCAGTCGGCAGTGTTCGCGCGGTCGATCTCGGCCATGTGCTTTTCCGCCCATTCCCGGAGGGCGGCGAGGGGAACTTCCAGTGACAGACCCAGTTCCGTGAGCCGGTAGTGCACGCGCGGCGGCACCGTGGGCTCCACGCGGCGCGCGACCAGGCCGTCGCGGACCAGGCTTTGCAGCGTCACCGACAGCATCTTCTGCGAGACGCCCGGCATTCGCCGGCGCAGGTCCGCGAACCGCACCTCCCGCAGGGCGTCCTCGGCGAGCACCTTGACCGCCATCGACGTCCACTTCGTCCCGATGCGGTCGAGCAGCTTGCGGGTCGGGCACGCCGGGTCGAACAGGTCCCCGCGCTTCAACGTGGTCACCTGGACCTCACCACCTGTCGCCAAAGTGCCGTCTTGGCGGCACGTCCGTGGTTTCTTACGGTGCCATGGTAACCATTGGTGACCAACATGGAGGAGAACCGTGCCCGAGCGGATCGCGACCAACGGAATCCACCTCAATGTGGCGACGGCGGGCAGTGGCCCGGCAGTCGTGCTGGTGCATGGATTTCCGCACACCTGGCGGTTGTGGGACGAGATCATCGGCCCGCTGTCGCGAACCCACCGTGTGATCGCCCCGGATCTGCGCGGATTCGGGGCCAGCACCCGCGCACCGGATGGCTACGACGCGGGCACGCTGGCGGCAGACATCGGCGGGCTCCTCGATGCTCTCGGCGAACCCACCGCGGCCGTGGTCGGAATCGACGCGGGTGCGCCCGTCGCGTTCCTGCTGGCAGCGCGCAAACCAGAACGGGTGCGCAAGCTCGTACTCATGGAAGCCGTGCTGGGTGGACTGCCCGGCGCCGAAGACTTCGCGAAACCTTGGTGGTTCGGGTTCCACGCCGTCCCCGGCCTTGCCGAGTCCGTCCTCATTGGACATGAGGCCGAGTACATCGACTTCTTCCTGAAGGCCGGTACGAGAGGCAGGGGAGTGTCGCCGGAACTCCGTGACGCGTTCGCCGACGCCTATGCGGGCGAGGAAGCGCTCCGCTGCGCTTTTTCCTTCTACCGCGCCCTTCCCGGGAGCGCGCGCCAGATCGCCGGCCATCGGCTCACCATGCCCACGCTGGCGATCGGCGCGGATCCGGTCGGCCGGGCGCTGGAACGGCAGCTGCGGCCGGTTGCCGACGAGCTCGCCGGGCACCTGATTCCGGACTGTGGCCACATCATCCCGGTGGACCGGCCGGGCGAACTCCTGGACATTCTGGTGCCTTTCCTGGCCGCGGCTTGACGGGCCCGAGGCAAGGAACCAGAAGGTACGTTGCCTCGGTGCGGGTGGTGCGGGTGGTGCGGGTGGTGCGGGTGGTGCCGGTGGTGTTGGTGGTTCCGGAGGTGTGGGTAGTACGGCACGAGGTGGCGCACGCACTACGACTGGATCGAGCGCGCGACCTTCGCGTACTTCGATCAGCGGATCCCGGCGGCGCGCGGAGAAAGCGCTTTCACGCTGGGGCTGGTGCTTGAACACTGCGTGCCCCGCGCCGAGCAGGACGCGGGGATTCGCTCGCTGGCGTTCAAAATGCGACGTGCGGTGGTCACTGCTGGACGCCGTCGACTATGCGGGGCGCGAATGAACCCCGATGCGACGCCGGGGCTGTGCCGCGGGTGCGGCTGGAGTTCGCCCGGTGCGCGGCCGCCACGTTCTGCTGATCCCGGAAGGCGTGAGCCTGCTCAACGAAACCGCGGCGGCGGTCGTGTCCTGATGCGACCGTGCGGTTCCGGAGATCGTGGGTGACCACGCTCGGGCACGAGGCCTTCACCAATACGTCCACTTGGGATGGTGCGGTGCACTTCCAGAAGATGATCGTGCACGGGATCGCCTCGGCCGCCGGCGCGGAGCCCTTCTGCCGGTGATCACGGGCGGGAGCCGGGGCACGCGGCCGGAATAGTCCGCGTCGAGGGTCGCGATCCGGGGCCGCGGCAGTAGGCTGTCCGCATGGCGATCACCGGCAGGCAACGTGAGCTGCTGGACCAGTGGTTTCCCGGCGCGGCCGTGGCGCGGGACCACAGCTGGGGGCTGGTGGGCACGACGGTGCTGGAGCTGACCCACGAGGGCGCGCGGTACATCGTGAAGGCCGCCGACGACAAAGATCACCACCTGGCCCGCGAGGTGCACGCGCACCGCGAATGGCTCGCACCGTGGGCTTCGCTGGGGCGCGCGCCGCAGCTCGTGCACGCCGACGAGGACGCGAAACTGCTGGTGACGCGGTACCTGCCGGGCACACTGGTGGAGGGCAGCGCGGACGAGAGCCGCCAGGAGGTCTACTTCCAGGCCGGTGAGCTGCTGGCCCGGTTGCACGCGCAGTTCGCGGTCGAGGACGCGCATTTCGAGGCGAAGGCCAACGCGAAATCGTTGTGGTGGCTGAACAGGCCGAACCGGATCGCGGTCGAGGACGCCGCGCGGCTGCGGGCGATGATCGAGGCGTGGCCGGTGCCGGCGAGCGTGCTGGTGCCCACGCATGGTGACTGGCAGCCGCGGAACTGGCTCGTCCACGAGGGCCAGGTACGCGTGATCGACTTCGGCCGGTCCGAGCTGCGCCCGGCGTTCACGGATTTCGCCCGGCTCTCCGTGCAGCAGTTCCGCGCGGATCCCTTGCTGGAGCGGTCTTTCCTGGCCGGCTACGGCGAGGACCCAAGGGAAAGCCGTGCGTGGCAACGAAATCTGGTCCGCGAGGCGATCGGGACCGTGTCGTGGGCCTACCAGGTGGGGGACACGGCCTTCGAGGAGCAGGGTCGCAGGATGATCGCGGACGTGCTGGTGGCGTGACCGTCGCCGGGCACGGCGCCAAACCCGGAAACCCTTGCAGGCCCGGCTAGACGAGCAGCAGACCCCGGCCCGCAGGCCGAAAGCCGTTGCTGGGTCTCGAGAATCGCTTCGAACAGCGCACGCTGCGCGCGAGCGGGAACGGTGGGCTTGTCGACGGCCAGCTGCGAAGAGCGGCTGCCGTTGTTGGGGCGGCACAACGAGGACCTGGCCCGGCGCTGAGGCCGCACGCCTCTCCCGCGCGCGGGCTTGTCGCTGGCACCAACGGAAAGGGACCGACCGCGACCGCCGACGAGGTCGCCCAGTGGGGGGCGAACGGGGGTGGTGGAGCGGCGCCGGTGCAGGAGCTGATCGCCACGCACGGGTTCGTCGCGAGATCTGGTCAAGGGAACGAGCCCGGCCGGGGCTGAGGCGAAACTGCTGGAGGCGGCGATGGTCGACCACGGCTCGCGGGCGCCCGCGAGCGCGCGGAGCTGGTGTCGGGTTGAACAACCCGCCGACCCGATGCCATGGAAACCCGACAAGGCGGCGGAAAGTTTCCCGCCAAGATCTCTTGACGTGTGTCGGCTAAATTGTTAACAATCTAGTCCAACATACTGTTCACAAAGAGGTGGAAGTGGGGCGCCGTGACCAGAACAGGGAAGCCTCCCGACCGCGTGCAGCGGTGAGCGCCCCGCGCTCGACACCCTCCATCAGTTGACCCCGGGCGGTTTCCGCCCGGATTCCCTGCTGCCCCGAGCACACCGTCGCCCGCCCCGGCGCGCCGGTGTCCGTGGTGCGCGCGAGTGAGGAGCCCGATGAAACTGGTCGCGGCGGTGCGTCCGCTCTACGTCCAGGTCCTGATCGCGATCGTGCTGGCCGTCGTCGTCGGCCTGATCTGGCCGGAGTTCGGTGCCGGACTCAAACCACTGGGCGACGCGTTCGTCTCCATCCTCAAGGTGCTGATCGGGCCGATCATCTTCTTCACGGTCGTGCAGGGCCTCGCCCAGATCAGCAACCTCGGCAAGCTGGGCCGCGTGGTCGTGAAGGCCTTCGTGTACTTCGAGGTCGTCAGCACGCTCGCGCTCGTGATCGGGCTGGTGATCGGCAACGTCCTCGCGCCGGGCTCCGGGCTGCACGCGTCGCACGAGGTCACCTCCCAGGTCGCCGGCTACCAGCAGACGGCGCAGAAGTCCGGCGGCATCGTCGGGTTCCTGCAGGACCTGATCCCCGACACGTTCTTCAGCGCCTTCGCCGACGGCGAGATCCTGCAGATCCTGATCCTCTCGCTCGCGTTCGGGGTGGCCGCGCTGCTGCTGGGCAAGAAGGTGCCCACCACGATGAAGCTGATCACCGAAGGGCAGCAGCTGTTCTTCAAGATGCTCGGCTTCGTGATGCGGCTGGCGCCGTTCGGCGCGTTCGGCGCGATGTGTTACACCGTCAGCACCTACGGCAGCGCGACCTTGCTCAGCCTGTTCTACTTCGTGCTGCTCGTCTACGCGACGGCGATCGTGTTCGTGGTGGTCGTGCTCGGGGCCATCTCCGGGTTCTGCGGGCTGTCCATCTTCAAGATCATCCGCCTGATCCGGGACGAGCTGGTGCTCGTGCTCGGGACGTCGTCGTCCGAGGTGGCGCTGCCGAGGCTGCTCGCGAAACTGGAGCGCGCCGGATGCGAGAAGTCCGTGGTGGGCCTGGTGATCCCGGCAGGCTACAGCTTCAACATGGACGGCACGGCGATCTACATGTCCCTGTCCGTGCTGTTCATCTCCCACGCCACGGACAGCCCGCTGTCCCTCGGGCAGCAGCTGGCGCTGCTCGCCGTGCTGCTGTTCACCTCGAAGGGCGGGGCGGGCGTGTCCGGGCTCGGTTTCGTGAAGCTCAGCGCGACGCTGCAGTCCGTGCAGACGCTGCCGATGGGCGGGCTCGGCCTGCTCATCGGGGTCGACCGGTTCATGTCCGAGGTCCGCTCGCTCACCAACCTGGTCGGCAACACCGTGGCGACGATCGCGATCGCCAAATGGGAGAAGTCCTTCGACATGGCGAAGTTCCGCTCCTACTACGCCAACCCGACGCTCGACGAGGAACCCGCCGAGCAGGAAGAGCCGGAACGGGTGGAGGCCGGATAGGTCGTCAGGGTTTGCGGGCGACGCCGCCGGCGATCATCCGGTGCCCGAGGGTGCGGGGTTTGAGCATCGGCCCGTCAGGCCACCAGTCGACCAGCTCGACGACGCCGGGCTCGGCGGACCGGTTCGGCTGGACGATCTCCAGGCCGTGGAACAGTTCCGCGATCTCCGCGCGGGTTCGCCAGGCCGCGCCGCCGAGCGCGACCTTGGTGTCCTCGGTCCCGGGGTCGAGCAGGTGCGAGAGCACGACGTACGAACCGGACGGCAGCGCGTCGACGTACTCGCGCATGATCTCGGCCGCGGCCCGGTCGCCCTTGTGGTGGTACAGCGTCCCGACCTGGAACAGCGCTATCGGCTGGGTCCAGTCCAGCCGCGACCGCACCACCGGGTGCTCGAGGAGGGCGCGGGGCTCGAAGATGTCGCCGTCGACGAACTCGGCCTGCTCGTTGCCGGCCAGCAGGGCGCGCCCTTGCGCAATGACGGTGGGGTCGTTGTCGACGTAGATGACCCGCGTCTCCGCGTTGAACCGCGCGACCTGGTGCACGTTCTCCGCGGTGAGCAGGCCGGAGCCGCAGTCGAGGAGCTGGCTCACACCGGTCCGCGTCGCCAGGAACCGCACCGCCCTGGTGAGGAACGCCCGGTTCGTCAGCGCGACGTCAGCCCACACGGTGTCGACGCCGACCGGCGCGTGGGGGTCGCCCTCTCCCGCTTCCATCGCGACCCCTCCCAAAACAGTGTGAAGGCACTCACACTAGCCGGTGCCCTCACGCTGCATACAGGGGCCGCTAGCTCACCGTCACTTTCGCCAGCGCCCGGCCCACGGTGTACGCCCGGACGACCGCCGAGCCGAGGGTCGCGCCGCCGCCGGGGTACATGTCGCGGAACCACGTCGCGGCGCAGTTGCCCGCGGCGTAAAGGCCCGGGATCGGTTCGCCGTCGTGACCGACGACGCGGCCGTCGGCATCCGTGGCCAGGCCGCCCGCCGTGCCCAGCACGCCCGCCTGGATCGGCACGGCATAGAAGGGCGCCCGTTCGACCGGGGCCAGGCACGGGTTGGGCCGCACCGACGGGTCGCCGAGGTGCCTGTCCTGCGCGCTCGAACCGCGCCCGAACTCGGGGTCCTCGCCCTTGCGCGCGCCCTCGTTGAACCGGGTGACGGTCTCCGCGAGCCCCGCCGGATCGATGCCTGCCACGCGTGCGAGTTCCGCGAGCGTCTCCGCCGAATGCAACCACGGCTCGGGGTGGCCGGGAGACGAACCGGCGATCGGGTAACGGTCCACATAGGACTGATCCACGATGACGAACGCCGGGCTGTTGGCCGGCCGTCCGGTGGCGGGGTCCACCAGCCCGAAGGCCCGGTTCAGGTCGTGGTAGTTCGTGGCCTCGTTGACGAACCGCCGCCCGGCCGCGTTCACCGTCACCGAACCGGGCAACGTCATCTCGACGTTGCCCATCCGCCCGGATGGCTGCCCGTCGTAGCGCGCGGTGGGCGGCGCGAGTACCGGCACGCCCCACACCGCCGTCATCTCCGCGACGGCGGCGCCCGCGCGCAGGCCGAGGACGAGACCGTCGCCGGTGTTGCTCGGCGCGCTGACCGGGGTGACCGGGAAGGGCAGGAAAGCCTTGCGCAGTGCGGGATTCCACTCGAACCCGCCCGACGCCAGCACGACCGCGCCGGCCCGGATGTCTTCGCCCGCGGTCACGATCCAGCCGTTGCCGGCGCGTTCCAGGCCCGTGACCGGTGTGTTCGCGGTGACGGTGACGCCGCGGTCGAGCGCCGCGACGAGGAGGCGGCCGACGAGCGCGCCGCCCATCGTGCGCACGCCGTCCGAAGCCCGGCGCGCCAGCAACTCGGGGTCGGGCGCGGCGCCCGCGAGCTCGTCGCGTTCGGACATGGTGAGCAACGGGAAGTACGTCGGCGGACGGAGTTTCTCCGCCAGCCCGGGCCAAGGACGCGGATCGAACGGTTCCTGGTCGAGCCCGCGGCCGTGCGTCGCGCCGGCCCATTCCGGGTGGTAGTCGGGGCGCGCGAGCGGGCGCATCCGTACCCCGGCCTCGGTGAGGAACCGGATCGCCTCCGGCGCCGTGCGCACGTACCGGTCGATCTCGTCGGCGCTCATCCGGCCGCCGCTGCCCGCGTCGAGGTACGCGCGCGCGGCTTCGGGGGAGTCCTCCTCGGTCATGAGATGGTTGCCCGGCGCCCAGATCACGCCGCCACCGACCGCCGAGGTCCCGCCGAGCCGCGCGGCCTTTTCCAGGACCAGCACGGACAATCCCGCATCGGCCGCCGCCACCGCGGCGGTCAGCCCGGCGGCGCCACTGCCCGCGACGACCACGTCGTAGTTCACGCGCCCACCTCCACGGCGACCTTGCCCACCAGTTCGTCTTTCTCACGCAGCAAAGGAAAAGCCTCGTCCAGCCGATCGAAGGGCACCCGATGCGTGACCAGTTCCGCGGCCGCTTCGGGATACGCGTCGAGGAGTTCGAGCGCTTCGCCAAGGCGGCGCTGGCTGTTGCGGCTGCCGAGCAGGTCGAGGTCCTTCACCGGCAAGGTGCGCATCGACAGCGACACCGGCCGGTCGGAGATCCCCACCAGCACCACGCGCCCCGCGGTCGAAACCGTGTCCACCGCCGTGGTGAACGCCGCGGGCGCGCCGGTCGCCTCGATCACGAGCGACGGCTCGACCGGCCCTTCGACCGCGCCGAAGCGACGCGCGAACTCGGCCCGCGCGGGGGAAACGTCGGAGGCCGCCACCTCGACGCCCAGGGAGGTCAGGTGCAGCGTGGCCAGGAGCCCGATCGGCCCGCAGCCCAGCACCAGCGCCTGTTCGCCCTTTTCCGGGCGCCCGCGCAGGACCCCCTGCATCGCGATGCTCGCCGGCTCGGCCAGCGCCGCCAGCCCCGTGGCCAACCCGTCCGGCACGCGGTACAGATCGGCCACCGGTACCGCGATCAGCTCCGCCAGGGCGCCGTCGCTGTAGACGCCGAGGCAGGACGAATCGCGGCAGGCGTTGACCCGCCCGATCCGGCAGGCATAGCAGTCCCCGCACCATTTCATCGGCGAGACGGCGACCCGGTCGCCCGCGCGGAAACCGCTTTCCGGCGGCGCTTCTGCCACGGTGCCGGCGATCTCGTGTCCTTGCACGATCGGCAGTTCCGTCGCGTAGTCGTCCTCCCAGATGTGCAGATCCGTCCCGCACAGGGTGACCGTGTGCACGCGCACCAGGGCCTCGCCCGGGCCGGGCACGGGTGGGGGCACGTCGTCGAACTCGATCCGCTCGCGCGCGACCGTCCGGGCCACCTTCACTTCAGGCCGCCGAAGAAGATCGACCATTCCCGCACCGTGCGCTCGCCGATCAGCCCGTGTGTCCGAAAAGGATCGTCGTCGAGCACGGCGGAGATCTCCTCGGCCGATTCGCCTTCGAGGATCAGCAGCGCGCCCGTGCCGCCGTCGACGGGGCCGGAGACGCGCAGCCGCCCGGAGGAGTGCAGCTGCGCGAGGAAGTCCTTGTGGCGCGGGCGAACGGTGTCGCGTTCGGTCTCGGATCCGGCGGCGTAGGTATAGGTGACGGCGAAAATGCTCATGGGGAAAGCCTGCGCCCCGCCGGGTGGGTAAGTCCAATACGCTTTGCCGCGGGCATTATGTGCCGGACGCACATTATCCGGGCGTCGGCAGCACGTCCTCCGCCACTTCCAGCAGCGCGCCGACGGCTTCCGAGACCCGGCCGGGGTGCCACAGCAGCGCGCTCCGCAACAGCGGCGGCTCGCCGCGCAACGGAATCCACACCGCGCCAGCGGGCATGATCGGCCGGATGCACGTCGGCGCGAGGGACACCCCGAGCCCGCCCGCGACGAGCGAGAGCACCACGTACGGGTCCTTGATCTCCTGGGCGACGCGAGGCCGGAAACCGTTGTGCTGACAGGAATTCAGGATCACCGCGCGCAACGCCGACTGCCCCGGCATGAGCACCCAGTCGTGCTCGGCGAGCTCCGGCAGGCCGATCTCGGCGCGGTCGGCGAACGGGTGATCCGAGGGCACCACCGCGCCCAGCTCCTCGACGGTGACCACGCGGTGCGGCAGGGTGCCGGGCGCCGGCAGGCCGATGAACGCGACGTCGAGCGCGCCCTGCTCGATCTCCTCGACGGCGTCCTCCGTGGTCACCCGGTCCACCAGGTTCAGGGCCACGTCGGGATGCCGGGTGCGTAACGCTCTCGTCAGCGGTGGCAGCGTCAAGTGGTTGAGGGCGCCGGAAAACCCGAGCCGCACACGGCCGTAGACGCGGCCGGGGCCGGCGCGGGTCGCGCTGAGCGCAAGGTCCGCCTCGGCCACGATCCGGCGCGCGTGCGGCAGGAAGGCGTGCCCGGCGGACGTGAGAGTGACCGCCCGCGTCGTCCGCTCGAACAGCTGGGCACCGGCGTACCGTTCGAGCTTCTTGATCGTCTGGCTCAGCGGGGACTGCGCCATGTGCAGGCGATCGGCCGCGCGCCCGAAGTGCAGCTCCTCGGCCACCGCGAGGAACGCCTCCACCCATCGCATCTCCATCGTGTCAGTACGACGCCCGGCCGCCGCTGGCGTCGTACACCGCGCCCGTGGAGAAGCTGAGCTGCTCCGAGCACAGCCACGCGATCAGCTCGGCGATCTCGTCCGCGCGCCCGAACCGGCCCATCGGGGTCAGCGCCTGGGAGCGGGCCAGGATCGCCGGGGCGGTGTCGGCGTTCATGGGGGTCTCGATCGCCGCGGGCGCGACGGCGTTGACGAGCACGCCCGTCTTAGCCAGCTCCTTGCCGAGCGACTTGGTGAACCCGACGACCGCGGCTTTCGAGGCGGAGTAAGCACTTTGCGCCGGATTGCCGTCCTTCGCCGCGATGCTCGCCATGGTGACGATCCGGCCCCAGCCCGCGCTCACCATGCCGGGCGCGAAAGCCCGGCACAGCAGGAAAGTCCCGTCCACGTTGACGCGGAACGTCGTCCGCCACTCGTCGAGCCCGAGTTCGGTGACCGGGCGCGACGGGCCCACGATTCCGGCGCTGTGCACGAGGATCCCGACCGGGCCGAGCTTCGCCGCGAGCGCCTCGACGGCTTCGGGGTCACTCACGTCGAGTCGCTCGTCCGCGCCCGGCGCGACGTCGGCGGTGACGACGGAGACGCCGTCAGCGGCGAGGCGTTTCGCCGTCGCGGCACCGATTCCGGACGCGCCGCCGGTCACGAGCGCGCGCACGCCTTCGGGGTAACTCATGCCGCCACCTCCGCGCGAGCCAGGTCCTGTGCCGCCAGCCAGCCGAACGTCAGCGCCGGCCCGAGGTTGATCCCGCCGGCGGGATAGTGCCCGCCCATCACGCTCGCCTGGTCGCAGCCCACCGCGTAGAGCCCGGGGATCGGCTGGTCGTGGCCGTCGAGCACGCGGGACGCCTCGTCGGTCGCCAGCCCGGCGAAGGTGCCGAAACTGCCCGGCACCACCTTCACCGCGTAGAACGGGCCCTTTTCGATCGGCGCGAGCGACGGGTTCGGCCCGACGGCCGGATCTCCGCCGTACCGGTTGAACGGCGTCGAACCGCGCCCGAACTCCGGATCCTCGCCCCGGCGCGCGGCGGCGTTGAAGCGCTCGACGGTGTCCACGAGCCCGGCGGGGTCGATCCCGCAGGCGCGCGCGAGCTCTTCGAGCGTGCAGCCGCGACGGAGATATCTGTTGCGCAGATAGGGAAACAGTGGGATCGGGCGGGGTTTGGCCATGCCGAGCGGATACCGGCGCACGAACCGGGCGTCCGCGATCTGCCACGCCTCGACCGGTTCGTCGTCCGGGGTGGCGGCGATCATCGCGGACACGTAGTCGTAGTAGCCGTTGGCCTCGTTGACGAACCGGCGCCCGGAACGCAGCACGCCGATGCTGCCGGGTTTCGCGCGGTCCATGATGTGCGGGAAAACGCCGGTCCGGCCGGAGGCATAGGGCACCAGCGAGACCGGGCACCACGCGGCGGGGGAGCGCAGGTCGGTGCGCACCCGCCCGCCCGCGGACTCGCCCAGCGCCGCGCCGGAGCCATCGGCCGTCTCGGGCGCGAGGGTCCAATGCCTTTCGCCACGGGGGAAAGTCGCGCGCCGCCGGTTCTCGTCATGGGTGTACCCGCCGGTCGCCAGCACCACGCCCCGGCTCGCGGTCAGGGTGCGGCGACCGTCCGGAGTGGACACTTCGACCCCGGTGACCCGGCCCTCGTCGCGGAGCAGCCTGCTGACCCGTGCCGACGTGCGGATGGTGACCCCCGCGTCGAGCGCCGCGCGCAGCAGTCTTCCGGCCAGCGCGGTGCCGTTGACCAGCTGCATGCCACGGCGCCGCGTGACGAGGTCGAACAGGTGCCTGCTGACCCGGCGTGTGGCGTGCAGGAGGCCGCGCACGTCGCCGTGTGAGGCGGCGAGGAAGCCGCGGAGGTCGTCGCCCGCCATGATGCCCAGCCCGAGGAACGAGGTTTCGTACAGCTGCCGGCGGAGCAGCCGGGCCACGTCGTCGCCGAGTTCGCGCAGGTCCACCGGCGCGGGCCCGACCGAGCGGTGCCCGGTTCCCGCGCCGGGCAGGTCGCCGTAGATGTCGCAGATCTTGGCGCCGGGCACGAACTCCAGCGCGGTCTTCTCGTGGAAGAAGCGCACCATCTCCGGCGCGGCCGCGAGGAAAGCGTCCACTCTGGACGGTTCGTAGTCCTTGTCCAGCACGGAACGGAGGTAGGTGCGGAACTCCTCGGTGTCCTCGCGGACGCCGTCGGCGCGGGCGAGCGGGTTGCCGGGCGCCCAGATCCAGCCGCCGGACCACGCCGTCGCGCCGCCGCACACCTCCGCCCGTTCCAGCACCACGACCCGCAGGCCCTGGTGCGCGGCCGCGATCGCCGCGGCGAGCCCGCCGGCCCCGGATCCGGCGACGATCACGTCGTAGGCGTCGGGCGAAGGTGTGGTCACGGCGCTGGTCCTCCTCGGTGCGGCGCGGACTGTGTGGTTTTCGCGCCAGCACTATGTAAGATATGCGATAAAATCGCTGGTCAACTGTGCTGCGGATCGACTATAAGCGGATCGGGCGCCGACGCAAGACCCCGGGAGGGACACCATGGAAATCCGCTGGCTCGAGGCGTTCGTCGCGGTGGCCGAGGAGTTGCACTTCGGCCGCGCCGCCGCCCGGCTGCGGCTGGCGCAGTCGCCGCTGAGCCAGACGATCCGCAAGCTGGAGAAGGAACTCGGCACCACGCTGTTCGACCGCAGCACTCGCAGCGTCGCCCTTACCCCGGCGGGGCATGCGTTCCTGCCGCACGCGCATCGTGTCTTCGAGGAACTGGAGCTGGCGCGTCAGGCCACGCGGGCCACCGACGGCGTCGTCTACGGCACGGTGTCGATCGGCTTTTCGGGCGCGCTCAACCATCTCACGCTCCCTCCGCTGACACGGGCCGTGCGCCAGCGGTATCCGGACGTGACGCTGTCGCTCACCGGGCGCGTCATGACCCGCGACGGCGTGGAGGCGCTGGAGCAGGGCGGGCTGGACATCGCGTTCGTCGGCCTGCCGATCGGCCCGTCGCGGGTGCGCACGCGGATGATCGGGCGCGAGCCGCTGGGTGCGGTGCTGCCGATCGACCACCCGCTGGCGAACGAAGCCGGCATCGACCTCGCCGGTCTCGCGCAAGACGGGTTCATCACGACGCCCGCCGAGGCCGGTTCGGCGCTGCAGGAATTGGCGATGCAGGCGTGCGTGAAGGCCGGCTTCCGGCCGCGGATCGTCCAGGAGATCACCGACCCGTACATGATCCTCACGCTCGTCTCGGCAGGCGTCGGTGTCGCGCTGATGTCCTCCGGCATCTCCGGGATCCTGCCGTCGGGCGCGGTTTTCGTGCCCCTGCGCGGGGAACAGACGTACCTGGAGCACGCGCTGGCGTGGCTGGAGGACAACCCGTCGCCGGTGCTGCACGCGGTGCTCGACGTCGCCGCGGAAGTGCTGCCGACGCCCTGATTATGCTTGCGAAACACAAAGTGTAGGTGAAACCAAGTATTGGACGCGGCATAGTTCCCTTTGCGATCCTCGTCGGTACCCGCCGAAGAAGCCGGATCGAAAGGAGCGCCATGTCTCACTCGGCATCGGCCTCGCCCTCCCGCAACGATCCCCGGAAAGCCGCGCTTTCCGGGTTCCTGGGCAGCACACTGGAGTACTACGACTTCTTCATCTACGGTTCGGCCGCCGCGCTGGTGTTCGGCAAGGTGTTCTTCCCCGATACCGGCGCCACCGGGGCCCTGCTGTCCATCGCGACCCTCGGCGTCGCCTACGTCGCCCGCCCGCTCGGCGCCGTCCTTTTCGGACACTTCGGCGACCGGCTCGGCCGCCGCGCCACGCTGCTGGCCACCGTGCTGATGATGGGCTCGTCGACGTTCCTCATCGGCTGCCTGCCCTCGTACCAGCAGATCGGGATCGCCGCGCCGCTCCTGCTCGTGCTTCTCCGTCTGCTGCAAGGACTTTCCGCGGGCGGTGAGTCGCCCGGCGCGAGCTCGCTCACCGCCGAGCACGCGCCCGACCGACGCCGCGCGTTCTTCACCAGCTTCACGATGAGCGGCATCATGTTCGGGATCGTGGTGTCCAGCATCGTGTTCATCCCGGTCGCGGCGCTGCCGGAGAGCGACCTGCTGAGCTGGGGCTGGCGTATCCCGTTCTGGCTGTCCATTGTGGTCACCGGGATCGCGTGGCTGCTGCGCCGTTCGCTGCACGAGCCCGAGGTGTTCGCCGAACTCCAGGAGACCGCGGAGACGGCCAAGGCGCCGATCATCGAGCTGTTCCGCGACCACTGGCTCACCGTGCTGCGCATCGCCGTCTGCGCGAGTTTCGCGATGGTGAACACGATCGTCAACGTGTTCGCGCTGGCCTACGCGACCGAGGTCGCGGGCGTCTCGAAGACGACCATGCTGCTGGTGATCTCGGTGGCCAACTTCGTCGCCGTGCTCACGCAGCCGGTGTACGGGATCATCGCCGACCGGATCGGGCGCAAACCGGTGTTCGTCGGCGGGCTGCTCGGCGTCGGCGTGATGGTGTTCGTGTTCTTCAGCGTCATCGGCACCGCGAACGTCCCGTGGATCTACATCTCCGCCGTGCTGCTGATCGGCTTCTGTTACGCCGCACCGAACGGCGTGTACCCGGCGTACTTCCCGGAGCAGTTCCCCGCCAGGGTGCGCTACAGCGGGATGGCGATCGGGCTCATGGTCGGCCTGCTCGCGGCCGGGTTCACGCCGCTGCTGGCCACCGCGCTGACCTCCGGCGACAACGGCAACTGGGCGCCGGTGGCATGGATGTGCGCGGCGTTCGTTGTCGCCTCCGCGCTGGCGGCGCTGACCGGGCCGGAGACGTTCCGCATCCCGACCGCGCAGCTCGGCGCTCGTGGCGAACAGGCCACTGTGGACACTGCCACCGAGACGGTGCGGCCGTGATCCGCGCCGGGGTGATCGGGTGCGGCAACGTCGCGGGAAACCACGCGTCGGCCTACCGCGACCTCCCGGACACCGAACTGGTCGCCTGCGCCGACGTCGATCCCGCGCGGGCGGGAGAATTCGCGGCGCGATACGGGGCGGCGGCCACGAGCCCGGCGGAGATCTTCGGCCTCGGTCTGGACGTCGTGAGCGTGTGCACCCCGCATCCGACGCACGAAGCCGTGGTCACCGAGGCCGCCGCGCACGGCGTGCAGGTGTTGTGCGAAAAGCCGATCGCGATCGACCTCGGCGCCGCCGCGCGCATGATCGAGGCCTGCGAACGAGCGGGAGTGACGCTCGGCGTGCTGTTCCAGCGCCGGTTTTGGCCTGCCTCGCAACGGATCCGCGCCGCGATCGACGACGGCACACTGGGTGAGCCCGTCCTCGGGCACGCTTCCGTGCTGTTGCACCGCGAAACGTCGTATTACACCGCCGATGCGTGGCGTGGCACGTGGAAGACCGACGGCGGCGGCGTGCTGATGACGCAGGCGGTGCACAACATCGACCTTCTGCAGTGGTTCATGGGCGACGCCGTCGAGGTCCACTGTTCCCACACCGCGTTCAAGCACGGCGACGCGATCGAGGTCGAGGACACCGCGGTGGCCACGGTCCGGTTCGCCTCCGGTGGTCTCGCCACGATCGCCGCGTCGACCGCGCTCACCCCGGGGCTCGGCACGCGCGTGCAGGTCACCGGGCGAACCGGCGCCACCGCCGGGCTCGCCGAATACCCGGAGGGCAGTGAGGCGCGGCTCGACGTCTGGGCAGTGCCCGGACAGGAGGCCGTCGCGTCACCGTTCGGGGCCGGGCTCGCGGAGGACCTGACGCTGGCGCGGATCAACGGCAGCCTCGCGCCGTTCCACGCGCTGCAGATCGCGGACTTCACGGCGGCCGTGCGCGAACGTCGCGAGCCCGCCGTCACCGGGCGCGAGGCGGCGAAGTCGCTCGCCATCCTCACCGCGCTCTACGCGTCGGCGGCTTCGGGACGCCCGGAAGCCGTGCCGGCACTGGGAAAGGAGATCACGAGATGAATCCGATCGGGATCGCGCATCTGACGCTGCTGAAGCTCAGCCCGCCGAAGCTCGTCGAGGTCGCCGCGGAAGTGGGTTACCACTTCGTCGGCGTGCGGGTGCGTGCCGTGACGGCGGGGGAGGAGCAGTACCCGATGGCGGCGGGCTCGCCGATGTCGCTGCAAACCGTGCGCCGCCTGCGGGACACCGGCCTGCGCGTGCGCGACATCGAGTTCCTGACGCTGGGCCCGGAAACCGGCCCCGGCGACTGGCGCGCGATGCTCGACGACGGTGCCGCGCTCGGGGCCACCTCGCTCAGCTGTGTCGGCGCCGACCCCGACCGGCAGCGCCTCACCGACACCCTTGCCGCGCTGACCGAGGACGCGATGGCGGTGGGGATCCGGCCCACGCTGGAGCCGATCAGCTACCAGCCGGTGAGCACCGTCGCCGGGGCCGCCGAAATCGCCGCGCCCGCCGGTGCCGCGCTGCTGCTCGACGCGTTGCACATCCACCGCGGTGGCAGCAGCCTCGACGACGTCCGCGCGCTCGACCCCGATCTCGTGCCCTGCCTGCAGATCTGCGACGCGCCGCTGGCCGCGCCCGAGCACATCGAGCTGCCGCCGAACCTGCCGATGGGCATGAAGGCCGACGGCTCCGTACTGCAGGTCGAGGCGCGTGCCCATCGGTTGGTCGCGGGCGAAGGAGAACTGCCACTGGCGGAGCTCATCGCTGCGGTGCCGGAGGGCGTGCCGCTGAGCGTCGAAGTACCACATGCCGTGCTGCAGAACGAGTTGTCGTCGCTGGAGTTCGCGCGCCGCAACCTCGACGGCCTGCGCCGCGTGCTCGCCACGGCGGACTCGCATGTCTGAAGTGCTCGCCCCGGTCCGTCACCGGGTCGCCCTCGTGGGCGCGTCGATCGGCGGTTCCCTCTCGCCCGCGCTGCACGAACGCGAGGCCGCCGCGCTCGGCCTCGACTACACCTACACCTTGCTGGACCTGGACCATCTCCCTCCACAGTGGACGCTTCGGGACGCGGTGGGCTTCACGGGCTTCAACGTGACGCACCCGGCGAAACAGGCCGTGCTGGCGCAGCTCGACGAGCTCTCCCCGGACGCCCGCGCGCTCGGCGCCGTCAACACGGTCACCGTGGAGGACGGCCGGTTCACCGGACACAACACCGACCACAGTGGATTCCTCGCCGGGCTCCGCCACGGGCTCCCGGACGCGAACCTGGGCCGCGTGATCGTCGTCGGTGCCGGGGGAGCGGGCTCCGCCGTCGCCTACGCGCTCGCCGGAGCGGGCGCCGCCGTGAGCATCGCCGACACGGATCAGGCTCGGCTCGAGGCGCTGCTTTCCCGCCTGCGCAAACGTTTTCCTGAGGTCTCCGCCGTGGACGACGTCGAAAAGGCGCTGGGTGACGCCGACGGGATCGTCAACGCCACCCCGATCGGCATGACCGGGCACGCCGGGGTCCCCTTCGATCCCGGCGCGCTGACCGCGCGGCACTGGGTCGCGGACGTCGTGTACCGGCCGCTGGACACGCAACTGCTCCTCGCCGCCCGTGCCGCGGGCTGCCGTGTCCTCGACGGTGGCGCGATGCTCGTCGCCCAGGCCGCGGAAACCCTCGCCGTGCTCACCGGCGCTTCGCCGGACCTCGCGCGGATGCGCGCGCACCTCGGCGAACTGACCACAAAGGACAGGGCTCATGACTGACTGGGACCACGAGACCGACCTGCTCGTCCTCGGCTCGGGCGCGGGCGGGCTCGGCGCCGCCGCCGTCGGCGCGAACGAGGGCCTTTCCGTGCTGGTGCTGGAAAAGACCGAATGGCTCGGCGGCACCACCGCGTACTCCGCCGGCACCTGCTGGATCCCCGGCCACCGCTACCTCGACGACGCCGCCGGGGACGTCGCGGAGGCGAGCCGCTATCTCGACGCGCTCGTCGGCGACCGCGCGCCCCGTGAGCTGCGTGCGGCCTACCTCGCGCACGGCGCCGAGATGATCGACTACCTCGACCGGATCGGTGTCGGGTTCTGGCATTCGAAGACCGTCGTCGACTACCACCCCGAGATCCCCGGCTCCGGCGTCGGCCGCGCGCTCGAACCGCGGACGTTCGACGGCCGCAGGCTCGGCAAGGCGCGGTTCGGGCGGGTGCGGTTCCCGGTGCCGGAGTTCGCGCTGTTCGGCGGCACGATGATGGTGCGGCGGCCCGAGGTGAACGAGCTGCTGACCCTGCTCGAAGGTTCGCCCCGCCCGGCCGGGCTCGCCCTGAAACTCGGCGTCCGGTGGGCCGCCGACAGGCTGCGCTTCAAGCGCGGCACGCGCCTCGCGATGGGCAACGCGCTCGTGGCGGCTTTGTATGACCAGCTCGTGCGCCGCTCCGGGGATGTCTGGTTCACCGCGGTCACGAGCGAGCTGGTGACGGAGAACGGGCGCGTGACCGGCGCCGTCGTTTCCCACCGCGGCCGCACTGTCCGGGTGCGGGCACGGCGCGGCGTTGTCCTTGCCGCAGGCGGGTTTTCGTCGAGCCCGGAGCTGCGCGCCGAGTACCTGCCTTCGCCGACGCCGCAGTTCACGCGCGCCGGTGAAGGCGCGACGGGGGATACGTTCGAGCTGGCCAGGGCAGCCGGCGGAGCGCTGGGGGAACCCCGCGACGACAACGCGTTGTGGTTCCCCAGTTCGATCGGCCGCCGCGCGGACGGGTCGACGGCGGTGTTCCCGCACATCTGGGACCGCGCCAAACCGGGCATCGTCGCGGTGAACGGGGCCGGACGCCGCTTCGTCGACGAATCCGTTTCCTACCACCGGTTCACGCGCGCGATGTACGACTCGCACAAGTCCGTGCCGACCGTGCCCGCGTGGCTCGTCCTCGACGCGCACACGCTCAAAAAGTACGGCCTCGGCATGATCCGCCCGCGCGTGCCACAGGCCGTCCTGCGGCGTTACGTCGAGCAGGGCTACCTGCACACCGGCCGCACGGTGCGGGAACTGGCGGCGTCGATCGGCGTCGACGCGGACGGTCTGGAAAGGACGGTCGCGGACGCGAACCGCTTCGCCCGCACGGGAACCGACGAGGAGTTCGGCAAGGGGCAGAGCCCGTTCGGGCACCAGTACGGCGACCACGCCCACGCGCCCAACGTCAACCTCGGCCCGATCGAACGCGCGCCGTTCCACGCGATCGCCGTCGTGCCGACCCCGCTGGCCACCGCACTCGGTATCCGCACGAACCCGTCGGCGCAGGTCGTCGGCGAGGACGGCGAACCCGTGCCCGGGCTGTACGCGTGCGGCAACGACGCGAACTCGATCATGGCGTCGGAGTACCCCGGGGCCGGCTGTCAGGTCGGAGCCGGGCTGACGTTCGGCTACCTCGCGGCCCGGCACGCAGCTGGGTCCGCACCGCGTGCTCGTCCCACAGCGTCCAGCGCGAGGTGAAACGGCCGGACGCGCCGACGCGGTAGCAGGCGATCAGGTCCACCCGCAGGGTCGCCCCGTTCGCGGGCAGCCCGGCGAACGGGGCGCCGTCGTGGGTGCCGGTCACTGTCAGGCGCTGCACCAGCGTGTCCCCCTCGACGATCTGCTGTTCGGTGTGCGCCCGCAGGTCGGGGAAGGCGCGGCGCAGCGTGGTGACGAACCCGGCCAGCTCGTCCGCGCCGTGCTCGACCAGCTCGCCGAGCGCGGCCAGATCGCCCTGGTTGAGCACCTCTTCGGTGATCCTGCGGGCCCGGACCCTGATCTCGTCGGGTGTCATGCGGCCGAGCGTTCCGCGCGCGGTCCGGCGGGACCACGACGCCGGGTCACCGTTCACCTGACACATCCGCGCCGTCGCCCGCGACTTGCAGACCATGAGCACTTTCTCGGCGCGGCTGCGGCGGTTCCGGCTCGCGGCGGGCCTCACCCAGGAGGCGCTGGCCGAACGCGCCGGGGTGAGCCCGCGCGCGGTCAGCGACCTCGAACGCGACCCGCGCCGGGTGCCGCGGCTCGACACCGTGCGGCTCCTGGCCGACGCGCTCGCCCTCGGTGACAACGACCGCGCTGCCTTGCTCGTCGCCGCGCGTCCGGCGGCACTCCCGGCGGCGCCCCCGTTGATGCCGCCGCTGATCGGCCGGGCCGGGGTGTCGGCCGCACTCGTCGAGGTCCTCGAACGCGGCGAGACGCGGCTGCTGACGCTCACCGGCCCCGGCGGGGTCGGCAAAACCCGGCTGGCGCTGGATGTCCTGGACAAACTGCGGGCGCGTTACCCGGACGGGACGCTGTTCGTCGACCTCTCCCCGTTGCGCGATCCGGCTCAGGTCACCGCGGCGATCGCGCAGCAGGCCGGGCTCGGTGACCCCAGCCCCGTGCCGATGGGCGAGCGGCTCGCGACCGCGTTCCGGGACAAGCGGGCGTTGCTGCTGCTGGACAATTTCGAGCACGTCATCGACGCGGGCTCCGGCCTTCTCGCGTTGTTGACCGCTTGCCCGGGGCTCGTCGCCCTGGTGACTTCCCGCGCGCCGCTGCGTGTGCGGGCCGAGCGCGAATATCGCATCGCGCCACTGGAGTCCGGTGATTCCGACGCGCCCGCCGTACGGTTGTTCGTCGAGCGCGCCACCGCGGCGGGAGTTCCCGTGGAGCCGGACGAGACGATCGTGCAGATCTGCCGTCGGTTGGAAGGCCTGCCGCTGGCGATCGAACTCGCCGCCGCGCGGGTGCGCGTGCTGCCGCCGAAGGTCCTGCTGGACCGGTTGGCGCAACGGCTTTCCCTGCTGGTGGGCGGCCCGCGCGACCTGCCGGACCGGCAGCGCACGATGCGTGACGCGATCGGCTGGAGCTACCAGCTGCTCTCACCGGAGGCGCAGCGTCAGTTCCGTGCGCTGTCGGTCTTCGCGGGAGGGTGCCCGCTGGCGGCGATCGACGATCTCGACCCCCTGTCCGAACTCGCCGACGCCGCGCTGGTGCTGCCCGGGACGCGGGTCGGGATGCTGGAGACGATCCGCGAGTACGGGCGGGAACGGCTGCACGAATCCGGCGAGGAGGAAGCCGCGATCGCCCGGCACACCGCGTACTTCGCCGGGGTCACGGACGGGGAGTCCGAAAAGGACAATCTGCGCGTCGCGCTCGGGCATGCCGTGGCGCGGGGTGAGGCCGAGTCGGCGAGGCGGATTTTCCTTACCCTGTCCGGAGTCTGGGTGCGGCACGGGCTGGTGCACGAGGGGGTCCGCATGGCCAGGCGCGTCCTCGTGGTTCCGGGCGCGGCGAGCGGCGCGGCGCTGGTCGCGGCGACCGAGATGGCGATGGAGATCTTCGCACTCGACGAGGCGCGGGCGTGGTGCGCGGAACTCGTCGCGCTGGGCGAGGACAGTGTCACGGCGCTCAACATCCGGGGCTCCCTTGCCCGGCTGGAAGATCGTTACGCCGACGCCATCGCCGACCACGAGGCCGCACTCACGCTCGCTGACCGGATGGGAAACCGCGAAGGGCACGCCACCGCGTCGATCCGGCTCGCGAACGACCTCCTGCTCAGCGGCGAAACCGCCCGCGCGAGGGAACTGGCCGAACGCGGCCTGGCCGAAACCCGTGCGGTCGGGTCGAAGCGTGAAATCGGTGAGGCACTGCAGCTGCTCGGCCTGTACGCCATGCACGCCGGGATGGCCGAACGCACGCGCGAGCTGGCGAGCGAAGGCGTCGCACTCGGGCGGGAGCTGCAGGATACGACGCTGACCGCGGAAGCCCTCCGGCTTCTGGGCACGAACGCGGCGCTGCATGGCGATCTCGACGTGGCCGCGCGAAGCCTGGCGGAAGGCGAACGCCTGAACCGCGAGCGCGGGGATGACCACACTGCGGACCAGCTGCTCGCCCACCTTGCGCAGGTGGCCATGCTGCGTGGGGAGATCGAGGAGGCTCGCAGGCTCGGCACGTTGTCGCTCGCGTCGGCGCGCCGGTACGAGGACCTGTGGGCGACCGCGATGTCCACGACGCTTCTCGGGCACGTCGAACTGGCCGGCGGGCGGCTGGGGGAGGCGCGGGAGCTGCTCGCGGAAAGCCGGGTGCTGTTCGAGCGGATCGGGAACCCGATGTACCTGTCCTGGTGCCTGGAGGGTCTCGCCGCGCTCGCGATCGCCGACGGTGAGTGGGCCCGGGCGGCTTCGCTGTGTGCCCAGCGCGAAGAGCTACTGGCGCGGCTGGATGCCCGTCTGCCGCCGATGAACGCGGTGGGCTTTCGTGCGGTGGAGGAGGCGCTTGCGGCGCGGGAACGGTGAGTCGCCGGTGGGTCCGCGTCGTGGCGCGTGGGTGTCGCGGCACCGAGGCTGGAGGGCGGATCCGAGTTTCCAGGAGGAGATCATGCCCCAGACCGCTTCTTTCACCATCGGCTACGCGATCTGCCTCGCGCTGGGCCTGTTCGACATCGTCAGCGTCGGGGCGGCCGGCACCGGCGGGGCACCGCCGACGCCGGTCCTCATCGTCGGCGTCGTGTGCGGCGTCGTCACGTGGGCAGCAGCCCTTCCGGCGTGGCGCCGCAACCGGACCGGGCTGATGACGCTCGTCGTTTCCCGGGTGCTGTCGGCGTTACCGGCCATTCCGGCGTTCTTCGCCACCACGCCGACCTTCGGGCTCGTGATCTCGGCCGTGACGCTGCTGCTCACCGTCGTCGGCGTCGGCCTGATCTCGGGCGCGGCGCGCGGCCGCGCGCTGGTCCGGTGAACCGCCTGGCAGGCCCGCTCGCCATCGGTGGCGTCGCGGGCCTCGCCTGGGCCGCGGGTCTGCGCGGTCTGATGGTCGAGGTCGCCGGGGCCGAATCGGCCGTGCACTGGTACGGCACGTTCGGCCAGATCCTGCTGCCCGGCGCGCTCACCGGCCTGTTGCTCGGCTGGGCCTGGACCACCCCGAAACGCTGGCTTTCCCTTGCCCCGCTGGCGTTTCCGCTCGCGGTGATCCTCTCCCCGGACACGGTGACGACGATCCTCGACGGCCGCGTCCCGTTCAGCGACGGCCTCGGCGGCGGAGCACTCGCGTTGCCGCTGTTCGCCCTCGCCGGCGGTTACGCGATCGCGGGGCACGTGCGGTGGCGGCGGATCGCGTGCGGGATTTTCGCGGCGATCCCGGTTCCGGCGTGGGCGCTGACGAGCGGTTCGATCCAGCCGGACCTCAGCCTCGCCACTGCTCGCGGCGCGTGGGTGGCTGTGCTGTTCTTCAGCTCCGTCGCGACGCTCGCGCTGGGCTGCGCGATTCCGCTCAGCCGCGTCAAGGTTTATTCGTAGACGACGTACGTGGGCTTGGGGCGCAGCGCCATTACTTCGTCCGGCTGCATCAGCTTGCCGCCCTTGCGGGTGTCCTCGTCGTAGAACAGCTTGAAGCCCGCCGCCACGTGGCCCGGTTTGGACCGCATCACGACGTTCCAGGTTTCGGTCTTGAGCTCCCGGCTGCCGATCCCGTCGACGATCTTGACCGGGTAGACGCCGGGATGCGGCACCAAATCATCCTCCGAGCGCACGACGGAAGCCGCGACCTGGTGGTACGCCAGCATTTTCGTGGGAATCCCGTGCCGGGTGACGAGATCGGACAGGAAGCGCGAGACCTCGTCGAGCTTCGCGCCGTCGACGTGGCCGTACTTCTGGCCGGGTTTCACGCCAGGGTCCACCGCCCATTCCGGGTCCAGCGCGATCCCGACGTCGGGCTCGGTCAGCCAGCGCTCGTAGGCACGGACCTCGTCGAGGAAATCCGCGTGCCCCGGCTGGATGTTCACCAGCAGCAAGCCTTTCAGCTTGCGCGCCTCGTCGAGGTAGCGCTGCACCGTCGAGTCGTCGGCGCGCGTGCGGTACATCCCGTCCGGCCCCGGGGCGCTCTGCACCGCGGTCGCGATCAGCTCGACGACCGGCTGGGTTTCCGGCCCGTACGCGGCGAGTTGCCGTTGCAGTGCGGCTCCGGCGGCGTCGAGATCGCCGGTCATGCGGCCGAGCGCCGGGCTGCGCGGGGCACCGCAGAAGCCCACCCGCAACGAGTCGCCGTACGAGGTTTCCCTTACCAGGTCAGGGTTTGTCGTGCTGGTCGGCAGGTCCGCACGCGCGGCGGGCGACGGCGGCGGGCTGGACGGCGGCGGGCTGGGCGGAGGCGCGGGTGCTTTGGGCGCGCAGGCGCCGGCGAACCCCAGTACGGAGGCGAGTAGCAAAGCGCGGCGGCCGATCCTCGACGGCGAGATCGTACGTTCCGCATCCATGCAGGCTCCCTCTCGCTCTTCGTGCCCGGACGATTCCGGATAGCCACGATCGTGCGGAGCTACACCTGTTCGTGTGGTTCTCACTCGGGTGGAGCAGTACTCCGGGTAGCTTGAGGACGCACTGGTTGTCACGAAAGGGAGAAAGCCATCACGCCGACCACCGCCGTGCTCGCCCTGCTGCCCGACGCGGAACCCCTGCTCAGCCGGGTTCGCCAGGCCGCGCCCGGTTTCGTGCGGTCGCTCCCGGCGCACGTGTCGCTGCTCTACCCGGGCCCGCCGCCCTCCGCCGCGGAAGACGTGCGTGTGGAGCTGCCCGCGCACGTCGACCTGGCCGAGCCGTTGCGGGGAGAAAGCGGTTTCTCGGGCGTGGCGGTGCCGGAGCTCGATCCGGCGGCGGCCGTGTTGCGGGCGCGGTTCCCGGATCTGGTGCCGTATGGCGGGCGTTTCGGCGAGGCTCCGCGGGCGCATCTGACGCTCGTGATGGGCGCGGACAGCACAACGCTCGACACCGTGGGCACGATCCTCGCCGACGCCCTGCCGTTGCGATCCCGTGTGGCCGGGCCGCTTTTCGTCCAGCGCACAGACGACGGCTGGCGCCCCGCCTGATTTCGGCCGGCCGTCAGCCTTCTCCCCGCGGGCGTCAGCCCGAGATCGCCGCGATGATCGTGTTCAGGTCGCAGTGATGCTGTCCGCCAGGCGATACCTCGCCCGTCGTCAGCCCGAAATGGCGGCGATGATCGTGTTCAAGTCGAAGTAATCCCGCCAGGCCGCGATCTTGCCGTCGACGATCTCGAAGGTGCCCATCACCGGCAGTGGCGTGGCGGTGTCGCCCTTGCGCAGGGTGTCGGTGCGCTCGTTCATCACCAGGCCACCGGAGCTGACCTGGCGGTGGATCTCGAAGTCGATGCCGTCGAAGCCCTTCAGGAAGTTCTCGATGAACTCGCGGATCGCGTCGCGGCCGCGGACCGGTTCCATCGGGATGTTGTGGTAGACCGCGTCCTCGGTGAAGTAGCTCGCCAGCAGCGCCGGGTCCGGGTCCGCCCAGCGCACGCAGAAGTCGGTCACCAGTTCTTCGTCCGAAGTGGACATTCAGTTTCCTTCCGTGGTACTGAGGTTCTTCGCGGTTTGCCGGAGATGGTCGAGGAAGTGCTCGCGTTCGGCCCGCCCGACGGCGGCGCGCAGCGGCCCGAGCTGCAGCTCCCACCGGGCCACTCCCGCGGCGTCGAAGACGGGGGCGGACAGGTAGCTCAGCGGCAACTCGGCGTCTGCGGTGAAATCCGTTGCGGTGTAAGGCTTTCCGCTGATGCCGCCGAGCAGGCCGAAGACCCGCTGGCGCAGGCTGTTCGGCGCCGGGTTGCCGGCCAGGTGCTCGACCACGTCGGCGAGCACGTCGAGCGCGGCGGGTTCGGCGGCGCCGATGCCCCAGGCGGCCACGCCCGTGGACCGGATCACCGCCAGTGTTCTTCGCAGCCGCCGATGCTGCTCGGGCGTCGCCGTGGCGAGCCAGTGTTGCTGCTCCTGTTCGGTGCGGAAGGCCACGACGGCCGCGCCCGCCGGCGCGCGCAGCGGCAGTACGGTGCCGGGCGTGATGCCCGCGGGAACGCGCCCTTCGCCCGCCAGTACCGAAACGAAGGTGAGTTCGGTGCCACTGACCAGACTCAGCGCCGCACCGCAGCCGACAGCCGCGGCGAGTTCGGCCAGCTCCCGCTCGGCGCCCCCGGGCACCACCGGTTGCTGTCCCGGCAGCCGGGGCCCTGGCCGGTAACGAAGATCGGGCGCGCGCGACGCCCAGCCGCGTTCCGTCAGGACGGTCAGGATGGCCAGCGCCGTCGACCGGCTCAGCCCGAGCTCGTCGGCGATCTGCGCCGCCGTACTCCCGTTCGCGCGCGCCGCGAGCAGTTCGACGACGGCGATCACGCGCTCGGTCGGCGGTGAGGCCGAACGCGTCTTGTCATCCATGCCCGAACTCTCTACCGTCGCTATGCGGATAGTCAAGTCATCAATGCGAATATTCGGATTCGGGGGCACTCATGACGACCTCGGGCTCCCTCGACCTCGAGGGCATCGACTTCGCCTTCGAAGACGCGCCCGCGCTGCACGACATCCTCGCCGATCTGCGCGCCAGAAAGCCTTACGCCGTCGTGCCTTTCGCCGGGGTACGGGCCGTCCTCCTGCTCACGCACGAGCTGGTGAGCGCCGCGTTCAAGGACGAGGAGACGTTCCCCGCCTCCGCGATCTACCCGCTCACCACCGGCCCCGTGCTGGGGCACACGCTGCAGTGCATGGCCGGGCGGGAGCACCGCGTCAACCGCGCGATCGCGTCGCCGCCCTTCCGCCGCAGCCGCGCCAAGGACTATATCGAGCCGGTCCTCGCACCGCTGGCGCACGAGCTGATCGACGAGTTCGCCGCGCGCGGCGAGGCCGAGCTGGTCGCCGAGTTCACCAGCCGCTACCCGGTGCTGGTGATCAGCAGGCTGCTCGGGCTGCCGGTCGAGGACCAGGACCAGGTGCGCCGCTGGGCGCACGACCTGTTCTACTTCCCGTTCGAGCCCGACGCGGCGATGGCGGCGTCCCGCGAGTTCGCCGAGTACATCCTCCCGGTGATGCGGCGGCGCAAGGCCGAGCCCGGCGACGACCTGATTTCCAAGCTGGTCACGGAATCGGCGGAGGGCGAGTACCTCACCGAAGAACAGGTGCTGGCGTTCCTGCGCTTGTTGTTCCCGGCGGCGGCCGACACCACGATGCTCGCGCTGGCCAACACTCTCGTCGCCCTGCTGACCCACCCGGAGCAACTGGAGCTGGTGCTTTCCGATCCGGGCGAGCAAGTCCCGTGGGCCGTCTGGGAGGGCCTGCGCTGGGAGCCGCCGGTGGGGCTGCTGCCGCGCGCGTGCCCGGAAGCCACGTCGTGGCAAGGCATCGAGATCCCCGCGCAGACGCCGATGATCTTCTCCATCAACGCGGCCCTGCGCGATCCCGCGGTCTATCCGGACCCGCACCGCTTCGACATCACCCGGCGCGAAACCGCGATGCTCGCGTTCGGGCAGGGGCCGCACACCTGCGCCGGCACGTGGCTCGCGATCGCCGAACTGCAGACGGCGCTGGGTGTGCTGCTCGAGCGGCTGCCCGGGCTGCGTCTGCGGGACGGCGCCGGTGAGGAGGCCCGGATCCGCAGCCAGGTCGGCGTGGCGCTGCGCGGCCCTTCCACGCTGCCGGTGCGCTGGACGACGTGACGTCGATGTCTACTGTGGACTGACGCGCTCAGCCTAGTACGCGCCCCACGCCGCCGAGCTGCACGACGCGGGATTCGTCTCTGTCGTCCGGTTCGTGCTTGCGCGGGTTGGTGGGGCGCCAGTCGGGCACGTGCACCAGCCCGGGCGGGACGAGCTCGGTGCCCGCGAACAGGGCGGTGATCTCCTCGCGCGTGCGGGTGCGGGCTTGCTGCCGCACGGTGCCGTTGTAGCTCTTCGTGGCCTGTTGCTGCTGGTAGCGGACGATCGGGTCGTCGGATTCGGTGATGTGGCTGATCACCAGGTGACTGCCCGGCGCGAGGCGTGCCCGGAACGCGGCGACCAGTTCCGCGGCGTCGCCATCGAGGAACGGCAGCACGGAGATCAGCAGCAGGCCGACGGGCTGCTCGAAGTTCAGCACCGCCCGCACCTCCGGATCGGCGAAAATCGCGTCCGGTTCGCGGAGATCGCCGCCGATGGCGATGGTGTCGGGGGTCCCGGCGAGCAGCTCACGGCTGACCGCGACCGTGTCCGGATCGTGGTCGACGTAGGCCACGCGGCTGCGCGGCGCCCAGGCGTGCGCGACCTCGTGCACGCTGCCCATCGCGGGGTAGCCCGAGCCGATGTCGAGGAACTGGCGGATTCCCGCAGACCCGAGATAACGCACGGTGCGGTGCAGGAACTCGCGGTTGACCCTCGCCGCGAGCCCGAGCGCGGGGAACGCCTGGAGCGCCCGTACGGCGGCCTCGGCGTCGCAGGGCTGGTGGTGGTGACCGCCCAGCAACCAGTCGTACACCCCGGCCGCGGTCGGTACGGAGCGCACGGTGTTCGGTTCGTCGGACATCAGCGCGCTCCTTGCTCTCTCCCCGATCGTAACCGCCGCCCGCGACTCCGCATCGCCCTGACGGGGTACGCGCTGCCGCCAGGCACCGGGCGAAATCCCTTCCCGTTTGAGGAATACGCGGCTCAACGCGGTGTTCGTGCGGGGTGTCGCCGGTCTTTTCCTTGAACAGGGCGGCAAACGCGGACCGCGACATCCCGGCTTTCCGGGCGAGCGCTGGCCACCACGTCCAGCGCGGAAAAGGCCCGGCGTCTGCGTGACTTGGGCGCCGCCGAGATCATCGACTACACGGCGCGACGCTGCGGACCGTGATCGTCGGGAGCCGGAGCGAGTTCGAGCGAATGAACCGGGCGCCCGCGCGGGATGCCTTCTCCTACTTCGAAAAGCGGGCCGGGGCGGGCAAGCTCGTCGTCGCTCACTGAGCCACGCGGGGCAGCGCGGCCGTCGCGCGGATGATTTCGTCCAGCACCGTCAGGGTTTCCGGGCGCGGCTCGGAGCGGGTGGTGCGGTGCCGGGCGATCACCTGGCGGGTGCCGAGGCCCGGCACCGACACCGCCTGCACGCCGTCGGGGAGCGCGTCCTGCAGCGCGAGCGAGGGCAGCATCGCGACGCCGAGCCCGCCCGCGACCATCGCGATCGCGACGTCGTAGTCGTTGTAGCTGTGGGCGATCTTCGGCGTGAGCCGGAAAGTGCTCAGCGCCCTGTCGGTGGCGCGATGCGCGGCGGCCTCCGGGTCCACGCCGAGCCACACGAGGCTCTCCAGGTCGTTCAAGGTGGCGGGCACCGGCGCGCCCGCGGGCAGCACGACGAACCAGGGCTCGTCGAGGATCGCGACGTCCCGCGTGCCGCGCGGCGGGTGCTGGCCGATCGGGCTCTCGGCCTCCAGCAGGAGCAGGTCGATGTCGCCGGTGCGCAGCTCGCGCTGGCCGTCCTCCCAGTCCAGCTCGCGGAGGACGACTTCGACGCCGGGCAGCCGTTCTTCGAGCTCGCGGATGAGCGGCGCGAGCAGCGTGCGGATGATGCTCTGGAACGCGCCGATGACGACCGTGCCGGTGACGTCCTCCTGCAACGCGAACAGCGCGCGCCGCGCGTCGGTCAACTCGGACTCGATGCGCTCGGCCGCCTCCGCGAGCACCCGGCCGGCCGGGGTGAGCACCGCTCCGCTGGGCTGGCGGTCGAGGACCGGGGCGCCGACTTCCTTTTCCAGGCGGGCGATCTGCTGCGACACCGCGGACGGCGTCAGGTGCAGGCTGCCCGCCGCCGCGAGGATGCCGCCCGCCCGCTGGATGGCGAGCAGAACGGTGAGCCGGCGGGGGTCGATGGCCATGTAGCCGAGCTTAACCCCGGATCGAAATAACTTCGATTGATCTGTACCCCTGGCGTGGTCACGATGGAGGCATGAACGAGGGGTTGTCCGTGGTGGCGTCGGTGGCCGGGTGGCTCGGCGGCCTGGGCACCGCGGGTGCGTACGTGCTGGCGACCCGGCGCATCATCGCGCCGGGCTCCCTGGTTTTCCAGATCCTCAACGCCGCCGGCGGGGCGCTGCTGGCGCTCAGCGGGGCGGTCAGCGGCGCCTGGCCTTCGGCGACGGTGAACTTCGTGTGGATGGTGATCGGCGTGCAGGCACTGGTCGGCACCCGCTTCGTGTTCCGGCGCCGGTTCCGGGACCCCGCGGCCGAGGCGCCCGATCCCGTCGAGGCGGAAACGGCTCCCACCGAGCAGCAGCGTGAGCCGGTGGCTTCCGTCCACTGAGGACACCCGAGGCGGGATGCCCCATGTTGGTCGCTCCCGTGCGTGTGTTGGCCCCCGGGGTTGGTGTGTTGGTCGTTCCGGGTGGTGTGTTGGCCTCCGGGGATCGAGGTGCTCGCCGCGGGGAGGGGCAGGCCCCGGCTGGGCTTGCCCACCTGCCGCCGGGAGCGGCAAACACGCCCGGGAACAGCAAACACGCGCGCGGGAACGGCCAATTCATGGACGGTAGCGGCCAGCACACGCCGACCGGAGCGGCCAACTCGCCGACGGGATGGGCCAACACACGCACGGGAGCGGCCAAATCGCCGACGGGATGGGCCAACACGCGCCCCGGGGCGGCCGATCCCGCCGACCCGGGTGGCCAACTCGCCGACCGGGGCGGCCAACTCGGCGGCGGAGTACCGCCCGTGCCGCTCAGCGGCACGGGCCGGTGTCCCTTCCGGACCGCGGCGTGGTCCTATGGGGCGTCGATCGGCGAGGAGGGTGGATGACCGAGACTGGCCGGCGCCGGGTGTTCCTGACCGGCGCTTCCGGGAACTGGGGCCGGTTCGTGCTGCGGGAGTTCGCCCGCCGCGCGGACCGCTTCGACGTGGTGGCCCTCGTGCTGCCGACGCCGGGCGACCAGGCCGCGATGGCCGAGTTCTCCGGGATGGACACCCTCGAAGTGGTGACCGGCGACCTCACCGACTACGCCACCGTCGAGCGCTGCGTCCGCGGCTCCGACTTCGTGGTGCACGTCGGCGCGGTCGTCTCCCCCTTCGCCGACGACCATCCCGAGCTCACCCACCGGGTCAACGTCGGCAGCGCCCGCAACATCGTCCGCGCCGTGCGCGCGCAGCCCGACCCGGCCGCGATCGGCGTCGTCGGGATCGGCTCGGTGGCCGAGACCGGCGACCGCAACCCGCCGCACCACTGGGGCCGCGTCGGCGATCCGCTCCGCGTCTCCCGGTTCGACGAGTACGGCCAGAGCAAGATCGTCGCCGAGCGGGAGGTGGTGGACTCGGGGCTGCCGAAATGGGCGTGGCTGCGGCAGACCGGCATCTTCCACCCCGGCGTGCTGGAGATCCGCGACCCGATCATGACCCACACCCCGCTCGGCGGCGTGATGGAATGGGTTTCGGTCGAGGACGCCGCCCGGCTGCTGGTGAACATCTGCGAACCGGGTGTGCCCGGCGAGTTCTGGGGCGGGATCTACAACATCGGCGGCGGCGAGAGCTGGCGTATCACGAACTGGGACCTGCACGCGGGTTTCGCCGCCGCGGTGGGCGTGCGCGACGTGCGCCGCTGGTTCGAGCGGAACTGGTTCGCCACCCGCAATTTCCACGGGCAGTGGTACACCGACTCCGATCTGCTCGAAAAACTGGTGCCCTTCCGGCAGGACACGTTCGAAGGCGCGCTCGCGAGGGCGGTCGAGAACGGGCCCGCGGCGTTGCGGCTGGCCGGGAAGGTCCCGGCCTGGGTGGTCAAGAATCTCGTGCTCAAACGCCTTGCCGCCCGCCCGCGCGGCACGATGCGGTTCCTCCGCGACAACGACGAGGAGAAGATCGCCGCCTACTTCGGTTCCCGCGCGGAATGGGAGGCGATCGGCGACTGGCCGACCTTCGAGGTGCCCGCGCCCGACCGCACCCCGCGCTACCTCGACCACGGCTACGACGAGACGAAAGACCCCGCCGACTGGACACGCGAGGACTACCGGCAGGCGGCCGATTTCCGTGGCGGCACACTGCTGAGCGAGGACGTGGCCCGGGGCGCGATCGGCACGCCGCTGCGGTGGCGCTGCGCGTCCGGGCACGAGTTCGACGGCAGCCCGCGGCTCGTGCTGACGGCCGGGCACTGGTGTCCCGAATGCGTCCGTGATCCCGCTTCGTACCCGGCCCAAGCCGAACGGAACGCCTTCCTCGCGCAGCTCGAAAGCTGACACGCCGAACCGTCTACTGTAGACCGACGTCGGCGACGATCTCCGCCAGCGCGCGCCGTTCCACCGGTCCGTGTCCCGGCACGAGGATGTCCGCCTCCAGTTCGCCGAGCACCGACAGACTCCGCCGCATCTCTGCCTCGTTTTCGTTGAAAACACGGGGAAGCAGCTGCGGGCGCGGCGGGCCTGGCAGCAGCGGATGCGCGGTCACCAGCGCGTCGCCGCTGAACACGATGCCCGCGGAAGCCATGTAGTACACGGTGTGCCCGGTCGTGTGCCCCGGCGTGGCCAGCGGCGTCAGCGCGCCGGGAAGGTCGAGCGGGACGCCGTTCGCGGCCGACGTCGCTTCGGGGACCGACATCGAGGCATGGGGGAGTACCGCGCGCACGGTCTGCATGGTCCAGACCAATCCGCGCCATTGTCCGCACTGCCGCAGCATTTGCGCCGGGCTGATCTGTTCCAGGCGTTCGCGGTGTGCGTGCGCCACTTCCGCTTCGCCGGTGAGGACCGGAACGCGGTGTTCGCGCAGTAATGCCGGGATCCCGCCCAGGTGGTCGAGATGCGCGTGCGTCAGGACCACCGCCTGCACGTCCCCGGGCCGGCGGCCGATCGCCGCGAGGGACTCCAGCAGGGCCCGGCCGTCGTTGGGATACCCGGCATCCACCACCGTGACCGCGTCGCCTTCGGTCACCAGTGCCCAGTTGACGTTCGTCCCGGTGACCAGGTGGACGCCGCCGCCGAGGTGTTCCAGCTGCACGCCGTCGTTGTACGCCGATCACCTGCTCGAGCAAAATTGTTAGACGATCTGAGCATCCAAGGCTTGATAGTGCGAGAGGCGCCGCGTACGGTGGCCGAAAGTGTTAAACACTTTGGCTGCCTGACCGGCTGGCATCACCCACGGCTCGACGCAACAGAGGAGTTGTCCATGGCCAGAACCTTGTCGATCGCGGTGAAGTCCTACCCGCATACGACGTTCCTCGCCGAACCCGGCTTCACCGCCGGCGGGCACGGCGTCGAGCTGGCCGGGCTGAACCCCATCTACCAGGCTTTCGCGCCGATGGTCCGCGAGCAGCGGTTCGACGTCAGTGAGCTGGCCATCGCCACCTACCTGCAGGCCCGCGAAGCAGGCGCCCCGATTTCGCTGCTGCCGCTGGCGCTGAGCGGGGACTTCCACCACCACTCCCTCACCCGCTGGCCGGGCACGCCCGAAATCGCCCCGGCCGACCTGATCGGCAAGCGGGTCGGCGTGCGGGCCTACAGCCAGACCACCGGCCTGTGGGTGCGCGGGATCCTGCACGAGGAGTTCGGGGTGGACGCCAAGGACATCACCTGGGTGACCACCGAAGAACCGCACGTGGCCGAATACGTCGAACCGCCCAACGTCGAACGCACCACGGGTAAGGTGCTCGACCTGCTGGAGCGGGGCGAAGTCACCGCCGCGGTGCTGGGACCGCCCGCTTTGGACGGTGCGCAAGGGCCGCTGGTGCCGATCATTCCGGACTGGCGCGAGGCCGAAGAGGCCTGGGGCGCCCGGCACAACACGGTGCCGATCAACCACATGCTCACCGTCCGGCGCGACCTCCTCGAGGCCGAGCCCGGCACGGTTTCCGAGCTGTACCAGGCATTCGCGAAGCAGATCGAGACGCGCAAGGCGGGTGAAACCGGGTCGCGCGTGCGTGCGCTGCGAGCCGGCGTGACCGACGAGCTCGTCGCCGGGCTGCAGGTCGCGATCGACTATGCCTTGCAGCAGAACGTAATCCGCACACCGGTGACCGTCGCCGAGCTTCTCGCCGACTTCACCCGCTACTGCCCGAGGTGACCATGTTCAGCGTCGACACGCACACCCACATCATTTCGCCCGACACCGAGGCTTATCCGCCGGCGCCGCTGGGCGGGCACCGCTCGACGTGGTCGGAGGAACGGCCCACCGACATCGACGGCCTGCTGCGCGCGGCCGACGAGGCGGACGTCGACCGGATCGTCGTGGTGCAGGCGTCCACGATGTACGGGTTCGACAACAGCTACGTCGCCGACGAGCTCGCCCGCCACCCCGACCGGCTCGTCGGGGTGGGCTCGGTGGACTTCCTGTCCCCGAAGGCCGTCGACGACCTCCACTACTGGATCGACGAGCGCGGCTTCTCCGGCATGCGCATCCGCGCGGCCACCGGCACCACCACCGTCCCGACGCCCGGCCGCGGCCTCGACGACGAGCGCATGGCGCCGGTCTGGCAGTTCCTGTCCGACCGCAAGCTCCCGGTCTGCATCCAGATGCACGCCAAGCACGCGCCCATCCTTTCCGGACTGCTGCGGGAGTACCCCGGGCTCACCGTGATCCTCGACCACCTCGGCCGCCCGCAGCTCGGCGAGGGTGAACCGCTGTACCCGAGCGCGGCCGGATCGCCCAGGCTCAGCGAGACTGGAAGGGTGTTCGTCAAGCTCACGCCCCCGGCGATCCTGCGCGCGCAGCGCGAAGCCGGGTCCGCCACCGGGCTGGTCCGCGCGCTGATCGAGGAGTTCGGCGCGAAGAACGTCGTGTGGGGCTCGAACTTCCCGGCGTCGGAAGGGACGCTGTCCGGGCTGTTCGAGCTCATCCGTGCGCAGCTCCCCGAACTGGACGAAGCCGACGAAGCGCTGATCACGGGCGGCAACGCGGCCCGGCTGTACGGATTGGGGTGACCGCCGTGAAACGCCGCAGCCGTGCTTTCTGCCTGACCGCGCTGGCCGCCGTGGCCGCGCTGGTCACGGCCGCCTGCAGCAGCGCGCCTCCGGTGCCGGACGCGAAGAACCTCGACCAGCTCTACCAGGCCGCGAAGGCCGAGGGCACGGTCATCTGGTACGCGCCGAAGCCGGAGGCGCAGATGCGACCGGCCATCGAAGCGTTCGAGAAGAAGTACCCGGGCATCGAGGTCAAGTACACCAACAAGAAGGCCCCCGACCTCGTCACCCAGCTGAACGTCGAACAGGCCGCGCACAAGGTGAGCTTCGATGTCTCCAACGCCGGCGGGCTCACCGTGCTGCCCTCCCTGGACATGGCCGCCAACGTGAACTGGGCGGACTACAAGGTGCCCGCGAACCAGATCTTCAACGGCAACATGGTCTACATCTGGGCGGTGCCGAAGGTCTGGGCGTACAACACCGCCGCCGTGGCGCCGAACGAGGTCCCGCACAGCTGGAACGACCTGCTCGGCCAGCAGTGGAACGACGGCAAGCTGACCGTCGAGTCCCGCGGCTCCTTCATGACCGTGTGGGCGCAGGACCCGACGCTCAGCACCAAGGCCGGCCTCGACTACGCCTCCCAGCTGGCGAAGCTGTCGCCCCACTACACCGACAACACGACGCAGGCCCACACCAACATCGTCTCCGGGCAGACCCCGGTGGGCACGGACCTGATCAACCTCGTGCTGTCGGACCAGAAGAAGGGCGCTCCGGTCGCCGTCGCGCCGATCAGCCCGACCAACGCCAACAAGGCCTACCTGTTCGTGCCCAACGGGTCACCGCACCCGGCGGCCGGCAGGCTGCTCACCGCATTCCTCGCGTCCGCGGAGGGGCAGAAAGCCTTGGCCCCCAGCTACAACTCGATCATCCCGAACGACACGGACTGCTCGAGCGCGGCCACGAACAAAGTGGTCGCCGCCCTGTGCAAGGCCGGCGTGAAGTGGTTCGGCGAGACCGACATCCAGCAGTACCAGCAGTTCTCCGATTACTTCCCCCAGGTCGAAAAGGCCCTGGGCACCGACGTCAACTGACGGACCGGATCCGCCTGCGCCGCGGCGGATCCGGACCGCGCAAGCTTGGAGACTTCAGCGATGCAGTCCGGAACCCAGCTCGTCACCGACGCATCCCCTCGGACCAGTCAACCCGCCCGGCAGCCCGCCCCGGCACCCCGGCGGCGCCGGGGCAAGGGCCTGCTGACCACCGTCAACGTCCTGATCGGCGTCCTACTCGCCTATCTCGTGGTGTTCCCGCTGGGCATCCTGATCTACAGCAGTTTCAAGGACAGCGAGCTGAAGCTGCCGTTCCAGGTCCCCGGGTTCACGATCGACAACTTCATCAAGATCTTCGAATCGCACCGGCTGGCCGAGGTCGCGCTGAACTCGCTGATCTTCGTGGTCGGCACGGTGGCGGTGGCGCTGCTGATCAGCGTCAGCATGGCCTACCTGTTCGAACGCACCGACATCCCCGGCAAACGGTTCCTCGCGCCGAGCGTGCTGGCGCCGATGGCCGTGCCCGCCACGGTTCTCGCGGTGGCGTGGGTGCTGGCGGCCAACCCGGCGAACGGGCCGATCGCGATCGCGATCGAAAAGGTCTTCGGCGTTTCGGTCGACATCTACTCGCTGCCGGGGATGTTCCTGGTCGCCGGGATCTTCGGCGTGCCGAGCATGTACATCATGCTCTCGCCCACCTTCGCCCGGCTCAACCAGGAGTTCGAGGAGGCGGCGGCCACCTCGGGCGCCGGGTGGTTCACCCGTACCCGCAAGGTGGTCCTGCCCCTGACCGTCCCCGCGATCACCGCTTCCGCGATGATGCTGGTGGTCATCGCGCTGGAGGAGTTCGCGATCCCGGCCATTCTCGGGACACCGAACCAGATCTTCGTCTTCTCCAGCCTCGTGCAGAACGCGCTGCAGCCGCCGTCGGGTGAGGCGAACTACGGGCAGGCCAGTGCCTACGGCGTCCTGCTCGTGGTGCTGTCGCTGGTGATGATCGCCGTGTACCGGCGCCAGACCCGCGAATCGCACCGGTTCAAGGTGGTCAGCGGCAAGGGCTACCGGCCGACCCCGGTGAAGCTCGGGAAGTGGCGCTTCCCGGTCGCGACCGTGGTCAGCCTGTACGTGCTCGTGGCGATCATCGTGCCCATCCTGACGCTGATCTGGACGAGCCTGACGCCGTTCCTGCAGCCGATCAGCCTGAAGAACGCCGGCCAGCTCAGCTTCGCCAACTACAAGACCATCTTCACCGACCCGAGCCTGACCCACGCGCTGCTGAACACCCTGGTGATCAGCGTCGTCACGGCGACGTTGACCGCGGCGTTCGGGTTCTGGCTGGCGCTGGCCTCCAGCCGCGGTGGCCGCGTCGGGCGGACCTTGTTCGACATGTCGTTCCTGGTCTTCGCGATCCCCAGTGTGGTGCTCGGGGTGGCGGTGCTGTTCCTGTACCTGTTCATCCCGATCCCGGTGTACGGCACGGTGTGGATCATCGTCATCGCGCTCACCACCCGCTACATCCCGCGCGGTTCGCGGATGATCCAGACCGCGCTGCTCCAGCTCGACGGCGGGCTCGAAGAGGTCGGCCGCGTCTCGGGCGCCTCCAGCGGCACCGTGCTGCGGCGGGTGGTGTTCCCGCTCGCGTTCCCGTCGATCTCCCGCACCTGGCTGTGGGTCTTCGCGAACGCGCTGGGGGAGCTGCCCATCGCGCTGCTGCTGTCCAATTCGGACAACCGCACGGTCGTGGTCCTGTTGTGGGACATGATCGGCGAGAGCGCGAACTACCCGGAGGCGAGCGCGCTCGCCGTGCTCCTGCTCGCCCTGTCCGCCGTCTCCGTCTGGTGGGTCAACCGCCGTGGCTACCAACAACACGTGTGAGGTGTCGTGAACATGCAGAACTCCGTCGAGATTTCGCGACTCGAGAAGCGGTTCACCCGCCGCGACAGCAACGAGGTCCATCGCGCGATCGACAACGTCAGCTTTTCGGTGTCGAGCAACAGTTTCTTCACGCTGCTGGGTCCCAGTGGCTGCGGGAAGACGACCACCCTGCGGTGTCTCGCCGGGCTGGAGAGCGCCGATTCCGGTGAGATTTCGATGAACGGCAAGTCGGTGTTCTCCGCCGACGCGCGCCGCGACATCTCGCCCGAGGACCGGCCGATCGCGATGGTGCCGCAGTCCTACGGGATCTGGCCGCACATGAAGGTGTTCGACAACGCGGCTTTCCCGCTGCGGTACGGCCGCAAGCGCAGCTCCCGCGCGGAGCAGAAGAAGCGGGTGGGCGCCATGCTCGAGCAGGTGGGGCTGGCCGACTACGCCGACCGGTGGTCCACGCAGCTCAGTGGTGGCCAGCAGCAGCGCCTGGCGCTGGCCAGGGCCCTGCTGTGCGAGCCGGAGGTGCTGCTGCTGGACGAGCCACTGTCCAATTTGGACGCCAAACTGCGTTCGCAGCTGCGGGGCGAACTGCGGGCGTTCCAGCAGAAGTTCGGGGTCACCACGATCTACGTGACGCACGACCAGGGCGAGGCGCTGGCGTTGTCGGACACGATCGTCGTGATGAACCGCGGCCGCATCGAGCAGATCGGCTCGCCGTCGGAGATCTACGACTCGCCGGTCTCCCGGTTCGTGGCCGATTTCGTGGGCAGCGCGAACCTCGTGCCCGGGGTGGTCGACGAGCGCGCCGGTGGTGGTGCGGTGGACGCCAAGACGTCCATCGGGCTGCTGCGGTGCGAGCGGTACGCGACCCCGCCCGCGCCGCCGTCCGCCGGGCAGGAGCTGCACGTGTGCATCCGGCCCGAGCACGTCCGCGTGATCTCCTCGGCGTCGGAGGGCGAGGGCCCGAACCGGTTCCCGGCGAAGGTCAAGTCGACCGAGTACCTGGGCGACCGGCAGGAATTGGTGGTCACGGTGGGGGACGTCGTCCTCCGCGCCCATGGCGACGCCCATCTCGACGCCCGCCCCGGCGACGACGTCGGCGTGGTCCTCGACCCCGCGTGGACGGTCGCCCTCTGGTCCTGAGTGTGCTCAGACGCTGTCGCGTGGTGGCCGTTCCGTCCCGGGGCGGCCACCACGTCGTGGTTCTAGCCGTCGCTGGGCGTGGTGAACTTCAACTGGAGCGCGCGCCGGACGGCGGACAGGTGGTGCCGCATCGTCGAGGCCGCGGCCTCCGGGTTGTGCGTGACGATCGCGGAGAGGATCGCCTTGTGCTCCTCGATCACGACGGCCCGCGGGCGGCTGCGCTGCATGTCGCGGTACTGCCGCAGGACGAGCGGGTAGAGCAGGCTGTCGACGAACCGGGTGAGCGTGGCCTGCCGCGCGGCCGCCCGCACCTGCTCGTGGAACTCGCGGTTGAGCCGCGAGTACTCCTCGGGCGTGACCGATTTCCGCTGGGACCACAGGCGTTTGCACGTGGCCTCCAGCGCGGCGATGTCCTCGTCCGTGGCGCATTCCGCGGCCCGCGCCGCCAGTGCCGCTTCGAGCACCTCGCGGGTCTCCAGGATCTCGATCGCCTCGTCCTCGCAGAACGAGCGCGTGCGGGCGCTGCGGTTGGCCTCCGCGGTGACGTAGCCTTCCTGCGCCAGGCGCGCCAGCACCGAGCGCACCGTCCCGCGCGAGACCTGCAGGCGCGTGGTGAGCTCCGACTCGGTGAGGCGTGAATCCGGGGCGTAGTGCCCGGAAAGGATCAGCCCGCGCAGGTCGTAGTACGCCTGCGACGTCCGGTTCGCCCCGGAGTCCGGGCCCGTCTCGCTGCCCGTGGCTACGGCCATGACGGGATCCCTCCCGCGATGTTGTCGGACAACATCGACTCGTGGCGGGTCGGGCGCCCGACCCGGATGCGGCTCGTAGGACTCAAAACGTCGCCTTCGTGGTTGGCTCCGGTCAGTACTGAGGTCCACTATTGTCGCACGATCCGCCCCCAGGGCGCTCCGGAAGGGCCCCTCCTGCTCACAGGATCACACTGTCACCCGGGTAGGCGTCGATCCCCGCGTCCGGCCACGTCCCGGACCTGGGGCGCGCCACTGTCCACTGTGGCCTGACCCGGGCCCCGGAGAGCCGCGCCCCGGGGCCCGGGCCTCAGGTCAGCCGCCGATCTCCTGCTTGATCCAGTCGGTCTGGATGTCGACGCGGGACGTGGTCTCGTCGCCGGTGTGCGGGCAGCCTGGCCCGGTGCTTTCCACCGACACCAGCGTGTTCCCGGAGAAGTACGGCGCGCCCGAGTCATAGGTGCAGGCGCTCATGTCCGGGTGCGGCCAGCTGCCGTGCACCAGCACCGTGGTGTCGGTGGTGCTGCTGACGTCGACCTTCCCGTAGCGCAGCTGCGTGGACGGCACGGGGTGGGTCTCGTTCGTCGCGCCCCAGCCCGCGAGCGTCAGCTGGTCGCCCTTCTTCGGCGGCTTCGTCGCGAGCTGCAGCGTCTTCACCCCGGTGACCGGCTTGGAGAGCTTCGCCAGCGCGATGTCGTTCACCGAGGACTGGCGGACGTCGACGACGTCGACCGTGACGGCCTTGGGGCTGCTCAGATCGGACGCCCCGATCGTCGCCGTGGTCTTGTACTGAGGCGGGCCGCTGACCGGGTTCTTGTCCACGTCGTGGAAACAGTGCCCCGCGGTGACGATCCACTCCGGACTGATCAGGCTCGCCGAGCAAGCGCTGTCGTAGGTCGAGCCATCGGGTTTCGGGATGTCCGTCGCCGTGATCTTGACCGCGTAAGGGAACTGCGCGGGGCCCGCGTCCGCTCCGTCCGCCACGGCGCTCGCCGGGCCGCTGCCGGTCGAGAGCATCGTGGCGGCGCCCGCGGCGCCGGCGATCACGGCCGTGACCATTCCGGCCAACGTGACTTTACGCATGAAAGCCTTGTTCTCCTCCCAGTTCGCCGAGTTGAGACACCGAGGGTAGTGGGTCGCCACCCGGTCGTGTGACGTGACGGTGAAAAACGATCTTGACCTGCGAGTGGGCAGGGAGTCACGATCCGGTCAGGGACGTTCACTGTTCCGCCCTCACCAACCGGTCCAGCCACGGAAGCCGCCCCCGGTTCGGCACCGAGCGCAGCGGATGGCCGGCGAGGCCCCACCGGCCCAGCAGCGCGTTCGCCGCCGTCCAGCCGGTCGTCGCCGCGCGTTCCATGAGCGCGACGGGCAGGTCGACACGCACGCCGTCGCCCGCCAGCACCACACCGGGATCGGGCGTGGTGATCGTCGGGCGGCGCGCGAACCCGCCGACGGAGAACAGCGGGCAATCCTGGCGTACCAACGTGATCTCGCCGATCGTCCGCGCCACGGCCGTCTCCGGGTAGATCTCGTGCAGCTGCCGGTCGAGCTGTTTCGTGACGCGCTCAGTGTCCTCCGTGGACGCATAGGCGTGCAGTTCGACCACCGAGCCGTTCGTGCGGCGGGCCCACCGGCGCGCTTCGCCCTCGTAGCGGTCCAGGACGCTGATGTTGTCCAGCGGCGGCAACCCGCCGGTGCCGAGGAACGGCGCCCGCGTCGCGTCGACGGGCCTGTCGAGCCACAGCCTTCGCACCACGAGTGGCGGCGCCGCGCGCAGGCCCGCGATGTTCTCGCGCCAGGCCGCCGTGCCCAGTTTCTGTGACGCCGCAACGACTTTCCGCAACCCGGGAATCTCGCAGGCCAGTACGACGGCGTCGAAGGACTCCTCGCCGGGCTCGACGCGGAACCGGCCTGCGTGCGGCGTGACCGCGTCGACCGGCGTGTTCGTGCGGATGTCCACGCGCCGCGCGGCGAGGTAGTCGGCCAGGGGATCCCACAGCGCCTGCGGAAACGGCTCGGTCGGGACGTCGAAGACCAGGCCCTCGGCCGAACCCAGGAAATACAGGTGGAACATGGTCGCCAGTTCGGCCGCCGAGAGTTCGCGTGGGTCGGCGAAGAAGCTGCGCGAGAACACCTCGAACGCCAGATGCCTTGCCGCGGGCGGGAAATTGATGTCCGTCAGGAACGAGGACGCGTCGACGTCGTCGAGCTGCCGGTAGATCCTCGGTACGCTGACCGTGGCGAGCGGCAGCGCGCGCGGGCCCTTGATCCGCAGCAGGCCGCCGAGGGTGAAAGTGGGGCTGCGCAAGGCGAAAGCCAGCGCGTTGACCAACGGCGTCTTCGGCAGATCGGCGAAGGTGTCGACGCGGCCATGCGCGTCGATCAGCGGGTAGTCGTGCAACGCGGTGAGCCTGTCGAGGCCCGGGTCGGTGCGGGCCAGCAGCGCGCGGAGGTTGTAGTACTGGCGGAAGAAGGCGTGGAAACCGCGGCTCATCGTGACGGCCGTGCCATCGGGCAGCCGCTCGGCCCAGCCACCGGCGCGGCCGCCGAGATAGCTCTCCCGCTCGAACACCGTCACTTCGACTCCGCGCTCGGCCAGCCCCGTCGCGGCGGTCAGCCCGGCGATACCGCCGCCGATCACGGCCACCCGCGGCCGCTCACCGAGGAGGCCCGCGTCGGGCAGCCCACCGGGCGCGGGGTGGGTGTCGATCCTGCGATCACGGCTCACGAAGCTTCTCCCGGTACAGTGTGGACCTTCTCGAGCGCTCAGCCTCTGTCCTCTGTGGACCCGAGCAGCCGGCGAAGGTCCGGCAGGACGGCGCCGAGGTCCTTCCCGGTCTGGAAGACCACAATGCTGCTCTCGCCGGTTTCCGGGGCCGCGGTGAACAGGTCGAGGACGCCTGCCATGGCGGCGTCGAACTCGTCCTCCGGTTTCCGCGTAAGGCCGCGGAGCCAGCGCCGCAGGACGTGGTTGTGCGCGGTGACGACGGCCGCCGCCATGAGCTCGGCGCGCAGCGCGGTGTCCTGGCCGCCGCCGAGCCAGTTGTGCAGGAACTCGCGGAAGAGTCGTTGGTACTGCTGGGTTCCGGCGATCTCGCGGTCGCGCAGGGCGGGCACGCTGCGGGTCAGCCGGTAGCGGGCACGGGCCTGGTCGCCTTCCGCGAGGTAGTGCCGGAGGACGAGCCGGGCGGCTTCGGTGACGGCGACGAGCGCGGTCTGCTGCGTCGAGCCCTGCAGCCGGGTGTCGATGGCGCGGAGCAGCACGTCGTGGTCGGGGAAGATCACGTCGTCCTTGGAGCGGAAGGTCCGGAAGAACGTGGTGCGCCCGACGCCCGCGCGTTCGGTGATGTCGTCGACGGTCGTGGCGTCGTAACCGCGTTCCTCGAACAGCGCGAACGCGGCGTCGATCAGCCTGTCCTTGGCCGGTTTCGCTGGCATCGGTCTCCTTCCGCGCGCGCTCAGCCTAAAGGTGTGGCACCGCTCATACCGCGTGCTCGTCCCTTCAGCTACTCGCCGGTACTGAGTACCGTAAAAATGGTATCGAGTTCCAAGGAAGGGTGCTGGTCGTGGAACGAGTCGGGGTTGTCGGATGCGGTCAGATGGGCGCCGGGATCGCGGAGGTGTGCGCGCGGGCCGGGCTGGACGTGATCGTGGTCGAGGCGGGCGAGGCGGCACTCGGAGCCGGCCGTAAGCGGCTCGAGGCGTCGCTGGCGCGGGCGGAGAAGAAGGGCAAGATCGACTCGGCGGCGGACGTGCTCGCGCGGATCCGGCTGACCGAAAGCCTGGACGAGCTGGCCGACCGCACGCTGGTGGTCGAGGCGATCGTGGAGAACGAGCAGGTCAAGGCGGAGCTGTTCGCGCAGCTGGACAAGATCGTGACCGCGCCGGACGCGATCCTCGCCTCGAACACCTCGTCGATCCCGATCATGAAACTGGGCACCGCGACCGGCAGGCCGGCGCAGGTGCTGGGCATCCACTTCTTCAACCCGGTCCCGGTGCTGCCGCTGGTCGAGCTGGTACCGAGCCTGCTGACCGCGGACGCGACGGTCGAGCGGGCGCGCTCGTTCGCGCAGGACGTACTCGGCAAGCACGCGATCCTGTGCCAGGACCGCGCCGGGTTCGTGGTCAACGCGCTGCTGATCCCGTTCATCCTCGCGGCGGTGCGGATGCTGGAGTCGGGCTTCGCCAGCCGGGAGGACATCGACGAGGGGCTCGTGCGCGGCGCGGCCCATCCTCAGGGGCCGCTCGCGCTGGCCGACCTGATCGGGCTGGACACCACGAAAGCCGTCGCCGAGTCGCTGTACGAGGAGTTCAAGGAGCCGCTGTACGCGCCGCCGCCGCTGCTGGCGCGGATGGTCGACGCCGGCCTGCTGGGCCGCAAGAGCGGCCGCGGTTTCTACACCTACTCCTGAAAGGGCTTTCTCCCATGGCATTCGACCTGTTCAGCATCTCCGAGGACCACGAAGCGATCCGGGAGGCCGCTCGCACCCTGGCCGACGAGCGGATCGCCCCGTACGCGGCCGAGGTGGACGAGCGGGAGGAGTTCCCGAAGGCCGCCTACGACGCGCTCGTCGCCTCGGATTTCCACGCCCCGCACGTGCCGGAGTCCTACGGCGGTGCCGGTGCCGACGCGCTGGCCACGTGCATCATCATCGAGGAGGTCGCCCGGGTGTGCGCGTCCTCGTCGCTGATCCCGGCGGTGAACAAGCTCGGCAGCCTGCCCCTGCTCCTCGCCGCGAACGACGAGGTGAAGCGGAAGTACCTGCCGCCGCTGGCTTCCGGCGAGGCCGGCTTCTCCTACGCCCTCTCCGAACGCGATGCCGGTTCCGACACGGCGTCGATGCGGTGCCGCGCCACCGCGGACGGCGACGGGTGGGTGCTCAACGGGCAGAAGTCGTGGATCAGCAACGCCGGGTTTTCGGAGTACTACACCGTTCTCGCCGTGACCGACCCGGACGGGCCGCGCGGGAAGAACGTGAGCGCGTTCGTGGTGGAGAAGTCGGACGAGGGTTTTTCCTTCGGTGCCAAGGAGAAGAAGCTCGGCATCAAGGGCTCGCCGACGCGGGAGCTGCTGTTCGACAACACGCGCATCCCCGGTGACCGGATGGTCGGGAAGCCGGGGGAGGGGCTCAAGATCGCGCTGCGGACGCTGGATCACACGCGGGTCACGATCGCCGCGCAGGCCGTCGGGATCGCGCAGGGCGCCCTCGACCACGCGCTCGCGTATGTCAAGGAGCGCAAGCAGTTCGGCAAGCACATCGCCGATTTCCAGGGCATCCAGTTCATGCTTGCCGACATGGCGATGGCCGTGGAATCGGCGCGTCAGCTGGTCTACGTGGCGGCCGCGAAGTCCGAGCGCCATGACGAGGACCTGTCGTTCTTCGGCGCGGCCGCGAAGTGCCAGGCGTCCGACACGGCCATGCGCGTCACCACCGACGCGGTGCAGTTGCTCGGCGGGTACGGCTACACCCGTGACTTTCCGCTGGAGCGCATGATGCGCGACGCCAAGATCACCCAGATCTACGAGGGCACGAACCAGATCCAGCGCGTCGTGATGGCGCGGCATCTGCTGCGCTGACGCGGGAACGAAAGAAGGCCAGTGGCGGGGCCGCTGGCCTTCTTTCGTGCTGTGTGGTGCGCGATACTGGGATTGAACCAGTGACCTCTACCGTGTCAAGGTAGCGCTCTCCCGCTGAGCTAATCGCGCGAGGTGGAGACGGGATTCGAACCCGTGTACACGGCTTTGCAGGCCGTTGCCTCGCCTCTCGGCCACTCCACCGCGTGACAGGCCCGAGAAGGCCTCCCCGAGCGGACGACGGGATTCGAACCCGCGACCCTCACCTTGGCAAGGTGATGCGCTACCAGCTGCGCTACGTCCGCGTTACCTTCCGACTCCGTGGTGTTCGCCCCGTCGTCGTGGTGTGGCAAAACCATATCGGACCGCGGAAGGCGCGGTCACAGGGGGGTGCCGTTTCCGGTCGCGGCGCGTCATCAGCCCAGATCATGGGGGATGAGATGGGTCAGCGCGTCGTCCACGTCGACCCACAGGTGCTCGTTGCCGGGCAGCACGACGTCGTAGGTGCGGTCGAGGAAGTCGGCCAGTTCCTGGGCCGAGGCCTCGAACATGGCGTGGCCCGAGGGTGAGTTCAGCTCGATCAGCACGGACTCGGGGTCCTCGACCGAGGGGCGGATCCGGACGTCGCCGTCGCCCGCCTCCGCGAGGAGCCCGTCGGCGAGGAGGTCGCGGGCGTAGACCCACTCGACCCAGCCGGCCCGCCCCGTGCGGAAAGCCGCGACGACCGCGTAGGGGTCGCGCGTGTCGTAGCGGAGCTCCACCTTCACCGGCACCGCCGGAGTGCGGGGCGCCAGCAGGTCGAACACCGCCGTCGAGCGGAGCGTCACGTGATCGTTACGCATCGTCTTACCTTTCGTCTCCCTCCACGGCCCGCTCGGCCGGGTTCTGCTGGTGTGACGCGCGAGTGGGCCCATTCGCTCACCGTCCGGCCCGGAATCACCCGTTTGAGCTCTCCCGGACCATCATCACCCCGGCCGCAGCGGCCTCGATGTCCGACCCCGTGATCGTCCACCTCGTACATACTGGCCGGTTTGGTCGCCAAACGACAGCGCCCCGTCGGCGATGTCGCAGGTGAGTTGCCTCGCCCGCGGGCGCGAAGGACACCGGTCACCTCCCGGTTGTTCGCTCCGTGCCTGTTCGAACGCGCACCGTGCGCCCCAAAGACCACCCGTTTGTCAGAGCCGAAAACGCGTCCGCTAGAGTTCTCCTCACACCGCACGGGGGCGATTAGCTCAGCGGGAGAGCGCTTCGTTCACACCGAAGAGGTCACTGGTTCGATCCCAGTATCGCCCACCCCGATGGCCCTACGTCTGGATAACCAGCGTAGGGCCGTTTTTATGCCGTCGTTCGGGCCGCCGTACCCGATCGTGCGCGGGGGTCGCTGGGGGCAGATCCCAGTTCCAGCTCCCGAAAAGCTCCAGCACGGCGATCATGGCGCGTGTGACGTGTCTGTAGGTGTCAGCCGTGTCACGACGTTCGTGTCCGAGCCGCTGCGGTGAAAGCGGCCGTGGTCTTCGATGAGCCAGGTTTTGTTGCGTGTGACGTAGGTCATGGAAGCGCATGCCGGGGTGGATGGGTGCCCAGCCGAGGGCTTCGTCGCCCACGAGGGCGGGAACCCAGGAACGTTGCCGGAAGTTCGAGCGCCGGTGCAGCCTGCCGTCGCGCCCGGCGAACACAAATTTTGTTCCGGGATTCCGGTCGTGATGGTCTGATAAGAGTCCATTGAGGAATGGCGGCAGGTCCACCGTGCGGACACTGGCCGGTGTCTTCGGTGTCCCCAGCGTCAGCCGGCCCCGGACCTCGTGCAGGGCACCGAAGTCGGGGTCGATTTCGATGCGCGGGTCGTTATCGAGGTGGGTGCGGATCCATTGCAGCCCGGCGAGTTCTCCCCACCGGAGTCCGGTGTAGGCGGCGGTGATCGCCATCAGCGCGTCGTCCAGCACGTCCTTGATGCTGTTGTCCGCCAGCTTGGTGCGCAGTGTCTTGTTGACCCAGCCCTTCACCTGGATCCGTTCGACCACGCCGAGTTCGGTGCCGCTCCATCGGGGCAGGATGTGGGAGTCGTAAGTGGACCAGGTCACGTCGGAGACGTGGTGGGCGTCTGTCCATTTGCGAATCCACTCGTCGATACTGGTGCGTGCCAGCTTTGGGTTGACCAGAGGCCGCGGCGCATGTCGGACTCGACGTCCGCGGCCCGGTCTGGCGAAACCCTTCTCTCGTCGGGGATGTTCGCCCGGTTTTCGGGCATGGGGGTATCCACGCTCGAGTACCGGAAGAGGGCCAGCCAACTGTGTTCACCCACGACGCGCCCTTCGCCCACGCCCCACCGCGCGCACCGGCGTCGGCGATCTGCTGAACGTCCTTGGGGGAGAAGCGAAGATGCTTGCCCAGGAACGTGCACGGCACCTCCCGCCGACCGGCGCGCCGCCGCAGCCAGGACTCCCGCACCTGCAACAGATCGGCGGCCTGCGCCGGGGTCAGCAACACACGCCCCAGAGCCCGCTGACGCCGCCGAATGCGCGTCAATATCGTCACTGCCGGGCTGTATGTCGAAATTGCCGTTGCCCTGCGGTGCCGGGGAGAGAAGAGATGGCCGTTGTCCTGTTTGGTTTTTCGGCCGGGGTTGCCCGTGGCCGCTGCTGCGGTTCGGTGCAGCTTCAGCGGGGCAGGATTCGGATTGCCGTCCGGCCGCCTCAATTCCAACGACATGCCGCAGTAGGTAGGGCTGGATCGGCGATGAACTCTGACACCCTGCAACGCGCAGCGGACATCCGACAGGCGACACAAGCCACTCAGGTTCCACCCGATCAACTGGGGCCCGATCTGCTTGCGTGCCGGGCGAGTCGCTCAACCACCTGTTCGCCCTGGCGCAGTCGACCGGGCAGGTTCACCACGCGCCGAGCGACGCACCCCTCAAGATCAAATCGGTGGCAGAAACCTGCTGTCACTGACCGAGTGCGCCCCGACGCCGGAGAGAACACGTCGGAGCGTCTACAAGCTACTGTCCTGAATCAACAGGTCTCAGCCATTGTGGTTCTTGTGAGAGTCCGGGGGCGGCTCTAGCAGGATGCACAACGGCGAAACGGTGTCCCATCTGCGAATATCGGCTGGTGCTGCGTCGGCGCGAATGCTGGTCATCGAGAAGCGCGTCCCGTACCTGGTTCCGCAGCTGAGAACGCCAATTGAGCAAGGCGGACTACGTCTACGCCTCGCTGCTCGACGATCCGCGCAACGCCCGCATCTCCGGCGGCACCCCGCTGCGGGCCACCGAGATCGCCAAGCGGCTCGGGGTGTCCATCACGCCGGTGCGCGAAGCCCTGCGGCGCCTGGAGAACGACCGCCTGATCCGCTACGAGCAGAACCACGGCGCGACCGTGATCGACCTGTCGGCCGACGCGCTCGTCGAGTACTACAACCTGCGGGCGGTCGTGGAAGGGCTGGGTGCCCGGCTCGCGGCTTCCCGTGTCACGGCGGAGGAACTGGACCGCCTGCGGGCGATCCACGAGCGGATGGTGGCCGACGAGAAGGCGGGCCGCTACGAGACGCTGGGCGAGCAGAGCCGGGACTTCCACCTGGCCATCACCGACATCGGCGGCGCGGCGTTCCTGGGCGCCCACGCACGGGCGGTGCGCAACAGTTTCCCGGTGCGGCAGGGCCGTCTTTCCTGGTGCTCACCTTGAACAGCGTGACGACGCGTCAGTAGTAATATGCCGTTCAGTTAGTAGATCTTCATTTTCTCTCTGTTCAGGAATGCGATTTTCGTGTCGCTGCGCCAGTTTTGTGCCCACCCCACGGGGTAGCTCGATCGGGCAAGAACGCATCCTGCCCGCCCCGAGACGCCGGGGGGTGGCGCGTGGGTTGTGAACTCGCCAATCGCCTGAGTCAGGAGGAAAACGGAGATGAAGGCAGGGGCACGCGTCGCACTCGCGGTGGGCGCGGGATACGCGCTGGGACGCACCAAGAAAATGCGGCTGGCGTTGATGATCGCGGCGGCCGGGGCGACCGGGAAGGCGAATCTCTCACCCGGGAAACTGCTCCAGAGCGGACTGAGCCAGCTCGGTTCGTCGCCGGAGCTGAGCCGGATCACCGATCTCGCCCGTGACGAGCTGATGGGCGCGGCGAAGGCGGCGGCGGTGACCGCGGCGAGCAGCCGGATCGAATCGCTGAGTGACCGGTTGCAGGAGGGCGGGCCGTTGCGCACCAAGAAGCGCGACGCCGAGCAGGACAGCGATGAAGGCGAGGACGCCGAGGAGTACGCGGAAGAGGAGCAGCCCGCCGAGGCCGAGCCCGAGGAGGAAGAGGAAGAACCTCCACGCCGCCGCAAGCCCGCCCGCGGGGGTGGCCGCCGTCGCGCGGCCGCCGAGTCCGAGGAGGAATCCGAGGAGTCCGAAGAGCCCGAGGAGCCCGAGGAGGAGTCCCCGCCACCCCGCGCCCGCCGTTCCCGTTCCTCGTCCGGACGCACGCCGGTCCGGCGCGCGCGGAGGTGAGCGGTGATGGCCACCAGGGCAGCAGGCAAGGTCGCCGGCAAGGCCAAGGACACCGTCGGCGACACCGCGTCGAAGGCCACCGGGACCGTCGCGAAGGTGGCGCCCGGGGGTGACCTGACCGCCGCGCTGCGCAAGCTCGGCACCGCGGTCGCCGGGCGCGCGACCACCTCGCTCACCAAGAAGATCACCGCGACCTCGGGCCGTCTCACCGACTACGCCGAGGGCGGCGGTGGTGGTCTGCTGGAGGCCGTCACCGGCGGTAAGCCCAGCGTCAAGGGCAAGGCCGCGCTGGGTGCGGTCAAGGGCGGCCTGACCGGCGTGCTGGACAAGGTGAAGGACGCGGTCGGCGGTGGGGGCGGCGGCGGTGGTGGTGACAAGATCAAGGTCACCAACATCGTCGAGCACATCGACATCGGCGCGCCGCCGGACCTCGTGTACGACGCGTGGACCCGCTTCACCGAGTTCCCGCGCTTCATGAAGAAGGTCGAGTACGTCGACCAGGTCAGCGACGAGAAGCTGACGTGGAAGGCGCAGATCTTCTGGTCGCACCGCAGCTGGGAGGCGACGATCGTGGACCAGGTGCCCGGCGAGCACATCGTGTGGCGCTCGGAGGGCGCCAAGGGGCACGTCGACGGCGCCGTGACGTTCCACGAGCTCGCGCCGAACCTGACCCGCGTCGTCCTCGTGCTGGAGTACCACCCGCAGGGGCTGTTCGAGCGCACCGGCAACCTCTGGCGCGCCCAGGGGCGCCGCGTGCGGCTCGAGCTCAAGCACTTCGGCCGCTACGTGATGACCGAGGTGCTCCTGCACCCCGACGAGATCGAGGGCTGGCGCGGCGAGATCCACGACGGCGAGGTCGCCGAAGCCGGCGACGAGGAGCCGGAAGAGGAAGAAGCCGAGGAAGAGCCGGAAGAGGAAGAACCCGAAGAAGAACGCCCACAACGCCGGGGACGGTCCCGGGCGAGCGCGGGCAGAGCGCGAGGGAGCAGCCGATGACCACAGCGGTGCAACCGGCGGGGGGCGGCGGCGGTCTCGACCGTCCGTCGTCGAGCAGCCTGGCCGACGTGATCGACACGATCCTCGACAAGGGACTCGTCATCGACGCCTACGTGCGCGTCTCGCTGGTCGGGATCGAGCTGCTGACCATCGACGCCCGCGTGGTGGTGGCCAGTGTGGACACCTACCTGCGGTTCGCCGAGGCCGTCAACCGGCTCGACATCTCCGGCACCGAGCAGAAGGGCCTGCCCGACCTCGTGGAGGGCGTCGCCAGCGGCGGGTCGAAGGCCAAGACGAAGGGAGCGCTCGAAGCCGCGGGCGACAAGCTCAAGGACCTGTTCGGCGAGGACGAGGAACACGACCGGGCCGGCCGGAGGAGGAACTGACATGGCGGAGCAGGACACGGCTGTCTACGTCTACGGGATCCTGCCCGCCGACGTGGAGACCGACCCGGAGGCTCGCGGCATCGGCGATCCGCCCGCGCGGGTCGAGGCGGTGCGGCACGAGAAGATCGCCGCGCTGGTCAGCCACATCGGCACCGCCGACGCGATCGGCAAGCCCGAGGACCTGACCGCGCACGCGGCGCTCCTCGACGCCGCGGCGGCGGAGGTTCCCGTGCTGCCGCTGCGGTTCGGCGCCGTCGTCACCGACGAGGACGCCGTCGTCGACGAGCTGCTCGCGCCTTACCACGACGACTTCGAGGCCGCGCTCGCCGGGCTGGAGGGCAAGGCGCAGTACGTGCTCAAGGCGCGCTACGTCGAGGACGCGATCTTGCGGGAGGTCCTGGAGAGCGACGCGGAGATGGTGCAGCTGCGCGACGCGATCCAGGGCAAGCCCGAGGAGGCCACACGCAACGAACGGATCGCCCTCGGCGAGCGCATCGGGCAGGCCATCGCGGCCCTGCGCGAGGAGGACACCCGGCGGGCGGTCGAGGCGCTGGAACCGCTCGACGTGCGGATCAACCCGCGCGAGCCGACGCACGACGAGGACGCGGTGCACCTGGCGTGCCTGGCCGAAACGGCGAAACAGGCCGACCTCGAAGCCGCGGCGGAGCGCCTCGCGCGCGAGTGGGAGGGGCGGGCGCAGGTGCGCCTGCTCGGCCCGCTCGCGGCCTACGACTTCGTCGTCACCCGCCAGCCGGAGGAGTAGTGCATGGGCCTGTTCACCGGGATCCTCACCCTGCCGTTCGCCCCGCTGCGAGGCGTGATCAGCCTCGCCGAGCTGATCAAGGGGCGCGTGGACGAGGAACTGTCCGATCCGGCCGCGATCCGGCGTGAGCTGGAGCGGGCCGAGCGGGCCCGTGAGGCGGGGGAGATCACCGCGGAGGAGGAGGCCGAGATCCAGCAGCGGGTCATGCAGCGGCTGGGAGCGAACGAGAAGGAGAGGTGAGGCACCATGGCCGACGAGGACGAACGGGCGATGTCGGCGTCCGACGCCGCGTCACGGGCCCTCGCGCACGTCGCCGACCTCATCACGAGTGAACCGGTGGCGGTCACCTCGGTCGAACCGGTCGAGGACGGCTGGCTGGTCGAGGTCGAGGTGCTGGAGGACCGGCGGATCCCGTCGTCGGCGGACATGCTGGCGCTGTACGAGCTGGAACTGGACTTCGGCGGCGACCTGCTCGCCTACCGCCGCACGAAGCGGTACGCGCGCGGCAGAGCCGATACCGGCAGCGGGGTGAGCTGACATGGCGCAGCAGCAACCCGCCACGACGTCCGGCAACCAGGTGTCGGCGCTGGGCGGCGGCAACCACCAGCCCGCCAATCTCGGCGACATCCTGGAACGCGTGCTGGACAAGGGTGTCGTCATCGCCGGCGACATCCGGGTCAACCTCCTCGACATCGAGCTGCTCACCATCAAGCTGCGGCTCGTGGTCGCGTCGCTGGAGACCGCGAAGGCGGTCGGGATCGACTGGTGGGAAAGCGATCCGTGGCTGTCCGGCGGCACCTCCCGGCTGGAGCAGGAGAACCGCGAGCTGAAGGCGCGGGTGGCCGAGCTGGAGGGCGGACGGCGGGAGATCGAGGACGGCCACCATGGGTGAAGAAACCGGGATCTGGCTCTACGCGGTGACGCGCGCACTGGATCCCGCCGTGTTCGCTCAGCTGCCCGGCGTGGCGGGTGAGCGGGTGCGCACCCTCGGCGCGCACGGACTGGCCGCCGTCGTCGGGGACGTGCCGATGGACTCGTTCGGTGAGGAACCGTTGCACCGCAACCTGGAAGACCTGGACTGGCTGTCCACTGTGGCCCGGGCGCACGACGCGGTGATCGGCGCGGTGGTCGAGCGGGGGCCCGCGGTGCCGATCCGCCTCGCCACGGTCTACCGCGACGACGACCGGGTGCGCGAGGTGCTGGACCTGCGCGGGGCGGAGTTCGAGCGCACCCTGGAGTTCGTCGCCGGCCGCGCGGAATGGGGTGTGAAAGCCTACCTCGAGGAACCGGAGCCCGGGGACTCCGGCGCGGCTCCGTCCCGGCGGGGGGCCGGGACGGCCTACCTGGCGCGGCGACGCGCCGAGCAGGCGTCGCGGACGCGGGCCGAGGAGCTGGCGCACGAGCAGGTCCTGTCCGTCCACACCAGACTCACCGGGCTCGCCGCCGGCGCGCGCACCCATCCGCCGCAGAGCCGGGCGCTGGCCGGGCACGGCGGGCGGATGCTGCTCAACGCCGCCTACCTGGTGGAGGATTCGGCTGCGCGAGGCTTCGCCGAGGCGGTGGCCCGGTGCGACGACGAGAACGCGGCGATCCGCCTGCAGCTCACCGGCCCGTGGCCACCGTATTCGTTCGCGTCGCTGGAGAAGGCATGACCGAACCGGTTCCCGCGCGCGTGGCCGACCAGCCGGTAGCACTGGTCGACCTGCTCGACCGCGTCCTCGCCGGCGGGGTCGTGGTCAGCGGTGAAGTGACCCTGTCGATCGCCGATGTCGACCTGGTGCACATCTCGTTGCGCACCCTGTTGTCGTCGGTCAGCGCGTTGCGGCCGTCCGATGAGTGACACCGGTAAGCGGCGGTTCGACGTCGATCCCGAAGCCACCGAGCGCAGCCTGGTGACGCTGGTGCTGACGGTCGTGGAACTGCTGCGGCAGCTCATGGAGAAGCAGGCGCTGCGCCGGGTGGACGACGGCGACCTGTCCGACGAGCAGATCGAGGCCATCGGCCTGACGCTGATGCACCTGGAGGACCGCATGGGGGAACTGTGCGACCACTTCGGTGTCACGCCGGAGGACCTGAACATCGATCTCGGGCCGCTGGGTCCGTTGCTGCCGGACCGGTAGCACAACACCAAAAAAGGGAGTCGCGAGGTCCATAACCGGTATCATCAGCGCACTCGTCGTCGGACTGGTCATCGGGGTGCTCGGCCGCCTGCTGGCGCCGGGCAAGCAGAACATCCCGATGTGGCTGACCATCGTCGTCGGGATCGTCGCGGCCTTCGTGGGCACGGCGATCGCCCGCGGCGCGGGTTACGTCGACACCCAGCTCGTCCTCGCCATGCTCGGTGTTTCGGCGGCCGCCGCGTTGTTCGGCAAGAGGCGCAAGCTGATGCATTGATCCCGGTGGCCCTTGTCCGGGTCCGGGTTGACCTTGACCACCAGCCCGCGCCGGAGGTTGCCTGTCGCTTCCGCCGTCAGTTCGTCGAACTCGTTCTCGGTCATCGCGTCGAGCTGGTTCTTCAGCAGGTGCGAGTCCGAGGGTGCCGATGGGAAGTGCGTCCACCTGGGACAGATGGTGCGGTTCGAGCTCGTAGCGGCCGGTGCCTGGTCCGCGGTTGATGCGGCGGTGGGCGAGGGAGTCGTGTTCGGCGAGGGCTGGGGTTCGGGC
>NZ_VMNW02000002.1 GCF_007713735.2 Amycolatopsis acidicola | reverse complement strand
CGGTGGAGGGGTGTGGTCGGTGGGGTGTTCCCCGGCTTTTGCTGCCGGGCGGCGGTTTTGGTCCACCGCTCCGGCAAGGGAACGCGCTTGTGGCGAGATCACTCACGGACGCAGCTCGTCGAACCAGGTTGTCACGGTCTCGGCGTATGTGGCGGGATCGTGGCCGTGCATGGAATGCGGCATGTCCGGGAACGACCGGTACGTGAACTCGTTGCCCGCGCCCGTGATCAGCTCCCGCACGCGGCCGGCCTGGACATCCGAAATCGCGCCCAGCAGGTTTCCCGTGGCGGGATCGATCTCGTGGAAATGGTGCGTGAACAGCACCGGGACCTTGACGTGCGCGAGCATGTTTTCGTGGTCGCAGTTCGCCGCAACCAGGCCCGAGACGAAGGCATGCCCCCACTCCGGGTCGTACTCGCGCAGGTTCTGTGGCAGGCCTTCGCCCGGGCCGTCCGGGTTCATCCGCGCGAGGCCCTTGAGCAGCCACGCCGGAAGCTCGCGCCCCACGGCCGCCTGGAACCCGGACCAGTCGCCGATCGACCACTGATTCCCGAGCCATTTGTGCCACATCCCGAAAATCGGGCCCGCGCCCTGCCGGATCGACGGGCCGCACGCCGGATTCGTCTCGGACGAGAACAACGGCGGGTCCTCGTAGACCGCCGCCAGCACCTGGCCCGGCCGCGCGAACGCGGACAGCCACGCGCTGATCACCCCGCCCGAAGACAACCCGCTCACCACCGCGGGCCGCCCGACGACCTGGTCGAGGAACCGGACGAGGTCACCGCCGAACAGATCCAGGCTGTAGCGGCCCGGCGTCCACGTGGACCGGCCCTGCCCGCGCAGATCGACCGCGAACACCTGGAACCTGTCCGCGAGCAGCCCCATGGCCTCCTCGTACCCCCACCAGGATTCGCCCTGCCCCGGGATCAGCAGCAGCGCCGGACTTTCCGGGCTCCCTGCCGTCGCGTAGTTCATCCGGATCTCGCCCAGATCGACGGTCCGCTCGGCGAACCCGTGCGGGACGAAGATCTCCGAATGGTCCGCTGCGTCGAGATAGTTCATCGCACGGCCTCCTGCCCCACGCCGCTGTCGGACCCCTTTTGTAGCACCCTCAACCGAGATCCGCGGAAAGCCAATGCTCCGGCCGGCCAGCGGCGTCGATCGCGCGCGCCTTCCGGGAGCCGGGCGGCGTGCGGATCCACAACTCCCCGCCCGGGCGGTACCCGTACCAGAGCGGAACCGTGAGCGGCCCGCGATCGGGCCGCTCGATCACGGACAGGACTCCGACGTGCGGCTCCGCCAGGAACCGCTCGCGTTCTGCTTTCGGCAATGCCATGCGCCGGAGGTTAGCGGCGGGGTACGACAAAACCGTCAGAGCGACGCGAGCCGCCCCAGAAGTTGTTCTGCCTGCGTGATTTCCGTGCTGAGCGGGTGATCTTCGGCGAGGTGGGGGAGCGCGGCGTCCGCGAGCCGGAACGCGTCGGCGAGCGGGGTGGCCGGAAGTCGTGAGTCGGCGAGCCGTAGCGCGCGGACGGCGCCGAGGAGTTCGCAGGCGAGCACCGTCCGGTACGCGGCGGTGGCCGTGACCGTGCTGCGGACGGCGTGGGTGGAGAAGCTCGCGTGGTCCTCCAAGCCACGGGAAATCACTGCTGTGCCCAGGGTTACCGGCGCCGCGGCGTGGCGCAGCGTCGCGAGGGCGTCGTGCGCCACGTATTCGAGGATCATGATCCCGGAGCTGCCCGGCGGGCCTTCGGAGAGAAACGGCGTGAGCCCGCTGAGATCCGGTTCGACCAGATCGCTCAACCGCGCGGCGGACAGCTCGGCCACGTGGTGCAGCGCCGCGCGAAGGTGGTCGAAGGCGAGCGCGATGTGCGCCGTGGAGAACTGGCCGTGGTGGTACGCCTGCTGGGTTTCGATGTCTATCAACGGGTTTTCCGCGGCCGCGTTGAGGTCGGTGGCGAGAATCCGTTCCACGTTCCCGGCCGCTTCCAGCGCAGGCCCCTGGATTTGCGGGAAAGCACGCAGCCCGAACGGATCCTGCAGCCGCCGGCCGGGCGGCAGATCACCGGCCGCGGTGAGCAGCCGGCGCAGTTCGGCCGCGCAGCGCACGGCGCCGGCATGCGGGCGGGCCTGATGTACGCGTTCGGAATAAGCCTCGGCCGAACCGCCCAGCGCGCAGAACGTCAAGGCGGTGACCACGTGACTGGCGGCGAGCAGCTGCATCAGGTCGTGCCAGGCGAGCACCGCTTCGGCGAGCGTCGCGGCATTACTGGAGATGAACGCCAGCGCGTCGCCAGGACTGATCGGGACGGGTTCGAGCGCGCCGACGGCCCACGGCAATTCCCCGGCCAGCGTCAGCCCGATCTCGGCGAGCGCGGTGAGGTCGCCGGTGCCGATCGCGCCGCGCGAATGCACGACGGGTAGGGCGCCGACCCGCAACGCGGTCTCCAGCGCGCGAAGCAGCCGCGGGTGCACTCCGCTGCCCGCCGCCGCGAGCTGGTTCAGCCGGATCGCCATCGTCGCGCGCACCGCGTCGCTCGGCAGCGGCTCGCCGGTGCCGCCCGCGTGACTGCGCAACAGCCGGAGGCCGTGCTCGTCGGCGGACTCCGGGGCGACGACCGTGTGCCGGTTCGCGCCGACGCCCGTGGTGCGCCCGTAAACGGCGCGTTTGGCGCCGAGGTCGATGGCGAGCTCGTAACTGCGGCCCGCCTGTTCGACCGTCTCCGGGGCCAGGTCCACCCAAGCGCTGTGCCGGGCCACCCGCACCACGTCGCCGCACCGGAGCCCCGCCCCGCTGATTTCGATCCGGTTGCCGTCGTTCATCAAGTCCTCTCGTCAACCCATCCGGGTGGCATACCACCGGCACGGGTGAGTTCCCCGCTGTGTCCATTGTGGTGATTCGCGGTCTGGCCTGCGAAAACCGGTGCTTATAACATAAGTCACAGCAACATCAGCGGTTTACACGCGTCCCGCGTGTCACACACACTGGGCCCCGGAGCGGGGAGGGACGAGATGACTGCTTTCGGAACCACGGTGCGACGGGGCTTTCTCGGGCTCGCCGCGCTCACGACGATGGTGTTCGGTTCGCTGGCCTTCGCCGCGCCGCACGCCAGTGCCGACACCGGTCAGGTGCCGGGCATGGATGTGTCGGGCCACCAGGGAAACGTCGACTGGCCCGCCGCGTGGGCCGCGGGCGCGCGGTTCGCCTACATCAAGGCCACCCAGGGCACGGACTACCGCAACCCGTACTTCGCCCAGCAGTACAACGGTTCCTACCAGGCCGGCATGATCCGCGGCGCGTACCACTTCGCGACCCCGGACGAATCCGGTGGCGTGGAGCAGGCGGACTATTTCATCGCCCACGGCGGCGCGTGGTCCGCCGACGGCAAAACGCTGCCGCCGATGCTCGACATCGAGTACAACCCGGACGGCCCGACCTGTTACGGGCTCACGCCGGCCGCGATGACCGGCTGGATCCGGTCGTTCTCCGAGGAAGTGCACGCGAAGACCAGCCGCTGGCCGATGCTCTACACGACGGCCGACTGGTGGAAGACGTGCACCGGCAACTCCGCCGCGTTCGGCGACACGCATCCACTGTTCATCGCGCGCTACGCGGACAACCCGGGCACGCTGCCCGACGGCTGGCGCTACTACAGCATGTGGCAGTACTCGGATTCCGGGAACAAGCCCGGTGACCAGGACACGTTCAACGGCTCGATGGAGCAGCTGATCAAGTTCGCCGGGGGCGAGGGGGCGCGTACTGCCCCGGCCCCGGTCACGACGTCGCCGGCCCCCTCCACCACGACGACCACCCCGGCGCCGACCACGACGACTGCGCCGAGCACGACGTCGAAGCCGTCGCCGACGACCAGCACGACGACGTCGGCGCCGAGCACCACGACCACCACGGCGAGCGAACGGATGGACGCCACTTCGTCTTCGAGCACCACGACGACCACGACACCGTCCAGCAGCAAGCCGTCGAGCAGCAAGCCGTCCAGCAGCACCCGCAGCCGCCCGGCCGCGCAGGTCAACGGCCTGGTGTGGGCGGGTCAGCGCGGGCCGACCCCGCCGGCGCCTTCCTTGCGTGCCAACGACGGCGGTGAGGAACTGGTCGCGAACATCGACCCGGCGCCGGTGGCCGGCCAGCAACCGTCCACTTCGGACACCCCGGTGGCGGCGCCCGCGCAGGAGGCCTCGCATCCGCTCGCGCACACCGGAGTGGGCACCGGCCGGATCATCGTCTTCGGCGCCGCGTTGCTGGTGCTGGGCGCGATCCTGACTTACCTGGCCCGGATCCTCGTGCGGCGCTGAGGGTTCAGTCTACTTCCCGGGCCCAGCTGGAAAATCAGCTCGCCGTGAGGGCAACCCCGGCTTCGGCGGTCAGGGCCAGGAAGGTCAGCGACTCCTCCAGGTAGAGCTGGACGTGCTCCGCGTCGTGGCCGAGGTAGCCGATCGACAGGTCTTGCCCGAGGTGGAGTTCGTAGTCGCCACCCCGCGTGGAGACCAGCAGGGCGCCTTCGAGCGCGGGCGCCCAGACGATCTCGCCGTCCTGCAGGATCCGCGCCACGTGATCGCGCACCGGGTACCCGTGGTCGGTGGTTTCCGCCAGCTGGGTGTACATGTCCGCCGACAGCAGGAGGCTGTACGGCCCGTCCACGCCCGCGAGCCGCAGCGCGCTGATCGCCTGCGCGACCGTGACGGGCACCTGGCGGACGTCCGAAGGCAGCGTCAGCGGGGTGTTGGAGCTCGCCGGCGCGATGCCCTCGATCCCGGCCGCCTCGGCGCCCTGGAAGATCGTGCGATCCTCGGCCAGCGCGATGAGCTTCGCGGCATCCTTGACCGGCTGCCAGTCGGAGTCCTTCGCCCCGCGCTCGACGTCATCGACGGCTTCGCGGGTGACGCTGAAGGGCACGCGAAGCTCGATCACGAGCCGCGCTTCCCGCTGGCGCACCAGCACACCCTCGGCGACACCCGGCAACGCCCGCACGTGCCCGGTCCCCACCGCCGACAACGCGGGACCTTCCGGTCCGACGACGTCGACCACGCGCCGGGCCGCGACGTTGCGGGTGAAGGTGCGCCGCGCCTCCGCTTCGATCTCGGCCCAGGCCCCGGGCGGGACCGGGGCGAGCTCGCGGTGCAGGTTGTTCATCACGTGCTGCTCCTTTTCAGGCTGCCGATGCCCAGTGAGCCGGGTGCGGGGACGTTCCCTTCGAGGAAATCCGCGGTGGGGACGAAGAACAGGCTGCCGGTGACGGCGGTGGAGAAGTCCAGGATCCGGTCGTGGTTGCCCGGCGGGCTGCCGAGGAACATGTTCTCCAGCATCCGCTCGGTCACGTCCGGGGTGCTCGCGTAGCCGATGAAGTAGGTGCCGAACTCGCCGGCGCCGGGGCGGCCGAACATCATGTTGTCGCGCACGATCTGACGCTGCGTGCCGTCCGGGTCGGTGATCGTGGTGAGCGCGACGTGCGAGTCGGCAGGCTTGTCCTCGTCGGGGAACTCGATGTCGCTGAGTTTCTTCCGCCCGATCGCCTTTTCCTGCTCCTCGACGGTCAGTGCTTCCCAGGAACCCAGGTCGTGCAGGTACTTCTGCACGATGACGTAGCTGCCGCCCGCGAACCCGGGATCCTCGGCGCCGATCGTCACCGCCGCGGCCGCCGCTTCGCCGTCCGGGTTTTCCGTGCCGTCGACGAAACCGAGCAGATCGCGCTCGTCGAAGTAGCGGAAGCCCTGCACCTCGTCGACGACGTCGACCAGGCCGTCCAGGCGGATCATCAGCTGGCGCGCGAGTTCGAAGCACAGATCCAGCCGGTGCGCGCGAAGGTGGAACAGCAGGTCGCCCGGAGTGGACGGAGCGGTGTGCACGTCGCCCTTGAGTTCGCGGAACGGGTGCAGCCCCGCCGGACGGCGCCCGCCGTAGAGCCGGCTCCACACCTCCGCGCCGAGGCCGACCACGCAGCTCAGCCCGTCCTCGGGGGCGCGGAAGCCGACCGACCGGGTCAGGCCCGCGACATCGGAGAGCAGGTCGCGCACGTCCTCCTCGGCACCGGCACGCACGGTGAGCACCAGAAAGATCGCCGCCTTCGCCGGAGGGGCGAGGATCCCCTGTGGTCGCATGCCGCTCCTTGTGGTGTCGATCGGAGATCGTCAGCTTAGCGGTTACGCGTGTCTGTGATCGGGAACACACGCGCCGCTGTCACGTCGGGCGCCGCCCGGCGGTTCTCCTGGCAGGCCGCGGACAACGACGGAAAGGAGCCGGCCCGTGGAAACCGTGACCGTGCGAAGGACCATCGCGGCACCGATCGACGAGGTCTTCGAGTGGTGCGCCACCACGACCAACTACACCCGCACCCCGCTCGTCCTGCGCGCGAAACTGGCGAAGCACGGCGACGGCGCGCCCTACGGCGTCGGCGCGATCCGGCTGCACACCTGGGTGATCGGGTGGTTCTCCGAACGCATCACCGCCTACCACCCGCCGTACGGGTTCGACTACCACGTCGACCGGAGCATCCCGCCCGCCCGGCACGAACTCGGCCGCATGACGTTCGCCGAAACACCCGGCGGCACCGAGGTGGTCTGGACCAGCACGATGCAGGTGCGGCTGCCGTTCGGCGCGGCGATCACCCGTGCAGTGGCCAAGCCGGTGCTGGGTTACGTGTTCGGGAAGATCCTCGACGCGGCCGATACCGCGCTTTCGAAGGGGGCGGACCGCCGCTCCTGACCAGTGCCGGGGAGGCTCCGGCGTCCGGCTCGGCCGACGAATACCCGGCGCGAGTGGTGGCTGTGGCGCGCGGATCGGCGCTAGGGTCGCGGCGAAGGTGATCATCAACGGGTGGCCCGGCTCCGCGGTGCGCCCCGATCGTCCCTGGGAGGCCTCTTGTCCGCGATTCCGGTCAGCGACGTCGATCTCTACACCGAGCAGGCGCGGGTCGACCCGTACGAGATCTACTCCGGGCTCCGGGCGTTGGGGCCGGTCGTCTACCTGTCGCGGTACGACCTGTTCGCGTTGCCGCGCTACGACGAGGTGCGGGCGGCGTTGATGGACTGGGAGGTGTTCTCGTCCGCGCGCGGGGTGTTCGTCGATCCGGTGGTGAACCGGCAGCTGGAGGGGATCACGTTGTGCAGTGATCCGCCGGAGCACACGGCGATGCGCTCGGTGCTGGGGCGGCCCTTGCGGGCGGACCGGATGCGGGAGGTGACCCCGCGGATCGAGGCCGAGGCCGACCGGGTCGTGCGGCGGCTGGTGGGGCGCGGCGGGTTCGAGGTGGTCGCCGAGCTTTCCGAGTACCTGCCGATGACGGTGGTGTCGGATCTGGTGGGGCTGCCCGGTCAGGGACGCGCGAAAATGCTGGAGTGGGCCGAGGCCATCTGGAACACCCAGGGCCCGGCCGACGAGCGGGCCGAGGCGGCGGGCCCGGCGGTGGGGGAGTTTCTCGCCTTCGCGGACAAGGACGCCGTGCCGGGCAACATCGCCCCCGACGGCTGGGCGGCGCAGTTGTATGCGGCGGCGGATCGCGGGGAAATCCCGCGCGAGAAGTGCCCGGTGATGCTGCTGGACTACATCACCCCCAGCCTGGACACCACGATCCTCGCCATCACCAGCACGGTCGCGCTGTTCGCCCGGAACCCGGATCAGTGGGACCTGCTCCGCGGAGACCGTTCCCTGATTCCGCACGCGATCAACGAATCCTTGCGGCTGGAGTCGCCGGTGCCGCAGTTCAGCCGCGTCCTGACCGAAGATCACGAGGTCGGCGGGGTGCCCCTGGCCGCGGGCTCGCGGGTGGCATTGCTGTTCGGCTCGGCCAATCGCGACGAACGTCATTACCCGGACCCCGCACGCTTCGACATCACGCGGCGGCCGTCGGATCATCTCGCGTTCGGGCGCGGCGAGCACGTGTGCGTCGGCATGCACCTGGCGCGGCTGGAAATGAGCGCGCTGCTGGAACGGCTCGCCGACCAGGTCGCCCGCTTCGAAATCCGCGACAGCCGGCCGATGATCAACAACGGGCTCCGCGGACTCGGCCGCCTCGACGTGACCGTCGAACCGGTGGCCGGCTGATCCGCGCGCGTCAGATCTCGATGTGGGAGCCGATGATCACGGTGCGGTCGCCGGGGAGGCGGAAGTACTCGGCGGCGTCGGCGGTGATGTAGGAAGTCGCGATGAACAGCCGTTTCCGCCAAGGCGCCATGGTGGGCTCGGCGCCGCGCCGCAGCTCGATCTTCGACAGGAAGTACGACGCGTCGTCGATGGCGAGCCCCCCTTCGGTGCGGGCGGGGTCGAGCAGCCGCAGCGCGCCGGGGACGTCCGGGGTTTCCATGTACCCGAAGCGGGCGCTGACGTGGGTGATCCCGTCGTCGGCGTAACCGAGTTCGTCCACGACGGTGCGTTCGCCGTCCGCGATCCGGGGCACGGGTTCGGTGTCGATGGACAGGATCACGACGTGCTCGTGCCGGACATGGTTGTGCTCGACGTTGGCGCGCAACGCCAGCGGCGCGGTTTCCTTGCCGCGGTTGAGGAACACCGCGGTACCCGGAACCTGCCGCAGGGATTGCCGCTGCGCGCGCAGGTCGTCGACGAACTCCCGCAGCGAGCCCTCGTGCCGTTCGCGTTCGGCGGTGACGATCGCGCGGCCGCGCTGCCAGGTGATCATGATGGTGAACGCGGTGAGCCCGATCAGCAGCGGCAGCCAGGCGCCGTGCAGCAGCTTGGTCAGGTTCGCGGCGACGAACAGCAGGTCCACGATCAGCAGCAGGCCACCGCCGACGACGAGCAGCCACCACGGCGGATGCCATTTCTTCCTGGCGATGAAGAAGAACAGCAGGGTGGTGATGGTGATCGTGCCGGTCACCGCCATGCCGAACGCGAAGGCCAGCGCGGCGGAGCTGCGGAAGGCGAAGACGAGCGTGAGCACCGAGACCATCAGCAGCCAGTTGACCCAGGGCACGTAGATCTGCCCGACCGTGGACTCCGAGGTGTGCACGATCCGCAGCCGCGGCAGGTAGCCGAGTTGCGCGGCCTGCGAGGCCACGGAGTACGCGCCGGTGATCACGGCCTGGGAGGCGATCACCGTCGCCGCCGTCGCGAGCAGCACGATCGGCAGCCGTGACCAGCCGGGGCCGAGCAGGAAGAACGGGCTGGAGATGGTGGCCGGGTCGTCGAGGATCAGCGCGCCCTGGCCGAGATAGCTGAGCACGCACGCCGGGAACACCAGCAGCAGCCAGGCGCGGGTGATCGCGCGGCGGCCGAAATGGCCCATGTCGGCGTAGAGGGCTTCGGCGCCGGTCACGGCGAGGACCACCGCGGCGAGGGCGAAGAACGCGGTGCCGAAATGGCCGCCGAGGAAGCCCAGCGCGTAGGTCGGGGAGAGCGCTTTCAGGATCGCCGGATGCCGCGTGATCCCGCTGATCCCGCAGACCGCGACGGTGAGGAACCACAGGATCATCACCGGCCCGAACACGCGCCCGACGGCGGCGGTTCCCCTGCGCTGCACGAGAAAGAGCACCACGATGATCGCCGCGGTGATCGGCACGACCAGGTCCTCGAGCGAGGGCTCCACGACCTTCAGGCCTTCGACGGCCGAGAGCACCGAGATCGCCGGTGTGATCATGCTGTCGCCGAAGAACAGGGACGCGCCGAAGATGCCCAGCCCCGCCAATATCAGTGCGGCACGCTGCCCTTTCCAGCGACGCAGCAGCGTGATCAGGGCCATGATGCCGCCCTCGCCGTCGTTGTCGGCGCGCATCGCCAGCAGCACGTAGGTGACGGTCACGATGATCATCACGGACCAGAACACCAGCGACACCACGCCGAAGACGTTGTCGGCGCTGACCGGGACCGGATGCGGGTCGCCCGGGCTGAACACCGTCTGCAGCGTGTAGATCGGGCTGGTCCCGATATCGCCGAACACCACCCCGAGCGCGCCGACGACCAGCGCCGGGCGAGCGGAGTCGAGTGCACCCCCCGCCTGCTGCCGAACGGTCACCGGGTTCCTCCTCCACGCGGGCACGCCACCGTCGCGCGGGACACTACCGAGAGCGGCTCGCACCCGCCGCCCGGACCGTCGGGACCGCGTCGTCGTACCGCCCGTCGAGGATGTCGTCGACGAGCACCGGGGAGCCGAGCGCCGCCGACACGTACAGGCCCCGTACGACGGCGAGGGCCAGTAGCGCGTCGTCCACGGTGACCGCCGGCGCGCGGCCTTCCCTGATCGCGGCCACGATGTCGTCGTACTGCCGCGAGTGCTGCCGCAGAAACCGGTCCGGCTGATCCGCGACGTGCTCGGGCGGCAGCCGCTCGGCCTTCTGGTCCACCACGCCCTCGGCCGCGTTGTTCCCGCTCGTCGCCGAGGCGGAGGCGAGGGGCGAATCCCTTGGTGCGACGTGGAAGTACGCCAGTTCGTCGTTGTCCACGATGGCCGAACCGCGGGTGCCGTGCACCTGGTAGCGCGCGGACAGCCCGGGATACGCGGCGGTGGTGCAGTGGAGGACGCCGAGCGCGCCGGAAGCGAACCGCACGGTCGCCACGGCCGTGTCCTCCACCTCGATCCGTTCGTGCCCGAGCAGGGCCGTGGACCCGGTGATCTCGACGGGCCGCCCGAGCGTCCACACGAGCAGGTCGACGGTGTGCACGCCCTGGTTCATCACGGCGCCGCCGCCGTCGAGCGCCCAGGTTCCCCGCCAGCCGCCGGAATCGTAGTAGTCCTGCGAGCGGTACCAGGCGACGCTCGCGAGCCCGGAGGTGAGCGTGCCGAACTCGCCGTCGTGGGCGGCCTGGGCGACAACGCGGGACGCCGGGTCGAAGCGGTGCTGGCTGATGACGCTCACGACGAGACCGCTTTCCCGCGCGAGAGCGGCGAGCTGCCGCGCCCGGGACATGTTCGCGTCCAACGGTTTCTCGATGACGACGTGTTTCCCGGCGGCCAGCGCGGCCGTCGCGAGGTCGACGTGCAGCCCCGAGGGCGTGCAGATCGCCACGAGGTCGAAGGCCGTCGCGGCGAGCGCGTCTTCGATCGTCGACGCCGTGACCGGGCGGACGCCGGTGGCCGCTTCGGCTTCGTCGGCGGCGCGCGCGGCGGCCTCGGGCGACGTGTCGATGAGGGCGGCGAGTTCGAGGCCGGGGTGGGTGATCGCGACCTTCGCGTGGTGGCGGCCGATGGTGCCGGTGCCCGCGATGGCGCAGCGGAGGGCGGTCATCGCAGGGTGACTCCGATCTGCGCGGTGAGGGCGCGGAAAGCACGGGCGGCGCGGCCGAATTCGGCGGGTCCGCTGAACCCGCCGAGGTTGTGGACGTCGGTGAGGTGTGGTTCGAGGGAGGCAAATCCGCGGTAGCCGGAGTCGCGCAGCGCGGTGAGCGTCTCGAGTACTTCGCCGTCGCCTTCGCCCGCGGGGACGACGGCGTGCGTGGCCGCGAGCGCGTCTTTCACCTGCAGGTAGTCGACGTACGGGGCCAGGAGGTGCCAGCCTTCGGTGTGGGGCGCGACACCGCATTGCACGAAGTTCGCGTTGTCCCAGGCGAGCCGGAGCCGGTCCGAGCCCACGCTCTCGACGAGGTCGAGTATCCGGGCGGGGACGTCGCCGTAGATGTGCCGCTCGTTTTCGTGCAGCAGCGTGACGTTCTCGCGCTCGGCCAGGTCGGCCAGCGCCCGCATCCGCTTCAGCACGTCGTCGCGGATGCTCTCGGGGCTCTGGTCTTCCTTGCGGTAGAAGGAAAAGATCCGAATATAGCCGGCGCCGAGCTTATGCGCCGCGGCGATCGCGCGCCGCAGCCTGCCGAGTTCGTGCTCGGCCGGGAGCGCGACGTCGACCTTGCCGATGGGGGAGGCGATGGCGCTCACCGACTGCTCGCGGGCGGCCAGGATCCGCCGCAGCCCGGCCAGTTGTTCCTCGCCGAGGTCGACGACGTTGACGCCCCAGGCGCTGCGGACCTCGATGGCGCTCGCGCCAAGCGCTTGGAGGACGGCCACCTGGACGTCCGGGTCGGCGTCGATCTCGTCGCCGAAACCGGAGAGCCGCCAACGGGTCCGCTGGGTCATGAAAGCCCTTCCGCCGTGTCGAGTTCGCGGCCGGCGCGGGTCAGGATTCCGCGCAGCCACGTGTGTTCCGGATTGTCGGTGTGCCAGGGATGCCACCACAACGTTTCGGACACCGGCTCCGGGTCCCACGGACAGCCGACGGCACGCAGGCGGCCGTCGCGGGTCAGCGACGGGGCGAGCCGCCGCTGGACGAGGGCGAGGCGGCGCGTGCCGACGAGGTAGTACGGGAGCGCGAGGAAGCTGTCGAGCACGGTCTGGCCGCGCGGTTCGATCCCGAGCAGCTGCAGCTGGCGCATGGCGACGCTGGAGCGGCCGGTGTCGTGGTAGGTGAACACCCACGGCATCGACTGCACGTCCGCCATGGTGAGTTCGTCGCCGACGGCAGGCCGAACACGACGACGCGCGGCAAGAGGAGAGCGTCCACCGCACGCAGCAGGTCCGCGGTCGTCGCGCACACGCTCGTCAACACCCACAGCCATCCCAGGCGGCGGCCGCGCGGCCGCCGATGGAGGGGATCTTCGAACCGTTCGACGCCGGTTCGGTGCCGTTCGCGCCGCCGTTCCTGACCTACACGGAGGGAATCACGCTGTGGGTCGACGACCTGCGGTGCGAGGTCCGGCACGTGGGCTCCCCGGCGCATACGACGAACGATTCGATCGTCTGGGTGCCCGAGCGTCCCGTGCTGTTCGCGGGGGATCTGCTGTTCTGGGGCGGCACCCCGTTCCTGCTTTCCGGCTCGATCGAAGGCGCCGCGCGGGTGCCCACGGACGTCATCGAACCGTTGGGTGCCAAGACGATCGTGCCCGGGCACGGCCCGGTGTGCGGGCCGGAGGCGATCGCCCCGACGCTCCGCTACCTGCGGTTCGTCCAGCAGGTGGCCCGCGACGGCGTGGCGGCGGGACTCTCGCCACTGGACGCCGCCCGGGAGGCCAACCTGGGGGAGTTCGCCGCGTGGAGCGAGTCCGAACGCCTCGCGGGGAACCTGCACCGGGCGTACGCGGAGGTGCGCGGCGGGGCCGTGGATACGGCGGCGGCCTTCCGGGACATGGTGACGCTGAACGGCGGACGGCCTTTGCACTGCCGCGCCTGACCGTCCACTGAGGACGATCAGGTGAAGTCGAGTATCAGGCGCCCGCGCACGCCACCCGCTTCGAGCTGCCGGTGCGCCTCGACCGCCTTGTCGGCCGGGAAAACGCGCGCGACTCGGAGCGTGAGCGCCCCTTCCTCGGCCTGTTCGACCAGGTGTGCCAACCCGGCGGTGTCGGTGGCGGCGTCCCGCACGAGTACGGGCCGGACGGAGATTCCCCGCTCCGCAGGGCCTTTCCAGCCCCGGACCGTGGCGATGACACCGCCATCGGCGAGGGCGGGGACGACCTGTTCGCTTTGCAGCGCGCCGTCGGCGAGCCCCGCCACACCGTCCGGGGCGAGTTCGCGGAACCGGGCGGCGACGTCCGTCCCGCGCTCCACGATCTCGTCCGCGCCGAGCTGCCGGACCAGAGTTTCGTCCTCGGCCTTCGCGTCGGCGATGACGTGCAGGCCATCCGCGCGGGCGAGCTGGACGACGTACCCGCCGAACGCGCCCGCGGCGCCGGTGACGCCGAGCTTCCCGCCGGGGGTGACGCCGAGCGTGTCGACGGCGAGCCGGGCGGTCATCGCGTTCATCAGCAGCGTGGCGGCTTCGGCGAAGTCCGCACCGGCCGGCGCGGCGACGACCGACGCGGCGGGCACCACCACCTGCTCGGCGTACGCGCCGCGGGTACCCGACGGCACGACCAGCGCGACGACGCGCTGCCCCGCCGCGAGCCGGTCGTCGTTGCCCGGTCCGACCTGGTCGATCACGCCGGCCGCGTCCATGCCGGGTACGTACGGCGGCCGCGTCCCCGGCAGGGAGCGCAGTCCGGCGCGGAGCAGCGTGTCGGTCGGGTTGACCGCGGCCGCGTGCACACGGACACGCACTTCGCCGGGCCCCGCCTCGGGTTCGGGCAGGTTCAGGATCTCGAGCGCTTCGGGCCCGCCGAAGCCGGTGACTCCCAGTGCCTTCATGATCACTGGCAACGCGCGGCGCGGCGCGTCTGTTCCGCCGGACCAGACTGCCCGCCGAAAACCGCGGTGACGGCCGGCGGCCGTCACCGCGAGAGATCAGCCGCTGGTGACGGTCAGCCTGCCGAGTCCGGCGGCCAGATCGGGGTGGTCGGCGGGGACCACGCCCGACCAGACCGCGGTCCAGCAGGACGGGCAGCTGTACTGCCGGAACACCACGGGCGCGTCGACGTAATCGGTCGCGGTGGCGAGGATCTGCGGCCCCGCGTCGGTCGGCGGCCCGTCGTGGACGCCGAGCGCGAGCGGTCCTTCGCCGGTGTCGCCGAGGATTTCGCCGCAGTGCCGGCAGGCGATGTCCTCGCCGACCTCCACCAGGTTGTCGTCGATCCGCCTCCCCGGCGAAACGTCGGCTTGGCCGCGGGTTTCGCCGGTCAGCCGAGATCGGTCGCGGCGGGCGTCGCGCTGCCGGGAACGCTCCGCGTCGGTCGCGGCCGGGTCGACGACTCCGTCCCGCAGCACCACTCCGTAGACCGAGCGGGCCGTGTTCGCCGTGATCTTCTCCTCGCGCAGATCCCGTGCCACCGCTTCGGGTTCGCGGGTCAGCGGGTCGCCGTAACCACCGCCGCCCTGCCACGTCATCGAGAAGACTTCGCCCGGCGCGAGGTAGCTCGACGCGTAGTTCTGGCCCGGTTCGAGGGTGTCGCTGACTTCGGCGAGTTCGGTCGGGATCGTGCCCGCCGCCAGCATTTCCTTCACCCGGCTCTGCCGGGCGACGACGTCGAGCCCGGTGTTTCCGGGCAGCCCGCCGGACAGTCCGCCGTTCTGCGCCACCGCCTTGCCCGCCGACGCGAGTACCAGCCCCATCGGCAGGCTGGTGCCGTGCGGGGTGAACGCGATGGACGCGCCGAGCCCGCCGCGGTGGCGGCCCGGACCGCCGGAATCGGGGACCTCGCGCCGCCACAACGTCAGCACCGGATACAGGAACTCGGTCATCTCGACGTCCGGGACCCGGCCCATCGGGATGCAGAACAGGCCGCCGGTGTCGACGCCGTCGGCGTGCGGGCGCGCGCCGTACCCGCCGGCCATCGGCTCCATCATGATCGACAGGAACGGCGCGGGCTGCTCGCCGCGCTCGTCGAGCCCCGCGATCACGGCGGTATCCCAAGTGCCGCAACAGGTCGCCTGCACGTTGTTGCCCAGTTCGAGATCGCGGTCGAGCATCTGGGACAGGCATTCCGCGATCAGGTTGCCGGTCAGCCAGGCCGGGCCGATCGGGCCGCGGCCCACGGCGGCGGGGAAGGTGGCGTTGTTGAGCGTGCCCTCCTCGGTGACGAGGTCGAAGCACCGCATCAGCCCGCCCGCCGACCACGGGATGTCGCCCGCGAGGATCGGCAGCAGCGCGAGCATCACGCCGCCGCGCATCCCCGCGTAGGTGCAGTTGACGACCCCGGCCTGCGGATCGGTGCCGGTGAAGTCGAAGGTCAGGTGGTCGCCGGTCTTCGTGGTGGTGACCGTGATCTTGTGCAGGTTCCGGTCGCCCTCGTGGGACTGGTCCTGGTAGCCGGTGGCGCTCCAGCTCCCGTCCGGCAGCGCGGAAAGCTTGCCGCGCAACCGGGATTCGGCGTCGGACATCATCCGCTTCATCACGGCCTTCACGGTGTCCGCGCCGTACTGGCCGATCAGCGCGTGCAGGCGCTCGGCGCCCACGTTGTTGGCCCCGATCTTGGCGCGCAGGTCCAGGCCGACGAGCATCGGCACGCGGGAACGGCGGACCCACAGGTCGGCGACGTCGCGTTGCAGCCGCCCGCCGCGGACCACCTTCACCGGCGGCGTGGGCAGGGATTCGGAGAACACGTCCTCCGCCGCGGGGGAGAACGAGCCGAGCCCGACGCCGCCGAGGTCCGGCTGATGGGCGATGGCGCTCGTCCAGGCGAACAGCCGCCCCTCGTGGAACACCGGCTGGTACACGATGACGTCGTTCTGGTGGAGGCCGCCGCCGACCCAGGGATCGTTGCACAGGAACATGTCCCCGGCCTCGATCCCGGGATTGTCGGCGCGGTTGCGCAGCGTCCAGTAGATGGCGAGGTCGACCGCGCCGACGAGCATCGTGTTGTAGAGCCCGACCTGGACCTCCTGGCCGAGCTCGTCGGAGATGGCGAAGTCGAAGTCGTTGGCGTCGGTGACGATCGGCGAGCCGGACATGCGCTTGAGCGCTTCGCCCATCTCGTCGGTGACCGACCAGAGCCGGTGCCGGATCACTTCGTAGGTGAGCGGGTCGAGCGCGGCGACCTGCTCGTCGCTCACGGTGTGCACGGGCAGGGAAGTGGGCAGCGACCGGGCGAGTTCCGCCGGGTCGACGGGACGGCTGGAGAAGGCCTCCGAGCCGGGGATCGGCATGCTCATCGCGTGCTCCTGGAGATGGTCAGGTTGCCGAGGTGGTCGACCGTGCCGGTGGTGCCCGCGGGCACCACGACCGTCGTGGTCGGCACTTCGACGACGGCCGGGCCGGTCAGCACGTGCCCGGCCCGCAGTTCGCGGTAGTCGTAGATCGGGGTGGCGACGTAGCCGGTCGCGGCGTCCAGGCACACCGGCCGCGTGGCGAAGGGCTCCGGATCGCGCTCGGCGGCGGGAACCCCGGGTAGTTCCGGGCTGAACGGCAGGACGCCGATCCCGCGGACCCGGAAGGTGATCGCCTGGATCCCGGCCTCGCGGAATCCGGCGTCGGCGCCGAAAAGCTCCGCGTAGCGTTTCTCGAACGCGGCGGCGGCGTCTTCGATCGCCGTCGTGTCCAGCGGGCCGGCGGCGACCGGCACGGTGACCTCGGCGAGCTGCATGCTGTAGCGCAGGTCGATCTCCCGGACCACTTCGACCTTCTCGAATCGCACGCCCTGCCGCGACAATCCGGCGCGGACGCGCTCTTCCAGTTCGGTGAAGTTCCGTTCGGCGCGGACCGGGTCGAACGGGACGACGGTCGGGTCCGACAGTTCCGCGGCGAGCGCGATGTCCGTCGATGCGAGCCCGAACGCGGAGAACGCCGAAGCCACCGAACCGAGTGGCACGACCACTTCGTCGCAGCCGACTTCGGCGGCGTAGCCGGCACAGTGCGCGGGGCCCGCGCCCCCGAAGGCGTAGAGCACGAACGTGCGCGGGTCGTGCCCGGCTTCGACGACGGTTTTGCGCAGCAGGTCACCGGTCTGGGCGTTCTGCACGGTGTAGATCGCGGCCGCGGCCTCCTCCACGGACAGGCCCAGTGGTTTGGCGATCCGGATGTCGATGGCCTGCCGGGCCGATTCCTTCGACAACGGTTTGCGCCCGCCGAGCAGCCCGCGCTCCGGCAGGATCCCGAGCACCAGGTTGGCGTCGGTGTTCGTCGGCTCGGTGCCGCCGTTGCCGTAACAGGCCGGTCCGGGCACGGCCTGCGCGCTGCGCGGGCCGATGCGAAGGTTGCCGCCGGCGTCGAGCCAGGCGATCGCACCGCCGCCGGAGCCGATCGCGTCGACCCGGAGCGTGGGGACGTTGATCGGGTGGTGGTTGATCACCGTGCTCGTGTCGCGCACGGGCTCACCGTCCACGACGAGCCCGGCCAGGAACGTCGTGCCGCCGACGTCGGTGGAGATGATGTTGCGGTGGCCGAGCTGCCTGCCGAGCGCCACCGAACCGATGACACCGCCGGTGAGCACCGAGCCGACCGTGCTGATCGCCGCGGCGGGCGCCTCGGCGGCGGCGATCGCGCCGCCGTTGGACTGCATGACCAGCAGCGGGCCGGTCAGGCCCTGCGCGCGCAGCGCGGATTCCAGCGTGCCGAGGTAGTCGCGCAGGCCGGGGCCGATCTGGGTGCTCATGATCGTGGTCGCGTTCCGGGCGAACTCGCGGATCCGCGGGCTCACTTCCGAAGACAGGGCAACGAATAGCCCGGGCGCCTCCTCGGCGATCAGCTCGCGCAGCCGGTGTTCGTGCACCGGGTTGCGGAACGACCAGAGCAGCGAGACCGCGATCGCCTGGACGCCTTCGGCGACCAGCGCGCGGATCGCGGCGCGCGCCTGCTCCTCGTCCAGCGCCACGACCACGGTGCCGTCCCGGTCGACGCGCTCGGTGACCTCCAGCGCGTGCCGTTTCGGGAGCAGGGCGTGGTTCTTGTCCTGGCCGAGGACGTGCTGCAGCTCGTGCGGGGAACGGCCGAGGTAGCGGCCCTCGACGTTCATGATGAAGATCGAGTCGCGGTGGCCGCGGGTGGTGAGGAAGCCGACCGGCGGCACGTTCCCCATGACCAGCGCGTTGAGCGAGGACGTCGTCCCGTGCGCGATGTGGTGGGTGTCCGCCAGCATCTCCGGCAGCGGCCTGCCGAGCTGCTCGGCGAGCAGGTGCAGGACGTCGAGCACGCCCTGGGAGTAGTCCGGCGGGGTGGACGGGGACTTGGCGGCGAGCACCGTCCCGGCGTCGTCGTCGAGGACGGCGTCGGTGAACGTGCCGCCCACATCCACGCCGATGACGTAGGCCATGGCTGGCGCTCCTTTGCGCGAGAAGACGTATTGACGGATGAGTAGACTATTCAACGCATACGACAGGAGTCAACCTTGACTTTCTGATGTCTACAGCGTCAAATAGTCGACGCTAACGTCAAAACACGTCTTCGGAGGTCCGTGATGCAGCCACGACGGGTCGCGGTGCTCGGCGGCGGGCCGGGCGGGCTCTACGCCGCCCGCCTGCTCAAGCTCGCGTATCCCGCCTGCGAGGTGCAGGTCCACGAACAGGGGGAACCGGACAAGACGTTCGGCTTCGGGGTCGGCCTCGCCGCGGGCACCCAGCGCAACCTCGAAGCAGCCGACCCCGACACCCTGCGCGACCTCGTCGCGACCGGCGTCCGGCACGACATGACGATGCGGGTCCGGGGGCGCGGCGTCCGGGTGCGCAACGATCACCTCATCGGGGTCGCCCGCACGGACCTGCTGGCCGTACTGCAGCGGCACGCGGAGAAAGCCGGGGTGCGGCTGGAGTTCGGGGTCCGGCGCGCCGCCGCCGGGCTGGACGCGGATCTGGTCGTCGCGGCCGACGGGGTCAGCAGCGCGACGCGGGAAGCCGGTTCGTTCGGCGCGCGGATCGAAACCGGCGACGGCCTCTTTCTCTGGTGCGGCGCGGATTTTCCCTTGCCCGACGCGGTTTTCACGCCGGTGGAGACAGAGTACGGCACGTTCGTCGCGCATGCCTACCCCTACTCGGGCGGCCGGTCCACGTTCCTGATCGAGACCGACGAGCGGACCTGGCGGAACGCGGGCTTCGACGCGACGACCGCCGAACTCGAGGGCGAGGGCGTCCCGCCCGGAGCCTCCGACGAGAAGTCGTTGCGGTACCTGGAAAAGATCTTCGCCGGGCAGCTGCGCGGGCACGGGCTGATCGGGAACCGGACGCGCTGGCAGCGGTTCCGGACCGTGCGCTGTGACCGCTGGGCGCAAGGGAACGTCGTGCTGCTCGGCGATGCCGCGCACACGGCCCATTTCTCGGTCGGCTCCGGCACGAAACTGGCCATGGAGGACGCCATCGGCCTGGTCGCCGCGCTCCGGGAATCCCCTGATCCCGCAACGGCTTTCGCCCGGTACGAGGAAACGCGCCGGCCCTCGGTCGAGCGGCTGCAGGAACTGGCCCGGCGCAGCAGGCTGTGGTGGGAGTCGTTCCCGTCGCGGCTCGGCCTGCCGGTCGAACGGCTGATGGTGGCGTACATGTCGCGGGCGGGCAACGTGTCCCTGGACCGGTTCGCCGGCACCAGTCCGGACGCGGTGGCCACGGCGTTGCGGCAGTACGGCGGCGCGCCACCGGACGGGGATCTCGTGCAGTGGGTGCTCGATCGCCCGCTCACGCATGGGAACCGGTCCTTCCCGGACCGCGTCAGCGTTCCCGAGCTGGAGCCGCTGTACGTCGATCTGCGGAACCCGTGGTCGCCGGAGGCGGACGCGTTGATCGCGGGCGTCCGTGGTGGTGTGCTGGTCACCGGGCCCGCGGACCGGCCCGCCGTGCTCACCCGGCTCGACCTCGCCGAGCGGATCCGGCTGGAAACCGGCGCGTTGACCGCGGTGGAGGCTCCGCGCGCGCTGAGTGGCGACCTCGCGGCGGGGCTGGTCAGTGGCCGTACCGACCTGGTACAGCTCACCGAGGAGCAGGTATGAGCGTCGTTCCTTATCCCGCGCCCGAAGTTCGCCGCTACCGCGCGGCGGGACTCTGGGGCACGGCCACGATCGCCACGGAGTTCCACCGGATCGCGTCCGCGCACCCGCGACGCGACGCCGTGGCGGCGCTCGACGGGCGGCTCACTTTCACCGAACTCGACGCGCGCACGGACCTCGTCGCCGCGGGGCTGGCGCGGCGCGGCATGCGCCCCGGCGACCCGATCCTGTTCCAGGTCACCAACCGGCTGGGCGCGGTCGTCGCCTGGTACGGCGCGCTCAAAGCCGGGCTGGTCCCGGTCGCCACGCTCGCCGCGCATCGCGCGCACGAGATCGGGGAGATCAGCCGCCGCGTCGGTGCGGTCGCGCACCTCGTCGAGGCCGGGACACGCGGCTTCGACCTCGTCGGATTCGCCTTGCAACAGCGAGAAAACCACCCGACGCTGCGGGAGTTCTTCGTGCTGGGTGAGGATCCGCGCGGCCCGTCGATCGAAGCGATCGGTGCCGATCTCGACCCGGCCGGCGCTCGCGCGCTGGTCGAGCGGATCCAGTCCGGCCTCGACCCGGACGGGGTCGCCGTGTACCAGCTGTCCGGGGGCACCACGGGTGTCCCGAAGGTCATCCCGCGCCTGCACGCCGAATACTGGTTCAACGCCGTCGCCTACGCGCGTTCGTGGGGGTGGACGGAACAGAACCGCGTCGCGCACCTGATCCCGATCATCCACAACGCGGGCATCGTGTGCGGTCTGCACGGTCCCCACAGCGTGGGCGGGTGTCTCGTGCTCGGCAGCCCCGACCTCGACGAGTCCTTGCCGCTGATGGCCAGGGAAGCCGCCACGCATGTCCTTTTCGGACACGGCCACTACCGCGCGGCCGACCATCCGGACTTCGGCGCCGCGACCAAGGCCGTCACCCAGATCGTGTTGTCCGGGGCCAAGGTCCCGCCCGCGCTGTTCGACGCGATCGAAGCCCGCGGGATCTGGTCCGGCCAGCTTTTCGGGATGGGCGAAGGACTTTTCCTCACCACCCGCCCCGGCGCGCCGCGCCGGGCACGGCTCGAAACCGTCGGCACGCCACTGTCCGAATGGGACGAGGTGCGGATACTGGAACCCGGTACCGAGAACGAAGTCATCCCCGGCACGGTGGGCGAACTGTGTGCTCGCGGCCCGTACACGCTGCGCGGCTATTTCGGCGCCCCCGAACACAACGCTCGCGCCTTCACCTCGGACGGCTTCTACCGGACCGGCGATCTGGCCGCGCTGAGGGAGATCGAGAACACGCGCTACGTCTCCATCGAAGGCAGGCTGAAGGACCTCATCAACCGCGGCGGCGAGAAGATCAACGCCGAAGAAGTCGAGCTGCTCTTGTTACGGCATCCGAGAATCACCGGTGCCGCGGTGGTCCCGATGCCGGACGAGAGACTCGGTGAACGCGCCTGCGCCTACCTCGTGGTGGACGGGCCCGCGCTGACCCTGCCCGAGATCCAGGCGCATTTCGCGGCGCTCGGGGTCGCGAAGTTCAAATGGCCCGAACGCGTCGAACACGTCCCCGAGATCCCCCGCACCCTCGTCGGCAAGGCGGACAAGAAGCGCCTGGCCGCGGACATCGCCAGGAAAGTGAGTGCCCCGTGACGCACCGGATCGGTTTGATCGTGCCCAGCTCGAACGTCACCGTGGAGACCGAGCTGCCGGCGCTGCTCGCCCGCCACCCGGGGCGGTTTTCCTTCCACGCCAGCCGGATGCGCATGCACCAGGTGTCGCCGGAGGAACTGAAGGCGATGAACGCGCAGCGCGAGCGGTGCGTCGGCGAGCTGGCCGACGCCCACGTCGACGCGCTCCTCTACGCCTGCCTTGTCGCGTTGATGGCACAGGGCCCGGGGGAGCACCAGCGCGTCGAAACGGAAATCCGCGCGCGGCTGGCCGACACCGAGATCCTGTCGAGCGCGGGTGCGCTCGTGACCGGCTTGCGCGCGCTCGGCGCGTCGCGGATCGCGTTGGTCACCCCGTATCTGCGCCCGCTCGCCGAACAGGTCGTGGCCTACCTGGAGGCTGAAGGGTTCACCGTGGTCGACTGGGCCGCGCTGGAAGTCGGGGACAACACCGAAGTCGGCTGCATCCCGGGCGAGCGCGTGCTGACGGCGGCTCGCGGGCTCGACCTGACGTCGGCGGACGCGCTGATCATCTCCGCCTGCGTGCAGATGCCTTCACTCGATCTGGTCGCGCCGGCCGAGGAGGAGTTCGGGCTCCCGGTGCTCTCAGCGGCCACCGCGGGCGCGCACGCGGTGCTCACCGCGCTGGGCCTGGATCCGGTCGTACCCGGTGCCGGACGCCTGCTCGCGGGAACACCCGTCCTACGATCAGACCCATGACTGGGAACGGGGCCGCGCGCAAGCGGGGGGCGAGCACCGCCCGCCGCGAGCTGGTGGAAAACGAGCTGTACGAACACGCCACCCGGCTGTTCGCCGAACGCGGTTTCGCGGGCACGAGCCTGCAGGACATCGCCGACGCGCTCGGGATCACCCGGCCCGCGCTCTACCACTACGTCAAGAGCAAGGACGAACTGCTGGCCAAGCTCGTCACGGAAGTGACCAGCGGGCCGCTCGACGAGCTGACCGCGCTGGCCGCGGAAGGGCTCGACCCGGTCGAAACCCTGCGCGGGATCGTCGCGGTGCTCGTCGGGCGCCGCGCGACCCAGCCCGAACGGTTCCGCCTGCTCATCCGGTCCGAGGCCGAGCTGCCGGAGGAACTGACCGAGGCGTACGACAAGGGCCGCCGCGCGGTGCTCAAGACCATCGCGACCGTGATCGAGGACGGCGTGCGGGCCGGCCGGTTCCGTCCGGTCGACGCGCGGGTCGCGGCGCTCGGGGTGCTCGGCATGTGCAACTGGGTGGCGTGGTGGTTCCAGCCCGGCGGCCGCGACACCGCCGAGGGCGTGACCGGGCAGCTCGCCGACATGGCCGTCGGCGCGTTGCAGCGACCTGACCGTGGCGTCGGCGGCGAGGCAGGCCCGGCCGCCGCGATCAAGCTGCTCCGCCAGGACCTCGACCACCTGGAACGCCTCCTCGACCTCTGACCAGGGACCGGCGCGCCCATGGCCGTCCCGGGTTTTTCCCGCCCTCCGAATCGTCTCAGTCGTCAAACTATTGACTCAATCGTCAAGACGAGCGTAGGGTCGTTCCCACGGCGAGAACCCCTTAGGAGGCAGCAAATGACGGAGCTGGAGCACCGCGTGCAGGGGGTCGACCACGTCGCCTTCCCGACGTTCGACCCGGCCGCGACCGTCCGCTTCTACCGGGACGTCCTCGGCTTCCCGGTCGTCCACTCGATCTGCGCGGCGGGCTGGGGTCCCGAGGACCACCCCGACTTCATCCACTTCTTCTTCGATCTGGGCAACGACGACCGGATCGCGTTCTTCTACTACTTCGGCACCGCGCCCGAGGTCGGCGGGCCTGCCGGGGAGAAGGGCGACGTCTACGGCCGGTTCGGCGCGGACGTCCCGGAATACTTCGTGCGCTCGCGGCACCTCGCGATCCACGTGGAGAGCGAAGAGGATCTCCTCGAATACCGGCGGCGCCTCGACGCCAGCTCATGGCCGGTGGAGATGCAGATCCAGCACGAGACCATCGAATCGATCTACACCCACGATCCGAACGGCTACTTCTTCGAGATCACCCGCGCGATGCGGCCCGTCACGCCGCAGGAGGACCTCGACGCGAACCTCACCATCGACGCGCTGCTGGACGTCGTCGCCGAACCGGAGCCGACTTTCGGGAAACTGCTGGCACGCAAGGCGGAACTGATCGTCGAACGCGCCGCGGAGTGGACGGCGCCGTCGGAGGCGGGCCGATGACCGTGCTCTACGTCCTCGACGTCCCGGAGAACACGGCCGTCGCGAAGGTCGCCGGACAGGACGCGGCCGTGACGGTCGGCCAGCTCGGGCCGTATTTCGCGATCAGCTCGGACGGGCCGATCGTGATCGACCGCCGGGCCACCGGCTGCCGGCACGCGGTCTGGTATTCGTGCATCGCCGGGGTTTCCCGCGATTCCCGGATCACCCAGCACGACAAGGACGCGCTGCGCGTGGAGCGCCGATGAGCGCTCCGGCCGGCCTCGGGCAAGGCCGGTATCTGCAGGCGGGGGAGCGGCCCGCGCCGACGGTCACCTCCGTGCACGAACTGACCACATCGGACGGTGCGACGGTCAGCGGCGTGCTCGCCACGGTGCCGGGCGCGGAGACCGTGGTGTGCCTGATGCATCCGCGGCAGGACCTGACGCACCACCCGATGGTGCCCCTGCTGCTGCAGGCCGGCGTCGCGGTGTGGACCCAGCACACCCGCTCGGTGAACAACGACCTGAACCTGATCCACGAGCAGGCCCTGCTCGATATGGCCGCAGGTCAGATTTTCTTGCGGGACAAGGGTTTCGACCACGTCGTGCTGCTCGGCCACTCCGGTGGCGGGACGCTGTTCGCGTTCTACGCCGAGCAGGCCGGGCTGCCGGTGTCCGACCGGATCGCGCTCACCCCGGGCGGACGTCCGGTGAAACTCGCCGAAGCCACCATGCCGGAGCCGGATGGCGTCGTGTTCCTCGCACCCCATCCCGGTCAGGGCAAGCTCCTGCTGTCGTGCATCGATCCCTCGGTGGCCGACGAGAACGATCCGCTGTCGGTCGTGCCGGAGCTGGACCCGTGGAACCCCGCGAACGGTTTCGTGGAACCGCCGGGGAGTTCCCGTTATCCGGCGGACTTCCTGCGCCGGTACCGCGCCGCGCAACACGACCGCGTCGCGCGGATCGACGCCGTCGCCCGCGAAGCGCTGGCCCGCACGGCGGAAGCCCGCGCGGCCTTCCGTGAGAGCGGTGCCGCCGCGGACCGGCGACGCGCTCTCGCGCCGAAGATCATGACCATCTTCCGCACCGACGCAGACCCGCGCACCGTCGACCTCTCGCTCGACCCGAGCGAACGGCCGTACGGCTCGCTGTTCGGCAAACGCCCGGACCTGATCGACTACGGCCAGGTCGGTTTCGGCAGGCTCACCACCCCGGAGGCCTGGCTGTCCACGTGGTCGGGCCTCAGCTCGAACGCCGACTTCGTCCGCTGCGCGCCGGGCGTCACCGTCCCGGCGCTGTTCCTCGAACTCACCGGCGACCAGGCGGCATTCCCCGCCGACACGCGACGGATGATCGACGCGCTCGGCGCGCCGGACCGCACTGTCGCGACCGTCCGCGGCCTCCATTTCGGGGGCGCGATCGCCGAGGGTGAACCCACCGGGAACCAGCTCGCGGCGCAGGAGATCGCCGGTTGGCTCGCTGACCGGTTTCCCCTCGCCTGACAACGGAATGTTCAGCGCAGGGTGGCGACGAATCTCTCCAGCTCGCGGCCGAGGACCGGCGAGGCGAAGGTTTCGACGACGTCCATCCTCGCCGGGCACACGGGAAAGTCCCGGCATACCAAGGGAATCGTGACGCGCAGGCTGTGCCACAGGTGCGCGGCCGGGAGCGCGCCGAGGATCTCCTTGACCTCGAACGCGGAACTCCCGGTGAGGATGTCGGCGAGGAACTTCGGGAACCCGAGCCGGAGCAGGGCCGTGCGCGTCGGGATTTGCGCGAGCCGGGCGTAGGCGGCGGGGTCGAGGCTTTTCGACGCCGCGTCGAGGCACACGCACAGGCCGTGATGGCGAACCCGGCGGCGCCACGGGACTTCGTCGATGAGGTCGTCGGCGAGACGGACGTAGAAGCCGTGGTGGTCGAAGACGAAGGCGAGCGCGTCACCGGCGATGACCGACGGGTCCCGGCTGAGCGAGACCCTGGCACGGCGGCGGCGTTCGGCCCTCCGGCCGGTGGGTGGCGGGCCTTCGAAGGCGCGCGCCGGCGGGAGGTCGGGCTCGGGCGATCGGGGCGGGGGAACCGGCATCGGGAGGACAGGATCGGGTGCGCGGAGGGTCTGCCGTCGCCGGTGAGTCGCCACCTCTCAACGTTAGGAATCAGGACGAAGACAGTCACTCACGCATTCCGGTTCGGTCAGCCGCGCGGAAGTGACTCCCCGCGTTGTTCTTCCTGCTTTTGAGGTAACCGCGTGGGTTCCGAACGGGTGGTGCCGTCCTCCGGCCCGGCGAGGAGCCGGGTGTCGTGGCGCGCTTGGACGAACCGCGGATCGGATAGCACCCCGGCGAGGAAGTCCGCGGTGGTGCGGATCCCCGGCCCGGCGACGCGGAACTCGGCCAGCGCCGCCCGCATCCGGGCCAGCGCGGTGTCCCGGTCCGGTCCCCAGGTGATCACCTTCGCCAGCAGGGAGTCGTAGGCCGCCGGGATGCGGTAGCCGGGGAAGGCGTGCGTGTCGACGCGGACGAACGGGCCCGCGGGCGGCGCGAACTCGGTGAGCGTGCCCGGCGCCGGGGCGAAGCCGTGCGCGGGGTCCTCGGCGTTGATCCGGCACTCGACGGCGGCGCCGCGCGGCGTGATGTCCATCTGGGACAGCTGCTCGCCTGCCGCGATCCGGAGCTGCTCGGCCACCAGATCGACGCCGGTGACCTCCTCGGTCACCGGATGCTCCACCTGGATCCGGCAGTTGACCTCCAGGAACGAGAACCGGCCCGCACCGTCCACGAGGAACTCGAAGGTGCCGGCGCCGGTGTAGCCGGTCTCCAGCGCGGCACTCAACGCGGCGCCCGCCATCCGGCCGGTCACCTCGGCGGGCAGTCCCGGTGCCGGGGTCTCCTCGATGAGTTTCTGGTGTCTGCGCTGGACGGAACAGTCACGCACGCCAAGGTGGACGCCGTTGCCGTGACCGTCGCACAGCACCTGCACTTCGACGTGGCGCGCGCCGGTGAGGTACCGCTCCAGGTAGACCCGGCCGTCGGCGAAGAGGGCGCGCGCGTTGGCGGTGGTTTCGGCGAAGGCCGCGGCGAGGTCGCCGGGCCGCCACACCACGCGCAGCCCGCGGCCCCCGCCACCCGCGACGGCCTTGATGATCACCGGGTACCCGATCCGGGCGGCGAGAGCGGTGGCCTCGGTCGCGTCGGCGACGGGTTCGACGGCGCCGGGCAGCAGGGGCAGTCCCGCAGCGGCCATCGCGGCGCGGGCCGCCGACTTCTCGCCGAGGAGGCGCATCACGTCGGCGGACGGCCCGATGAAGGTGAGCCCGCTGACGGCGCAGGCCTCGGCGAAATCGGCGTCCTCGGAGAGAAAACCGTAGCCGGGGTGGATCGCCTGCGCGCCGGTCATCCGCGCGGCCTCGATCAGCGCGGCGGCGTTACGATAGCTCGCGGAGCTCCGTGTCGGTCCGATGTGGACGGTCCGGTCGGCGAGCCGGGTGACGGCGGAGTCGCGGTCGGCGGTGGAGCACACGGCGACCACGGACAGGCCGAGCGCGCGGCAGGTGCGGGCCACGCGGAGCGCGATCTCGCCGCGGTTGGCGATCAGCACGGTGTCGAACCCGGTCACGACGCGGCCAGCTCCAGGAGTGGTTCGCCGTACTCCACGTCCGCGCCGTTGTCCTTGAGCACGCGCAGGATGGTGCCGTCGCGTCCGGCCGCGACGGGGATCGCCAGCTTCATCGCCTCGACGATCGCCACCTGCTGCCCGGCCGTCACCCGGTCGCCTTCGCGGACGAACGGCTCCGCGCCGGGGGAGGGGGCGCGGTAGAACACGCCGACGGTGGGAGCGACGACCAGGTCCTCGCCCGCGGCCTCGGGTTCCTCACGCGGTACGGCCGCCGGGCCGCCGCCGAAGTCGAGTTCGATCGCGACGCCCCCGGCCCGCACATGCAGCGAGCCAGGACGGGACCCGTTGTGCGCCAGCAGTTCGGTGACGGCTCGGGTGGCTTCGCGGAGTAGTTCGCAGGTGGCGTCGGCGGGTTCTCCGGGCATGCGGTGCCCTCCTTCGGTGGTCGTGAGCGGTGGTCGCGGGTGGGGCGCCGGTGGTTTGGTGGCGGGTCGGGTGGTGTCGTGGAGTAGTTGGCGGCTGGGGTCGGTGGGTTTTCGGTTATGCGGTGGTTCGTTCGGCGGTCGTGAGTCGTGGTCGCGGGTGGGGTCGGCGGGATCCTTCCGCCGTTCGTCCTCCTCCGGCGGTCAGGGGGTGACCGGCACGGGCGTGCCGAAGCGGCGGAACCGGTCGTGGCGGCGGGCGGCCAGTTCGGCGCGAGGCAGGGCCATGAGTTCGTGCAGTGCCGCGGAAAGCGCCGCGCGGAGGTTCGCGGCGGTGCCGGCGTGGTCGTCGGGGGCGCTTTCCGGGATCACCCCGTCCACCACCCCCAACCGCACCAACCGTGGCGCGTCCAGGGCCAGGGCGTCGGCCGCGCGCGGGGCCGCGGCGGAGTCGTGCCACAGGATCGCCGCGCAGCCTTCCGGGCTGATGACCGAGTACACGGCATTCGCGCAGAGGAACACGCGGTCCGCGACGGCCAGCGCGAGCGCACCGCCGCTGCCGCCTTCGCCGGTCACCACGGCCACGGTCGGCACCGGCAGGCCCGCCATCAGCCGCAGGTTCTCGGCGATGGCCATCGCCTGCCCGCCCTCCTCGGCTTCGATCCCGGGGTGGGCGCCGGGCGTGTCGACCAGCGTGACGACGGGGATCCCCAGCTTCGCCGCCATCCGCATCAGCCGCGCCGCTTTCCGGTAGCCCGCGGGCGAAGCCATGCCGAAATCGCGGGCGGACAGCTCGGCCGCGTCGTGTCCCTTCTGTGTGCCGACGACCATCACCGGCGTGCGGCCCAGCCACGCGAAGCCGCCGACGACGGCGGGACAATCCTTACCGTGGCGATCGCCGTGCAACTCCGTGAACCCGTCGAAGGCGTGCGCCAGGAAGTCCATTGTGGAGGGACGAGCGAGATCGCGCGCCCGGCGGACCGCTTCCCAGGCGTTCCCCTCCGGCAGCGAAGCAGGATCGGTCACCACACCGTGCCCCGGATCCGGGGGCGGCACTGCGCCGGAGCCCGCCGCGAGCAGCTCCCCCAGCCGCGCGCGAAGCTCGCCGCGCGGGCAGACCAGGTCGATCAAACCGTGTGCCAGGAGGAATTCCGCGGTCTGGAAGCCGTCCGGCAGCGGTTGCCGGATCGTCTGCTCGATCACCCTGGGCCCGGCGAAACCCAGCCGGGCGCCGGGCTCGGCCAGCACGACGTCGGCGAGCGTGGCGAAGGACGCCGCGACACCGCCGAAGGTCGGGTCGGTGACCAGCGAGACGGTGAGCACCCCGGCCTCGTCCAGTTCGCCGAGGACCTGGGCCGTCTTGGCCATCTGCATCAGCGACAGCGCGCCCTCCTGCATCCGGGCCCCGCCGGACGCGGTCACCATCAGCAGCGGGATCCGGTGCGCCAGCGCCAGTTCGCCCGCGCGCGTCACCAGTTCGCCGACCGCGCTGCCCAGGCTGCCGCCGAGGAACCGGAAGTCCATCGCCACGGCCACGACCGGCCACCCGCGGATGCTGCCGGTGGCGCACACGGCGGCCTCGTCGAGACCCGTCCGCGCCCTGGCCTCCGCGCGGCGTCGCGGGTAGGGGACGGTGTCGGTGAACTCCAGCGGGTCGGCGTCGCCGGACGGCGGGCCGGGTACCTCGGCGAAACCCTTGTCCAGCACCAGATCCAGCCGTTGCCAGGCGGTCAGGGGCAGATGGAACCCGCACTCGGGGCACACGTGCAGCGCACGCGCCAGACGCGGCGCGTAACAGATGGTCCGGCATCGCGAGCACAGGATCCACCGGGCTGGCCCAGACATCTCGTCCTTCCTTTCAGACCCACTGGGAGACCGTGTCGGCGAGCGTGGGCTGCTCCAGGATGTGCTGCCGCAACCCCCGTGCCGCCTCGTGCAGGCCCAGTAGTTCTCCGAACTGCGTGGCGATGGCGGCCTCCGTCGCGTCACCGGCGGCCAGCTGCCGCCCGGCGCCCGACGCGGCGAGCTGTTCCCCCGCCAGGATTTGTTCGTGCAGCGCGGGAATCAAGAGCTGCGGAACCCCGGCGAGCGCGGCGGTCAGGAGGGTCCCCGCGCCGCCCTCGTGCACGATCGCGGTGCACGACTCCAGCAAGGCACGCAAGGGAAACCAGCCCGCCGCGGTCACGTTCCCCGGCAGCGCGCCGAGTTCCGCCACGTGCTCGTCGGAGGCCGCCACGACGACTTCCACGTCCTCGCCCGCCAGCGTCCGCAGTACTTCCAGTGCCGGGAATTCGCGGTTGCCCGACAGCTGGTCCACCGTGTTCCCCCAGGTCACACAGACCCGCGGCCGTAGCGGGGGAGCGAGCGCGCGACCGCCGTGGTCCGGCCCGTTGTAGGGCACGTAGCGAGCCGGGGCCGCCGGGCGTGACAGCGGCAGCTGCAGCCGAGGTGGACAGATGTCCAGGCACAGGTCCTCGCGGACGGCTTCCGCCGGCACGCCGTGCTCGGCCAGCAGCGCGTGCAGGCCAGGCGTCCAGTCGTCGTAAAGGCCCAGATGCCCGGCGCTGTCGAGGCCCCACAGGTGCCGCACCGAACGCGCCCCGGCGGCGCGCGCGGCGATCGCCCCGGCGAAGGTGATCGGATCCCAGACCACGACCTCGGCGCCCCACTCCTTCGCCAGCTCCACCGTGTCGCCGGTCATCGCCCGCGCGAGCGCGCCGTAGACGTCGAGCACCATCGTCTTCGGATCGGCCGGCCCGGCGAGCCGCTCCGCGTCGTGCGGATCCATCCCGCTCAACCGGCCTCGCGCGTCCTTCGCCAGCGCGAGCCTGCGCCGGAACTCCCCGGCCAGATCGAAGTCGGTGCCGACATAAGCGGCGGGCAGGCCGGTGGCGGGCAGCAGTTCGCGTAACGCGGGCTGCCCGGCGACGAGCACCTCGTGCCCGGCCGTCCAGCACGCCCACGCCGTCGGCACCATCGGGAAGAAGTGCGAAGGCCACGCCCAGACCACGAACAGCACTCGCATGGGTCAGCCGTCCCTGGTGACCCGGCGGTACCGGACCCGCCAGCCGGAATCCCCGCGGACCAGCACGTCCTCGCAGACGCACGCCTGGTTCAGCCGCGATGGGCCACCGGCCGGGGTCACGATGATCAGCGCGTAGCAGCGCACCCACACGGTGCCGTCCTCGGCGGGCCGGACTGTGAGCATTCCGTGCCAGTGCCGGTGCTGTTCGCCCTTTTCCGCGCGTTCGGCCGCCGCCTTCGCGGCGCCGTCGGCGATGTTCCGGCGGCCGCTGATCACGCGCCCCGGCGGGGGCGGCTCGAAGGTGCCGTCTTCGGTGAAGGTGGCCGCCCACCCGGCCGCGTCGCCGTCGTCGAGCAGGTGCATGTGCTCGGCGTAGAACTGCTGGATTTCGGTGTACCGCTCGGTGTCCCCGTTCACGGCAGCGAGGCTCGCAACCGGCGATCAAGCGCCGCCGGAATTCCGGCCGAACGGCTCTCCGTCACCGCTCGGCGCCCGCTCGACGGCACCGGGCGAGCGTGGCTGCGGCGAACAAGCTCGGACAGGAGGGGTTCATGCCGGAGAACCAGCGCGAGGTCGTGACCGGCGACGTCACCGTCGCCGCGACCGCGGACGCGGCGTACGCGACCGTGGCCGACCTGTCATCGTGGCCCCAGTTCCATCCGCCCGCCGTGCACGCCGAGGTGCTCCGGCGCGATCCGGGCGGCACCCTCGTACGGCACTGGGCGGTCACCGGCCGGGCCTCGGCGCGGACCTGGCAGGCGCGGTGGGAGTTCGACCCGGCGGCACGCCGGATCCGGTTCTCCCACGAGACACCACCGGCACCACTGTCCACTTTGGAGGGCGAGTGGGTGTTCGCCGACGAGCACGAGGGCACCTGCCGCGCCACCCTGAGCCACACCCTGACCTACCCGCCGGGCGACGAAGCCCGCGTCCGCGACCTCGTCCGGGGAATCGCACGGAACACCGAAGAGCTTCTGCAGACGGCCCGCGACACCGCCGCGCGGCGCGAGGAGCTGCGCTCGCTCGTGATCACCTTCGAGGACACCGTGTTCATCGCGGGTTCGGTACACGACGCGTACACCTTCCTGTACGACGCCGCTGCGTGGCCGGACCGGCTGCCGCACGTCGCCCGGCTCGAGCTGGAGGAGCCGACGCCCGGCATCCAGTTCTTCGACATGGACACCAAGGCGCCCGACGGATCCACGCACACCACGCGATCCGTGCGCGTCTGCCGCGCGCCGCACCTGATCGTCTACAAGCAGACGGTCACCCCGGCGCTGCTGGACGCGCACACCGGGCGCTGGTCGTTCGTGGAGACGCCGGAAGGCGTGCTCGCCTCGGCCCGGCACACCGCGACGATCAAACGCTCCGCGCTCGGGCTGCTCGGCGTGGGCACGACTGTCCGGGACGCGCGGCGCTACCTGCGCAAGGCGCTGAGCACGCACAGCGTCCGCAACCTGCAGCTGGCCAAGGAATACGCCGAGGAGCGGGCCGGTGACTGACGTACGTCCCGCCGCCCGGAAGCTGTCCGTGCCGGCGATCCACATCGACCAGCGACTTCGCCAGACGGCGGAGCGGCTGCCGTCGCGGCCCGCGATCCGGTGCGGCGAAACCACTTTCACCTACGCCGAGCTGGAGGCCGCCGTTTCCCGGCTCGCCGCGAAACTGAGCGAGAGCACCGGGCCCGGCGCCGTGATCGGCGTCGCGAACATCCTCGACCCGGCGTTCGCGGTGGCCTACTACGCGATTCTGCGCAGTGGCAACACGGTCGTGATCCTCAACCCGCTGCAGAGCGAGCGAATCCTCACGCACGTCCTGCAAGCCGCCGAGGCCGGGCTCGCCTTCGTGACCGACGAGATGCGCGCACGCCTGTCCGGCGGGGACACCGAGCTGGTGCCCGTTGCGGCGGCACTCGAACCGTCCCAGGTTACAGCCGGAAAACCCCGTCGTACCAAGGCGGAACCTCCGGCGTGCGTGTTGTTCACCAGCGGCACCACCGGGTTGCCCAAGGGCGTGCTGCTCTCGCACCGCAACCTCGTGGCCAACGCCGCCCAGACCGCCCGCGCGCACCGGCTGAGCGCGAACAGCCTGACGGTGAACCATCTTCCCGCGTATCACCTGATGCACCTGAACTCCGCGGTGTGGGCGGGCGCCACCCAGGTGCTGTGCACCGACCCGGATCCCGTCGTGGCCACCCGGCTCGCGGGACAGGTGCAGGCGACGCACTACTACAGCCTGCCGGTGCGGCTGGCCCGGCTTGCCCGCGACGCCCGCCTGCGCGAGCTGCGGCTGGACACCGTGCGGGCGGTGCTGTCCGGCGGGGCCGCGCTGCCACCGGCGGCGGCGAGCGCGCTCACCGACCAGTTCGGCGTGCCGGTGATGCAGGGGTACGGGCTGGCGGAAACCTCGCCCCTGACCCATTGCGACGAACCGCCGTGGCCCCGGTACGGCTCGGTCGGCCCGCCCGTCGCCGGGACGGAATGCCGGATCGTGGACGTCGGCACCGGCGCGGTGCTGCCCGCCGGCGAGAAGGGCGAGGTCCAGGTCCGCGGCCCGCAGGTGATGCTGGGCTACCTGGATCCGGCGCAGCCGTCCCCGGTCGACGCGGAGGGCTGGCTGTCCACAGGGGACATCGGCCGGGTCGACGACGAGGGCTACCTCTTCCTCGTCGACCGGATCAAGGACGTGTTCAAGTACGACAACCACCTCGTGGCCCCGGCGGAGATCGAGGCGGTGCTCGCCGGGCATCCCGGGGTGGCCGACTGCGTCGTCGTGGACACCCCGGACCCGCTGCACGGCGGGGTGGCGAACGCGCTTGTGGTGCCACGCTCGGCGGACGTCGGCGCCGCCGGGATCACCGAGTTCGTGAACGCCCGGGTGCCGGAGTTCCAGCACCTCGCGCGGGTGGTGCTGACCGATTCGATCCCCCGGGGCCCCGGCGGGAAGACCAGGCGCGGGCAGCTGCGGGACTTCTTCCGCGAACCCGCGGCGAGCGACTGAAAGGCGAGGTGCACCACCGTGGTCACATTGGTCAACAAGCTGACGGTCACCGGGGACACCGGTGAGTTCACGCGGATCCTCGAGAAACTGACCGAGTTCATGCGGGCGCAGCCGGGGTATCTGTCCTCGGAGCTGCTGCGCTCAGTGCGGAATCCCCAGATATATCTGGAAGTCGCGCGCTGGGAGACGGCCGGCGCGCACCGCGCCGCGGTCACCAGCGACGGGTTCCGGGAGCGGGTCGCCGGGCTCGGCGCGCTCGCCACCGTCGATCCCGACGTGTACGAAATCCTGCACGAGAACGTGGGAACGGCGGGCCGATGACGGGCGGCCTCGAAGGACGGGTCGCGCTCGTCACCGGATCCAGCCGGGGCATCGGCGCCGCGATCGCGCGGGAGCTGGCGGCGCGCGGCGCGCTCGTCGCGGTGAACTACCGCCGCCGCGAGGCCGACGCGGACAAGGTGGTCGCCGAGATCGAGGCGGCGGGCGGGCGCGCGCTCGCGGTCGGCGCCGACGTGACCAGCAAGGCCGAGGTCCAGGAGATGGTCAAGCGGGTCGGCGAAGAGCTCGGCCCGATCGGGATTCTCGTGCTGAACGCGCACGGGTTCGACGAGTCCATTCGCGACTTCCCGCTGGACGTGGACGTGGAGGATCTGGCGGGCATCGTGTCCGGCCAGATCCGGGCCGCGCTGCTGGCGGTGCAGGCCTGCGTGCCGGGCATGGTCGAACGCGGTTCCGGCTCGGTGGTCATGATTTCGGCGCTGCAGGCGCGGGACCCGTGGATCCGCTCGATCACGCACGGCACGGCGAAAGCGGCGATGGAGGCGATCGCGAAGTTCCTCGCACGCTACCTCGCCCCGGACGGAGTCCGGGTGAACACGGCGATCGCGGGCGTGACCCGCACCGAGTCCTCCGCGCAGATCCGCCCGGAACGGCTGGCGGCCGCCGTCGAAATGGTGCCGATGAAACGCATGGGCGAGCCCGAGGACATCGCCCGGCTCGTGGCCGCGCTCGCCTCGGACGACGCCGCCTACGTCACCGGGGCCTTCGTGCCCGCGTGCGGCGGGGCGCTGATCTTCTGATGGAGCTGGGACTTGCGGGCCGCGTAGTACTGGTGACCGGCGCGACCGGGGAAATCGGCACGGCGATCGCGGAAGCCTTCGCGGGCGAGGGCGCCCGGGTCGCGGTGGCGTACCACCACGACAAGGACGCGGCGGCCGCGCTCGCGTCGCGTCTCGGCGGGACGGCGGTTCCCTACGACCTGGCCGACCCGGATTCGCCGGCCGGCACGTTCGACGCCGTGGCCGAGCGGCTCGGCCCGGTGGAGGTGCTCGTCGCCAACGCCATGCGCTGGGGCCGCCGCCGCGGGCCGGACGAGCGGTTCGAAGACGTCCCGCCCGCGGACTGGATGCCGGTGATCACGGAGAACCTCGCGCCCACCATCCGGACCGCGCAGCTCGCTGTCGGCGGGATGCGGAAGGGCGGCTGGGGCCGGATCGTCCTGGTCTCCTCGCACGTCGCCACCGACGGCCACCGCGGCCAGGAGTTCTACGGTGCCACCAAATCCGGCCTGCACGGCTTTGCGAAAAGCCTGGCCTGGGACGCCGGCCAGGACGGCGTCCTCGTCAACGTCGTCAGCCCCGGGCTCACCCTCACCCGGCGGGTCGCCACCGGCCTGCCCGAAGCCGTGCGGGCGCGGGAAACCGAGCGCACCGCGACCGGGCGGCTCAGCCGCGCGGCCGACATCGCCGCCGCCGTCGTGTTCCTGTGCTCGGCGGCGAACCAGAACATCACCGGAGAGGTGCTCACGGTCGCCGGCGGCCGGTGACACGCCAAGGAGGCCCGATCCCATGCCCACCGCACCCCCGGCGGCCAACGCCTACGGCCCCGGCTTCCAGCTCGACCCGTTCCCCACCCTCGCGCGGCTGCGCGCCGAGGCGCCGGTCAACCGGATGACGCATCCCGAGGTCGGCGAATGCTGGGTGGTGATCCGCTACCCGGAAGTGAAAGCGCTTTCCGCCGACCCGCGGCTGCGCAAACCGCAGAACCCCAAGGACGGCAACTCCCTCAACAGCCCGCCACCCGTGCACACCCGGCTGCGGAAGCTGGTGCAGGCCGCGTTCACCACGCAGCGGATGGAGGCGCTGCGCGGCTGGACCGAGCACATCACCGAGCGGCTGCTGGACGGGATGGCCCGCCAAGGCGAGGTCGACCTGCTGGAGGCGTTCACCGACCCGATGCCCGTCGCGGTGATCAGCAGGCTGCTCGGCGTGCCGGACGAGGAGCTGGCCGAGGTGCACCGCTGCGCCCGCGGCTTCCTGACCGAGACCGAAGCGCTGCGGGACGAGATGTTCGGCGTGGCGCACCAGTACGTGGTCAGCCTGGTGGCGCGCAAGCGCGAAAACCCGGGCGACGACGTGACCAGCGCGCTCATCGCCGCTCGCGACGGCCACGACCGGCTCGACGAGGACGAGCTCGTGCGGATGGTGATGGCGTTGCTGGTCAACGGGTCCATCACCACCACGACCGTGCTCGGCACCGGCACGAACCTGCTGCTGACCCACCCGGACCAGCACGAGCTGCTGCGGCGCCGTCCCGCGCTCGTGCCCGGCGCGGTGGAGGAGATCCTGCGGATGGAGGCGCCGATCGGCGCGATCACCTGGGAGGCCGCCGAGGACATCCCGGTCGGGGACGAGGTGATCGCCGCGGGGGACTACGTGATGACCTCCGTGCAGGGCGCCAATCGCGACCCCGGCTGGTTCACCGACCCCGACCGGTTCGACATCACGCGCAGCCCCAACCCGCATCTGACGTTCTCGCACGGCATCCACCATTGCCTCGGCGCGCCGCTCGCGCGGATGGAGGCGCGGGTGGCCTTGGGCGCGCTGCTGCGCCGGTTCCCCGGGATGCGGCTCGCGGGCGCGCCTTCGTGGCGGGACAGCTACGTGGTGCGCGGCCTGACCCGGCTGCCGGTCGACGTCGGCACTTCAGCGTCATGACCGAACTCGACGCGGACGTGTGTGTCGTCGGGGGTGGCCCGGCCGGGCTGACCCTCGCGCTGTTGCTGGCCCGCAGCGGCGTGAACGTGGTGGTGCTGGAGCGCAGCGCGGAGCTGAACCGGGCGTACTGGGGCGAAATCCTGCAACCGGGCGGGCTGGCGATCCTCGACTCCCTGGGCGTGCTCGGCCCGGCGCGGGAGCGCGGCGGGCACGAGCTTTCCCGGTTCCAGTTCCTGGAGCACGGCAAGGCGTTGCTGGACATCGACTATCGCGCCTTGCCCCGGCCGCACAACTACCTGCTGAGCATGCCGCAACGCCATCTGCTGGCGGCCTTGCTCGACGCCGCCCGGCCGTACGGCAATTTCCGGTACCACGACCGTAACCGGGTCACCGAGCTGATCCGCGAAAACGGCCGAGTGCAAGGCGTCGTGGCCCGTGGCCCGAGTGGCAACACCGTCGTGCGGGCGCGCTGGGTCGTCGGCGCGGACGGCCGGTTTTCCTTGCTGCGGCGCCTCGCCGGGATCCCGCACGGACGCCAGGACGTGTTCGACTTCGACGTGGTGTGGGTGAAACTCCCGGCGGCGGCGGAGACCTTGCCGTACGCCCGGATCCTGCGTTCCGGCGGCAGCCCGCTGCTGACGTACCCCTCGTGGCCGGACAGTCTCCAGCTGGGCTGGACGGTGCCGCACGGCGGGTACGCGCGGATGATGGCCGAGGGCCTGGACCAGGTCAAGGCCGAACTGGCGCGCTCCGCCCCGCCGTACGCGTCGCTGATCGACGCCGCGATCACGAGCGTCGCCGATCTGTCCTTATTGGACGTTTTCGCCGCGCGGGCGCCCCGCTGGTCGGTGCCGGGCCTGGTGCTGATCGGCGACAGCGCGCATACGCACAGCCCGATCGGGGCGCAGGGCATCAACCTCGCCATCCAGGACGCCGCCGTGCTGCATCCCTTGCTGCTGAAGGAACTGCGCGCCCCGGGCGCCGGTGCGGTCGAGGAGTTCGAGCGGCGGCGCGGCCCGGACATCGCGCGCGTGCTGCGCGTGCAGGCCATGCAGGCGCGGGGGATGAACTCGGGCGGCAGGGTGGCGCGGTTCGTGCGCCCGAAGGCCACCCGGATCCTCACGCGCACCCCGTTGTTCGGCCGGATCACCCGCGAGATCGTGCACGGGAACCCCGGCATCCGGGTGGCTGCCGAGCTGTTCCGCCCGCCCGAACCCGCCAAGGAGTAGCCCGTGCGCCTCATCGACCTGTCCAGCCCGGTGGACGCGGCCGGCTTCGAGCCGAACCCCGTCCGGCACGAGATCCTGTCTCCCGCCGAGGGGGCCCGGCACATGAGCGAGGAGATGCGCGCCGGGTTCGGGCTGGAGCTGGCCCCGGAAAGCCTGCCCGATGCGGAGTTCCTCTCCCTCGACACGCTCACCCTCACCACCCACACCGGCACCCATGTGGACGCCCCGTCACACTACGGATCCCGTGCGGCGTATGGGAAACCGCGGAACATCGACGAGCTGCCGCTGGAGTGGTTCACCGGCCCCGGCTGCGTGCTGGACGCGACCGCCGAGCCGGTGGGCGCGCTGGACGCCGGCTGGGTGCGCCGCGAGCTGCGGCGCATCGGGCACGAGGTGCGGCCGGGGGAGATCGTGCTCCTGCACACCGGCGCGTCGGCGCGCGACGGGCAGCCGGAGTACTTCTCGGAGTTCACCGGCCTCGACGCCTCGGCCGTGCACCACCTGCTCGATCTCGGCGTCCGGGTGATCGGCACGGACGCGTTCAGCCTGGACGCGCCGTTCTCCCACATCATCCGGAACTACCGCGACACCGGGGATTCGAGCGTGCTCTGGCCCGCGCATTTCGCCGGCCGCGAGCGCGAGTACTGCCAGATCGAACGGCTCGCGAACCTCGGCGCGCTGCCGGAACCGGCGGGATTCCGGTTCTGCTGTTTCCCGGTGAAGATCAAGGGCGCCGGCGCGGGCTGGGCCCGCGCGGTCGCTTTCGTGGACTGAACGCGCAACGCCGCCGGTGGCCGGGGTTTCCCGGCCACCGGCGGCATTGCGCGTCAGGCGATGGGCGCGTCGGCGAGGACTTCGTTGACCAGCGCCCGGAAATCCGCGACGGTCACCGCCCCGGCGAGCCGGTCCTCCGGGATGGCCGCGCCGAACTCGCGCTCGATCCGGGTGCCGGCCTCGATCAGCACCAGTGAGTCGAACCCGAGGTCGGCCAGCGTGGTCTCGGAGTCGTCCCCGGCCAGTTCCAGGTCCTCGTCCTCGCCCGCCGCCTCGCACAGGATCCGCAACGTGGTCGGTACGTCGATGCTGGTCATGTCCGTTCCTTTCAGTCGGCGTCCGGTGCCGTGAGCACCAGCGCGGAGTGGAAACCCCTGGCACCACGGGCGAGGACGAGCGCGCGTCGCCCCTCCCACGGCCGGGCCCTGGTGGTCACGAGGTCGAGCTCGTAGGCCGGGTCGGCCTCGGCGACGGCCCCCGCCGGAGGCAGCACGCCGTCGCGGAACGCCAGCAGCGCGGTGACCACATCCACTGGCGCGCCACCGGAAGCGAGGCGGCCGATGCCCGCCTTCGGGGCCGCGACCGGCACCCCGCGCGGCCCGAACAGGCCGGTGATCGCGCTCGCCTCCGCCAGGTCCAGCGCCGGAGTTCCGCCGGCGTCGGCGAACACCGCGTCGATGTCGCCCGGCGACAGCCCGGCGTCCGCCAGTGCCTGCGCCGCGGCCCGTCGCAGGCCCGCGCCCGGAGCGCCCGGCCGTCCGTCGAACGCCGCGCCGTGCCCGGTGATCCGGCCGTAAGGCTTCCCGCGCGCGGCGGATTCCGGTTGCACCACAAGGATCGCGCCGCCTTCGCCGGGCACGTACCCGCAGGCGTCCGTGCTGAACGGCAGGAAAGCCCGCTCCGGCCTCGGTTCCCGGCTCACGTCGCGGTTCGCGAGATGCGAAGCGTGGCCGTACGGCGAGCGCGAGCTTTCCATGCCGCCGGTGAGCACCACGTTCGCGCCGGATCGCACCTGGCGCAGCGCGTTCCCGATCGCGTCGAGCCCGCCCGCCTGCTCGCCGACGAACACGCCCGCGGGGCCCCGTGTCGCATGGCGGATGGAGATCTGGCCCGCGTTCACCGCGTAGAACCAGGCAAAGGACATGTAGGTGCTCACGTACTTCGGGCCGTGGCTCCACAGCTCCTGCAGCTGCCGTTGCCCGTACTCGAACCCGCCGAACGCGGCCGCGGTGCTGATGGCCGCCCCGGCGAGGTCCGCCGGCGCGAGCCCGGCTTCGGCCACCGCCCAGTCGGCCGCCGCCAGCGCGAACTGGGTCATCCGGTCGGTCTGCGCGATCAGCCGCCCCGGCAGGTGGTCGGCGGGGTCGAAGGCAGGCGCCTCACCGGCCAGTGTGACCGGCCACCCGGTGGCGTCGAACCGGGCGGCCGGGCGGATGCCGAGCTCCCCGGCGCGCGTGGCACTCCAGAACGCGTCGGTGCCGAGCCCGGTCGGCGCGATCACGCCGAGCCCGGTGACCACCGCCGCGGTCACGCCCGGCCCCGCAGCACCATCGCGCTCTGGAAGCCGCCGAACCCGCTGCCCACCGTCAAGACGGTGCGCAGCAGGGATTCCCGGGCCGTCACCGGGACGTAGTCGAGATCCAGTTCGGGATCCGGTTCGGTGAGATTCGCGGTCGGCGGGATCACGCCGTACTCGAGGGCGAGCGAGCTGGCGGCGATCTCGATCGCGCCGATCGCGCCCAGCGAATGCCCGAGCATCGACTTGACGGAGCTGACCGGCACCGTCGCGGCGTGTGCGCCGAGCGCGCGTTTGATCGCGGCGGTCTCGTGCCGGTCGTTCTGCCGGGTGGCGGTCCCGTGCGCGTTGACGTAGTCGATGCCCCCGGGCGCCGTTTCCGCGGTGGCGAGCGCGGTTTCCATGGCAGCGGCCAACTCCGCGCCGTCCGAGCGCAGCCCGGTCATGTGGTAGGCGTTGCAACGCGTGGCGTACCCGGCGATCTCGGCGTAGACGTGCGCGCCGCGGCGGCGGGCCGCCTCGTACTCCTCCAGTACCAGCACCGCCGATCCCTCGCCGAGCACGAAACCGCTGCGGTTCCGGTCGAACGGGCGCATCGCGTGCACCGGGTCGTCGTTGTGGGGCGAGGTGGCGCGGATGGCGTCGAAGCACGCCACCGTGATCGGCGAGATCGGCGCGTCGGTGCCGCCCGCCAGCATCACGTCGGCGCTGCCTTCGCGGACCAGCTGGCAGGCGTGGCCCACCGCGTCGATGCCGGACGTGCACCCGGCGGAGACGACGGTGGCGGGCCCGAGGGTGCCGAACCGGACGCCGACCTCCGCGGCGAGAGAGCTCGGCACGAAGTAGTCGTACTGGTGCGGCACGACGTAACCGGGGTCGATCTCCCAGCACCGGCCCTGGTCGCTGAGCACCACGTACTCCTCCTCCAGGCGCAGGGTGCAGCCGACGGCCGTGCCGATGCTCACCCCGGTCCGCTCGCCCAGCGCGCCGAAGTCGGCGCCGCTGTCGGCCACCGCCTCGTCGGCGGCGACGAGCAGCAGCTGCGCGGCGCGGTCCAGCCGCCGGATCTCCTGTACGGACAGGCCTTCGCGGGCCGGGTCGAACTCGCATTCGGCGGCCACCCCGGACCGGAACGGCGCGGGATCGAAGAAGCTGATCGGGCCGAACGCGGGGCGCCCGTCGGTGAGCCGCTGCCAGAACGCCTTGCGCCCGGGGTCTCCCGGCGCCACCACGCCGATGCCGGTGATCACGACCCGCCTGTGCGGAATGCCCATCTGGAGTTCTCCCTGCGGTCGATGCGGTGCCTGGCCCGACCGTGCCGCCGCGGCGTCGACGAGCCGTCGGGCGGCGGAAGAACCGGTTTCCGCCCCCGCTCGACCGGACCCGACGCGCGCTTTATCGCCCGTCGAGCCGCCACTGCGAGCGTTGGGCCCGACCACGAGAACCGGGAGGGCCGGATGCCGAACCAGCAACGGACGATCGTCGACCTGAGCCACTCGATCAGCCACGAGATGCTGAGCCACCCGTGGATGCCGAAACCGCGGATCACCGAGTTCATCAGCAGGGAACAGTCCGCGTCGTTCCTCGCGCCCGGCGTCACGTTCGCGCTGACCGAAGTGGAGCTGTGCGGGAACACCGGCACCTACGTCGACGCGCCGAGCCAGTTCCATGTGGACGGTGCCGACGTGGCGGCGCTCGAGCTGGAACGCATGGTGGACATCCCGATCACGGTCGTGCGAGTGTCCACGGAGGATCTGCCGGACGGCCGCTCGATCGGGCCGGAGGTGTTCAAGGGCCTGGAGCTGACCGGGCAGGCGGTGCTGGTCAACACCGGGCACGACCGGCACTGGGGCACCGGCGGGTTCTACAAGGACTCGCCATACCTGACCGCCGACGCGGTGCAGCTGCTGCTGGACGCCGAGCCGGGCATCGTCGGGGTGGACAGCCAGAACATCGACAGCGGCACGGACAACAGCAAGCCGGCGCAGAACCTGTTGCTGGGCGCGGATGTCTACCTGCTGGAATGCCTGACGAGGCTGGACCAGCTGCCCGACACCGGGGCGCGGCTGACCGTGCTGCCCGCGCCGATCGCCGGGGTCGGCAGCTTCCCGGTGCGCGCCATCGCGGTCCTGGACCGATGAGCGCACGCCCGGCCCTTTCGCCGGTGCCCGGGACCGTCCCGGCGGAGGCGGTGATCGACGTCAGCGACCTCTGGATGCGGTACGGCGCAACGGAAGTGCTCACCGGCGTGGGGTTTTCGGTGCGGCGCGGGGAGGTGGTCGCCCTGCTCGGGCCGAACGGCGTCGGCAAGAGCACGACGATCGAGATCCTGGAAGGGTTCCGGGTGCGCTCCGCGGGGCGGGTCGCCGTGCTCGGCGAGGATCCCGAGCGGGGTGGCAGGCGCTGGCGGTCGGAGATCGGCGTGGTGCTGCAGTCGTGGGCGGATCACGGACGGTGGCGGGTGCGTGAGCTGATCGCGCACCTGGGCGCCTACTACACGCCGTACGCCCGGCAGCCGTGGGATCCCGACGAGTTGCTGGAACTGGTCGGGCTCACCGGGCAGGCCCGGCAGAAGTTGCGGCGGCTCACCCAGGGGCAGCGACGGCGGCTCGACGTCGCGATCGGGCTGGCGGGCAGGCCGCGGCTGCTGTTCCTGGACGAGCCGACCGTCGGGTTCGACCCGCGGGCCCGGCACGACTTCCACGGGATGATCCGCAGGCTCGCCGAAACCGAGCAGACCACGATCCTGCTCGCCACGCACGACCTCGCCGAGGCCGAGCGATTGGCGCACCGGATCGTGCTGCTCGCGGGCGGGCGGATCATCGCGGACGGATCCGCGGCCGAACTCGCCCGCCGCGCCGGGGCCGCGGGGGAGGTGCGCTGGACGAGAGACGGGAGGCAGTTCCGGGAATCCACGCCCCGCCCGGCCCGCCTCGTGCACCGGCTCTACGCCGAGTACGGCGCGGACATCACCGAGCTGGAGGTCCGCCGCGCGACCCTGGAGCAGACGTACCTGACGCTGGTCGCGGACTGGGAGTCCGGCGGGGTCGCGACGGCGGACGCTTTCGTCGCGAGGCCACGATGAACGCGACCTGGGCACCGGTGCGGGCCGGGGTGCGGCACGGGCTGATCGAGCTGCGGCAGCTGTTCTTCGACAGTCATCACATCGTGGTCACGGCCATTTCCACCGGGATCTTCTTCGCCGCCATGGTGTTCACCCGCACGGTCGCGGTGCCGGGTACCGGGTTCCCCCTGGGCGTGATGATGCTGCCCGGGGTGCTCGGGATGACCCTCGGCATCAACGGCATCGCGACGATGGCGGGCAGCCTGGCCGTCGAACGCGAGGACGGCACGCTGCTGCGCGCGCGGACGGTCCCGGGCGGGGTCACCGGGTATGTCGTGGGCAAGGTGGTCATGCTGTCCTGCTCCACAGTCGTCACGGCGGCGCTGACCCTCGGCGTGGGTTTCGCGGTGTTCCCGGAGCTGGTGACACACGGGGCGGGAAGCTGGCTGACGCTGGTTGTGGTGTTGGTGCTCGGCCTCGCGGCCACCCTGCCGGCCGGAATCGTGATCGGCCCGCTGCTGCCGAACTCGCACAGTTTCGGGCTGGTGATGTTCCCGCTGTACGCGGTGGCGGCGACGTCCGGCGTGTTCTACCCGCTCACCCGGTTCCCGGAGTGGTTGCAGTACGTCGGGCAGGTGTTCCCGATCTACTGGCTGGGCCTGCTCGCGCGGTCGGCGCTGCTGCCGGCCGACCTGGCGGCCACGGAAATCGGCGGTTCGTGGCGATACGGCGCCGCGGTCGCCGTCCTCGCCGTATGGGCCATCGCGGGCGCGTCGCTCGCGCCGCCCCTGCTACGCCGGATGACGCGCCAGGAGTCCGGTTCGAAACTCCTTTCCCGCCGAGACAAGGCGATGCAGCGGGTGGGGTGAGAGTGTGCGCGACGGGCCGGGGCTCTGGGTGGGCCCCGGCCTATGCGGGGGTTCGGCTTTGCGGGGGTTCGGGTTCGTTTCTCGGGGAATTCCGCGGCGGAGACGGTGCTCCGGGCGGCGGCCGCCGGTTCCGTGCCCTGCGGCGCTCCGCTCCCGCTGGCATCACCCGCCCGGCCCCGGCTTTTGCGAGGGTCGGGTTCGGTCGCGCTCCGCTCCGCCGCGCCCGGACAAAGCCATCCACCGAGGCCGCCCGCCCACGCGAAAGGCCGGGGCTCCACCAGAGCCCCGGCCTCTCCGCGTCCTCAGATCCGTTCCGTCGTCCGGATCAGTCCCAGGCGCGCCGGCAGCGCGTCGAGGGCCTCGCGGTTCAGTCGCTGGCCGCGGGTGGACACGTAGCCGTCCGGTCGCACCAGGATCCAGGCGTCGTCGGGCAAGTGGAGTGAGGCGCGCAGCCTGCCGTCCCGGTCGGGCAGCGAACCGGCGTCCGAGCTGCCTCGCGAATCCATGGTCCGCACGGAAAGCCAAGCGCCATAACGGGTTCTGGCCGTGGCGAGCAACTCCCGCACGTCCTCGCCCGGCTCCGCGACGAGCAGACTCCACTGCGCCGCCCGGAGTTCCGCCGCGAGGGCGCGTTCGGCGGGTGACTCGGCCGGCCCGGCGACGCGGCAGGTGAGGCGCTGGCCCGGACGCGGCACCGGGCCGGGCGCGGAGTCCAGCGTCAGCGCGCTGGCCGAGTACTCCAGGTTCAACCCGGACACCGCGCCCAGCATCTTCGACTGCATCTTCCGGCGCAGCGGGGCGAGGTGGGAGACCGCGGCGAACACCACCGGCAGCGCCAGGTCCGCGACCGGGTTGCTCAGCTGCACGAACCGGGTGGCCTTGTCGGTCGACGTGAGCAGCTCGGCCCCGACTGGGACGCGCTCGGCGCCGTAGGTGTCCAGCAGGGCGTCCGCGGCTTGACCCCGGTGCACCATCGCCAGTTTCCAGCCGAGGTTGTAGGCCTCCTGGATCCCGGTGTTCATGCCCTGACCGGACGCGGGACTGTGCACGTGCGCCGCGTCCCCGGCCACGAAACACCGGCGGTCACGCATCCGCGGCACCATGCGCTGCTGCGCGGTGAACACCGACACCCACGCCGGCGGATGCACGAACGTGTGGCGGCCGAGCCCGGCGGTCAACTTCGTGGTGAGCCGGCCCGCGAGCCGCGCCGGGTCGCCGTCGTAGTCGACGTCGACGGTGTCGAGCATCCGCCACCGGCCCGGCTCGATGAACGGCACCGCCATCATGGTGGTGCGCCGGGCGCGGATCCAGTAGATGCTGTCCGGTGGCAGATCGGTCTCGACCTGCCCGTCCGCCAGCAGCCACGTCTGCCGCGACTCGCCGATCAGCGGCAGCTCCAGCACCGAGCGCACCGTGCTGTGCCCGCCGTCGCAGCCGATCAGCCAGGGCACCCGGCACCGCTCGGCGCGCCTGCCGTGTCGCAAGTGGACAGTCACCTCCTCGTCGTCCTGGTCGAAGGATTCCAGTCGCACGCCCCATTCCGGCTCGACGCCCTGCGCGCGCAGCGCGTCACGCAGGACCTCCTCGGTGACGATCTGGTCGATGGCCACGGTGAACGGGAACGCCGTGGGCATAGCGGTGTAGTCGGCCGCGAGCCGGGCGAGGCGCCGTCCGTCCCGGTACAGCGCGAAGCCGGTGATCCGCCTCCCGCGGCGCAGGATCTCGTCGGCCACGCCGAGCTGCGCGTAGACCTCCAGCGTCCGGGGATGGGTCGCGATGGCCCTGCTGGTGGTGGCCGGCCCGGGCGCGGCGTCCACGAGCCGCACGGCGATGCCGCGCCGGGCCAGGTCGAGCGCGGCGGTCAGGCCGACCGGCCCGGCGCCCGCGATGAGCACTTCGGTGGGAGAATCCATGTGCTGGCAACCCTTTCTCGTTCGCCCGTGCCCGGGCAGCCGTCATCGGTCGATCGCCGTCAGGTCGAGTTCGTGGCCCTCCAGCCAGAGCGCGGCCGCCGCGCGCAGCACGGCGCCCCGGTCGTCGCCGGGCGCCGCGGGCAGCAGCGCCGTGACCGCACTGGCCCCGGAGCGGACCTTCGGATGCCGCCGCGCGAGGGCGGCCAGGCTTTCCGACGGACCCGCATCCACCAGCAGGTGGTCCTGGTCGGCCAGCAGGGCGTCGAGGGCGGGGCCGAACAGCACCGGCTGCGCGGGCTGGTCCGCCCAGAACGCCGGATCGGTCGCCGTACCGGGGGAGAGCCGCCCGCCGGTGTAGCCCGAGTAGAGCGGAATCCCGGGCGCCCGCAAGGAAAGGCTGGCCAGTGCGTCCTTCGAACCGGTCAGCGCGGGGGCGATCACGGGGCTGTGGAAAGCGGTCGTGGCCTTGGCCCGGCGGCATCCGTAACCGGCCGCGCGCAGGGCTGCTTCGGCCTCACGCAGCGGGCCGTCGAGCCCGGCCAGCATCAGTTGCCGCCGGGCGTTGACCGCGCCGACCACGACGTCCCGCAGGAACGGGCGGACTTCGTCGGGATCGGCCGCGACGGCGAGCATCCCGCCGGCGGGCTGTCCCGTCAGCCGGCCGATCCGGTCGCGCATCATCGTGACCGCGTCGGCGACACCGAACACCCCGGCCATGGTCGCCGCGGCGACCTCGCCGACGCTGTGGCCGAGCAGCGCCGCTGGACGCACGCCCCAGCCGCACACCATGCGGCCCAGCGCCCGGTCGACCGCGAACAGCAACGGCTGCGCCCGCCGAAGGTCGTCCGGGTCGATCCGCGGCCGCGAGGAGAGCCAGTCGTCCCGGATCGCGGTTCCCTCCGCGCCGAACAGCTCGAAGACCTCGTCCATGGCGGCGGTGAACACGGGATCTCGCTGGTACAGGCGTGTGCCCATCAGAGCGTGCTGGGCGCCTTGCCCGGGGAACAGGAGCGCGACCGGCCGCTCCCGCCCACGCACCGGCTTCGCCACGTCGAGCCGGGCCAAGGCGTCCTCGCGGTCACTCGCCAGCAGCGCGCCTCGGACCGGACCGGGGCGGCCGGGGCTGCGCCATTTGTCCACGGCGTCACCGAACTCGGGTGGGCCCTCGTGGGTCAGCCATTCACGTAGGGATTCCTTGCTGTGTAGCCAGTCTCGTTCGTCCATTCCGGACCAGGTCAGCAATCTCGGCTCACGCACCAGCCACCTCCGCGTACTCCGGCGTGCTCACAACCTCGACGACGGCGCAGGACCAGGTGAACCCGGCCCCGACGCCCGCGAGCAGACAACGCTGCCCCGGCCGCAGCAGGCCGGCGCTCGCGAGGTGGTCGAGCCCCGCGAGCTGGTCCCCGGCACCGAGATGCCCGACGCCCCGCCCCCAGGGCCAGGTCGTCCGCTCGACGTCGATCGCGAACGGCCGCAGGAAGGTCTGCACCAGGCGGCGCCGGCCGAAATGCGGGAGCACGAACCAGTCGATCTCCGCGAGGGTGACCTCGGCCTCGGCCAGCGCGCGCTTCACGGCCGCGTGCTGGCGACCGGCCACGCGCGCGACCGTGCCGGAGATGTCGGACCCGGCAAGGAAAGCGCGTTTGCAGGCATCGAGGTCGACCCGCCCGCGCACCGAGAACGGGGCGACGCCGAACGGGTCGTCCCCCCGGTGCATCGCCTCGAGACCCGGGTCCGATTCGGTCACCAGACACCGCAACCGGGCGAACCCGCCGCCCCGGGCCAGCACCAGCGCGGCGCCGCCGTCCGCGTACACGGTGCCGGGATCGCTGCGCCACCGGTCGAAACCCGGCGGGCAGAACCGGTCGGCCGCGGTCACCAGCACCGCCGTGCCCTCGCCGAGGAGATGGGTGGCGGCGAGCCCGAGCGCCGCCATCCCGCCGTTGGACAGCTGCCGGACCTCGACGGCCGGGCAGTCGGGCAGCCCGGTGCGCCGCAGGATGAACGACGCCGGCGCCCACAGATCGTGCCCCTGGTAGTAGACATCCGCGTGCAGCAGCAGATCCACGCCGACGGCGGCGTCCATTCTGGACAGTGCCTGGCCCGCCGCGAGCGCCGCCATCTCCGGCGCCGACTCACCCTGGGAGACCGTCACCGACGTGATGCCACCTGCCGACGGTTCGGCGGGCGGCAGCCACCGGCCGGTGGCCGCGACGAAGACGTCCTCAAACCGCATCCGGTTTTCCCTGCGGCGGCCGCACGGGTCGCTTCTGCGGCAGGCCGGCCAGCTCGATCCCGCCGTCCACCGACAGCACCTGCCCGGTGACGTACGCGCTGCCGGGCTCGGCCAGCCGGGTGATCCACGCGGCCACCTCCTCGGGCTCGCCGGGCCTGCCCGCGACCGTCGCCTGCGCGAAGATCTCCTGCGACATCCGCGCGTCCGCCACGCTGAACCCGGCCCGCACCGCGGCATCGGTCCGGGTCACCCCGGGCGCCACCGCGTTGACCCGGATGCCCTTGGCACCCAGCTCCACCGCCCAGGCGCGGGTGAACGCCTCGCCGCCCGCCTTCGACGCCGCGTAGACCGAGGAGCCCAGCGGCGGCGGCCGGTGGCCCTCGACGCTGGTGACGAACACGATCGCGGCGCCGGGGGTGCGGAACCGGGGGAGCAGCTTGTCGGTCAGCATCAGCGGGCCGAGCAGGTTGGTGCCCAGCACGGTCATCACGTCTCCCATGTCGACCCGCCCGAGGTGGGTCTTCTTGGTGATGCCCGCGTTGTGCACCAGGACGTCGAGCACGCCGGGACCGGCGTCCACGGCCGCCGCCACGGCGTCCGCACCGTCCGAAGTGGACACGTCGGCGATCACCGGGACCAGCCGGGGATGCAGGGTGGCGGTCTCCTTCAGCCGCGCCTCGTCCCGCCCGGTGATGAACACCGTCTCGGCGCCCTGGTCGGCGAACAGGAGCGCGGCGGCCCGGCCGATCCCGGAGCTGCCCCCGGTGACCACGACGTGCTTTTTCGCGAAAGGTACTGGGGTGAAAGGGGATTCCGTCATGACCGGAGCATGCCAGCGGCACATAGAACGGCGAGCGAGTCGGCGGCGAGCATCAGCGGGGCACGCATTCGAGCACCGTCCATTCGCCCGCGACCGGCTCGTTGGCGAGGGCGAACCCGGCCGAGGACAGCAGCCGGTCCCATTCGTGGCGGGCCCGTTCCCGGCCGCCCCAGACGGTGAGCATGTCGATGTCCAGCAGCTTCGCGCGGTCCCACGTGTCGAGTCCGGCCACCACCTGTTCGAGCAGGAACAGCACGCCGCCGGTGTCGCCCATCGCCGCCCGTACCTGGCGGAGGATCCTGGCCGCGTCCTCGTCGTACCAGTCGTGCAGCACCATGTTCAGCACGTACGCGTCGCAGCCGGGCGGCAGCGGGCCGGTCAGGAAGTCGCCGCCCACCACGGTCACCCGGTCCGCCAGGCCGTTCGCGGCGATCGTCGAAGTGGCCGGGTCCACCATGGCCTGCCGCTCGAACAGCACGCCCGCGCAGGACGGATACCGCTCGAGCAGCAGGGACAGGAAGATCCCCTTGCCGCCGCCGATATCCGCGACCCGCGAGAACCGGCCGAAGTCGATCCGGTCGAGATAGCGCTTTCCGAGCCGCCGGTTGATCGCCTCCATCGCGTCGTCGAGAATCCCGGTGGAGTCCGCGTTGCTTTCCAGATAAGGCCAGATCGGCATCCCGAAAACGTGGTCGAACGCCGTTTTCCCGGTGCGCACCGTGTGGTCGAGCGCGCCCAATGCACGGTAGAAGAACTCTGAACCGTCCATGACCACGGCGTCTCGCGCGCTGTCCGTGACATCGGTGCGGAGCCCTTCCGCCAAGGGGGACAAGGCGAACGTCTCCGTGCGCACCTCGGTGAACACGCCGACGCAGGCGGCGCACCGCAGCACGCGATACAGCGAGGGCGCGTCGGCCCCGGCCGCGGAAGCCAGCTCTGCCACCGTTTTCGGGCCGCCGGTGAGCAGGTCGGCGATGTTCAGCCCGGCCAGCACGTGGATCGCCCTCGCGATCCGGTCCGCGTTCGCCAGTACGGTCAGCACGTCGCGGGGCGAGGCGATCTCGTTCACGCGGTCTTCTCCGCGATCAGCACGCTGTCGTTGCCCACCGGGAGCCGCCGGGCTTCGCGGAACCGGAACCCGGCGCTTTCGGCCCAGTCCCGGCATTCCGGCACGGTGTATTCGGAGCCGCCGGGCGTGATCAGCCCGACGTTCAGGCTGCCGAGCAGGCTCTGCAGATCGGGGTCGTGCTCGTCGAGCATCTGGTCGTAGACGACGAGCAGGCTGCCCGGCCGCGCCGCCTCGAACACCCGCTTGATGATTTCGCGTCGCCGCGGCACCGGCCAGTCGTGCAGCACGTGCCCGATGATGTAGACGTCGGCCGCGGGGATCGGGTCGGTGAAGAAGTCGCCGGGGTGGAACGTGACGCGCCCGGTGGTGCCGAACCGGTCCATCAGCTCGTCGAAGTATGGTCGTACCAGGGGAAAGTCGAACACCGCGCCGTGCAGGTGCGAGTGCGTCTGCGCCAGGATCCCGGCCACCTGCCCGCGTGAGCCGCCGACGTCCACAAAGGATTCGTACTTCGCCCAGTCGAGGCATTCGTCCAGCTGTGGCGCCACGATGGCGTTGCTGGCTTCCATGTGCGCGAGGAAAACGCGGGTGCGCTCCGGGTCGGCGTAGAGGCGCTCGTAGGCTTTCGCGTCCGCCTCGATGTCGGCCTTCGGCTGCCCGTCGCGCAGCGCGTCGGTGAGCGACAGCCAGGTCCGGTAGTGCAGCTCGCCCCCGATCCGGATCCGCCCGCCCACGTAACCGGAACCGCCGGGCACGAGGAACTTCTTCGCCACCTCGCTGCTGGCGTACCGGCCGTTGTCCTTGTCCAGCAACCCGAACACGACGAGCGCGTCGAGGAAGTCGCGGACCAGCCGCGGATTGAGCCCGAGCGCCGAGCAGATCTCCGCCGGCCCGGCCGGCTCGTCCTGCACCGCCTCGAACAGCCCGATCTCCACGGCGCTGTGCAGGATCCGGGCGGCGGCGTAGGCCGTGCCGAGGCGGAGGATCGAAGGCGCGTCGTCCACTTTGTCCAGAATCATCTCATCTCGCTCCTGTCCGAACGGAAAACCGTCAGCACGGGCCGGCCACCGGGTCGACGCGGAGTGGCTCCGCGGTGTAGTGCGCGGCGGTCTCGTGGTTGTCCATGTGCTCGTAGAACCCCGCCTTCGCGCGGAACTCGTACCAGACCTCCTCGCGCGCCGGGGGCTCGTCGCGGTTCCATTCGCCGCGCTTGAGCAGCTGGCCCATGTCGTGGGTGAAGCGCACCGGCCCGGTCCGGTAGGGCAGCTCGGCCGACGCGCCGTCGGCCCGCCAGCCGGGCGGGAGCCCGCCGCGCGGGTCGGCGTAGACCGGGCGCGTCCAGTGCTCGTAGGTGTACAGCTCTTCGGCGAAGGGACGCCACTGGACAGGGAAGCGGGGGACCACCTCGGCCCGCCACCACGCTTCGACCTCCTGCTCCAGCCGGGGCCTGCTGTAGAGCGCCCGCAGCGAGCCCGCCACCGCGGGCGACTCGGCGATCACCGGGATCGCGGCGCAGAACTCCTGGGCCAGCGGCTCCGAAGAGGACTCGAACCAGCGCATCAGGCTCGTGATCAGCCCGGACTGGGTGAACCCGGCGAGCGCGACGGCCGGGCGCCAGCAATGCCGGAGGAACTGGTTCTCGCCGAGTACCCGCGCCCACAGCACGAACCGTTGCATCTCGATGTGCTCGTTCAGGTCCGCGCTGCGGTTCGCCAGCACGTACTCGAAATCGTCGTGCTCGCCGCGCAGCGTGACGAACCCGTGCACCTCCCGGTGCTCGGTGTAGGACGTGTTCGGCAGCAGCAGGAGCGGGTAGACCGCGATCCGGGACACCTTGCCCGCGAGCCGGTCGTAACCCTCCAAAAAGGACTCCCGTGTCTCGCCCGGCGCGCCCCAGATCAGCTCCGCGTAACAGTCGAGCCCTTCGTCGGACAGCCAGGTCACCAGGTCCTCCCACTGGTTGACCTTCATGTTGCGGCGCTTCATCCCGGTGAGCGCCTCGTCGGAAAGTGTCTGCAGCGCCAGGGTGAACGAGCTTTTGAAGCCGTGCCGCTGCAGTTGGGTGACGATCCGGTGGAACCGCGCGGACTTGTTCTTCGCCCAGCTGGTTTCCAGCGCGCGCGGGAATCCGCGGCGTTCCCGCGTCTTGATGAGGTCCTCGACGAACTCCTCGTCGGCTTCCAGCAGGCCGAAGTTGGCGTCGCAGAGCACCAGGGCCGGTACCTCGTGGAAGGCGAAGAAGTCCAGCTCCTCGGCGAGCCGCTCCCGCGAGAACGAGCGCACCCGCTGGCCGACCGCGCCACCCCAGTAACAGAAGGAACACTTGTACGGGCAGCCGCGGTTGGTCTCCATCAGCGCGACGTCGTAGCGGAACCTGCCGTCGGGGCCGGTCATGGCGATGGCACCGGTGAGGAACGGGGACGGGATGAGGTCCAGGTCTTCGATCCGCGCGGCGTCCTCGGTGGTGTGCACTTCGTGGTCCCTGCGGTAGGACAGGCCCGGGACCGCCGCCGGATCACCCTCGCCGGGGTGCTCCAGCAGATACCGGACGAGGTCGCGGAAGGTGTTCTCGCCCTCGCCGTTGACCACGAAGTCCACGTGCGGCATCTCCCGGAGCACCCGCGCGCCCTGGTTCGCCACGTGGTTCCCGCCGAACACCACGACCCCGCCCGGGTTCAGCTGCTTGAACGTCTCGGCCAGCGCGCCGAAGTTGCGGTAGTTCCAGCCCAGCACGGAAAAGGCGAGCACGTCGGGCCGCCCGCCGGCGAACAGGCCGCGCGCCATTTCGGTGAGCGGCACGCCGCCGCGGAAGTTGTGGATCGTGGCCGTCACCGCGCCCGCGAGGCCGGGATCCGAGTCCAGCACGGCCTTGAGGTAGCCGGCCGCGAGCGGCATCGACTCCAGCGGCATGTCCCAGGCGCCTTGCTGTACGAGACCGATGGTCAGCATCGTCGGTTTTCCTTTCCCCACGCCGGGAAGCGAGGGCTGAGGGGAATACTCGGCGGCGCGCCTAGACCAATGGTGGAGATCCGGTAGACGCGGGGCTCACCGGTCGCCGAGCAGCTCGCGCAGCCAGGCCGGGAAGCCCTCTTCGCCGTTCGTGCCCTTCTCCAGGAAGACGAGGTTGTGGTACACGTGCAGCCCGGTGATGGACTCCTGAACTGGTTGCGGGGCAACGGTTTCCCCGTGCTCGCGGAAATGCAGGCCGTCCACGAGCTGCTGGACCAGGCCCACCGCGGTGTGCGGCTCGCCGGTGGCGCCGCCGAACTCGGGCAGGTACGAGGTCTGCAGGTCCTCGATCACGTAGATCCCGTCGTCGCGCAGAAACGGGAGCAGCGCGTGGAAACTGGTCCGGATGTCCTCGGCGACGTGGCTGCCGTCGTCGATGATGACGTCGAACGGCCCGTACCGTTCGCCGATCGCGGTCAGCTCGCCCGCCACCCGCTGATCGGCCACCAGCGTGGTCAGCCGCGGCTGGTCCAGGACGGATTTGTCGAACAGGTCGACGCCGAACACGAGACCACGGTGAAAATAGCGCTTCCACATCTTCAGCGACGCCCCGCCCGGTTCGTGGTCCTCGCCGCCGATCCCGATCTCCAGCACCCGCACGGCCTGGTCCCGGAACCGGGCGAAATGGCGTTCGTAGTGCGGGACGTACCAGTGGAGGCTGGCCCACTTGTCCGAGCCGTACCGCGCGGCGAGGCTGCCCAGATCCACGGCGTGACTGCCGCAGCCGGCCAGCAAAGTGTTGGTGGCCAAGGAAGTGGGCCGCATGAGGTCCAGCTGCGAGACCCCGGACGGCAGGAACGCGTTGCGGAAGTCACCGGCGCGCCGGTGCCCGGTGGGGCCGAACAGCCGCCGGACGAGGTCGGCCGCCGTGAACTCCAGCACCATCTGGACATCCGGGCTGCCGGTCTCGCGGATCGGTTCGTCGCGCGCCAGCCGGAGCACGGTCCGGCAGCGCTGTGCCCCGTGCGTGACGTCCAGCGCGATCGCGACCGGGACGGTGTTTTCCGATGGCGGACAGCGAAAGAGAATCTCGCCGACGAGTGTCTCGGCGACCTTGTCGAGCCCGAGCTCGGCCACGAGCGCGGCGACGGCGTCATCCGGCGCGGGTCCGGCGGCGATCAGCCGCTCGATCAGCTCAGCCACGGCTGCCTGCCGGGGCCAGGCGCCGCGCGAGGAAGCCGTCGATGACGCGGGTGGGCAGCAGCGCGATGGTGAGCCCGCGCAGCCGCGCGTCCCAGCCGACCCGATGACGGGCCGGTGGGCGGCGCAGCGTCAGCAGCCGGACGATGGCCTCGGCCACTGACTCCGGAGACCGGCCCGCGCTCCGCCCGCGGTCGGCGACCGCCGCGACCCCGGCCAGGAAGTCCTGATAGGACGGATGACTCGGCCAGGCGCGCTCACCGGGGTTTTCGGTGATCCGGTCCCACAGCCGGGTCTTCACGGTGCCGGGCTGCACCGCCACCACGGTGACTCCCTGCGCGCCGACCTCCCGGCGCAGCGCCACGCCGATCGCCTCGAATGCCGCCTTCGACGCCGCGTACGGCCCGACGATCGGGAGCGTGAACTTCGCCGCGTCGGAGCCGATGTTCACGATCCGGCCGCCTGCCTTGCGCAGCAAGGGAAGCGTGGCCTGGATGACCGCGATCTGGCCGAGCACGTTGACCTCGAACAGGTACCGCAGATCGTCCAGGCAGACGTGTTCGACGGGCGCGAGCCCGAACACGCCCGCGTTGTTCACGAGCACGTCCAGGCCCGCGTCGCCGGTCTCCGCTTCGAGCCGTTTGCGGACCGCGTCGATGTCGTCCTGTTCGCAGATGTCCAGCCGGACCGGCGTGATCGTGCCGCCCGCGCCGTTGAGCCGGAGCCGGTCCGGTTCCGACCGCACCCCGGCGTACACCCGCATCCCGCGCCGGGCCAGTGCCAGCGCGATGCTTTCGCCGATGCCCTGTGACGCCCCGGTGACCAGGGCCGTCCGGCCTGCCAACTCCACAGCGGCTGCTCCTTCGCCCGACGCCGGCGCCGTCCGTCCACTGTGGAGGCGGCGCCGGGAACTCGGGAGTCAGTACACGCCAGGCGGATCGAAGGCCGATCTAGCCGCGACAGACGGCGGGCTCACATCCCGGAGGGCCGCGGCTTGTGGATGAACCGGATGCCGATCGCGGTGAACACGAGCCCCAGCACGGCGACGATGGTCAGCTGGAGCCCGATGGGAACCGGCCAGCTGCCCCAGGAGATCCCGGGGTCCAGCGCGCGCAGCGGCCCCGCCTCGGCCGGGTCGAGCGCGCCCAGCACGGCCTGGCGCATCGGGTCCACGGCGTAGGTGACCGGGTTGACCGCCGTCACCACGGCGAGCCAGGAAGGCAGGCCGTGCAAGGGAAAGAAGGCGCCGGAGACGAACAGCAGCGGCTGGATCAGCATCTGCACCAGCGTCACGAACGACTGCGCCCTGGTCATCCTGGCGGCCAGCATGACGGCGAACGCGGTGACCGCGAAGGAAAGCAGGATCATCTCGCCCAGCAGCGTCAGCATCAGCGTGGCCGAGTACGGCACCCCGCACAGCCCGGCCAGCAGCATCATGATGATGCCCTGCGCGACCGCGATCGACATCCCGCCGAGGATCTTGCCCGCGATGATGGTGCCGCGGCGCACCGGCGCGACCAGCACCTCGCGCAGGAAGCCGATCTCCCGGTCGAACACCAGCGAGCCCGCGGTGATCACCGCGCTGGTCACCACCGTCATCGCGAGCACGCCGGGGTAGATGAACGTGCGGTAGTCCACGCCGAGGCCGGACGTGACGGTGGCCAGCCCGGTGCCGAGGATCAGCAGGTACAGCGCGGGCTGCAGGAACAGCGAGGCGATCCGGGTGCGGTCGATGAGGTAGCGCGCGATGTCGCGCTCCCACACGATCTTGACGGCGGCCACCTCGTGCCGCAGCCTGCGGACCGGCAACCCGGCGGCGGGCGGCCAGGTCTGGGTGGCGGTGGTCATCGGGGTCCTCCCATCATCATGCGCAGCGCGGCGCCTCGGGCGTCGGGCGCGTCGGCGTCCCGGATGGTGCGGCCGGTGTAGCTCAGGAACACGTCGTCCAAGGTCGGGCGGGTGACCCGCACCGAATGGATCCCGACGCCGAGCCCCTCGAACAGCCGCGGCACGAACTGCTCCCCGTCCGCCACCGCGAAGGTGAGCGCCCCGTCGTGCATCCCGGCCTCGATGCCGAACCGCTCCCGCAGCTGCGCGCGGGCCAGTTCGTCGTCGTCCGTGGTGATCTGCATCCGGTCCTCCGCGACGCTCGCGCGCAGCTTGTCCGGGGTGTCCACGATGACGATCTCGCCGTGGTCGATGATCGCGATCCGGTCGCAGATGTGCGCCTCCTCCAGATAGTGCGTGGTGAGGAAGACGGTCACGCCCTGCTCGCGGCGGAGCCGGTCGACGTGCTCCCAGACCGCGGCCCGCGACTGCGGGTCGAGCCCGGCGGTCGGCTCGTCGAGGAAGAGCACCTTGGGGGAGTGCAGCAGCGCCCTGGCCACTTCGAGCCGGCGCTTCATGCCGCCGGAGAACCGGCCGACGATGTCGCGGCGGCGCTCCCACAGCCCGGCCATCCGCAGCGCCGCTTCGATCCGTTCGGCTCGCTGCGCGCGGGGGACGGCGTACAGCTCGGCGTGCAGGCGGAGGTTGCGCGCGGCGGAGAGGTAGCCGTCGAGCGCGGAGTCCTGGAACACGAGCCCGATCGCGAGCCGGACCCGGTCCGGGTCGGTGACCACGTCGTTCCCCGCGACGGTGGCGGAGCCCGACGTCGGCTCGGCGAGCGTGCACAGCATGTTGATCGTGGTGGTCTTGCCGGCGCCGTTCGGGCCGAGGAAACCGAAGATCTCCCCCTGCTCGACCTCGAGATCGACGTCGCGCACTGCGTCGGTGGCACCGAACTTCTTGGACAGGCCCCTGGCTCGGATCGCGGGCTCGGGCATCCGTCCGCTCCTCTCGTTGAGCCGATAACAGTAATAGGACGGTACCAGAAACAGTATCCGTCTACTACTGGTACGGTACTTTCAGTACAGGGTTTCGGGCGCCCCGCTGGTGTCCTGGAGCGGGCGGACGTCGGCGACCCCGTCGCACGGCCAGTCCGGGCCGGTGTCGTACCTGCTCGCCTGATCGCGCTCGAGCACGTTGGGCAGGAAGAGGTCCTCGTGCAGCACGGTCAGCAGCACCCGGCCGACCGCGCCGTAGCCGACCGTCCGCCGCCAGTCGGCCTTGCTGGTGACGGTCATCGTGATCTGCGGATAGTTCGGGATGTAGGGCAGCACCGAGCCGTCCGGCGGCGCGGGCAGGCCCGCGGCGACGCCGAGCGTGTTCCCGTAGGTGCGCCCGACGATCCCGTCGAGCAGCGCCGCGCGGAAGGATACGTACATGGCCGGGGTGATCTGCGTGCCCGCCACGCGGATGCCCCGCAGCGAACCGGCCAGATCCGGCTCGGCACGCAGGAAAGCGCGGAACAGCGCCGGGGTCGTGCTCAGGTAGTCGATCCGCCGGTGCCCGACGAGGTCCGCGATCTGGCCGACGAGATGCGCGGTGTAGGCGTCGGCCTCGGCCAGGCGGCCTTGGCGCACCAGGCGTTTGACCCACCTCGGGTCGAAGTCGATCGCGTACACGCGGGCGCCGTAGCCGACCAGTTCGGTGGCGCCGTGCCCGACGATGTGCGGCCCGGCCGGGGTCGCCTGCAGCCACACCCTGCCGCGCTCGAACCCCTCCGACCGGAACGACCAGTGCCGCCAGATTCCCCGCTGCCGCAGCATTTTCCCGGTGTAGAAGATCCGGCACGGCGGCCCCGTCGTGCCGCCCGAATCGAACACGCACCCGTGCAGCGGCGCGGATCCGGACGCCGGCACGAGGGACGCGGGATCGATCGTGCGGAGGTCCTCCAGCGGGAACGGGCCGAACTCGGCCAGCTCCGCGTAGCGGGTCACGTCCCTCGGGTCGAACGGGAGCCCGGCCGCGCGCCCCAGCCAGTACGGGCTCCCGCCCTCGGGGTCGAAATGCCGTGCCACCACCCGGCGTGTCCAGTCGTCGAGGTCCTGTTGCAGCAACGGGGCGATCAGGGCGTCCACGAGGTTCTCCCGAACTCGTGGAGCGCCTCGAAGGCCTCCGCGAGATGCTCCCGGTTCTCGACCTGGACGACCTCGTGCGCCACGCCGCCGGTGTAGAGGTCCGCCGCGGCGGGGCCGAGCAGGAAGGACAGCTCGACGTCCTGCTCGCCGAGGCGGCCGAGCATCCGCGGCAGGCTGACCGGATCCGTCTGGTTCCGCAGGACCATCTCGCGCACCTGGTCCGCGGTCTCGTACCGGATGGGCTCCATGCCGCCGTACAGCGGGATTTCCGGGGCGTGGAAGTCCATCGCCGCGATCCGCGGTTCGAGGAGCTCGCGCACGTGCGCCCGCAAGGGGGAGTGGAAGGCGACGAAACTTTCCGGCGGCAGCTGGAGTTTCTCCTCGTCCGCCACCTGCGCGGCGAGCTTCCGCAAGGCGTCCTGCCGTCCGGACAGCTGCACGAGCCGCGTCGCCCCGCCGTGCACGGGCCCGATCTCGACGGCCACCCAGACCCCGTCCGGGAACCCGCCCGCGAACTCCTCCGGGTCCACGCCGGGTGGCACGAAGAGCGTCGCCATCCCTTGGGGCGGACCGGACACCAGCGGCGCCTCGCGCAATCGCGCGAGCAGTTCGAACAGCTCCCGGCGGGACACGGCACCGGCGATCGCGGCCGCGGTGAGCGCCCCGACGCTCATGCCCGCCACCGCGTCCGGCCGGATTCCCTTTTCCGCCAGCACATCGCAGAGCCCGAGGACCACCGCCGACCGTCGGATCGCGCCGACCTCCCGGTACTCCGTCAGCGGATCCGGCCCCCACGAAAGCAGCCTGTCCACCGGCGCGCCCGTCCACGCCGACGCCTGCCGGTACACCTCGCGCACGGCGGGGCAGTGCTCGTGGAGATCCGTGCCGAGCCCGGGCCGGTCGTGCAGCCCGCCGTCAACGAGATACGCCAGCGTCATGATCCTGTTCCTCCCGGTGGGCCCACCCGCCGGTGCGGGCGAGCTCCTCGCCCGTCGTGATCCGCGCGCCGTAGAGCACCGCCATGAACCGCAGGACGGCGCCCGGATCGAGATGCAGGCTGGTGGTGCAGTCGGCCGGCACGGTGATGTGGTAGCCGCGCTGGAACGCCGTCCGCGCGGTCGTGTCGACGCAGACGTCGCTGAACAGCCCGGCCAGCACCAGGGTGTGCACGCCGAGCGTCGCCAGGTACTCCCCGAACCCGGCGGCCAGGAAGGCGTCGAACTTCGCGTACTTGGTGAACACGCGCTCGCCCGGTGCCGGGCGCACCGAATGGAACCGGGCGCCCGCGGTGTCCTCGCGGCAGCGGGTTCTCTTGCCCAGCAACCGGTTCCGCGCACGCCAGCTCGGCCCCTGGTACCGCTCGTCGCCGAGGAACCGGACGAAGATCACCTCGACGCCCGCTTTTCTCGCCGCCGCAACGGTTTTCCCGGTCTGCTCGGCCACCCCCGGCACGCCTTCGCAGAAGTCGTTCTGCAGATCGACGACCACCAGCGCGGCGCCGCTCAGCCCAGCTGCTCGCACAGTGCGTTCACCACCGACGTCGTGGTGCCGCGGCCGCCCATGTCCGCGGTCATCAGGCCCTGTTCGGTCAGCCGCCCGAGCGCCTGCTCGACCCGTTCCTCGGCGCCGGCGCAGCCCGCGTGGCGCTCCATGATCGCGGCCGCGGCACGCACCGTCGCGGTCGGGTTGACCATGTCCTTGCCTTCGAGATCGTCCGCGGAGCCGTGCACGGTCTGGAACTCCACGAGCCGGGACAACCCGGGATGCAGGTAGACGTTGCGCGTGAACCGGGTCTCCTGGCGGCCGAGACCCAGCCAGTCCAGCAGCACCACGTGCATGATGTCGGCCCATTCGTTGCCGCCGATCACGAGCAGCCGCCCGGACAGGCCGCCCGCGAGGAAATTCCGGTTCGCGGTGTCCGGCTGGCACAGCTCGATCGCGACGCCGTACCGCCGCGAAATGTCGTTCACCCAGTTGCTGAGCGCGCCGTCGAAGAGGTGGAACTTGTACGGCATGAGCACCCGGTCGGGCGGTTCGTCGCCCCAGTGCAGGCGCGCCTGGCCGAGGGCGAAGGACACGATCTTCTCGGTGGTTTCCTTGCTGAACCGGAAAGTCCGGCTCACCGCGTCGTCCTCGTGCGTGTTGGTGCCGGTGTAGAAACCCTGGGACTGGTCGCGCACCAGCAGCAGCGACACCGGCCCGGAGTCGAGCGCGTCCATTTTGACCGCGTGCAGCCGTTCCCGCACGAGGTAGAGGGACTGCGCGTTGATCGCGGTGCGGAAGATCGCCGTGACGCCGCGGGCCGCCTGCGCGCGGCAGAACGCCTCGTAGTGTCCGGCGTCCTCGGCGGTCGCGGCCTTGATCCTGCCGACGTCGAGCTCCGGCAGGAGGGAATGGTAGGTGTCGTAGGTCCGGGGTGATCTCGTGATCACCGGCTTCCTGGCGTAAATGTCCCCGAGCCTGGCGGTGATCCGCTCGAACGTGGCCGCCAGCTCGGCGCCGGTGCCCCGGCCCACCGCCATGCCGATCTCGATCTTCTCGGTCATTTTCCCCTCATCGCTGGTCCGAAGAAGCCCCCGGCACGGCCGGGCGGCCGTCCGTGGCAGGAGCGAACCAACCCGGGTTCGACGGGGGATGCAGGCCGGATCGACCCGGTCGAATGGTGGACCAGTACCAGAGGTGATACCGACCTAAGTGTAGTACGGTACTTGTATGAGCAGCAACCCGGACAGCGGCGACCGGCCGCGGGAAGAAACCGTGGCGACCCGGCACGAGCGGCGCCGCAGGCAGACCAGGGACAAGATCGCGCAGACCGCGCTGACCTTGTTCAGCGAGCGCGGCTACGAAGCCGTGACCATCGCCGAGATCGCCGAGACGGCGGATGTCGCGAAGCAGACGGTGGTCAACCACTTCCCGGCCAAGGAGGACCTCCTGCTGGCCTGGCACCGCCCGGTCGAGGCCGACGTGATCGACCTGATCGACCAGCTGCCGCTGAGCACCTCGCTGCCCGCGTTCCTCAAGGAGGAGCTGCCGCGCATGTTCGCCGGCGTGCCCGCGGCGCCCGAGGGCGGCGGTGATCCGCGCGCGGAGGCCGATCCGCGGATCGCGAACGTCGGCGCCATCATCATGAACAGTCCTGCCCTGCAGGACGCGTTGCGCCGCCGCGGCGGGCGCTACCAGGAGGAGCTGGCGGCCATCCTGGCGGACCGGGTCCCGGCGCACCTCGGCGTCGTCGGGGCGCGCGCGGTCGCGGCCTTCGTGCTGACCACCGTCACCGCCATGGTCGAGGAGGCGGGCAGGCTGATGGCGGCGGGCCAGTCGGGCGAGCAGGTCGCCGAAGCGCTGACCGGCACCGTCGGCCGGGCGCTGGACATCCTGGAGACCGGGATCGGCGGCTCCGCCGGGTAACCGGCCGGGAGCGCGGGATGGGAGAGGATGCGGGCCCGTCCCATCCCGGCCTGCCGGCGGAACCACCCGCACCCCGGTCCCGTACCAGAACCAGTACCGGACCAGTACTGGTACGGAAACAGTCGCCGGATGGCGAATCGCTCGTGCATTCGGAAAATCCCGGCCCCGGTGGGCCCTACTGGAAAACCAGCGTCTGCTGATCGGCGACCAGTACCTGGTAATGCAGCCGCTGCAAGGCCTGTGACGGGTCAAGGCCGAGTTGCGTTTCCATGCCATTCCGGAGATCGGCGTAGACCCCGAGAGCCTCGCCCCGCCGGCCGCACCGGCTGAGCGCGATCATGAGCTGGGCGCTGAGCCACTCGTTGAGCGGATCCCCGGCCACGAGCGAGCGGATCTCGGAGATGAGCTCCCGGTGCCGGCCCAGCCGCATGTCGGCGGTGATCCGGAGTTCCCTGGCTCGTCTTCGCTCCTCTTCGAGGAAGGTGGCGTACGCGCTCAGCGTCAGCCCGAGCGGGACGTTGCCCAGCGCCGGGCCCTGCCACATGCCCAGGGCTTCCCGCAGCGTGACGGCCGCGTCCTCGGGACGGCCGGCGTCGAGCAGCTGCCGCCCCTTGGTGACCAGATCGCAGAAAACGTTGGCGTCGATCGCCTCCGCGGGCAGGCGCAGCAGGTAACCGGGAATCCGGGTCACCAGCAGCTCCGCGCCCGGCGCCCCGAGTCGTTTCACGAAGATCTTCCGCAGGTGGTAGATGTAGGTCCGGGCGGTGGCCACCGAGGTCTTCGGCGGCTCGTTCCCCCAGATTTCGCTGATGATCGTGTCGACGCTCGCGATCCGGTTGACCAGAAGCGCCAGCAGTGCCAGTACCGTCCTTTCCTTCGGCGGATCCGGGGTGAAGCAGGACTTGTCGTCGATCTCGACCTGAAATGCGCCTAGCATGAATACCCTCATGAACGGACACCCCATATTTCGCTGACCGAGCCGGACTGCCTTCGGATTCGCACACAGTGGCGAAGGGCCTGGATCGTCGTTGTCCCAGCGGGTTTCCCATTCGCTCTACCGTCGCTCGTGATCCCCTCAGTCTGCCCACGACGAGGAGATGAGACATCCGGGGTGGCACGGATTTTTCCCGGGTGTACGTCAGGTATCGCGCTACGCCGCGCGTTTACTCTGTACGTACCAGTCAGGCTGATCCACGGGGGGCCGGATGTGTACGGTGAGTAAGCCAAGATGACCTCGACTCGCAGCCACAGTCACGTAATTCCCAGGCACCGCCACCATCCCTTCGCCGGTTTCACCCGGCGCGAAGTGGACGTCCTCATTCTGGTGGCGATGGATTGTGCCAATACCGAGATCGCGGGCCAGCTCGGGATCAGCGTCCGTACCGTGGAGAGTCACGTGCGCAGCATGTTACGGAAGGCCGGCCGCAAGAGCCGGGCCGGGCTGGTCGCGCACTGTTATGCGTCGGGAATACTGCAGCACGGAGTGTGGCCACCCCAATGGGCGGACGTGTTGTCGTATTAGTCCTTTTTATGACCAATTCCGGGGCTGGCTCGCCGACGGGTGGACGCACCGTCCTGAGTGGACACTTCGGCGAGCGGACTGTCCACAGTGGTCTGATCGCCCGTCAGCGGCCGGCCGCCGGGGACCCGGCCTGCCAACGACGCCGCGCCCGGGCGAGACTCGACCACTCCTGGTACCCCAAACGCCGCGCGATCTCGTACTTCGGCACGGCCGGGTCGCGGAGCAGGTTCTCCGCGACGCTCCGCCGCACCTCGGCGAGGACCGCGCGGAACGTCGTGCCCTCGTGTTCGAGATGCCGCCGCAGCGTGCGCGGCGCGTAGTGCAGGCGCTCGGCGATCTCCTCGAGCGTGAGATCCAGCGAGCTCTGGTCGAGCAGAAACGCGCGGACCCTGGCCGCGACGCCGGTGCGGTGCAGGCGTTCGGCGCGGATCCGTTCGCACTGGGCGGCCATCAGCTGCGCGGTGTGCGGATTCGCCATCGGCGGGATCTGGTCGAGATAGGCCTCGTCGAAGACGATCTCGGTGCGTGGCCGGGACGCGGACACCGGAACCCGGAAGTAGTTCCAGTACACCGGCGGGCGCCGGGCCTCGTCGATGCCGAAGGTGAGCCGCACCTCGCGCAGCGGAACCCGGTGCGGGTGCGGGAAGATCTCGCGCTGGATCTGCACGGTGGCCGCGACGTCGCGCTCGATGACGAACCGCCGCACGTCGGCGGGGATGTCGTCGGCCTCCATCGCCAGGACATAGTGCCCGTGGTCGCCGACATGAGCGGCCATCGTCGAGAAGGCGAAGGTCAGCAGCGCGTACTGCAGCCCTTTCTCGGTGACCTCCCGCACCGACGCGCAGGATGCCAGGAGATAACCGAAGTAGCCGTACGCGGTGAGGTGGTAGAGCCGTCCGAGTTCGACGCCGAGCCCCGGCCGGTCGCCGAACGTGGTGACCAGGTTGCGGATCACCGCGATCTCCTGCTGCGCCTCGATGAGCGCGTGCGGGTCGGCCAGGGTGCCCGGGTCGATGTGGGAGCCGCGAAGCAGCGCCGCGGCGTCGGCTCCGTGTCGCGCGGCCCAATCGACGATGATCGAGACACCCACCATCGTGCGCGGATGGTCCCAGGAATCGGTGATGGCGGCGATCACCCGGTTCGACCTGCCCGTCGCCGGCGAGCTGTCCAAGACGCCGGCGCCGGGATCCATCTGGCCAGTTTCGCCGACCCGCGCGAAGGCGTCAATCATCACCGATCCTGGCAGGTCGCGGTGATTTCCGGACGGGGGGAGCGGGCGGCGCGACTGGCCGGAACGGCCGGGTTGTGGCCGCGATTGCGCTAGGTGCGCCTTGCCCGGTGCTCTTACGTTGGACGAGATCCCTTACCTGTCCAGCGAAGTGCAGGAGGCGGCATGAAGGTGAAGGCAGCGATTCTCGAGGAGATCGGCGCGCCGTGGCGGATCTCCGAGGTCGAGCTCGGCGACCCGGTGGCCGGGGAGGTCCAGGTCCGGCTGGCCGCGTCCGGACTCTGCCATTCGGACGCGCACATCCAGTCCGGCGCGAGCCCGCTGCCGTTCCTGCCGGTGGTCGGAGGGCACGAAGGCGCGGGCGTGGTCACGAAGGTCGGGCCCGGCGTGCGCGGCATCGAGGAAGGCGACCACGTGGTGCTGGCCTTCATCCCCGCCTGCGGCACCTGCCCGGCGTGCGCGTCGGGGCTGCAGAACCTCTGTGACGAGGGCGCGGGTCTGCTGACCGGGCAGGCGATCGCGGACAAGAGCTTCCGCGTCACCCAGGACGGCAGGCCGGTCATCCAGATGTGCCTGCTCGGCACTTTTTCGCCCTACGTCACGGTGAACCAGGCGTCGGTGGTCAAGATCGAGCGGGACGTGCCGCTGGACAAGGCCGCCCTGCTCGGCTGCGGGGTGTCGACCGGCTGGGGCTCCGCGACCGAGATCGGCGGGACGCGGCCGGGGGACACCGTCGTGGTGATGGGCGTCGGCGGGGTCGGGATCAACGCCGTCCAGGGCGCTGCGTTCGCGGGCGCCCGGTTCGTCGTCGCCATCGATCCCGTGGAGTTCAAGCGCAAGAAGGCACTCGCGCTCGGCGCCACGCACGCGTACTCCTCGGTGGAAGAGGCCGCGGCCGAGCTGCCGGAGCTCACCTGGGGCAAGCTCGCGAACACCGTGATCATCACCGTCGGCGAGATCAAGGGCGAGCACATCCAGCAGGCGCTGAGCCTGACCGCGAAGGGCGGCCAGGTGGTGGTCACGGGCATGGGCGACTTCCGCGATCTGACCGTGGACCTCAACCTGTTCGAGCTGACGCTGCTGCAAAAACGGGTCCAGGGCGCGGTTTTCGGCGGGGTGGGGCCGCGCACCCAGATTCCGAAGCTGCTCGACCTCTACCGCTCGGGCCTGCTGAAGCTGGACGAGCTGGTCACCACGACGTACCGGCTCGAAGACCTCAACCAGGGCTACCAGGACATGGCCGACGGCAGGAATCTGCGCGGCGTCGTCGTGTACTCCGAGGCGGACTACTGAGCGGGGAGGTCGCGCGATGCCACTGGAAGCGGTTTCCCAGGCCTTCCTGGCGCAGCTGGCCGAGCCGGGCGACCCGCCGATCCACGAGTCGACGCCCGCGGTCGCGCGGCTGAGCGGGCCGATCTTCGCGGGGATGAGCGGGCCGGGGCCCGAGGTCGCGTCGGTCGAGGACCTGAAGCTCGACGGCAAGGGCGGGCGGTTCCGGGTGCGGGTGCTGCGCCCGGAGGGCGAACCCCGGGCGACGATCGTGTACTTCCATGGTGGGGGCTGGGTTCTCGGGGACATCGACCTGCAGTACGACCACCTGGGGCGGCTGCTGGCGAACCTCACGCGGTCGGCCGTCGTGCTCGTGAACTACCGCAAGGCGCCGGAGTATCCGTTCCCGGCCGCCGTCGAGGACAGCTGGACCGGGCTGACCTGGGCGGCCGGGAATGTCGCGCCCGCCGGCACGCCGCTGATCGTCGCCGGGGACAGCGCCGGCGGCAATATCGCCGCGGTGATGACGTTGTGGGCGCGGGACCGCGGAGGCCCGAAGATCGACTTTCAGGCGCTGGTGTATCCCGTCACCGACTGCGACACCGAGCGTCGTTCGTATGTCGCGCCGGAGAACCAGTTGCTCCTCGGCAGGGAGACGATGCTCTGGTTCTGGAACCACTACCTCCCGGACACGCAGGCGCGCGCGCATCCGGACGCCTCGCCGTTGCGCGCGGCCGACCATACGGGTCTGCCACCCGCGCTGGTGTACGTCGCCGAGTACGACCCGCTGCACGACGAGGGGGTCGCTTACGCGAAAGCCCTTGAAGCAGCGGGGGTTCCGGTCGCGCTGGAGCGGGCCGAAGGGCAGATGCACGCGTATTTCCAGATGGTGAACATCCTCCCCGGCGCGAGCGAGGGCGTCCGGCTCGTCGCCGGCCACATCGGCCGGTTCGTCGCCGGGTACGGCAAGGAGGGGTGAACGATGCCCGACCACGACGTGATCGTCATCGGCGCCGGGTTCTCCGGCCTGTATCAGCTGAAGTGCCTGCGGGACCAGGGTTTCGACACGTGGGTCGTCGAAGCGGGCGACGAGGTCGGCGGCACGTGGTACTGGAACCGCTACCCGGGCGCGCGCTGTGACATCGAGTCGCTCGAGTACTCGTATTCGTTCGATCCGGCGCTGGAGCAGGAATGGGACTGGAGTGAGCGGTACGCGGCCCAGCCGGAGATCCTGGCGTACCTGAGGCATGTCGCCGATCGCTACGACCTGCGCCGGGACATCAGCTTCCGTACCCGCGTGGAGCAGCTGGACTGGGACGGTACACAGTGGACGGTGACCACCGACGACGGCGCGTCCCGGACGGCCCGGTACGTCATCGCCGCGACCGGGTGCCTGTCGATGCCGTCGCGGCCGGAGTTCGACGGGATGGCGGAGTTCGCGGGCGAGGTGTACTGGACGTCGAGCTGGCCGCACGAGGGCGTCGACCTGGCGGGCAAGCGCGTCGCGGTGATCGGCACCGGCTCGTCGGGGCTGCAGACGATCACCGCCATCGCGCCGATCGTCTCGCGGCTCACCGTTTTCCAGCGCACGCCGACCTACGCCGTGCCAGCCCACAACAAACCCATCGCCGACCGGCTCGCCGCGCTCCGCCCGCGTTATCCTGATTTCCGCGAGGAAAGCCGCCTGACTCGTGCGGGCTTCCATTGCGGCGAAGAGAGCACGGCCTTTTATGCCGACACCGAGCCCTCACGTGTCCGTGCGGAGTTCGAACGGCGCTGGCTCGACGGCGGATTGTGCTACACGCAGGCATTCCGCGACATCCTGACCGATGTGGACGCCAACGAGGCGGCGGCGGAGCACGTGCGCGAGCAGATCCGGCTGAAGGTGGCGGACCCGGAGCTCGCCGAACGGCTGACCCCGCGGACCTACCCGATCGGCGCGAAGCGGATGTGCGTGGACACCGGGTATTTCGAGGTCTACAACGAGGACCATGTGTCCCTTGTGGACATCGAAACTGACCCGATCCGCCGGATTACCCCGCGCGGCATCCTGGCGGGCGAAACCGAGCATGAGGCCGAGGTGATCATCCTGGCGACCGGCTTCGACGCGATGACCGGTGCCCTGAACGCGATCGCCATCCGCAACGGCCGCCGGACCCTGCGGGAGAAATGGGAAGCCGGCCCGCAGACGTACCTCGGTCTGATGTCGGCGGGGTTCCCGAATCTGTTCTTCATTACCGGGCCACAGAGTCCGTCTGTGCTGTCGAATATGGTGACCTCGATCGAGTACCACGTCGACTGGGTCACCCGCGCGCTCGCCCACCTGCGGTCGAAAGGGTTGCGGCGCATGGAACCCGACCCCGCGGCGGAGGAGAACTGGGTCAACGCCACCAACGACATCGCCGACCTGACCGTCATGCCCCGCGCGGCTTCCTGGTACATGGGCGCGAACATCCCCGGCAAACGTCGCGTCTTCCTCCCGTTCGTCGGCGGTGTCGGCACGTACAAACAAATAGCGGACGGCGTGGCTGTCGCCGGCTACCACGGGTTCGAGCTGAGCTGAGGTTGGGGCGGTTGGGGGCATGTCCGGGAGGCGGAGGTCGATCCGGTATCCGCGCTCGCCGTGGGTCAGTTCCGCCTCGCACAACGGCCGGCTGCCGCTTTGCTCCGCGCCCACGACCAGGGGCCGGTAGCGGGAACTCATCGCCGCGGGCAGCTCGCCGGTTCTCCAGCACCAAGGCGGCGGGATCCGCTAGGTGCGAGTAGATCCCGTAGTGATCCGCGCCGGGCAGGTTCCGACGTAACCTAACTCGCGCAGCGCAAGGAGCGCGGGTTGGTACGTGCGTGCTTCGGAGCATGCGACTCGCCCACGACCGTGACCCGGCCCTGTGCCGACAGGCGGCGCCGGGGGAGCGAGGCCAGGGGCCGGGAGGGTTCCGAGACGCCGGCGGGAGCCTGCTCGAGTTTGACCACCGACGGGGGAGGACTGCCGACCCGGACATGGTTCTGGGCGGGAGGGTTCGAGGGAAGTGGCGAGGCGACCATCACACGGAGAGATCCCTCCCATGCCGAACTGGCTCGCGGAGTCGAAAGTCGAAGATCGCGTGGTACCCGTGCGCGGCGGTCAATGTCAGCCGCCCGTACCGCAGGATCGGGAGCTGCCGGTGGTATTTGAAGCGCCGATCGGCCCGCCTTTGACGTTCACGTAGCGCCAGGTGTGCCCGAGTACCACGGAATCCTTCGACACCGCGCCGGCCGCGACGACTTGCCAGGCGCCTCAGAAAAGTGTGGCGGGCTCGACCGGCTCCGGCTCGGGGAGGGGGTCGAGGCCGGGCACCAGTGCTCGTACGTCGTCGTGGAAGTGGCGGGCTAGTGCGGGCGCGTCGGCGTTGTCGGGGGTGTGGACGAAGACCGTCGGCGAGCGGCCCTCGCCTAGCCAGTCGGCGGCCACCGTGGCCCACGGCTGCCAACCGGTGACGGTTTCCTCGTTCGAATCGCGGCCCAGATAGCGGACGATCGGGTGGCCGGTCAACGCCCGCGTTCGCCGTGGCAGCCTCGGTTTCTTGGCCCAGGCTTCCTGTTCGGCCTCGCTCGCGGGCGGGCGCTGGAAGAAAACGGTGGTGTCGAACGGAACCCACTCGGAGTTCGCGCCGGCGAGTGCCCCCTCCAGGACCGACGTCGCCCCGGCATCGGTGAAGAACGCAGGATGGCGCACCTCCACGGCGCGCTGCCGGTCGGCCGGGAGCCGGCGCAGGAAGCGGGCGAGGGCATCGACGTCCGAAGGGCCGAAGGAGCCGGGCAACTGGGTCCACAGGACCGCCCGCTCACCGAGCGGTTCGATCGCGTCCAGGAACGCCCGCATCTCACGCTCGACGGCGACGAAGCGACGCTCGTGGGTGACGACCTTGGGCAGCTTGACCACGAACCGGAAGCCGGGGCCGGTCTGGTCGGCCCAGGCCAGGACGGTTTTCCGGGCGGGGGTCGCGTAGAAGGTGGTGTTGCCCTCGACCGCATTGCACCAGCCCGCGTAGGCCCGCAGGCGCTTGTCCGCCGGCAAGGACTGCGGCACGAACCGCCCGGACCACGCCTTGTGGGTCCACATCGCGCAGCCGACCTGAAGACGCGCCACTCCGTCAGCTCCCCTCGCTCGGGACCCAACGCTACTACCGGGCAAGCAGACCAGGCTATTCGCCGGTGAAGACCGGGGCGCGCTTCTCCCGGAAGGCTGTGAGTGCTTCGGCGGAGTCCTTTGTGGACTGGATCACCGCCTGTTCCGCGGCGACCATCGAGAGCGACGTGCGGAAGTCCGTGTGTTCGCCTTGGCGTACCAGGCGTTTGATGGCCTGGATGGCGAGCGGCGGCCCGTCGGCGAGGCGGCGGCACAGGCGCGCGGCTTCGGCGGCCAGCTCCTCCGCGGTGTGCACGGACAGCACGAGGCCGAGGCCGAGAGCTTCCCGGGCGTCGACGAAACGGCCTGTCCACAACAGTTCCAGCGCGCGGGCCTGCCCGACGATACGCGGCAGCAGATGCGCGCCGCCGTCGCCGGGGATCAGGCCGACGCGGACGTAGGCCTCGGAGAACCGGGCGCGATCCGAAGCCAGCCGGATGTCGCAGGCGAGCGCCATGTCCATGCCCGCGCCGACGGCCACCCCGTCGACGGCCGCGATCAGGGGTTTCTCCAGTTCCAGCGCGGCGGCCGCGACGCGGTGCACGCGCTGGGTGAGTACCTGCCGGCGCCCGAGCGTCGAGGTGATCTCGCCGAAGTCGTCCAGGTCCACGCCGGAGCAGAAGGCGCCGCCCGCACCGGTGACGAGCACGACGCGCACTTCCGGATCCGTGCGGGCGGAGCGCAGGGCCGCGGCCCACTCGTCGAGCATGGCGAGGGTGAAGGCGTTCTTGCGGTCCGGGCGGTTGAGCAGGATCGTGCCGATCCCGTCCTCGACGGTGTAGGTGAGGGCGCTCATGCGGAGGCCCTTCCGGTAGAGACGAGCTGCCACAGGTGGTCGCGTCCGGCGGCCGTGGCGAGGTCGGTGAGCAGGGAGTCCCAGTGCTGTACCGAGCCGAATTCCGAGCGCCAGGCGAGTGCGGCGGTGGTGAACTCGTGCAGCCGGTGTTCGCGGGTGGTGCCGATCGCGCCGTGCACCTGGTGGGCGTTGCGCACGACCGTCGCCGCGGCGTGTCCGGCGCAGGAGCGGGCGACGGCGATCCGGTAATCCAGGGACAGGGCGCCCCATCCGTTGTTCACTGCTTCGCGGAGCGCGGCTTCCGTGGCCGCGCGGGCGAGGGCGGCTTCGGCGGCGATGTCGGCCACGAGGTGTTGCACCGCCTGGAGTTTCGCCAGCGGGCGGCCGAACTGCGTCCGCTCGCTCGCGTGCGTGACGGACAGTTCCAGAATACGGTCGAGCGCGGCGCAGACCTGCAACCCCCGGGCGAGCGCGCCGCGCCGGAAAAGGTGGCGCACCAGGGTTTCCGGGATCTCGGTGCCCGGCAGACCGGTCGCGGACACAATGTCGCGCGGTTCGCCGGCGATGCCGGTGCCCGGGGTGATGGTGACGTTGTCGGTGTCGGCGATCCGCCACGTCCCGTTCTCGGCCCAGACGACGACCACGCGCTCGGCCCACGAAGCCCACGGAACCTCGGTGGCAGTCCCGTTTTCGAGCACGCACACGGTGCGGCGGGCATCCCCGGTTTCGAGCCCGGCGGCGTCCAGCAGCCAGCAGGCGAGCAGGTCGTGTTCGGCCAGGGGAGCGCGGACACCGTGGTATGCGGCCGCGCGCAGGAGCTCGGCGGCTTCGAGCCAGCTCGCGCCGCTACCGCCGCGGTCTTCGGCGCCGGTGAGCCGGGTGAGGCCGAGTTCGCCGAGCTGGCCCCACAACGTGTCGTCGCACAGCGCCCCGGTTTTCTCGCGATGGTGCTCGAACACGTCCGACATCATCCCGGTCAATGTGCTGTCCACAGTGGACATCAGCGCATCCCCAATCCGCGCGCGATGACCCCGCGCAGTACTTCGTTGGTGCCGCCGCGCAGCGTGAACCCGGGACGCTGCAACGCGGCTTCGTCCACCAGCTTCCGGTACTCCGCCGGCGCGGCCGAATCGGTGAGCGCACCGGCGAATTCGGCGATGTCGCCTTCGGTGGTGGTGCCCAGTACCTTGACCACGGCCGCGGCGGTGTCGGCCGGTTCCCGCCGCTGCAGGGCTCCGGCGACGGCGAGGGACATCTCGTGCAGACCGGCCACGCGGGCGAGGTTCCGGCCCAACCCTGTGTCGCGCGGGAGCGTGCCCTCGCGCATCAGCTCCGCCGTTTCGGCCAGCAGCGGAAACGTGGACAGGAAGCGCTCCGGGCCGCTGCGTTCGAACGACAGCTCCGAGGTCACCTGCTTCCAGCCTTCGCCGACGGTGCCGAACACCTGCTCGTCGGGGACGAAGACGTCGTCGAGGATGACCTCGTTGAAATGGTGCGCCCCGGTCATCGAGATGATCGGGCGGATGTCCACCCCGGGCGAGCGCAGGTCGACCAGGAACTGGCTGAGCCCGTCGTGCCGGTGCTCGCGGTCCAGCGGACTGTTGCGGGCCAGGCAGATGAACGCGTCGGCGAGATGGGCCCCGGAGGTCCACACCTTGGTGCCGGTGACCCGCCAGCCGCCGTCGGCCCGGACCGCTTTGGTGCGGACGCTGGCGAGGTCGGAGCCGGAGTCGGGTTCGCTCATGCCGATCGCGAAGAAGCATTCGCCGCGGGCGATCGACGGCAGGTAGCGGCGTTTCTGGTCCTCGGTCCCGTATTTGAGCAGTGATGGCACGATCTGCCGGTCGGCGATCCAGTGCGCGGCCACCGGTGCTCCGGCGGCGAGCAGTTCCTCGGTCACCACGAACCGTTCGAGGTGGCTGAGCCCGTGCCCGCCGTACTCGGCAGGCACGGTCATGCCGAGCCAGCCCTTCGCCGCCAGCGCGCGGGTGAACTCTTCGTCCCAGCCCGTCAGCCAGGAGTCCACGCGCGCCGGGAGTCCTTGCCCGGCAAGGAACTCGCGCACCTCGGCCCGGAGCCGGTCAAGCGCGGGGGAGTCCTCGGGGACCGCCGGTACGAGCCGGGTCATGACGCCGTCCTTTCCGCGGGGGAGTCTCCGAGCACTATCGCAGCCTCGCCCCCGGTTACGCAATAGTGGACAGAGTTACGTATATCGGTAAGATGGGCAAAGTGGACGACGAACCCCGCGGCCGGGCAAGGCATCGGACAGTGGACCGCATCGCGGCGATCCTCGAACTGGTCGCGCGCTCGCGAAGCGGGCTGACGCTCAGTGAGCTGGCGGAATGCCTCGGCGCGCCGGTGAGTTCCACGCAGGGGCTGGTCAACGGCCTGGTCGCCACCGGCTACGTGGAGGAACGCGGGCGCCGCTACTTCCTGGGCAGCGCGCCCTATCTGCTCAACCGGCTGGCGGGGCGAGCGCCGGTTCCGGCGGTGACGCACGCTGATCTGGAGCGCATTCACGAGCGCTCCGGGCTCACGACCGTGCTGTCCATCGTGGTGGGGCCGGCCCTGTTCTACGTGGATTACTGTTCGTCGGACCCGAAGTTCGCCTATCTCGCCGAAAACCACGTCCGCCGCTCGCTCATCCGCACCTCGGGTGGCTGGATCCTGCTGGCGGACATGGAGAAACGCGATCTGTGGGCCTATCTGCGTGGCTTGCCCGATGCCGACCAGGAGCTGATCGAACCGTTCCTGGCCGCGCTCCCGGAGATCCGCGAGAGCGGCGTCTGCGCGGCACCCCACGCGTCGGTGGACGGTGACGGGGTGTCCATCGCCGTGCGGGAGAGTGGCAAGGCGGTGGCGGCCGTCGGGATCATCGGGTCTCATCCGGTGATTTCCCGGCGGCGGGGCGAGCTGACCTCGATCCTGCGTGAGCAGGCCTCGACGTGGCCCCGTTAGACCGGACAGCGCACCATGGTGACAGGTGTTCCTGACGAAAGGCGGAAGAGCGACAGTGGAGCTCAAGGTTGGCTACAAGGCGTCCGCGGAGCAGTTCGGGCCGCGTGACCTGGTCGAGTTCGCGGTGCGGGCGGAGGAGGCCGGACTCGACACGGTGATGGTGTCCGACCACTTCCTGCCGTGGCGCCACGAAGGCGGGCACGCGCCGTTCGCGCTGTCCTGGATGTCGGCGGTGGCGGAGCGCACGAAGCGGGTCCAGATCGGCACCAGCGTGCTCACGCCCACTTTCCGGTACAACCCGGCGGTGATCGCGCAGGCGTTCGCGACGATGTCGCTGCTGTCGAACGGGCGGGTGCTGCTCGGCGTCGGCACGGGCGAGGCGCTCAACGAGTTCGCCGTGTCGGGCGACGAATGGCCCGAGTTCAAGGAACGCTTCGCGCGGCTGCGTGAGGCCATCGCGCTGATGCGGGAGCTGTGGACCAAGGACGACGTCTCGTTCGACGGCGAGTACTACAAACTGGTGCACGCGAAGATCTACGACCGGCCCGAGCAGCCGGTGCCGGTGTATGTCGCGGCGGGCGGCCCCGTCGTGGCGCGGTACGCGGGCCGCGCGGCCGACGGGTTCATCTGCACCTCGGGCAAGGGCATGGAGCTCTACACCGAAAAGCTGATACCGGCGGTCGCCGAGGGCGCGGAGAAGGCCGCGCGCGACGCCGCCGGCATCGACCGGATGATCGAGATCAAGCTGTCCTACGACCGGGATCCCCAGCAGGCGCTGGAAAACACCCGCTTCTGGGCGCCGCTGTCGCTGAGCGCCGAACAGAAGCACACCGTCAACTCGGCGGAGGAGATGGAAAAGCTCGCCGACGAACTGCCGCTCGAGCAGATCGCCCGCCGCTGGATCGTGGCGTCCACCCCGGACGAGGCCGTCGCCGGCATCAAGCCCTACCTCGACGCGGGCTTCAACCACCTGGTGTTCCACGGCCCGGGCCACGACCAGAACCGCTTCCTCGGCCAGTTCGCCGAAGACGTCATGCCGCGCCTGCGCGCACTCGCCTGACGCCCTGGTTCCCGCCGAAGCCCCGGCGCGCACCGCGTGCCGGGGCTTCGTCTCGTGCGGACCTCGCCACGCGGCCCTTGACACCGGGATCGATAACACGCTAAACATACGCATAGTTAAATGCGGTTCGTGACGCCCGGGAGGTTCGATGAAGAACGAGGCGGCCGGAGCCGTCGCCGGGCTCCTCCACACCGGCGACTCCGGGCTGTGGCTGGCAATCGGGCCCGGTCAGGCCGACCGCGTTGTTCTCCGGCACGGCGGTCTCGCACTCACGGCGGGTCAGCTGGAGCTGTCCGCCCGGCGGGTCGCGGGCGGGCTGGCGAGGGCGGGCATCCAACCTGGCGACCGTGTGGTTGTGGTGCAGCGCAACGGGATCGAGCTGATCGAGCTGCTACTGGGGTGTACTTACGCGGGGGCGGTGGTCGTGCCCGTCAACTGGCGGCTGGCTCCCGCGGAACTCGCGGCCGTGGTGCACGACGCCGGGCCTGCCGCGCTCATTGCTCAGGAAGGAATCGGGGGAGTGCCGCGCGATCTCGGCGGCGTGCGGCTGCGGCTGTGCCTCGACGCGGGCTACCGCTCGTGGCGGGACGCCGAAACGCCCGCCGCTACGCCGCGCCCGGCGCCCGGCGGTGTGGTCGCGCAGGTCTACACGTCGGGCACCGGCGGGGTTCCCAAAGGGGTTCAGCTCACCGCGGCCAACATCGGTGCCAAGGTCGCTCACGTCGCGCGAGTCTGGGACTTCACCGCTTCCTCCGTGAGCCTGCTGGCAACTCCGCTGTTCCACATAGGTGCGCTGAGCTGGGCGCTGGTCGGCCTGCACGCCGGTGCGACGACCGTGGTCGCGGAGTCGGTGAGGGCGGACGTGCTCGTCCGCGCCTTCCGCGACGAGGGCATCTCGCACGCTTTCCTGGTGCCGACCCTGCTGCAGCGGCTGTGTGAGTCGCTGGAGGCGGGCGAGACTTTGCCGGAGCTGCGCGACATCGTGTACGGCGCGGCGCCGATCACACCGGCCGAACAGCGTCGCGCGGCCGGGCGTCTCGGCTGCCGCCTGCACCAGCTTTACGGTCTCACTGAAACCACCGGCGGCATCACCCAGCTCGACGTCGACGCCGATTCGGTGTCCGCGCCGGAGTCCCTTTCGGTCGGAAAGCCCTATCCCTGGGTCGAGGTGGAGATCCGCGACCCGGAGTCCGGGGCGCCGGTCGCCCCTGGCGAGACGGGCGAGGTGTGGACTCGTTCGCCACAGAACACCCCGGGCTACGCGGGCAGGCCGGACGAAACCGCGGCCCTGCTCACCCCGGACGGCTGGCTGCGGACCGGCGACGGCGGGCGCCTCGGGCCACAGGGGCATCTGTTCCTCACCGACCGAATCAAGGACATGATCGTGACCGGCGGGGAGAACGTGTATCCCGCCGAGCTGGAGCGGGTGCTCCGTGAACACCCCGGCATCGCCGACGCCGCCGTAGTCGGCATCCCGGACGAGCGATGGGGCGAGCTCGTCACCGCCGTGGTCGTGCCCCGGCCAGGGAGCGGCCTGACCGAAACGGAAGTCGCCGATTTCACCGCCGGCCGGATCGCGGGCTACAAGCGCCCGCGCCGGGTGGTGCTCACCCAGGACCTGCCGCGCAACGCGACCGGCAAGGTCCTCAAGCGGTCCCTGCGGCGAGAACTCGCCGCGGGGCAGGAAGGAGTGGCGCGATGACCAGCGCCCGAACGACCCCGGGTAAGGTCCGGATCCTAGGGTTCGTCAACCACATCGCCCCGGGGCCCGAGATCGCGGCGAGCATCGACCGTGCCTTCGAATGGGGCGTCGACGTGATCGTCGCGCAGGGAACGGGCAGCGACTGGGGCCCGTATTGGCTCGGCTCCGGTGAAATGCCCGCCGCGGATGTGGCGGCGAACGTCGAACCGTACGTGGCGGCCGCCGTGCGTCACGGCGTCCCGTTCGTCTTTTCCTTCGGCATCGCCGGTTCGGACGTGCATCTCGAACGCGACCTCGCGCAGTTCGATGCGCTGTGCGAACGCCGTGGCTGGGACCTCCGTGTCGGCGTCGTCCGGTCCGAAGTGGACAAAGACCTGCTCAAGCGCGCGGTCGAGGACGGGCCTGCGGTCGTGGCTGCGGGGGAGGACCCTCAGCTGCCGGCCGAACTCGGCACGGCCGATGTGGACGCGGCCGAGCGGGTGGTCGCGCTCATCGGGCCGGAGCCCGTCATGGCGGCGCTGGCGGACGGGGTCGACGGCGTGCTCACGGGCCGCGCGCTGGACATCGGGTTGTTCATGGCGCTGCCGATGCTGCGCGGCCTGCCCAAGGCGATCGCCGCGCACGCCGGGAAACTGCTCGAATGCGGTGGTCTCGCCGCGGAGCCGGGGGATTCCGGGCAGTGCCTGTGGGCCGAACTCGGCCCGGACGGGTTCGAGGTGCGTTCACCCAGCCCGGACCATGTCGTCAGCGTGCGATCCCTGGTCTCGCATACCTTCTACGAGCGGTCGCACCCCTCGCTCGAGGAAAACCCGGGCGGGGTACTGGATTTGCGGGAAGCGACCTACCGCCCCACCGAACTCGGCGTGTGGTGCGAAGGCGCGGCCTGGATCGAAAAACCCTATACGGTCCTGATGGAAGGGGCCACGCGGACAGGGTTCCGCGCGGTGTCGGTGCTCGGCGTCCGGGAACCCGCATTGCTCGCCCGGATACGCGAGTGGGCCGACTCCGCGGAGGGACAGGTCCGCGGCGCCGCCCGCTTCGCGACCGCGTTCGCCGAGGGCAAGGTGGAACTCGGGATCCGGATCTTCGGCCTCGACGGGGTACTGGGAGCGCTGGAACCCCATGACCGGGTGACCGGGCACGAGGCCTCGGTGATCGTCGACGTCGTCGCCGACGACCGCGCGCTCGCCGAGCAGGTCGCCTACTTCGCGTTCATCCGCTTGTTCATCGGGCCCTACCCGGGCCGCAAGACGACGGCGGGCAACGCGGCCGCCCCGTTCATGCCGGTGGTGATCCCGGTGTCGGAGGTCTACCGCTTCGGTATCTACCACCTGCTCCCGCTCACCGATCCGGTGGCGCCCTTCCCGTTCGCAGTCGAGCGGTTCCCCGGGCGCGCGACCGGGACGGGTGCCCGGAAGGAGAAGGCCGATGCGGCTGTCTGAGATCGCGGCGGTGATCCGCAGCAAGAACGCGGGACCGTTCTGCGTGACGATCGACCTGTTCTTCGACACCCGCGAGGACTACGAACTCGCCCGGGCCAGCCGCCTCCTGACACCGGCGGGAGTGGCCGGGGCGTACGGCGTCTCGGAGGACAAGGTCAAGGGCGTGCACTGGGACGAACGAGTCCTCGGCGCCAAGGTGTCCGTGCTCCGGTGGTCGTCGAGCTCCGACCCGTTCTGCACCGACTACTTCGGTGCCCATCTGCACCACCCGCTCGCCGCGGGTGAACTCGACCCCGCGGAGGTCTTGGCATGAAGTTCGGGATCCTGCTGACGTCGATCTACGATGGTTCGACGCCCGCGCGACGCCAGCGCGACGAACACGCCGAACTGGTCGCCACCGCCGAACAGGCCGGCTTCTCGCTCATGGTCGCCGGCCAGCATTTCCTCGGCGCGGAGCTCCGCTACTTCCAGCCCGTCCCGTGGCTGACGTACATGTCGCGGCACGCGCCCTCGATGGACGTCGCCACCGGCATCATCCTGCTGTCGATGGTCAACCCGGTCGACACCGCCGAGCAGTTGTCCACTTTGGACGTCCTCACCGGAGGCCGTGCGCGGTTCGGCGTCGGCCTCGGCTACAGCCCGCACGAGTTCGACGCGTTCGGCGTGGCCAAGGGCGAGCGGGTGCCCCGGTTCGAGGAGTCGCTCGAGCTGATCCGGCAGCTGTGGAGTGGTGAGAAAGTGACCTTCCACGGCCGTTTCACCGGGGTGACCGACGCGCGGCCCGCGGTGCGCCCGCTTCAGGCGGGCGGGCCCCCGGTCTGGATCGGCGGCCAGGCCGCCGGCGCGGTGAAGCGCGCGGCCCGGCTGGGCGACGCCTGGTACAGCCCGCCGTTCCCGACCCACGACGAGCTTTACGCCCTGCACCGGCTTTTCACCGACACCCGTGCCGAGGCGGGCAGCCGTCCGGCGAAGGAGTTCCCCGTGCGGCGGGAGCTGCTGATCGCGGACTCGCGCGAGGACGCGATCGAAGCGGCGCTCGTGCGGTACCGGGCGCGCTACGAGACCTACCGCAAATGGGGCCTCAACGGGCAGAACACGCCGGTGGGGAAGTCCGGCGAAGAGCTGCGCGAGGACATCGACCAGCGCTTCATCCTCGGCAGTCCCGAGGAGTGCGCCGCCGAACTGCACAAGCTCGGTGCCGAAATCGGGATGACCCACTTCGTCTACAAACCGCACTGGCCCGGTCTCCCGCACGCCGAGGCGATGCGGCAGCTGGACCGTTTCGGTTCCGAGGTGGTTCCCCTGCTCAAGGACTGATCCCTGGAACCGGCTCGACGAGGAGCACGATGACTACCACCACGACGGCCCCCGGGGTCCGAGACGACGAGATCACCGCGTTCTTCCGCGCGGACACCGACGCGATCCGCTGGCCCTACCCGATGTTCGACCGCTGGCGGGGTCACGGCGCGCTGCGCTGGGCAGCGGGACCGGCTGTCGTCGTCACCCGGTACGCCGACGTCAAGGCGCTGATGTCGGGGGAGCTGCCGGTCGGCAACGACGGGCACGCCCGCGGTTCGCTGGCGGACGGGACGGTGTCGCGGCTGCCAGCGCGCCAGCACCGGATCTTCCACGAGATCATGGAGTTCGAGAGCAACTTCATGAGCCGTCACGATGGCGCTTCGCACCTGCGCCTGCGGCGGATCGCTTCCCGCGCGTTCACTGGCCGCCGGATCGGCCTGCTCCGCGACGCCGTTCAGTCGCATGTGGACGAACTGTGCGAGGAGCTCGCGGCGGATCCGGCGCCGGATTTCAAGCGGCACCTTGCCGACCGGCTGCCGGTCCGGGTGATCGTCGACCTGCTCGGCGTTCCCCAGGCCGACCGGGACATGATCTGGGAGTGGGCCGAAGCGATCGCCGCCCACTTCACGATTTCCGAACAGAGCCTGGACGCCGCGGAGGCGGCGATCACCGCCTTCCGCGGGTACCTCGCCGACATGGTGGCGCGGCTGCGCCGCACTGGGGACGGGCCGGATCTGGCCCGGACACTGCTGGGCCGCCGGGACGAGGAGGCGATGACCGAGACGGAGCTGCAGGCGATGTACCTGCTGATCCTCTTCGGCGGCAGTGAAACGACCACGAACCTGCTCGGCAACGGGTTCCGCGCGCTGCAGGACCACCGCGATCAGTGGGACCTGCTGGTCGCGGATCCCGGTCAGGTCCGGGGCGCGGTCGACGAACTGCTCCGCTACGACTCGCCGCTGCAGTTCCTGCCGCGGGTCGCCCAGGCGGACTTCGAGCTCGACGGCCTGCCGGTGCGGGCCGGGGACACGGTACTGGCGGTGATCGGGGCGGCCAACCGTGACCCCTCGGTGTTCCCCGATCCTGCCCGGCTGGATCTGCTGCGCCCCACTAGGAACGAGCACCTCGCCCTCGCGTTCGGATCGCACTACTGCCTGGGCGCCGCGCTGGCCAGGCTGGAAGGCGAGGTCGTGTTCGACACCCTCGTCCGCCGGTTCCCGCGGATGCGGCTCCGCGGTGGCGAACCGCCCTACGGCGGCAGCGCGATGCTCCGGAAGATCACCAGCCAGCCGGTCGATCCGGGCCCGGACCGCGGGCGGGTGCCGCGGTGAGCGCGGGGCCGGTCGCCGTTGTCACCGGAGCCGCCAGCGGGATCGGCGCGGCGCTCGCTCGTGCCTGTGCCGCGCGAGGGATGGCGCTGGCGCTCGCGGACGTGGAAGCGGGACCGCTCGCGGAAGTTGCCGAATCCTTACGCGGCAACGGGTCGCGTGTGCTGGAATGCGCGATCGACGTGGCGGACGGTGATGCCGTCGCGGCCTTCGCCACGGCGGTGCGTGCGGAGTTCGGGCGGGTCGGCCTCGCGTGCCTCAACGCCGGGGTCGTCGGGCCCCGTCTGCCGGTCTGGGAGCAGCGTCCCGAGGACTGGCGGTGGGTGCTGTCGGTCAACCTCGGCGGGGTGGTCAACGGGCTCACGGCGTTCATCCCGGGGCTCATGAAGCAGGGCAGTGGTCACGTACTCGTGACGGCTTCGACAGCGGCTCTGAATCCGGTGCACGGTGGGGGAAACGGGCCATACGCGGCGAGCAAGCACGCTGTGCTGGGCCTCTGCGAGACGCTGCGGGAGGATCTCGGCGCCGCGGGCCATCCGGTCGGCGTGAGCGTGCTGTGCCCGGGGCCGGTGGCCACCCGGATCCGGGATGCCGCGCGGAACCGGCCGGACGCGGCCGGGGAGCCGCGTTCTCCGTCGCCCTCGTTCGAGAACACGATCACGACGATCGACGCGGACACGGCGGCGGCCCGCGCTCTCGCCGGGGTCGACGCCGGGCGGTTCCTCGTGCTGACCAACCCCGGGTCGGAGACCGAGGCCGGCGCGCGCTTCGCCCGCTTGGAGCGGGATCTCGTCGTGGAGTGAATCGGCCGGGCATCGATCCCGGCGCAACCGTTGACAAAGCCGGGGGGCAGCGCCTCACAATAACAACCGAAATATACGCATGGTAAGGATGGATGACCAATGAAGCTCAGTCGATCCCACATGTCCCGCCCGCGTTCCTCCCGGCGCGCTGCCCGGGTGCGCGTGGCCGCGAAGGGAGTCTGCGGATGAACGCCCCCTCGCGCGGCCAAGAGGTCCGCACCGTCACGGCGAGCATGATCGGCACCGCGGTCGAGTTCTACGACTTCTCGATCTACGGTGTCGCGGCCTCACTCGTGTTCTCGCACCTGTTCTTCCCGGCGGTGAGCGACGTCGTGGGGACGCTGCTGTCGCTGTCCACGTTCGCGATCGCGTTCGTGGCGCGGCCCATCGGTGCCGCGGTCTTCGGCCACTTCGGGGACCGGGTGGGACGCAAGGGGACGCTGTTCGTCACGCTGATGCTGATGGGGATCGCGACCGTCGCGATCGGGCTGCTGCCCACATACGGGCAGATCGGCGTCTTGGCTCCGATCCTGCTCGTTTTTCTGCGGCTGGTACAGGGTTTCTCCCTCGGTGGCGAGCAATCCGGCGCGATGCTGATGAGCGTCGAGAGCGCGCGCGACAGCCGGCGCGGGATGTTCGGGGCGTTCGTCAACTCCGGTGCCGGGTGGGGGCTGCTGCTGGCCAACCTGGTCTACCTGCTGGTAGCGCGGCTCTCGCCCGCGGCATTTCAGAGCTGGGGCTGGCGGGTGCCGTTCGTGCTGAGCGCCGTGCTGGTCGTGGTAGGGCTCTTCATCCGGCTCAGGCTGGCGGAGAGTCCCGAGTTCCAGGAGGTCAAGCAGGTCGGCGAGGTGCGCCGGCTGCCGCTGGTCGAAGTGCTGCGTGACAACGGGAAGCAGGTCGCGCTGCTGGCGTTCGGGCTCATGGCGTCCGGGGTCAGCTACTACATCGCGATCGTCTATTCCCTGTCCTACGGCGCGAAGGCGCTGCACAAGTCCAACGGCACGATGCTGTCGCTGGTCCTGTGGATGACGGGCCTGATGATCACGCTGGTGCCGTTGATCGGCTGGCTGTCGGATCGCTGGGGCATGGCCTCCCGGAGGCTGATCTTCGTGGGGTCCTCGGTGGCGCTGATGGCGACTTCGTTCCTGTGGTTCACGCTGCTCAACACCGGCGACTACGGCTTGATGCTGCTGGGTTTCGTGATCCTGTTCGTGGCCTACTGCGCGAACATCGCGGTGACGCCGACGTTTTTCGCGCTCGCGTTCCCCGCGCGCGTCCGCTACAGCGGCATGGCGCTCGGGTTCACGCTCGGCACCGTCATCGGCGCGTCGATCGCTCCGCTGATCGCCACCGCGTTGCAGGACGCGACCGGCAGCTGGGTCGGCGTCGCGGTGTATATGAGCGGCTCGGCGTTCCTCGCCGCGATCGCCGGGCTCCTGCTGCGCGAGTACGACCCGCTTCGACCCCGGCGTCGCCGCGCGAAGGACAAGGACGCCGAAGTCGTTTCCGCCTAGCCGGCCTGGGTGTTGACACCCCCTTGACCTGACGACTACTAATAATAGCTAAACATACGCATGTTTAAGGAAGGTCTGGCGTCCGGCCGGACTGTTCTCATCGTGGAGGAACCCAGATGGCCCGACCCATCCCGAGCTACGGCGACGAGGCGCTCGACGCGCTCGCGGGCATGGTGCGCGAGTTCGGTTTGCAGGAGGTGCGGCCGCGGTTCCGCGAGCTGGAGGACGCGGGCGAGTTCCCGCGCGAACTGTACCGGCGGATGGGCGAGCTCGGCCTGTTCTCCTGCTGCTTCCGCAGCGCGGACAACCCCGACGCCGGTTACCGGGCGCTCGCGGTGGTCTCCGAACAGCTGGCCTATGCCTACCCGCCGATCAGCGCGCCGATGAACCTGCAGGCGGCGACCGTGCCCCTGACGATCGCGAACTGGGGCACGGTCGGACAGATCGACGCTTACGTCCCGGGGCTGACGGCGGGGAAAGTCCTGGGCTGCAACGCGATGACGGAACCCGACGGCGGATCCGACCTGCTGGGCGCCATGCGGACCCGCGCCGTGCGCGACGGTGACGAGTACGTGGTCACCGGTGCCAAGATGTGGATCACCAACGCGAACGTCGCCGACGTCGCCGTCGTCTACGCCAAGACCGACCCCGCTGCCGGGCACAAGGGCGTCACCGCGTTCCTGCTGCCGATGGACACCCCGGGTGTCGTCGTGGACCGGGTGCCCTGCCGGGTGCTCGGCAAGCTCATGCCCACGAACATGATCACCTTCGACGGCGCGCGGGTGCCCGCGTCCGCGGTGCTCGGCGCCGAGGGCGACGGGTTCAAGGTCGCCATGAGCGCCATGGACTTCGGCAGGCTCACCGTCGCGGCGCGCTCGCTGGGGCTCGCACAGTCCTGTTTGGACACGGCCGTCGACTACGCCACCCAGCGGGAGGCGTTCGGCCGGCCGATCGGCCACTTCCAGATGGTCAAGAAGCAGATCGCCGACATGACGTGCGAAGTGGCGGCCGCGCGCAAGCTCGTCTGGGACGCGGCGGTGAAGTACGACGAAGGCACGGTGCCCACCCGCGAGTCGTCGATCGCGAAGTACTACGCCGCGGAGGTGTGCAACCGCGCCGCGCAAGCCTGTGCCGAGATCCACGGGGGCTACGCGTTCAGCGACGAGCTGCCGATCTCGGTCTACCTGAACTACGCCAAGCTGTGGCAGACCGGCGAGGGTTCGGCCAACATCCAGGCCGTCCTGATCGCCGACGACGCGCTCGGGTTCAAACGGATGGACCGCCATCGCCGCCCTTCGTTCGTCACGGCGCCGACGGCGGTGCCGGCATGAGCACACCGGCCGACACCACTTTTCACGAGCTGGCGCCGGAATATGTCGCGCTGCGGGAGCGTGCCCGCGAACTCGCGGCGACCTGCGCGCCGTTGGCCTGCCGTGCGGACGAAAGCGACTCGGTCGACCGGGAAGTCCGTGCGCTGCTGGGCGAAAGCGGCCTGGCCGCCGTACAGGTGCCGCGCGAATACGGTGGCGAGTTCCACCGGCCGGACTCGCTGGCCGTCACGCTCGTCCGCGAGCAGCTCGCCGCCGAGTCCGGGCACCTGGACTCGTTGTTCGCGATGCAGGGGATCGGCAGCTACGCGATTTCCGAGGGCGGATCGGATGAGCTGCGCAGGCACTGGTTGCCTCGCGTCGCGCGGATGGACGCCATCGCCGCGCTCGCGCTGACCGAGCCGGACGTCGGTTCCGACCTCAAAGCGCTGAGCACCACCATCACCGCAGAGGGCGGGGAACTGATCGTTTCCGGGCGCAAGAGTTTCATCACGAACGGCGGCGACGCGAGCTACTACTGCGTGCTGGGCAAGGAAGAAGTCGATGGGCGCACGGGGTACTCGCTCGTGCTGGTGCCCGCGGACGCCGCCGGCGTGAGCTGGTCCCGGCCGCACCAGATCATCGCCCCGCACGTGCTCGGCGACCTCGTGTTCGAGGACGTCCGGGTGCCCGCCGGGAACCGGCTCGGGTTGCCGGGTAAAGGTTTCGCGCTCGTGCTCGCCACGCTCGCGACCTTCCGGGTCTCGGTCGCGGGTGCCGCGGTCGGCACGGCACAGGCCGCGCTCGACGACGCCTTGGTTCATACCACTGGGCGTGCGCAGTTCGGTGTCCCGCTGGCGCGGCTCGGCCCGGTGCCGCAGCTGCTCGCGATGTCCTGGACCGAGATCGAGATGGCACGGACGTTCACCTACCGCGTCGCCCGCGCGGCGGCGGCCGATCCCGCGGGCAGCCTGCACCTGTCGTCGATGGCGAAGATCGGCGCGACCGAGGTCGCCGGGCGGGTGACCGATCGCGCGGTGCAGGTGATGGGGCGCTTCGGTCTCGTCCGCGGCACCCGCGTCGAGCGGATGTACCGCGCGGCGCGGCCGATGCGCGTGTACGAGGGCGCTACCGAGGTCCTGCTCGACGCGCTGTCCAAGCAATTGATCAAGGGGGCCCGCTCGTGATCATCGACGCCCATTGCCACGTCTGGCCGGACGAGATCGCGCGCAAGGTCCTGGCCGGGCGGCCCGTGGGGCTCGATCCGGTGCACGACGGCACCCTCGACGGCTTGCGCCGGACCATGGACGCGGCCGGGATCGGCCTCGCGATGACGCTCGCGGTCGCGAACGTGGCCCGGACCGTGCGGCGCACCAACGAGTTCGCGGGCAAGGTGGACCGCTCACGCTTCATCCCGTTCGGCACCGTCCATCCGGGGCTGAGTACCGAAGAGAACCTCTCTTCGTTGCGGGACAACGGAATCGTCGGTGTGAAGCTGCACCCGCTGTTCCAGGACCTGTCGTTCGCCGACGCGAAGGTGCGCGAGATCCTGACCGCGCTCGCGGAGCACGGCTTCCCGGTGATCGCCCACGTCGGGTGCGGAGGTGATCACACGCAGAATGAGCGCGGAGCTTCGAAACACCTGCCGTCGCTGGTCGAGCGCATTCCCGGCCTGCGGTTCATCGCCGCGCATTTCGGTGGCTACCACGACCTCGACGCGGCCGAGGAATGGTCGGTCGGGGCGGACGTGCACCTGGAAACGTCCTGGCCGCCGAGCGTGGGCACGCTCCCCGGCGAGCGGCTGCGGACGATCATCCGGCGGCACGGCGCCGACCGGGTCGTCTACGGCTCGGACTGGCCGATGACCGACCCTGCCACGGAGATCGCCGCCATCAGGAACCTCGGCCTCACCTCCGAGGAAGAGGCGGGTGTGCTGGGGGACAACCTCGCGCGCCTGCTCGGGATCGACGAGAAGGGCTTCGCATGAGCAAGACAGTCCGGCTCGGCGCCGGCATGGCCTTCTGGGGCGACAGCGTCCAGCCGGCCATCCGGATGGTGGAGCGCGGGGAGATCGACTACCTGTGCTGCGACCACCTCGCCGAGCTGACCATGTCCATCCTGTCCAAGCAAAAGGACCGCGACCCGGAGCGCGGCTACACTCCCGATATCCTCGATCTGCTGCGCGGCGCGCTGCCGGGGTGCGTGGAAAAGGGCATCAAGATCATCACCAACTCCGGCGGCGCGAACCCGCGCGGCGCGGCCGCGAAGATCGCCGGCCTGGCCAAGGAGCTCGGGATCTCCGGGATCAAGATCGCCGTCGTACTCGGCGACGACCTGAGCCCGCGGATCGACGGGCTCCTGGAGCAAGGCGTCGACTTCGCCAACATGGACACCGGAGAGCCGCTGTCGGCGGTGCGTGACCGGCTCACGCACGCGGCCGTGTACACGGGCTGCGAAGGGATCGTCGAAGCGCTCGGCGCGGGCGCGGACATCGTGGTGTGCGGCCGGGTCACCGACATCGCGCTGTACCTCGGCCCGCTGCGCCACGAGTTCGGCTGGGCCGCGGACGACTGGGAGCGGCTCGGGATGGCCACCGCGGTCGCGCACGCGATCGAATGCGGTGGCCAGGCCACGGGCGGCCTTTTCGCCGGTGGCTGGTGGGAAACCGGGGGCCTGGAGGAACTCGGGTATCCGATCGCGGAGGTCGCCGAGGACGGCACCGCGGTGATCACGAAGACCCCGGGCTCGGGCGGCCGCGTCGACATCGCGTCGCTGAGCGAGCAGATGATCTACGAGATCCTCGACCCGGCGAACTACCTGACCGCCGACGTGACGGCGGACTTCTCCGGCATCGAACTCACCGAGATCGGCCCTGATGAGGTCCGTATCACCGGTGCCACCGGACGGCGGGCGCCGGCCACGCTCAAGGTGAACATGGGCTACCGCAACGGTTTCGTCGGCGAGGTGCAGTTCACCTACACCTGGCCGCACGCGCGGGCGAAAGCCCGGCGCGGGATCGAGTTCCTCGAAAGGCGGCTCGCGCGGGCCGGGTTCACCGCCTCCGGCACGCACGTCGAATACCTCGGCCAGACGTCGATGTGGAACGACCGGGTGTCCGTGCCGGACGATCCGGACCTGCCGGAGGTCGTCGTCCGCTACGCGGCCCGCTGCCCCGACCAGGCCGAGGCACGCAAGGTTTTCACCGAGTCCGTGCCGCTCTACAACAACGGTCCCGCCGGCGTCGGCGGGATCGGCACCCGGCCTCCGCTGAAGGAACTCTTCGCGATCTGGCCGTGCCTGATCCCCCGCGAGCACATCGTGCAGTCCGTCGAGATGGTGGAGGTCTGAGATGCGGGTGGCGGACATCGCGCACGGCCGCTCCGGCGACAAGGGCGACACCTGCAACGTCGGGATCGTCGCCTACGACGCCGAGGGTTACGCGCTGCTGCGCCGTGAACTGACCGAGGAAGCGGTGGCGGCGCATTTCGGGAACCTGGTGCACGGCACTGTCTCCCGCTATGAGCTACCGGGCATCCTCGCGCTGAACTTCGTGCTGACCCGCGCCCTCGACGGCGGCGGCACCCAGTCACTGCGCTCGGACCACCTGGGCAAGACCATGTACGCCTGGCTGTTGCGGATGGATCTCCCGGACGAGCATGGCGTGCGGCGCTATCCCACCGGCCCCGCGGGAGTGCCGGCATGACGGAGCTCATCCGGGTCACCGGCGCCGAGGAGGATGTCCGCCGTCTGTGGTCACCCCGCTCCGTCGCGGTCGTCGGGGCGAGCAGCAGGCCCGGCGCGCTGAGCTGGTGGCCGCTGGAGCTGTTGCGCCGCTACGGTTTCCGCGGCCCGGTCCACGCCGTGAACCCGCGCCGCGACCGGATCGGGGACGTGCCGTGCGTACCGTCGATCTCCGAGGTCGACGGTCCCGTGGATCTGGCCGTCGTGCCCCTCGCCGCCGCCGACACGGTCGTCGCGGTGAAGGAGTGCGCGGCCGCCGGTGTTCGTACGGTTGTGTTGCCCTCACAGGGTTTCGGTGAGCTGGGCGAGGAAGGACGGGCGGCCGAACGCGAGCTGCTGGCGGCCGCCCGCGAAACCGGGATGCGGATCGTCGGGCCGAACACCGACGGTGTCGCGAACCTGGCGCTCGGCGCGCTCGCGTCGATCCAGCCGCTGTTCGGACAGGGGGTGCGCCCGGGGCGGGTCGCGGTGGTGACCCAGAGCGGCGCGACCGCGGCCTCGCTCCTGGTGCGGCTGGACGCGGAGGGTATCGGCTGCCGGCTCTACGCCAGCGCGGGAAACGAGATCGACCTCGGGCTGGCGGACTACCTGTCGGTCGCGGTGCAGGACCCCGAAGTCGGCGTGGTCGTGTCGTTCGTCGAGGCGATCCGGCGCCCGCGGGACTTCGTGGCGGTGGCGGAACTGGCGGCGCGGCTGGGCAAGCCGATCGTCCTGATCAAGGTCGGCCGCACCGAACAGGCGGCCGCGCGGGCCGCCGCGCACACCGGCGCGCTCGCGGGCCCGGACCGGATCTACGACGCGCTTTTCCGTTCGCTCGGCGTGATCCGGGTCGGCGAGCTGTCCGAGATCGTCGCGGTCGTGAAACTGCACCTGGGTGTCGGCGTGCCGGACTCCGCCGGGCTGGGGGTGATGTCGGTGTCGGGTGGTCAGGCGGGTGCGATCGCCGACCGTGCCCCGGAATTCGGCATCAGGGTCCCGGTGCTCGGGGAGCCGGCCCAGGAGCGGCTGGCCGAGCTGCTGCCGTTCGGGTCGCCGCTGAACCCGTGCGACCTGACCGGCGAAGTCGCCGTCCGGCACGACCTCGCGGCCGGGGTGTACCGCGCCTACGACGCCGATCCCGGAATCGGCCTGGTGATCTACGCCCGCAAGGAACTGACCGGCGACGCCGGGCGTCACGCGGCACGAGCGTTGGTCGCGGCGCGCGCGGAGGGAGCGACCCCGTTGGTCGTGTACGCGATGGACGGTCAGTTCAACGAGGATGAGACCGCGACCTACGCCGGCGCGGGAGTCCCGGCCTTCACCTCGTTGTCCGAACTACTCACCGCCTACGGCGCGCTTGTCCGGCACGGAGCCGCTTTGCGGGCGCGGGCGGGCCGCGCCGTCGCGTCGGCCGGGCCGCGCGGAGTTCTCCCAGTGGGCTCCGGCACGGTGGACGAAGACGCGGCGCGGACCTTGCTCGCGGAGTACGGCCTGCGCGGCCCCGCGGCGGAAACGGTGCCCGATGTGGAGTCGGCCGTCGCCGCGGCCGAACGCATCGGCTACCCGGTCGCGGTGAAGGTGGTCAGCCGCCGCATCGCGCACAAGACCGAGGCCGGTGGCGTGCGCCTCGGCTTGACCGGCGCCGGCGAAGTGCGCCGTGCGGGCAACGAGATCCTGGCCGCCGCCCGTCGCCACCTCGGCGGCGATCCGGCCGACGGATTGCTGGTGCAGCACCAGATCGTGGACGGAGTCGAGATCATCGCCGGGCTCGTCGCCGATCCGCAGTTCGGGCCCTTCGTGTTGCTGGGCACCGGTGGCATCACCGCGGAGCTGCTGGCCGACTCGGTGCTCAAGCCGGCACCGGTCACCGCGGGTGAGGCACGCGAAATGGTCGGCGAGATCCGGGGAAACGCGTTGCTGCGGGGATTCCGCGGCGCTCCGCCCGCCGATGTCGACGCCCTCGTCGAAGCGATCGTCGCGCTCTCCCACCTTGGCGCCGATCACGCGGACCGGATCGCCGAGCTGGACCTCAACCCACTGCTGGTCCGCCCCGAGGGTTTGGGCGTGGTCGCCGTGGACGCGCTGATCGTGACGAAGGAGAGCTCGTGAGCACGGCGGTGATCGTCGGCGCCGTCCGATCGCCCATGGGCAAAGGAAAACCGGGCGGCGCGCTGTCGGGCCTGCATCCCGTGGAGTTGCTGGCCCAGACATTGACCGGGCTCATCGGCCGCACCGGAATCGACCCGGGCCTCGTCGAAGACGTGATCGTCGGCTGCGTCAGCCAAGGCGGGGAACAGGCGGCGACGCCGGGACGGCACGCGTGGCTCGCGGCGGGCTATCCCGAGCACGTGCCCGCGACGACGATCGACCGGCGGTGCGGGTCCTCGCAGCAGGCACTGCATTTCGCCGCCCAGTCCGTCCTGGCCGGGGTACACGACGTGGTCGTCGCGGGCGGCGTCGAGTCGATGAGCCGGGTCCCGATGGGCTCCGCCCGCATGGGCGCGGACGTCTACGGCCCTTCGGTGACCGAGCGCTACGCTCCGGGCCTGGTCTCGCAGGGCGTCGCTGCCGAACTCGTTGCGGCACGGTGGAAGATCGGCCGTGAGGAGATGGACGAATACTCCGCTCGTTCGCACGCGCGGGCCGCCGCGGTCGCCGACTCCGGCGGCTTCGACGCGGAGATCGTGCCGATTCGCGTGCCCGGCCGTCCGGAGCCGATCTTCGCGGACGAGACGATCCGCCGGGGCACCACCGCCGGCACACTCGCAGCCCTCCGTTTGGCCTTCGCCGACGACGCGGCGGCCGAACGGTTCCCCGGGATCGACTGGTCGGTGACGGCCGGGAATTCGTCGCAGATCACCGACGGAGCAAGTGCCGTGCTGGTGATGAGCGAACAGCGGGCCACCGCGCTGGGACTTCGGCCGCGGGCGCGGGTCGTCGCGATGTCGGTGGTGGGCGACGACCCGGTCGCCATGCTCACCGCGCCGATCCCGGCCACCCGGATGGTCCTCGAACGCGCCGGTCTCGCGATCGACGGCCTCGACGCCGTGGAAGTCAACGAGGCCTTCGCATCCGTGCCGCTGGCCTGGCAGGCCGAGTACCGGATCGGCGAGGAACGGCTCAACCCGGCAGGCGGGGCGATCGCGCTCGGGCATCCGCTCGGCGCGTCCGGCACCCGGCTGTTCGCCACGCTGCTGCACCACCTCGAACGCACCGGGGGCCGCTACGGGCTCCAGACGATGTGCGAGGCGGGCGGCATGGCCAACGCGACCGTGATCGAAAGGCTCTGACACATGGACATCGCAGGACAGTCCGCCCTGGTCACCGGGGGAGCGTCCGGGCTCGGGCAGGCCACCGCCCGGCGGCTGGCCGGAAAGGGGGCCCGGGTAACCATCCTGGATCTGCCGACCTCGGCGGGGGAGAAGGCCGCCGCGGACCTCGGCGCCCGCTTCGTCGCCGCGGACGTCACTGACCCCGAACAGACCCAAGCGGCCGTCCAGGAGGCAGGGCGCGACGCGCCGCTGCGCGTCCTCGTCCACTGCGCCGGGCGCGGTGGGCCCGTTCGCGTCGTCGACAAAAACGGGCAGCCCGGGTCGCTCGAGGCGTACGAGGCCATCGTCCGGCTCAATCTGATCGGCAGCTTCAACGTCCTGCGGCTGGCGGCCGCCTCGATGGCCGCCACCGAGCCCGTCGACGGCGAACGCGGAGTCTGCGTACTGACCGCGTCGGTGGCCGCGTTCGAGGGCCAGATCGGGCAGATTCCTTACGCCTCCTCGAAAGCGGGCATCGTCGGCATGACACTCGTGGCCGCGCGCGACCTGGCGGGCAAGCTGATCCGGGTCTGCACCATCGCCCCGGGCACCTTCGATACACCCCTGCTCGCACGTCTGTCCGACGACGTCCGCGACAGCCTCGGCAAGGCCGTCCCGCATCCGAGCCGGCTGGGCAGGCCGGGCGAATTCGGTTTGCTCGCGGCACAGATCGTGGAGAATCCGATGCTCAACGGCGAAACCATCCGGCTCGACGGCGCGATCCGGATGCCCCCGCGATGACCGGCCGGACGAAGAGCGACGTGCCCCTGCTCGTCGCCGACGAAGGACCCGTCCGGATCCTCACCCTGAACCGGCCGGCGGAACGCAACGCCATCGACCTGGCCACCGCCACCGCGATCGACGAGGCCGTCACGGAGTTCGACGCCGACCCCGTACTACGGGTCGCGATCCTCGCCGCGAACGGCCCGGCCTTCTGCGCGGGCATGGACTTGAAGGCGTTCCTGCGCGGGGAACGCCCGTCGACGGTCCGCGGGTTCGCCGGGCTCGTCGAGCAGCCACCCGCGAAACCGGTGATCGCGGCCGTCGAAGGGGCCGCCGTGGCGGGCGGGTTCGAACTGGTGCTGGCCTGCGATCTGGTCGTCGCCGCGGAGACGGCGTTCTTCGCGCTGCCCGAAGTCCGGCGCGGCCTCGTCGCGGCGGGCGGTGGTCTGCTCCGCCTGCCCGGGCGAATGCCGTACCACCTGGCGATGGAACTCGCGCTCACCGGCAACCGGCTGGCCGCCGCCGATGCCGGACGGCAGGGGCTGGTCAACCGGCTGACTCCACCCGGCGAAGCGTTGCCGGCCGCACTCGAACTGGCACGCGAGGTCGGTGCGTGCGGCCCCCTCGCCGTCACGGCGACCAAGAAGATCATCCAGGACGGGCCGGGCTGGCCGCGGGACGAGGCATTCGGCCGGCAGCGCGTGCTGGCCGAGCCGGTGCGCTCGTCGGCGGACGCGGCCGAAGGCGCCCTGGCCTTTACCGAGAAGCGTGCCCCGGTCTGGACGGGGAAGTAGGAGGAAATCAGATGCTGGCCAGACCGGTATACGTGGCCGGAGCGGTGCGATCCGCCATCGGCCGCCGCCGGGGAGTGCTCGCCGGGGTGCACCCTGCGGATCTCGGTGGCGCCGTCGTCGCGGAACTGCTTGAACGGACGGGGGCGGCGGGCGACGCCGCCGCGGAGGTCGACGACGTGATCCTCGGCTGCGTGACGCAGCTCGGCGCCCAGTCGACCAACCTCGCGCGGATCGTCGCTCTCTCCGCGGGACTCCCGGAGTCCGTGCCGGGCACGACGATCGACCGCCAATGCGGTTCGTCCCAGCAGGCGCTGAACTTCGGCGTGCAGGCGATCGCGTCCGGCGACCAGGACCTTGTCGTCGCCGGCGGGGTCGAGGTGATGTCGCGGATCCCGATCGCCTCGGCGGCGTTCGTCGGCGCCGAGCACGGAATGGGGCTCCCGCGTGACGGCGAGCTGTGGCGGAAGCGTTACGGCGACGAGGAAATCAGCCAGTTCCGCGGTGCCCAGCTGATCGCCGACCACTGGTCGGTCAGCCGCGAGCGGATGGAGGAGTTCGCGCTCGCCAGCCACGCCCGCGCCCTCGCGGCGCGGGACGGCGGACTGTTCGACGCTGAGATCGCGCCCGTGTACGGGCTGGCTCGCGACGAGGGCCCGCGTGCGGATACCACCGCCGAGAAGATGGCCGCGCTGAAGCCGCTGGCCGAAGGAGGCACCCTCACCGCGGCCGTCGCGTCGCAGATTTCCGATGGTGCCGCGGTACTTCTGCTGGCTTCGGAGACCGCGGTCGAACGCCACGGGCTCACCCCGCTGGCCCGCGTCGTCGCGCAGACCGTCGTCGGCTCGGACCCGGTCATGATGCTCACCGGCCCGATCCCGGCGACCGCAAGGGTGCTGGCCAAGGCGGGTCTGAGCGCCGGGGACATCGACTTCTTCGAGGTGAACGAGGCGTTCGCGTCCGTGGTCCTCGCGTGGCAGCACGAGACCGGCGTCGGTGCCGACCGGACGAACGTACTCGGCGGGGCGATCTCCCTGGGGCATCCCCTGGGCGCGACGGGAGCCCGGCTCGCCACGACCTTGGTCCACCACCTGCACCGGACCGGGGCCCGCTACGGACTCCAGGTGATGTGCGAAGGCGGCGGGATGGCGAACGCGACGATCCTGGAGCGAGTGTGAGCGGCGCGGTCGAAGTCACCCGGGAAGGCAGCCTCGGCTGGATCAGGCTGAACCAGCCCGAGCGGCGCAATCCGCTGGACCGCGCCACGGCCGAGGCCGTCACCGAAGCGTTCCGCGCGCACTTCGCCGACCCGCGCGTCCGGTCGGTGTGCGTTACGGGGGAGGGCAAGGCTTTCTGCGCGGGCGGGGACCTGGCGCAGATGGGCCGGTTTTCGGAAATGGGCACGGCCGCCGCGTTCGACTGGCCCGGGCCTATCGTCGAGCTGCACCGGCTGGTGCTGCGCGCCGAAAAGCCGGTCATCGCCGCGGTGAACGGACCCGCCTACGCCGGCGGGATGGGGCTCGCGGGGATGTGTGACGTGTTGCTGGCGGTGCGCGACGCGCGGTTCGCCATGCCCGAGATCAAGGTCGGCATCTTCCCGATGATCATCGTCGCGCACTTGTGCCGCGCGCTGCCGCGCAAGCGCCTGATGGAGATGATGTTCACCGGCGACCCGATGGGTGCCGGGGAAGCCCACCGGCTGGGGTTCGTCAACCGGCTCTATGGAACCGCGGACGAGCTGGCCGATGGGGCCAGGGAGTTCGCGCGCAAGTTCGACCAGGTGAGTCCCGCGGCCGCCAAGCTCGGCAGGCGCGCCTTCGGCCTGCTCGCCGACCTGCCCGCGGACCAGGCGATCGACGCGGCGCAGTTCCTGGTCATGCCGTTCCATCTCGGCGAGGACATCAAGGAAGGGGCCGCGGCGTTCCTCGAAGGCCGCAGCCCGAACTGGGTCCCGCGCGACCCGACCGGACAGGAGTGACCACAATGGACCTGGACCTCAACGGCCGCGGGGTGATCGTCACCGGCGCCAGCAAGGGACTCGGCCGCGCGGCCGCCCGCGCGCTGGCCGAGGAGGGCGCCGACGTCCTCGCGGTCGCCCGTACCGAGGAGAGCCTCCGCGAGCTGGCCGGCGAACGGTTCCCCGGCAAGATCCACCCGCACGTCTGCGACATGCGCGACCGCGCGCAAGTGTCCGCGCTGGCGGAGCTCGCCGCCGGGAAGCTGGGCCGCCTCGACATCGTGGTCAACAACGCCGGGATCGCGCCCGCCGCGAACTTCCTGGAGATGGACATGGGGGTCTTCGACGAGGTGATGGAGGTCAACGTCGCCGCCGTCGCCGTTCTTTCCCAGGCGGCGGCACGGGTTTTCGTGGAATCGGGCACCGGTGGCCGGATCATCAACGTCGTGTCGACGTCCGGCATTCTCGGCAAGGCCACGCTGGCCGCCTACTCGGCGTCCAAAGGCGCGGCGATCCAGCTCACCAAGGCGCTCGCCGCGGAATGGGCGCGCCACGATATCCAGGTGAACGCCATCGCGCCCGGCGCGTTCGCGACCGAGGCCCAGGCCTACGTCACCGGCAACCCCGAGGTGCTCGCCAAACGGGTGCGGAAGATCCCGGCCCGCCGGATGGCCGACCCCGGCGAGTTCGCCCCGCTGGTCTGCTACCTCGCCTCGGCGAAGGCGAAGTTCGTGTCCGGCGCGGTGTACGTCATCGACGGCGGGGAAACGGCGAAGCAGTGAACCCACGTTCGAAGGGGAATTGATGGCTCTGCTGGAAGGACAGTCGGTGATCATCACCGGCGCCGCGCGCGGCATGGGGGAGGCCACGGCGCGGCGGGCCGTGGCCGAAGGCGCCGCGGTCGTGCTCGTGGACCTGGACCCGGCGGTGACCGGACTGGCAGCGGAACTCGGCGGTGAGTCCGTCGTCGGCTCGGTCGCCGACCCGGACTGCGCGGAACGCGCGGTGGCCGCCGCCGCTGGCGTCACCGGGCTCGTCAACGTGGCCGGCGTGTTCCGCCTCGGCGACGTCGTCACCGCGTCCGACACCGACTGGGACGAGCTGCTCGCGATCAACCTCACCGCACCCCGGATCTGGGCGAGAGCGGTGATCCCCGCGATGATCGCCCGCGGCGGCGGCGCGATCGTCAATTTCGCTTCACTGGCCGGAACCCGCGCGCGACCGAACTGCGTCGCGTACACGACGGCGAAGACGGGACTGCTCGGACTCACGCGCAGCATCGCGATCGACTACGGCCCTCAGGGAATCCGCGCGAACTCGATCTCGCCGGGAACCATCGACTCGCCCATGCTGCGTGGCAGCGAAGCGGCAGGCGGGACGACACGGGCGGAGCACATCGCGCTCAACTACCTGCCCCGCCTCGGCACGCCCGGAGAAGTCGCGGGCTGCTGTTGCTTCCTGCTCTCGCCGGACGCGGGCTTCGTCAACGGGGCGGACTTCATGATCGACGGCGGCCGGACCGCCGGAACCTGAGGAGGGGCATGAACGACGACATTCCCGCCCGGCTGCGGCGCATCGAGGCACGGACCGAGCTCGATGAGCTGATCACCCGGTACGCGATGGCCTGTGACGATCGTGATCTCGGCGCGCTCGCGGAATGCTTCACCACCGACGGCGCGTTCGTGTCCGTCGGCGGCCGCGTCGAGGGGCGCCCCGCGCTGGTCGAGTACTACACGGAACGGTTCCGGCACTACGGCCCGAGCTACCACGTACCGCACCGGCTGGTACTCGACGACCTCGCCGGAGAAACCGCGCGCGGGGTCGTGCTCGCCCATTCGGAGCTGATGCTCGAGGGCGGGCTGTTCGTGTCCGCCCACCGCTACCGCGACACCTACCGGGTCGAAGACGGGCGCTGGCGGGTGGCCGAGCGAACCTGCGATTTCCTTTACGGCGCGCCACTTCGGGACCTGCTGGACCTCGATCACGCCACGCCACGCCGCCGCTGGCCGGGCGTAGCGCCGGCCGACGCCGACATACCTGAGAAGCTCGACACGTGGAGGGCGTTCTACCAGCGATGACCGACTACCTCGACCGGCGTGCGGCCCCGCCGTGGTGCACTTCGTTCACGATCGACGGCGAGGAGATCACGGGGGCGGGCGCCGCGCTCGACGTGGTCGGCCCGGCCACGGAAGAGACGCTCTGCGCGCTACCCACCGCGTCGGTGTCGCAAGTGGACGGTGCCGTCGCGGCCGCCCGCCGTGCCTTCGACGACGGCCGCTGGTCCGGCCTTTCCGGTGCGCGGCGGGGAAAACTGCTGCACGCCTTCGCCGACCGGATCGAGAGCCTGCACGACACCCTCGCCGCGGGTGTCGTCTGTGAGGTCGGCAGCCCGGTGTCACTGGCCACCACTTTGCACACCGACGTGGCGCTGCGAGTCTTGCGCACGTACGCGGATCTGGCCGCCCAGGACAGGACAGTGGACCTCGGTGCCGACGGCGCGCCGGTGCCGAGCCGCAGCATCGTCGCGCATCGCCCGATGGGCGTCGCCGCGGTGATCACGGCCTACAACATCCCGCTGCTGATCCTCGCGCGCGCGATGGGAGCCGCACTCGCGGCGGGCTGTACCACCGTTGTGCTCCCGAGTCCGAAGGCGCCCCTGACCTCCCTGATCGTGGCACGGGCCGCGGCCGAGGCGGGCCTGCCCGACGGCGTGGTCAACATCGTCGTCGGCGGCCACGAGGCCGGCGAGCGGCTCGGCACCCATCCCGGGGTGGACAAGGTCGCGTTCACCGGCTCACTGGGCGTTGGACGGCGGATCATGGCGCAGGCGGTCCCGCGGCTGACGGGGCTGTCGCTCGAGCTGGGCGGCAAGTCGCCCTCGCTGGTGATGCCGGGCTTCGACGCCACGGAAGCCGCCTACGAGATCCACGCCCGCTATCTGCGCAACGGCGGTCAGGGCTGTGCGGCCCCGGCCAGGATCCTGGTGCCGCGCGACTACTACGACGAGTTCGCCGAACTCAGCCGCGTGGCGTTGGCCAGGATCCGCACCGGCGACCCCTGGGACCCCGAGACGATAGTGGGCCCGATGATCAGTCGCGAACACCGCGACGGGGTCCGTGCGACGGTCGAGGCCGCTGTCGCCGGCGGCGCGACACTCGTGGCCGAGGGGCCCGATCCCGGCCGGGACACCGGCTGGTTCGTCCGCCCGGCCTTGGTCGGTGGCGTTGCTCCGGAGGCTCGGATCGCCCAGGACGAGATCTTCGGACCGGTCGGAGTTGTGCTGCCCTACAACGGAATCGACGACGCCGTGCGCCTGGCCAACGGCACCGCATTCGGCCTGTCCGCCCACGTTTACTGCCGCGACAAGGAAGACGGCGTCGCTCTCGCCGCCCGGCTGCGCGCCGGGACTGTGGCGGTGAACGGCGGCGGTGCGTTCCGCCCGGACGCCCCGTTCGGCGGTTTCAAGGCCAGCGGGTTCGGCCGCGAGTACGGCGAATGGGGCGTGCGTGAGTTTCTCGAAGTCCAGCACGTGCAGTGGCCGGCCGGCTGAACGACGGGAGCCCCGGCCGGGAAGACGTCCCGCCCGGGGCTCCCGTCGTTCAGCAGAGGAGCTGGCCCGCGTCGACCGGCACCGCCGTTCCGGTGACATAGCGCGATTCCTCCGACAGGAGCCACAGCACGGCGTCGGAGATGTCCTGGGGCTCGGCGAGGTCCACGTTCATCGCGTTCGCCATCCAGCCGGGTGGGGAGGCGCTCCGGAGGCTTGAAAAGGCGTCGTTGACGACCATCGGCGTGCGCACCCCGGCCGGGGCGACCAGGTTGACCCGCACGCCGTACTGGCCCAGCGCGCGGGCGAAGTTCTTCATGATCGCGATCACCCCGTGCTTGGCCGCGCCGTACCCGATCTGGCCCGGATTGAGCAGGTCGACGTCGTAGGCCACGCCGCGGAACGAGGACGTGGACCCGGTGATGACGACCGCGCCGCCGGTTCCGGCGTCGAGCATGGCGCGTGTCGTCTCCCGCACGGTGTAGAAGACGCCGGTCAGCATGACGTCGAGGGTGTCGGCCCAGGCCTGGATCTCCAGGGACCCCGGCCCGGTGGTGGGCATGATGCCCGCGTTCGCCACGACGAGATCGAGGTGGCCGAACTCGGCGATCCCACGCCGGACCGCGTCCTCGACGGCCGCGTGGTCCCGTACGTCCGCCTCGACCGCCAGCGCGCGCCGTCCTTCTTTTTCCACGAGCGCAACGGTTCCCTGGAGATCGGCCCGTGAGGACATCGGGTACTGCACCGAATCGATCTGCCGGCAGAGGTCGAGCACCACGACGTCCGCGCCCTCGCGGGCGAGGTTCACCGCGTGGGAGCGGCCCTGGCCCCGCGCGCCCCCGGTGACGAAGGCGACCTTCCCGTCGAACTTGCCCATGACAACACCCTCCTGCTCCGCATCGGGCTAAACCATGCGAAACATTAGTATGTCTTGTGGGGTGAGGGCAACGGGCGAGTGGTGCTCAGCGCCAGTCGACGACCTCGTCGAACAGCTCAGGGAACCGTTCCTCCAGCTGGGCGGTGTAGTCGATCATGTGCTCACGCATCAGTTCCTCGGCGATCCTGGCGCGGCCCTTGATGATCGCCTCCGCGATCTCCTGGTGGCTGTCGGCCACCATGTGCCGGTGCGAAGGCGGGTACACGTACCGCACGACCCGGTCCGCGTAGATGATCTTCAGGGACTTGCCGACCAGGTCGAGGACCCGGTTGCCGGAGACCCCGGACACGACGTCGTGGAACGAGGTCGCGCCGTGGATGTAGTCGTCGCTGTTCTCGCTGACCACGGCGTCCTTGGTCAGGCCGACGGCCTTTTCGAGCGCCTCGACGGTGCCGGGGTCGCGGCGCGCGGCGGCGAGGCCCGCCATCATCGGCTCCAGGGCCAGCCGGGCCTCCACGAGCTCGCGGAAAGTGGCGCGCGCGGCCTGGAAGTGCAGGGACGCGTAACGCGCGAAGTCGTGGGGGCCGGTCGCGGCCACCATGGGCCCCCCTCCGCGCCCCGGTTTGATGATGACCAGGCCCTGCACCTCGAGGATGCGCAGCGCCTCGCGGACCGAGGCGCGGCCGACGCCGAAACGCTCGACCATCTCCAGTTCGGACGGCAGCATCGCGCCCGGCCGCAGGTCGCGGGCCACGATGTCGCCGACGATGTCCCGCACCAGCGACTCGGAGATCTTCGACGTCCGGCGCTGTCGGGGCTGGTCCGCCGCGGAGAGGTGACTGTTCTGGCGGGCAGCTGACTCCGTCATGCGGTCACGGTACCGACTTCTCCTGAGACCGTCGTATTTTTCGCACGGATTGCGCCGTTCGGCGTGTCGGGTGGCCAGGACAGGGCGGCCGGGAAGTGGGGAAGGTCTTGCCCTCCGGGGATTCAATGCGCATGATACGAGTACTTTCACCGCGGAGAGGCAGGAGTGGCCGATGACGCTGGACCCGGAAGCCCCGGAGAGCACCACTTCGCCGGCAACGAGAGCGGCGACGGGCGCTACGCGGCGAGCCACCAGGGCATCGGTCGCGAGCCTGCTCGGCACTGCGGTCGAGTACTACGACTTCTCCGTCTACGGCGCCGCGGCGTCGCTGATCTTCAAGGACCTGTTCTTCCCCGATGTCAGCTCCTTCGTCGGCACGCTGCTTTCGTTGTCCACCTTCGGGATCGCGTTCGTGATGCGCCCCGTCGGCGGCCTGTTCTTCGGGCACCTGGGCGACCGCGCCGGCCGGAAGGCCACCCTGGTCGCCACGTTGCTGGTCATGGGGATCGGCACGACGGCCATCGGCCTGCTGCCGACGTACCGGTCGATCGGGGTGCTCGCGCCGGTGCTGCTGGTGATCTGCCGGCTGCTGCAGGGTTTCGCGCTGGGCGGGGAGCAGTCGGGCGGGTTGCTGATGGGTATCGAGAGCGCCCGCGGCGAACGACGCGGGTTCTTCGGGGCACTCGTGCAGTCGGGTTCCGGCTGGGGGCTGCTGCTGGCGAACCTCGTGATGCTGCTGGTCACGCGGCTGCCGCACGCGCAGCTGATGAGCTGGGGCTGGCGGATTCCCTTCCTGTTCAGCGGGGTGCTGATCGTCGTCGGCCTGTGGATCCGGCGCAGGCTGGAGGAAAGCGCCGATTTCGCCCAGGCCCGTCGGGCCGGGAAGCCGCCGAAATACCCCGTGGTGGCCGCCATCCGCGGTGAGTGGGTGCGGATCATCCTTGTCATGCTGGGACTTCTCGCCTCGAGCGTCAGCTTCTACGTCGTCACCGTGTACTCGCTGACCTACGGCACGAAGACGCTCGGCCTGCCGAGCGGCACGATGCTGTCACTGGTGCTCGTGGGGACCGTCATGATGATCGTCTGCATCCCATCGTTCGGCGTGCTGGCGGACAAGATCGGCCGTAAACGGCTGTTCGTGGTGTCCGCGTTCGGTTTCGCGGTCGTGCCCTTCGCCTGGTTCCCGCTGCTCGGTACGCGGAGCTACCCGTTGATGGTGCTGGGTTTCGTTTTGTTCTTCCTGTGCGACACCGCGAACCTCGCAGCCTTCCCGGCCTTCTTCGCCATGGCGTTCGCCCCGAAGGTTCGCTTCAGCGCGATGGCACTCGGCCTCACGCTCGGCAATCTGCTGGGCGCGTCTCTGGCTCCGACGATTTCGAGCCTGCTGCTGCGGGCCACCGGGAGCTGGGTCAGCATCGCGTTGTACATGTGCGGCGCCTCGGCCGTGGCGCTGGTCGCCGGTCTCCTGCTGAAAACCCGTCCGGACAGCCAAACCACCGGCGAGCGCATGAGCGCGGACCTCGGCTGAGGACGTGTCCTAACCGCGTCGTGCTTGTGCGGGGGAGAGGCCGTACCGGCGCCGGTAGGCCGCCGCGAATCGGCTGGCGCTGGAAAATCCCCAGTACGCCGCCACTTCACTGATCGTGCGCCGCGGATCGGCCGCCAGGTCGGCGTCCGCCCGCTGGAGCCGGATACCGGCCAGGTATTCCATCGGCGCGCAGCCGACCCACTGCCGGAACCCTTCCTGCAGCCGCCGCACGCTCGTGCCCGCGACCGCCGCCATCTCGCTTGCCGTCCAAGCGCGGCCGGGGTCGTCGTGCAGCTGGTCGACCACCCGGCGGATCGCGCGGGGGCGCGGCGCCGGGCCCGCGCCGGCCTCGGGGCATCCGGCCAGCAGGAAGCTCGCGGCGACCGCCCCGGCGAGCTGCTCCCGGACGAGGTCGCAGTCGCCGAACAGGTGCGGGTCGTGCAGGTGCGCGGCGAGGCTGCCGACGAGCTGCCGCCATCCGCGGCCCGGGCCCGCGCCCAGTTCGAGTTGTTCGGGCAGAGTCCCGCGCAGCGCGGTGCGGTCGGTACCGAGCACGCGTTCGGCCTCGCGGGCGAGCCAGGTGCTGTCGAACTTCACGCCGAGCACCGTGCAGGTCGCGTCCCAGTGGCTGATCTCCGAGGGAGTGTCCGAACGGAACACGGTGGCCTGGCCGGGCACCGACGTGACCGCGCCGTGCCGGCCGAGGCTTTCCAGATGCCCGGTGAGCGGCATGTTGATCTCGTAGGCGCCCGGGTAGTCGCAGGCGATCCGCACGTCCGCGCCCCAGCCGACGTGCCCGACGAGCACCGGGCCGAGGTCGAGGGTGTGCAGGGTCAGGCGCGGATCGCGGCCCCCGCCGAGCGGTGTCAGCTCGTGCGGGAAATAGGCCTCCGCCACCTTCCGGGACGCCTGCTGCCAGTCCCGCGGCGGCGCACTACGCCGTGCGCGCATGGCTGGGACGCTACCAGAACACCAGGTCAGCAACTCGGCGCGCGATCCGTGCCGGTCCCGCGCGAAGCGTGTCGCCACAGGCGTCCGAGCTTCCTAACGTCCGGATCCGTCCCTTACGACGACGTGGGAGGAACCCGGCGATGACCACCACCGAACGCCCTGATCTGGCCTGGCTCGACGAGGTCACGATGACCGAGCTGGAACGCGATCCGTACGCCATTTATGAACGGCTTCGCGAGCAGGCACCGCTGGCCTTCGTGCCGGTGCTCGGTTCGTACGTCGCCTCGACCGCCGAGGTGTGCCGCGAGGTCGCCACGAGCCCGGACTTCGAAGCCGTGATCACCCCCGCCGGTGGCCGCACCTTCGGGCATCCGGCGATCATCGGCGTCAACGGCGACGTGCACGCGGACCTGCGCTCGATGGTCGAGCCGGCGCTGCAGCCGGTGGAGGTGGACCGCTGGATCGAGGACCTGGTCCGCCCGATCGCCCGCCGCTACCTGGCGCGGTTCGAGAACGACGGCAGTGCCGAGCTGGTCTCGCAGTACTGCGAGCCGGTCAGCGTGCGCGCGCTCGGCGATCTGCTGGGCCTGCACGAGGTGGACTCGGACAAGCTGCGCGAGTGGTTCGCCAAGCTGAGCCGCTCGTTCACCAACGCGGCCGTCGACGAGCACGGCGAGTTCGCCAACCCGGAGGGCTTCGCGGAGGGCGACCAGGCGAAGGCAGAGATCCGCGCGACCGTCGACCCCCTGATCGACCGCTGGATCACCGACCCGGACGACAGCGCGATCTCGCATTGGCTGCACGACGGCATGCCGCCGGGGCGGACCCGCGACCGCGAGTACATCTACCCGACGATCTACGTGTACCTGCTCGGCGCGATGCAGGAACCGGGGCACGGCATGGCTTCCACGCTCGTCGGGCTGTTCAGCAGGCCGGAGCAGCTGGAGGAGGTCGTCGACGACCCGCAGCTGGTGCCGCGCGCGATCTCCGAAGGGCTGCGGTGGACGTCGCCGATCTGGTCGGCCACCGCGCGCATCTCCACGAAGCCGGTCACCGTCGCCGGGGTGGAACTGCCCGAGGGGACGCCGGTGATGCTGTCGTACGGTTCGGCCAACCACGACACCGGCCACTACGAGGCACCGTCGCGGTACGACCTGCACCGGCCGCCCTTGCCGCACCTGGCTTTCGGCGCCGGGAACCACGCCTGCGCCGGGATCTACTTCGCCAATCACGTCATGCGGATCGCGCTGGAGGAACTGTTCGAGGCGATCCCGAACCTCGAGCGCGACACCCGCGAGGGCGTGGAGTTCTGGGGCTGGGGCTTCCGCGGCCCGACGTCGCTGCACGTCACCTGGGAGGTCTGAGATGGGGCACGCGGTGACCGTCGGCGGCCGCCAGGTCGACTGCGCCGCCGGCCAGACGTTGCTCGACGCCTGCCTGCGCGCCGGGGTGTGGATGCCGAACTCGTGCAACCAGGGGACCTGCGGGACGTGCAAACTCCAGGTGCTGTCCGGAAACGTCGACCACGGACTGTCCCCTGTGGACACGCTCACCTGTGACGAGCGGGCCGCGGGCCTGGCACTCGCCTGCCAGGCCCGTCCGGTGTCCGATGTGGAGGTCGGCTCGGACTCCGGCCGGGCCACGCACCCGCTGCGCGACCTGTCGGCGACCGTGTTGCAGGTGGCCGACATCGCCAGGGACACCCGCCGGGTGCTGCTTGGATTGGCTGAGCCCCTGGCTTTCGAGGCCGGGCAGTACGTGGAACTCGTCGTGCCCGGCAGTGGCGCGCGGCGTCAGTACTCGCTGGCGAACACCGCTGACGAGGACAAGGTGCTGGAGCTGCACGTCCGGCGCGTACCGGGCGGGGTCGCCACCGACGGCTGGCTTTTCGACTGCTTGGCCGTCGGTGACCGCGTCGAGGCCACCGGTCCGCTCGGCGACTTCCACCTGCCCCCGGAAGCCGAGGACGACGGCGGCCCGATGGTCCTGATCGGCGGCGGCACCGGGCTGGCGCCGCTGGCCGGCATCGCCCGCACCGCGCTGGCCCGCCACCCGGAGCGGGAAGTGCTGCTGTACCACGGGGTTCGCGGGACCGCCGACCTCTACGACGCCGACCGGTTCGCCGAACTGGCCGCCGAACACGCGGGATTCCGGTTCGTCCCCGTCCTGTCCGACGAGGCGGATCCCTTGTACCGCGGCGGTTTCCCGACCGACGCGTTCGCCGAGGACGTCACGAGCGGGCGCGGCTGGTCCGGCTGGCTGTGCGGCCCGCCCGCGATGGTCGAGGCGGGGGTGAAGGCGTTCAAACGACGGCGGATGGCGCCGCGGCTGATCCACCGGGAGAAGTTCACCCCAGCGGAGTGACGCCGAACGACCACGTGCGTGCTGGCCCGTGCGGATTGGCGTGCCGTGTCAGTGGATGTGGGAGCCGCCGTTGACGTCGTAGGTGGCACCGGTGATGTAGCTGGATTCCTCCCGGCACAGGTAGGTGATCAGGTCGGCGACGTCGGCGGTGCGCCCGTTGCGGCCGACCGGGATTCCGGCCAGCAGCGCGGCTTTCCGGTCGCCTTCGAGGAGGCCGCCGGTGATGTCGGTGTCGATGAGTCCGGGGGCGACGCTGTTGACGGTGACGCCGTGCGGGCCCAGCTCGCGAGCGAGCGCGCGGGCGAAGCCGAGTTGTGCCGCCTTGGCCGCGGAGTACGCGACGCCACCGAAGACGCCGCCACCGCGTTCGGCGGAGACAGAGGAAAGGAAGACGACGCGGCCGAAACCACGCTCTGCCATCCCGGGTGCGACGGCGCGGGTGATGGTGAAGGCTCCTCGGACGTTGACGGCGAAGATGCGGTCCCATTCGGTGCCGTCGACGTTCAGGAATGGTGTGGGTGAGGTGATTCCGGCGTTGTTGACTAGGGCGCCGACCGGGGGACCGTCGGCGCTGAGAGTACCGAGCGCGGTCGCGACGGAGTCCTCGTCGGTGACGTCGCAGCCCAGTCCGAAGGCCTGAACCCCGTGCTGTGCAACGATTTCCTCGGCGGCGGCCTTCGCGCCGACCTCGTCGAGATCGAGGACGGCGACGTTCCATCCGGCGGCGGCGAGCGCGTGGGCGGTGGCGCGGCCGATGCCGCGCTGGGAGGCGGCGCCGGTGACGATGGCGGTTTTGCCGGTGACGGTCATGTGGTGTCCCCTGTTCAGAGTTCGGCTTTGACGCGCGCGCAGAGCGCGTCGGTGGACAAGCCGTAGCGGTCGTGCAGCGTGGGCAGGGCGCCGGCGGCGAGGAATTCGTCGGGCAGCGCGGCGGCCACGATGCGCGAGCCCGTGCGGCCGTAAGCGGCGGTGGCGGCGACGGCTTCGGACAGCCCGCCGATCACGGTGTGGTTTTCGCAGGTCACGACGAGCCGGTCGGTGCGCAGCTGGGCGAGGATCGTCTCGGTGTCCAGCGGTTTGATGGTGGGCACGTGCAGTACGGCGGCGTCGATGTGGTCGGCTTCGAGCCGGGCCGCGGCTTGCAGCGCGCGCATCGTCATCAGCCCGGTGGAGACGAACAGGACATCCTTGCCGCCGCGTAGTTCCGCCGCCTTGCCGAGTTCGAACCGGTAGCCGTACTCGTCGAGCACCGTGGGCACTTTTCCGCGCAGCAGCCGCAAATACGTCGGTCCGGGGTGGTCGGCGAGCGCGGGTACGGCCTGGTCGATGTCGACGGAGTCGCACAGGTCGACGATGGTCAGGTTCGGGCAGGCGCGCAGGATCGCGAGGTCTTCGGTGGCCTGGTGGCTGGGCCCGTAGCCGGTGGTGAGTCCGGGCAGGGCGCCGACGACGTTGACGTTGAGCCCGGGCTCGGCGATGTCGAGGCACAGGAAGTCATACGCGCGGCGGGTCGCGAACACCGAGTAGGTGGAGGCGAAGGGGACGAGCCCGGCTTCGGCCATGCCCGCGGCGGCGCCGAGCATCGCCTGTTCGGCCATGCCCATCTGGAAGAACCGGTCGGGGTGCGCGTCGCGGAAGACGTGCATGTCGGTGTATTTGGCGAGATCGGCGGACAGGCCGACGATCTCGGGCCGTTCTTCGGCGAGGCGGTTGAGTGCGTGGCCGAAGGGCGCGGGGCTGGTGCGCTGGCCCGGGTCGGCGAACGAGGCGATCATCGCTGAGGTGGTGAGCTTCTTGCGCGGGGTCTGCGCGGTGGTCACTGCTGGTCTCCTTCGAGCTGGTCGCGGGCTGCCTGCCATTCGTGCTCGGCCACCGGCATGAAGTGCGCCTTCTCCCGGGTTTCCAGGAACGGCACGCCGCGGCCGATGCGGGTGTCGCAGATCAGCACCGACGGGCCGCCGGTGTGTTCGCGGATCTCGTCGAGGCCGTCGAGCAGTGCCGGGATGTCGTTGCCGTCGACGCGCACCGCGTGCCAGCCGAAGGCACGCCACTTGTCCACGAGCGGTTCGGTGCGCAGGACGCCCGGGGTGGGGCCGTCTGCTTGGAGGCCGTTGACGTCGACGATCGCGGTGACGTTGCCGAGTTCATGGTGGGCGCAGGCCATCGCGGCCTCCCACGTCGAGCCCTCGTCGAGTTCGCCGTCGGAAAGCAGGTTGAACACGCGCGCGGGGTTGCCGCGGTATCGCAGCCCCAACCCGAGCCCGCAGGCGATGCCGAGGCCGTGGCCGAGTGAACCCCCGGAGATCTCCATGCCGGGCGTATAGGTGGCCATGCCCGACATCGGCAGCCGTGACTCGTCGCTGCCGTAGGTTTCCAGCTCTGCCAGGGGAATCGTGCCGGCTTCGGCGAGTGCGGCGTAGAACGCGATGGCATAGTGGCCGATCGAGAGCAGGAACCGGTCGCGGCCGTCCCACTCCGGATCTTCGGGGCGCAGCCGTAGTTCACCGTCGCCGTGGGCGTAGAACACGGCCAGGATGTCGGCGACGCCCAGTGCCTGGCCGATGTAGCCCTGGCCCTGCACCTCGCCCATGATCAGGGCCGACCGGCGGATCCGGGTGGCGGCGGCGCGCAGGCGCGCGACGCGCTCCGCGGCCGGGGCCGGTGGTGACACGGGACTGACCGAGGTCATGAGTTCCTCCATAAGGTTGTTGATGTTCAGGACGGGATGTTCTGAATGCCCAGGGCGGTGGGGTGTGGCTGATGAGTTCTTGCCGTTGGGTGGTTTCTCAGGAGTAGCCGCCCTGCCGTTCTGGACGTCCTGGCCGCTGATTGAGATCTGCGTTCGGTCGCTGTTTATGGAGATGCTGGCGGGTCGTCCACGGGGTTGAGCTGCGGACACAGGAGGACGGGCCGGGTGGCGGTGCGCACGATGTGGGTCGGGATCGACGTGGGCAAGGGCTTTCACCACGCCTGCGCGGTGGATGAGACCGGCCGGGTGGTGTTCTCGCGGAAAGTGGTCAACGGGCAGGCCGCGATCGAGCAGTTGATCGCCCGCACTCGGGCGAAGGCGGCCGAGGTGGTGTGGGCGGTGGACATGACCTCGGGTGCCGCGGGACTGCTGGTGGCGTTGCTGCTGGGCACGGGGCAGCCGGTGATGTACGTGCCGGGCCGGCTGGTCAACCGGATGGCCGGCGCCTTCGCCGGTGAGGGCAAGACCGACGCCAAAGACGCCAAGACCATCGCCGAAACCGCCCGCCTGCGCGGCGACCTCACGCCGGTGACGAGTCCGGATGAGATCGCGGCCGACCTGAAAATCCTCACCGCCCGGCGCGAGGACCTGATGGCCGACTGGGTCCGCGGAGTCAACCGGCTGCGTGAACTGCTCGCGAGCATTTTCCCCGCCCTGGAGCGGGCCTTCGACTACTCGACGCGTTCGCCGCTGATCCTGCTCACCGGCTACCGCACCCCCACCACCATCCAGGAAGCGGGCGCACCCGGCCTGACCCAGCACCTGCGAGCCGGCGGCGCCTGGCCCAAGGGAATTCCATCCATAGTGGACAAAGCTCTCGCTGCCGCGGCCGAGCAAACTGTTGCCCTGCCAGGGGAAACCATCACCGCGCCCCTGATCACCAGACTGGCCCGCCAGCTGCTCGACCTGGATCGGGAGATCAAAGACCTCGACAAGCAGATCACCGAGCGTTTCGGGCAGCACCCGGCCGCCGGGTCGATCACCAGCGTCGACGGGTTCGGCCCGATCCTGGGTGCCCAGCTGCTCGCCGACACCGGCGGCGACCTGCAAGCGTCCTTCGGCAACTCCGGGCGCCTGGCCGCCTACGCAGGGCTGGCCCCCGTGCCACGTGACTCCGGCCGGGTGCGCGGCAACCTGCACCGACCCACCCGCTACCACCGCGGCCTGCGGCGCGTGTTCTACCTCGCCGCCCTGTCCGCCATCAAAGTCAAAAACGGCCCCTCCCGAACCTTCTACCAGAAGAAACGAGACGAAGGAAAGATCCACACCCAAGCCCTGATCGCCCTGGCCCGCCGCCTCGTCGACCTCATCTGGGCACTGATCCGCGACGGCCGCGAGTTCCACCACTCACCACCACCCACAGCCCAAACGGCTTGACAAATTCATTGAGACTCCTTGGGGTGCAACGGTTTTCAGCTGCTGACCGGGTTGGCGGCGGGGGTGGCGAGTGAGCGTTGGAGCGCGTCGACCTCGGCGCGTTCGGCCCGGCCCCACGTTTCGCGGGTCAGCAGGGTGGCGATCAGGCCGAGCAGGCCGAAGGCGCTGAACAGCAGGGCCGGGCCGATCCAGCCGGCGGCGCTGAACAGGGCGGTCGCGATCAGCGGTGTGAAGCCGGAGACGACGGCGGAGAGCTGGTAGGACAGCGAGGCGCCGCTGGTGCGGGTGCGGGCGTGGAACAGTTCGGAGAACCAGGCGCCCTGCACGCCGGCAAGACTGTTCTGGCACACCGCGTAGCTGACGATGAACGCGAGCACGATCGCGGTGGCGCGGCCGGTATTGAGCAGGAGGAACAGCGGAACGCCCCAGGCGAGGGCGATCGCGGTGCCCAGCAGGTAGACCGGGCGGCGCCCGATCCGGTCGGTCAGCGCGCCCCACAGCGTGGTGGCGATGATGCCGAGCCCGGCGGCGAGCATCAGCGCGAACAGGGTGGTCGAGCGGCCGGCGAGGTCCTCGCTCTTGAGGTAGGAGAGCACGAAGGTGATCGACAGGGCGTAGCCGGCGGTTTCGGTGACGCGCAGGCAGAACGCGCGCAGGATGTTGGGCCAGTCGGTGCGCAGGACTTCCAGCAGCGGGTTCTTCGCGACCTCGCCCTCGGCCTTGAGCTCCTCGAACGCCGGGGACTCCTCGACCTTGAGCCGGATGACGATACCGACGGCGATCAGGATCGCGGACAGCAGGAACGGCAGCCGCCACGCCCACTGCGCGCCCAGCGGCACGCTGATCAGGAACGCCGCGTTCGCGAGCAGCAGCCCCACGGGGAAACCGGCCTGGGTGAGGCCGGTGTAGAGCCCGCGTTTGCGCCAGGGGGCGTGTTCGAACGTCATCAGGATCGCGCCGCCCCATTCGGCGCCGAACGCCAGCCCCTGCACGACGCGCACGGCGACCAGCAGGATCCCGGCCCAGATCCCGACCTGCGAATACGTGGGCAGCGCGCCGATCAGCACCGTCGCGATGCCCATCACCAGCAGCGACCCGACCAGGACGGGTTTGCGCCCGATCCGGTCGCCAAGGTGCCCGCCGAGAATCCCGCCGAGCGGGCGCACCGCGAACCCGACGCCGAGCGTGGCGAACGACAGCAGCGTCCCGGAAAGCGGGTTGCCGGAAGGAAAGAACGCGTCGTTGAAGTAGAGGGCCGCGGCGGTACCGAAGCCGATGAAGTCGTACGTCTCGATCGTCGCGCCCACCGACGAGCCGATCGCGACCCGCCGTCGTGCCGGTGTGCCCTCGATGGCGGCACGGACTGATTCGGCTCCTGGCCGGCTTTCAGGTCCAGACATGAGATCTCCAGTGATCCGTCGGGGCGTGCGAACGGTAGCTCAAGGATTGAGCGTTGACTGTCAACACTCAACATGGAAGTCACGATGCAGGCTGGGTCAGCGTTCTGTCAAGCGTGCGGCGTCAGGGCCCCGAATCTGGTGGGGCGGGAGGTCAGCCGGCGGTGCCGGTGAAGTGGTCGGCCGCGGCGGTCATGTGCTCCTGCACGACCTCGAGCGCCTTGTCGAGGTCGCCGTTGTCGATCGCGTCGATGATCGGGGCGTGCCGGGCCGGCGTCATCATCGTGGGGGCGCCTTCGGGGCCGCGGTTCATGATGGTGATCCGGATGCGGCCTTCGAGGTGCCGCCATGACTCGACCAGCATCGCGTTGCCGGACAGTTCGCACAGCTTCAGGTGGAACCCGAGATCGGCCTCGACGCGGGTGGCGAAGTCGTCCGCCCCGGCGAGTTCGTCGACGGCCTTGCGCAGCGCTGTGACCGCTTTCTTGCGGCGCGGGCCGCCGATGATCTCGGTGACGGCCAGCCCTTCGAGCGCTGCCCGCACCCGGAACAGGCCGTGGATCTCTTCCTGCGACAGGGAATTGACCCGGAGCATGCCGCGCATGCCGGCCTGGACCAGGCCTTCCTGCTGCAGGTGCCGAAGCGCTTCGCGGACGGTGCCGCGGCTGACGCCCAGCCGTCCGGCCAGTTCGACCTCGCCGAGGTGGTCGCCAGGGCGGTACGCGCCGGAGGTGATCGCCGTGCGCAGTGCCTGCAGCACCCGTTCGCGCAGCGTGCTCCGGTCCATCGTCGGCAGCGACTCGGCGGACAAGGCGTCTCCTCTCGACAGCCGCCATGGTAGCTGCCGACAGTCAACGATCGGTTCCTGACACGGTCATGATCAGGAGCCGACAAGCCGGTTTCCGGCCGTCGTCAGCGCCGGCCGAGGAGGCTGTCGGCGACGTGCTGGAGGTGGCGGCTCATGGCGTCGCCCGCGCCTTCGGGGTCGCGGTCGCGCAGGCTGTCGACGATGTCGGTGTGCTCGCGGTGGTAGCAGGCGCGCAGTTCGGGCGTCGAGGTGCGGCGTTTGAGGTTGCCCCACACCGGAAGCGAGCGAGCGGTGTTCATGACGTCGAACATGCCCATCAGCAGGCCGTTGTGGGCGGCGGCGGCGATCGCACGGTGCAGCGTGGCATCCCAGCGTTCGAAGCCTTCGAAATCGCCGGCCGCGCCGCCGGCCGTCAGCGCCTGGGTGATGTGGTCGAGGTCGGTCTGGGTGGCGACGCGGGCGGCCAGCACGGCGACCTGCGGTTCGAGCAGTTGCCGCACCTGCATGATCTCGACCGGGCTGGTGTCCGCGGGCGCGCCGTCGACCGGATGGGCGGCATCGGTGAGGAAGGTGCCGCGCCCGACGTGACGTTCGACGAGTCCGTCTCGTTCGAGCGCTTCGAGCGCCCGGCGGACGGCGCTTCGGGGCGCGGCGAGGCGTTGGACGAGGTCGCGTTCGGTGGGCAGTTTCGTGCCGGGCAGGAGGGTGCCGTCGCGGGTGCCCTCGGCTACCAGGGCGCGCAGGGAACGCTCGACCGTCGTCATGACTGGATCCTACTGCACGGAATCTGACCAATCGAGACCAATAATTGCGAGGCTGCCCGGCGCCATCTTGGCTCTCGACAGGGCTGAGCGCGCCGCGTACGGTGAACCTGGTCAGAGTTGGTCTCTATTGGTCATGATTGGTCTTTGGATGAAGCTGGTGACCTTCTCCGCTGGGGCGGAGGACCGGGTCGGTGTGGTGGACACCGGGTCCGGCGTGGTGCGTGATGTGACCGGGCTGCTGCCGGCCGGCACCGGGATGCTGGAACTGATCCGGCGCTGGGACGAGCTCGGCCCGGTGCTGGCCGACCGCGCCGGCGGGCTGGACGGTGAGCCGCTGGATTCGGTGCGGCTGCGCGCGCCGATCCCGGAGCCCCGGCGAAACGTGTTCTGTGTGGGCAAGAACTACCGCGAGCACGTGGCCGAGTTCGGGCGCAGCGGGTACGACACCCCGGGCCGGTCGCAGGAGCTGCCGGCCAAACCGATCCTGTTCTCCAAGGCCACAACGGCGGTGACGGGTCCGTTCGACGATGTGGACCCGCATCGCGAGGTCACCACCGAACTGGACTACGAGGGGGAGCTCGGGGTGATCATCGGCCGTGGCGGCCGGGGCATCAGCCGGGCGGACGCCTTCGGGCACGTGTGGGGATACACGATCATCAACGACGTGACCGCGCGCGATCTGCAGCGTGACCACAAACAGTGGCTGCTCGGGAAATCGCTGGACACGCATTGCCCGATGGGGCCGTACGCGGTCACGGCGGACGAAATCGCCGACGTGACCGGACTGGAGCTGGAGACCAGCGTCAATGGCGAGAATCGTCAGCTCGCCATGGTCAAGGACCTGATCTTCGACATCCCCGACCTGATCGAGACGCTCTCGGCGGGAATCACGTTGCTGGCGGGCGACATCATCGCCACGGGTACGCCGGCCGGGGTGGGGATCGGGTTCGAACCACCGAAGTTCCTGCGCAGCGGGGACGTCGTCGAGGTGTCGATCACCGGACTCGGCACCTTGCGCAATCGGATCGCCTGAGCGGGAAGGAAAGTACGCGAATGAGGATCAACGACACCGAGCTGGCGGTCGAGGTCGACGGCGACGGCCCGGCCGTGCTGCTGGTGCACGGTCTCGGTGGCACGTCGAACTTCTACCAGATCCAGGCCGAGGCGCTGGCGGCGCGGTTCCGTGTCATCCGGGTCGACTCGGCCGGCGCCGGGCGTTCCGGGCTGCGCGGGGACATCAGCATCGAGTCCCACGCCGACGACTTGGCCGCGGTCCTCGACGCCCTCGACGTGGCCTCCGCGGCGGTGGTGGCGCACTCGATGGGCACCTTGGTCGCGAGGACCCTCGCGGCGCGGCACCCGCGGCGGGTCAACGCGCTGGCCTTGCTGGGCGCGGTCGCCGAACCGGCCGAACCCGGACGGCAGGCGCAGCGAGACCGGGCCGCGGTCCTGCGCGAGCAAGGCACGGCCGCGGTGGCGCCCGGCGTCGTGGCGAACGCGTTGTCGGAAACCACCCGCCGGGACAAGCCCGAGGTCGCCGCGTTCGTGCGCGAACTGGTGATGCGGCAGAACCCGGAGGGCTACGCCCGCAACTGCGAGGCGCTCGCGGCCGCAGCCGATCCCGGCCCGGTTCCCGCTGAACTGCCGCTGCTGCTGGTCACCGGGACCGACGACAAGGTCGCCCCGCCCGAGGTCAGTGAGGCACTTGCCGCGGCGCACGGTGACGCCACCGTGGCGGTGCTGCCCGGTGTCGGGCATTGGACCGCGCTGGAAGCCGCGGGTGACGTCACCGGACTGTTGTCGAAGTTCCTTTAGCTCCAGCCTTTTCCCCACCTCAACGACGAGGAGAACCATCATGCCCCTGCCGGTGCGCAAAACCCTGTTCCGTGACGTGTCCATTTTGGACTCGACCGGGGCGCTGCCCTACCGTGGCGACGTACTCGTCGACCACGACCGCATCGTCGCCGTCGGCGCCGCGGATCCCGGTGTGGCCGACGATGCCAGGGTGATCGAGGGCCGGGGCCGGACCTTGATGTCCGGGCTCTGTGACGCACACACCCACTTCACCTGGAACAACAGCGGGGACCTCGAGGGGCTCGGCGCGTTGCCTGTCGAAGAGCACCTGCTGTTCGCGATCGAGTCCGCCCGCTCCTATCTCGACTCCGGCTACACCATGTGTCTCGGTGCGGCCTCAGCGAAGGACCGGCTCGACGTCGTCTGCCGGGACGTCATCAACGCGGGGCGGTTCCCGGGGCCGCGCTACCTCGCCAACGGGCCGGAGATCGCGGTCACCGGCGGCGAACTGGTCAAGGGCATCACGTGGTTCGCCGACGGTCCCGAGGAAATGCGCAAGGCCGTCCGCCGCCTGATCGAGATCGGCGTCGACCAGATCAAGCTGTCGATGACGGGCGAGGAGATCACCGGCACTCAGCGCGCCGAGGACACCTACATGTCCGACGAGGAGGTGGCTGCCGCGGTCGCCGAGGCGCACCGCCGCGGCAAGCGCGTGTGCGCCCACGCACGCAGCGCCGAAAGCGTGAAGATGTGCGTGCGGCACGGCGTCGACATCGTCTATCACGCCAGCTTCACCGACGAAGAAGGTATGGACCTGCTCGAGTCCGCCAAGGACTGGATCTTCGTCGCGCCCGGCGTGAACTGGCTCGTGGCGACGCTGTACGAGGCGGCTGATTTCGGCTACCCGCAGGAAGCCGCCGAAGCCGCGGGCTACAAACGGGAACTGGAGACGGCGACCGCCGCCATGATCGAGATGCACCGGCGTGGGATCCGCGTGCTGCCCGGCGGGGACTACGGCTTCGCGTGGACCCCGCATGGCACCTACGCCCGTGATCTCCAGCATTTCGTCGAACGTTTCGAGTTCACCCCGATGGAGGCGATCCTGGCGGCCACCGCGCTCGGCGGCGAGATCATGCTCCGCCCGGACGAGCTCGGCAAGGTGCAGCCCGGCTATCTCGCCGACCTGCTCCTCGTCGACGGCGACCCGCTCGCGGACATCACCGTCCTGCAGGACAAGGAGAAACTGCACTACATCATGAAGGACGGCGTGTTCCACAAGGAAAATCCCGGCACCCGCTGACTTCGGGAGCGGCTGCCTGCTCAGTGATGATGGCGGCCGCGCGTTTCGCGCTTACGACGGCGGTGTCGATGACAAGGTGTTCGCGACGTGCTGGCGGAACGGCAGTGACGCGCACGCATACCGGTTTCGGATCAGATGGCCAACCGTGCGGTGTTCTGGTGTGCGCGGAGGCGGTGCATCGCCAGCGTGCCGACGAGCGGCCCGGCCGCGAGCAACGGCACCGCCTGGCGCCAGCCCACCGCGTCGGCGAGCAGGGGGAGCAGCTGAATGGTGAGCCCGCTGATCAGGAAACCGCACGCGGTCATCGCGGTGAGCGCCGTTCCGACGTAGCGCTGGTCCGTCAGTTCGCTCAGCGCGGCGGAGAACTGCCCGGAGTCCGCGACGACGGCCGCGCCCCAGACGAGCAGCAGCGGGACGAGCGCGACGGTACCGAACGCGGCGGCCGAGAGGAGGCAGCACACCCCGCTGACCAGCATCGCGATCATGGCCACCAGCGGACGGCCGTGCCGGTCGGACAGCGCGCCACCGGCAAGGCAACCGAACGTGCCACAGATTCCGATGACCACGAACGACCTCGGCCCCGACCCCGGGCCGAGGTAGGCGGGCAGCCAGGCCCACAACGCGTACATCTCCCACATATGCCCGAAATAGCCGAGAAAGACCAGCCGCTGTCGCCGGTCGGCCAGTATCCGCAGGACGTAGCGGGGCTCCCATGAGGACGACGGCGGGAACTCCGGTCCCGGGCGCACCCCCACGATCGCGAGCACGCCGGAGACCACCGCGAACGCCGCGGTGCCGAACAGGACCGGTCGCCAGCTGAGCACGGTGAGCAGGTTGGGCATGGCCGAGCCGACGGTGAGCGCTGCCAGCAGAACACCGAGCGCGAGGCCACGACCGCGGGGAAACCACGAGACGACGACCTTCATCCCGACCGGGTACACGGCGGCCAACGCGAAACCGGTGAGGAACCGCAACCCCACGCCGAGCCATTTCGTCTCACCGCACAACGGAAACGCCGCGTTCGCCGCCGCGGCGAGGAACGCGCCGCCGCGGCGAGGAACGCGCCGCAGCCCATGATCACCTGCGGGCGGAACCGGTCGGCCAGGTTCAGCGCGGCCGAGACCACCGCACCGGCCGCGAACCCCACCTGCACCGTGACCGTCAGCAGGATCGCGCCTTCTCTCGACAGCGACCACTCGGCCCGCAACGCCGGAATCACGGCCGATGCCGAGAACCAGACGCTCATCGCGAGCACCTCGACCACGGCGAGCAGCACGAGCTGTCGCAGGCGGCGTTGCATCCTCCGTGCTTATTGACCACCTGCCTGCCCGGTCAACGCGCGGTCCGTCTCGTTCATCCGAAAGCGTGGATCTTTCCCGCGATGCGGACGGATTACGGCAGTGCCCGCGACGTGGTCCGGCACCCGCAGGTGTCGCCGATCCAGAGCAAAGAATCGATGGGCGCGCGGATGGTGGCGGAGGTCTGGGCATAGGTGCCCGCGATGACGGCCTGCGGCGCGGTCGGGGACTTGCGGAGGAAAGCGCTGACGGCCGAGTACGCGCCTGCCGGGGTGAGGTCGGTGCGGATCTGGGTGATGCCGTGCTCGCGCACGGCACTGGCCCCGGCGAATCGTTGCTGCACGGTTTCGCGGTCGCCGTGGGGAACGTCCGCCCCGGTGAACCCGCCGACGAACACCAGGTCCTCGCAGTCGTGCTCGTCGACGAAGTGCCGGGCGACGAGTTCGCCGGCGCGCACGTGGTCCACGCCCACGATCGGCACGGCGGCTTCGCCACGGATGCTGTGCATCCACACCACCGGGACGCGTTCCCGCGCGCACAGTTCCGCGGTTTCGGTCGCGCTCGCCGCCCCGATCACGACAAGGCCGTCGATCCCGGCTTGGGCGAACGCGGTCGTGAACTCGAGTTCGCGTTCCGGGTCGTAGCCGGTGTTGCCGATCAACGTGAGATGGCCGCGGGCACGGGCCTCGGCCTCGATCCGCCCCACGAACTCGCCGAACAGCGGCAACGTCAGGTCCGGGACGAGCAGGCCGATCTGCCGCCAGCCGCGTGGCCGCCGAAGTGCTTGCGCGCCGGTCCGGCCGGTAGTCCAGCTCGTCGATAGCGCTGATCACCTTGGCACGTAACGAGGCCGACACCGGACGCGGGCCGTTGTTGAGCACGTAGCTCACCACCGCTGTCGACGTGCCCGCGCGGTTCGCCACGTCGGCGAGCGTCGGACGTTTCCTGGCCACTGCTCCTACCTTCGACCCCTCTTCGTCAACGCCCGATTGTGGCAGCTCCGCGGGCTCGCGCCGCTTCCCGCATGCTGGGTTCCTTGACCGGCCGCGCCGCCGGATCGCCGACGGTGACCTCGTGGCGGTCCGCGGTTTCCCGGTTCGGGCGCTCGGCTGGATCATCGTCGGGCTCGTCTTCGCGTCGGCGGTGTGGTCGCTGGTGGTTGCGTCCGGGCGGTTCCCGCGCCAGCTTTCCCGAGCGTGCCGGAGATCCTCGCGGCCGGACGTACATTGTGGACGGACGGCCCTGTTTTCGGCCAGCCGCGCGACCTTGGCCTCGGCGTCGGCTCAGGCCGGGTCGGTGGTGTCCCGTACGAACGTGGTGACCCGCAGCCCGAACTCCAGGGGCGGATGCTCGCGCCCCAGCTTCTCGCTCAGCCCCTTGAGCCGCTCGATGCGCTCGGCGATCCCGTCCAGCGGCTCTCCCCAGAAGAGCTGGACGTCGGCGTCGGTGGCGGCCACCTGTTCGGCGGCCGGGGAGGCGCCGCCGAAGTAGAGCCGGGGATGTGACCGTCCACTGCGGACGACCGGGCGCTGGGCGAGGGTGGAGCCGGTCACGGTGAAGTGCTCGCCGCGGTAGGTGACGTCCTCCTCGGTCCACAGTTTCCGCACGATCCGCAGGAACTCCCTGGTGCGCCGAGCGGCTGGAACTTCGTCGTCCTGGCGGCGAGCGCGGTGGCGACGGTGAAGGTGTCGGGCCGCCCCCAGCCGGTGCCGATCAGCGCGCCGTCCCACCCGTGGTGTTCCAGCGCCTTCGCTTGCCTGGTCAGCGTTTCCAGGCCGTTGTGGTCCGCCGCGACGGCGTCGCCACGGTGACCGGGCTCGGCCTGGTTCGGGATGTACCAGAGGAATTCGAGGCTCATGGCCGTGTACTCGTTTTCTGGTGCCGCGGCAGCCCGCCGTACTTTATGGTGCGCAACGGTTTCCGCCAACGCGTCTCAGGTGTCAGGGCATCGGCTGACGTGCCCGAGGCAAACGGGCCATGCTTCGATCTGCGCTGACCGCATCGTGGGAGGGGTTTTCCCGCCGCCGCCCGGCGCGCACGATGGTGCGACGGACCGGCTTCCCCGCGGCAGAGTACGCGGATGATCGCTTCGCGGTTCCGTTGTCACCGCCGCGTGTGGCGCAAGGGACGCCGCACGCGGTTTTCGTTCGCGAGACCGGCGGGGCGCCACAGGCTCGTCAAGAGACCACCTTCGTCCGGAGGCTGTTAACGCGTAGTTACTGCTCGCCGGGTACCTGGACTTCCGGTCCGGTGGCATCTACTGTTCTTCTGGTCAGACCAGTAGCTAGGTGCGCCGACTGGCGCGGACAGCCCGGAGGTGCGTGTGTCGTCACCAGCCCGACCATCCGAGGGAGTGGACGCCGGGACCGCGTCAGGCAGGCGGGGAGATCGTCGCGCCGTATTCGCCGGCGGGATCGGCAATTTCATCGAGTGGTATGACTACGGCGTCTACGCCTCGCTGAGTCCGGTGATCTCGTCGCTGTTCTTCCCGAACGAGAGCGCGGTGGCCTCGACGCTGTCGACGTTCGCGGTGTTCGGCGTCGGCTTCATCGTGCGCCCGCTGGGTGGGTTGTTCTTCGGCCAGCTCGGTGACCGGCGGGGGCGCCGCACCGCGCTCGGGCTGTCACTGATCATGGTTTCGCTGAGCACGCTCGGCATGGGCCTGCTGCCCGTGTTCGCTCACGCCGGCCTCGTCGCGCCCCTGTTGTTGCTGGTCTTCCGGTTGATCCAGGGATTCTCGGCCGGCGGTGAGTTCACCGGGTCGGCGACGATGATGGTCGAGAACGCGCCGGCCGGACGGCGCGGGAGGGTCGGCAGCTGGCAGCAGTTCAGCGTCGTCACCGGGACACTCGCCGGCGTCCTCATCGTCACGGCGATCACGAACTTCGGCTCCGCCGAGCTGCTGTCCGCCTGGGGCTGGCGCATCCCGTTCCTGATCGCGCTGCCCCTGGGCGCCGTCGGTTTCTACATCCGGTTCCGCATGGAGGACACCCCGCATTTCCAGGCGCTGGCGCAGGCCGGTGAGGTAGCCGAGCGGCCCACCACGGAGGCCGTCAAAACCCAGCGCGGCGCGATGGTCATGGCGTTCTTCTACACCGCACTGCCGAACATCGGGTTCTACACGTTCCTGACGTACACACCGACGTTCCTGCGCAACCAGGGCGGGCTCAGCCTCGGTGACGCCTACATCGTGAACGTCATCGGGATGGCCACCTACGCCGTGCTGACCCTCGTCGTCGGCAGGGCGTCCGACCGGATCGGCCGGCGGCCCGTGCTGATCTTCCACGCGGTGGCGTTCTTCGTCTCCGCGATTCCGATCTACCTGCTGATGTCGAGCGGATCCTTCTGGGTCGCGATCGTGGCGCAGCTTCCCGCGATGCTGATCATGGCGTGCTACTCGGGGCCCGGGACCGCGGGCCTGACGGAGCTCTTCCCGACGAGGTTGCGCTTCTCCGGGATGGCGTTGCCCTACAACCTCAGCTCCGCCCTGTTCGGGGGCACAGCTCCGTTCGTGGCGACGGCGCTGATCGCCTGGCTGGGCACGCCGCTGGCGCCGGCGTTCTGGGCGATGCTCGCCGCGATCCCGACCGTCATCGTCTACCTCCGCATGCGCGAAACCGCGTTCACCGGGCTGAGGGACCGGTGACGGCCGCCGGTACCCAGCCCGTGGCGATCGTGACCGGCTCGTCGTCGGGGATCGGCCGTGCGTGCGCCGTGGAACTGGCCCGCATGGGCTGGGACCTGGTGGTGCACGGCCTGGAGGACGACGCGGACCTCCAGCGGGCGGCGGAAGACGTGCGGGCGCAGGGCGCGAACTGCGTGACCGTGCCGGGAAACGTCGCGGACCCCGCGACCACGGCGGCACTCGTCGGTCACGCGGAATCCGCGTTCGGCAGGCTCGACAGCGTGGTCAGCAACGCCGGAACCGGGATGACCAGGCCGTTCGACCAGATCGACGACGACGGATGGCACGAGCTGTGGGCCGTGCACCTGGGTTCGGCTGCCCGGCTGCTGCGGCGCGCGCACCCGCTGCTGGCCGTACGTGGCGGCGCGGTGGTGGCGATGTCGAGCCTCGCGGCGAGCCGGGCGATGTCCGGCCGCGCGGGCTACGGCGCGGTGAAAGCAGGACTCGAGGGGCTGGTGCGGCAGCTGGCCGCCGAGTGGGCGGCCATCGGGATCAGGGTCAACGCGGTCGCGCCGGGGACCATCCTCACGCCGCTGGTCGAACGCAACTTCGAGCGCGGATTGCTCGACGAACAAGGCGTGCTGGGGCGCACGCCGATGGGCAGGCTGGGCGAGCCGTCAGAGGTGGCGACGGTCGTGCGGTTCCTGCTGTCGGCTGACGCCTCCTATGTCACCGGGCAGACGCTGGCGGTCGACGGCGGCTGGTCCGCCTTCGGTGGCTGGTCGTGATCGCCTCCGGTGACCATCCGAGCAAGAGAGGAAGCACCACGATGTCCGCAGTCACGGACGTGCGGGGCCTGGGAACGCCCGGCTCCGCCGGCACCGCGACCCGCGAAAGCCTCGACCGCATCCGCGAGCTGGATCCGGCGTTGCACGCCTTCCTGACCGTCTGCGCCGACCGCGCGCTCGACGAGGCCGACACGCTCGACGCGAACGATCGGGTGCTCGGGCCGATGCACGGCATCCCGTTCTCGGTGAAGGACACTTACGCCACCCGGGATGTCCGCACGACATACGGTTCGGCGGTGTTCGCCGGGCACGTGCCGGAGCGTGACGCGCCGGTGGTCGCGCGGATCCGGGAAGCGGGCGGCGTGCTGGTGGGCAAGACCAACACACCCGAGTTCGCGATCTACATCCGCACACTCAACGAACTCCAGCCCGAGACGGTGAACCCGTGGGACCGGCACCGCATCTGTGGGGGATCGAGCGGTGGCGCGGCGGCCTCGGTGGCGGCGGGTCTGACGCCGGTCGCGCTCGGCAGCGACGGCGGGGGATCGGTGCGCATTCCCGCGGCGCTGTGCGGAGTGGTGGGCCTCAAGCCGTCTCACGGGGCGGTATCGGCCGGGGGCGGGTTCATCGGTACCCGGCGGTTCTCCGTACCCGGCCCGCTCGCTCTGCGGGTTCGGGACGCACGTGCGATGTGGCAGGCCATGCGTGGACCCGTCGACGCCGAACGCGCCACCCGGACATTCGTCGACCGGGACGCGACGCGACGTTCGGGGACCACCGGCTGGCGCCTGCGCTGGGTCCCCGAAAGCGGGCGGAACACGGACGCCGAGGTGGTCGCGGCGGTGCGCGCGGCCGTGGGGACACTCGCGGAGCTCGACGATGTGGACATCGAAGAAACACAGTCCAGTTTGGACACACCCCGCTTCGCGGAACCGTTCTACGACGCGATGATGGCCGACCGGCTCGCTACCGGCGGCGACCGGATGCTGGCAGACCCGGCGGCGCGCGCTCTGCTGGCCGCCTACACACGGCACCACCTCGAGCGCGCGGCCGCCGTCACCGGCACCCGGTATTCCGAGTCCCTGGCTCGCGGTGACGCGGCAGCCGACCACCTCGACGGTCTGCTGGACGGCGTCGATTTCCTCGTCACGCCCACCACCGGGACGATCGCGCCCGAGGGGGCCGGCGGTCCCGCGGACACGGTGCCCGAGGACGCACGCCGGGAACTGGTGGCCTACACCTTCCTGGCCAACTACACCGGCTATCCGGCGATCACCGTTCCCTGTGGCACGGTGTCGGGAATGCCGGTGGGGCTCCAGGTACTGGGGCGCCCCGGCGCCGAAGATCGCTTGCTCGACGTCGCCGAGGCTGTGCAGGAGAAGGTGTTCCCGCCGCGACTGGCACCGTGGACCGCGGCGTGACGGTGGCGCGCTCAGTCTCCGGGCAGTTCGGGTGCGCCGTCGGGGCCGAGCAGTACCCTGAGCCGCGTGCGCTGTTCGGCGTCGAGCGACCCGGCATAGCCGGCGTACAGCGTCTGCCCGGCCAGTCGCGCGGCGGTGTCGCCATCGCGGTTCTCGATCGCCGCGAGGACGTCACGATGAACGGCGATGAACTTCTCGCGAGCCTTCCGCCCGCCGGCCGAGGGCGAAACCGCGCCGGCGACGAGGTCGAGGGTCGCGTCCTGGATGACGCCGCCGATGATGCCGAGCAGCCGGTTGCCCGCCGCCTCGCGGATCACGGCGTGGAAGCCGTCATCCGCGGCGGCGAAGGCCGCCGTGTTCTTGGCGGATGCCATGGCGTCGATCGCCTCGGCCATCCGGGTCAGGTGCTCTTCGGTCCGCAGGTGTGCCGCCAGCCGGTTGGCGGCCGCCCCGGCGATGATCCGGTATTGGACGAGCTCCACGACCGGGATCTGCTCCATCCGCACGGCGCCACGCAGCATCCGGGTGAGGCCCGGCGTCATCGTCGCATCGACCTGCGGGCCACTGCGGCTGCCCGGGCTGGTGCGGACGAGGCCCATGCTTTCCAGGATCCGGAGTGCTTCCCGCACGGTGGAGCGGCCGACACCGAAGTTCTCGACCAGCGTGCGTTCGGGCGGCAGGAAATCGCCCGGCCGGTACTCACCGGAGTAGATGGCCGATTCGATCTGCGTGACGACCGCTTCGAAGGCCCGCGTCTTGTCAACCGGCTTGAACATCGCTCCCCAGACAGGTCGTCGTCGGCAGGCCCGAACCGGGCCTTCGCCTTCAACCTAGCATCTTGTCAGACCACAACCCGTTCGCTCGCCGGGACGATCGTCCGCGGTGCGCGGTACTCCAGGAGCCATCGATGACCACACCCGTGCTGCTGACCTTCGACATGGATGCCGAACTGCTGTGGACCGCCCGTGACCCGGAAGGCGCCGGGAAGCCGGTGTGGGTCTCGCAGGGCCACTACGGGCCGAACGTCGGGTTGCCCCGCATCCTGCGCTTGCTGAAGAAATACGGGATCGCCGCGTCGTTCTTCGTGCCGGGGCAGGTCGTGGAGCGCTACCCGGCGGCCATCGAGTCCATTTTGGACGCCGGGTTCGTCATCGAGCACCACAGCCACACGCATACCTGGTCGGACAATCTCAGCAGGGACCAGGAGGCCGAGGAGTTCGGGCTCGCCGCCGAAGCGATCGTCAAGGCCACCGGCCGCGCCCCGAAGGGCTGGCGTTCGCCCGCCGCGGAGCTGACGCCTCATTCGGTGTCGCTGTTGGAGGAGCACGGCATGATCTTCTCCTCCAACCTCTTCGACGCCGATTCCGTGCACCTGCTCGACGATCGAGAACGCGGGACGGACATCGTCGAGATCCCGTTCGCCTGGGCGCTGGTGGACACTCCGGTGTTCATGTACACCAACCGCGTGGCCGGCCGGGTCATGTCCGCGCCATCGGCTGTCCTCGAAACCTGGACCCGCGAGTTCGACGGTCTCGTCGAAGAGGAGGGCACGCACTTCATGATCGGCATGCACCCGCAGTTCATCGGCCGGTCCTCGCGGCTCTGGGTGCTGGAGCAGACGATCAAGCACGCGCTGGCTTCCGGCCGCGCCGAATTCCTTTCCTGCGCGGATTACGCCGAACGCGTGCGCCCGGGCCTTCTCGCCGCGAAGGACGCCCGGTGACCGGCGACCAGGTCGCGGTCGTCACCGGCGGCGCCAGCGGTATCGGCGCCGCCGTCGGCGTCCTCCTCCGCGCCAAGGGCTACACGGTCGTGGTCGCCGATCTTGACGGTGACGAGCCGGTGGACGTGGCCGACGGTGCGTCGGTGCACGCGTTCGCGGCGCGGCTGGGGGATTCGTTCGGCCGGGTCGACCTCGTGGTGCATTGTGCGGGGACGGTGGCCACCGGAGCGGTCGACACGATGGACGAGCACGCCGACGCGGAGTGGGATCGGGTTTTCGCCGTCAACGTGACCGCGGTCTGGGCCGTCAGCCGGGCGTTGCTCCCGATGATGGGGGAGGGCGCCGCGATCGTTGTCGTGGCTTCGGCCGCGGGCTTGCGCCCGATCGCCGAGATGGCGGCCTACGTCGCGTCGAAGTCGGCCGTCATCGGGCTGAGCCGGTCGATGGCGGTGGATCTCGCACCGCGCGGGATCCGCGTCAACTGCGTGTGCCCGGGGCTGGTGGACACTCCGATGGCGCGGGCCGCGCAGCGGAAACGCTCGCCGGGCGCACGTGCGGGTGTCGCCGAACGGCGCGGTTACCTGATCGACCGTGACGGAACCGCCGAGGAACTCGCCGAGGCGATCGTGCTGGCCGGCACGAACGGATACCTGACCGGCTCGACGATCGCCGTCGACGGCGGCCGTTCCCTGCACTGACGAACCTGATCGCCCGCGCGGAGTGAGGAGACCACCATGCCCACCTACGACCTCGCCGTGATCGAGGGCGACGGTATCGGACCCGAAGTGACGGCCGCGGCGCTCGCGGTCCTCGACGCGGCTGCGGACCGATTCGGCTTCTCCGTCACGACGACCGGCTATCCACTCGGCGCCGGACACTACCTTGAAACGGGTGTTGCCCTCGACGACCAAACCGTTGCGGCACTGAGTAAACACGACGCGATCCTGTTCGGTGCGGTGGGTGATCCGAGGGTCGCGCCGGGCGTGCTCGAACGAGGCGTGATCGTGGCCTTACGCGTCGCGTTCCGCCAGTCGGTGAACGTCCGGCCTGCCAGGCTTTATCCGGGCGTCCGCAGCCCGATGCGGGACGTCACCCCGGACGACTGCGATCTGGTCATCCTGCGGGAAAACACCGAAGGCCTCTACGCCGGCGGTGGGTCCACTGTGCACGGTGGAACCGGAAACGCGACCGCGCTGCAGAGTTCGGTGACGACCGCGGCCGCGACCCGCGAGTGCGTCGAGTTCGCCTTCCGCCTCGCCGCGGCCCGGCGCAAGCGGCTTACCCTGTGCCACAAGACGAACATTCTCGTGCACGCGGGCCGGCTGTGGGAACAGATCGTCGACGAGGTCGGGGCGGACTATCCGGATGTGGAACGAGACTACGTGCACGCCGACGCGATGTGCCAGCATCTGCCGATGAACCCCGGCCGGTTCGACGTCGTGGTCACCGACAACCTGTTCGGCGACATCATCAGTGATCTCGCCGCCACTGTCATCGGCGGCCTCGGCATAGCCGCGAGCGCCAACTTCAACCCGCGAGGCACGGCTCCCAGCATTTTCGAACCCGTTCACGGCTCGGCGCCGGACATCGCGGGACGAGGCTGGGCCAATCCCGCCGCCGCGATCTTGTCGGCCTCGCTGTGCCTGGCCACGCTCGGCGAACGCGACGCCGCGCTGGCGTGTGAAGCCGCGACATCCGTTGTCCTGAGTGGACTCACCGCGCTCACCGGGCCCGGCATGGGAGCCGACACGGCAGAAATCGGCCGCCGCGTCGCGGCCAAGGTTTCCGACGTCGCACTCGACGCACTGGGCGACCCCGCCCGATCCCTCATGACCGCCATGGCCGGGTTGGCACCCGCGAACACGGCCCGGCCACCGCTGAACGCCTGGTCCACTGAACGAACCGACTGATTGGCCGTAGCTCCCGGCCCGCCGATAGTCGGCGCACGCGACGAGGGCCGGGAGCACCCGCACGGCCAGGACGCGCGTGCCCGCCCGAGCCGGAGGAGCTTCCATGACGGCCCCCGCACGACCACGCAGCCAGCCAGCCCGCGCGACCTTCGCCGGGTGGCTCGGCACGGCCATCGAGTACTACGACTTCGCGATCTACGGGTCCGCGGCGTCCGTGCTGTTCACCAAGATCTTCTTCCCGGCGACCGACCCGGTCGTGGGCACCCTGGTCTCGCTGTCGAGCTTCGGCGTCGGCTACGTCGCGCGCCCGGTGGGCGGCCTGTTGTTCGGCCACCTCGGCGACCGGGTCGGCCGCAAATCCATCCTCGTCATCACGCTCACGATGATGGGCCTGTCCACCGTGCTCATCGGCCTGCTGCCGACCTACTCCGCGATCGGCATCGCCGCGCCGGTGCTGCTCGTGGTCCTGCGCATCGTGCAGGGCGTGTCCCTCGGCGGCGAATACAGCGGCGCCGCGCTGATGACCGTGGAACACGCCGGGCGGCAACGGCGCGGGTTCTTCAGCGGCCTGATGAACACCGGCACCGCCGCGGGCATGATCCTCGCCAACGTGATCTTCCTGCTGATCACCCGGCTGCCCGAGGACCAGCTGCTGTCCTGGGGCTGGCGGATCCCGTTCCTGTTCAGCGCGCTGCTGGTCGGCGTCGGCCTGCTGATCCGCCTGACCCTGCAGGAGAGCCCCGAGTTCGCGCACGTCAAGGACGACGGCGAGGTCCGGAAGCTGCCTCTGGTCGAGGTCCTGCGCGCGTGCGGCGGCCGGGTGCTGCTGGTGACGCTCGGGACGGTCGCCGCCGGGATCGTGTTCACCATGGCGACGGTCTTCTCGCTCACCTACGGCAAGGCGAAGCTCGGCCTGAGCACACCGTCGATGCTGGGTGTGCTGCTGCCCGCCGCGGTGGTGCTCATCGTGACGATCCCGGTTTACGGCAGGCTGTCCGACCGGATCGGGGAGCGCCCGCTGTTCCTGGCCGGCGCCGCGTCGATGATCGTGCTGCCGTTCGCCTGGTTCGCGTTGCTGGACACCGGGAACCGCGGCCTGATGGTGCTCGGCTTCGCGCTGCTGTTCGCGGGCTACGCCGCGAACTACGCGGTGTTCCCGGTGTACTTCTCGCAGGTCTTCCCGATCTCGTTGCGGTTCAGCGGGATGTCGATCGGCTTCACCGTCGGCACCATCGCCGGGAACGCGTTCGCGCCCACCATCGGCGCGGCGTTGCTGGACGCGACGGGCGGCTGGACGCTGATCGCGGTCTACATGGGCGGTGCCGGGCTGATCAGTTTCGTCGCCGGGCTGTTCCTGCGTGAGGCCGCGCCCGTGCGCGAGACCGTCGCCCGGCCGGAGGTCGCGGCGGGATGAGGATCGGTCTCCGGGTCCCGCCCTGCGCCCCACTGCCCGAGCTCGCCGAGTTCGCCCGCGAGGTCGAGGCGGCGGGGTTCGACGAAGCGTGGTTCCCTGACTCACAGCTGTTGTGGCGGGACGTGTTCGCGGTGGCGGCCACCGCCGGGATGGCGACGTCCCGGCTCACCGTCGGCACCGCGGTCACGAACGTCGTCACGCGCCACCCCGCCGTCGTCGCCTCGGCCGCCCGCACGGTGGCCGAGGCGTCGCCTGGCCGGTTCGTGCTCGGCGTCGGCGTCGGCAACAGTTCGGTCGCCCCGGTCGGACTGGCGCCGTCCAAGCGAGCCGAACTCCGCGCCGGCATCGGCGTGATCCGCGACCTGCTCGCCGGGCAGGCGGTCGATTTCCCCGGTACGAAGGGGAAACTGCGTGATCCGGTGCCCGTGCCCGTGCACATCGCGGCGAGCGGACCACGCAACCTCCGCCTCGCCGGTGAGATCGCCGACGGCGTGATCCTGCTGTCCGGCGTTTCCCGGGAACCGCTTTCCGCCGCGCTGTCCGCCGTCGGCTCGCCCGTGCCCGCCACGGTGTCGGCGTTCTGCCGGGTGACCGACGACATCGAGCGGGACGCCCGGGAGCTGAAGCCGATCTGCCTCGGCATCGCGGGCAACGGCGGCACGACCTTCCTGGAGCGGGCCGGGATCCACGTCCGGCTGCCGGACCGGCCGCCGGCGGTGTACCCCGACCTGGTGCACGCGGAGTCGTGGCCGGACGCGATCGAGGCGTGCGAGAAGTACGTGAGCGACGAGGCGGTGGTCGCGTTCGCGCGCGAGTTCTGCCTGTTCGGCACCGTCGCGGAGATCCGCGCGCGTCTGGCCGAAGTGGCGGGTTCCGGGGTGGCCTCGGTCCTGCTGCAGCACGTCGGCTCCTACGACCTGCCGCGCGGTCTCCTGGCAGTGGCCGATGGCTGAGCACCGGCTGGTGGTGAACGGGACAACGGTCACCGTCGCGGCGCCAGGGCTGCGGTCGGTGGCGGAGGTGCTGCGCGAGGACCTGGGCCTGACGGCGGCCAAAGTGGCCTGCGGGCGCGGGGAATGCGGGGCCTGCACGGTGCTGGTCGGTGGTGAGCCGCGGATGGCCTGCTCGACCCCGGCGATCCTCGTCCGCGACGAGATCGAAACGAGCGAGGGACTGGCGGAGGAGAGCGAGCGGCTACGCCGGTCGTTCGCGGACCGCGGCGCGTTCCAGTGCGGATTCTGCACCCCGGGTCAGATCGTGCACGCGATCGCGTTGCTGCGCAGGGGAATCAGCGATCCCGGGCGGATCAGGCACGAGCTGTCCGGCAACCTCTGCCGGTGCACCGGATATCAGGCCATTGTGGACTGTGTGGTGGAGGCGGGGTCATGAGTGTCGGACGCCGGGTCCGCCCGATCGACTGGGAGCGGCGCGGTCTCGGCCTGCTCGCCTACACCGCCGATCTGCCGGGCGACCACCTGCACGGGGTGATTCTCCGTTCGCCGCACGCCTTCGCGGAGATCCGCGCGCTGGACACCCGGGTGGCGGATGGGATGCCGGGCGTGCACGCGGTGCTCACCGCCGCGGACTTCGAGCCCGGGATCCGTTACCTGCACCGGGGCGGTCCGTTGTCCGACCGGCCGCCGCTCGCCGACGGGGTGGTGCGTCACGTCGGGCAGGAAGTCGCCGCCGTGGCGGCGGAAACGCCCGGGCAGGCGCTCGCCGCGGCGCGTGCGATCGAGGTGCGCTACCGGCGCCGCCGCGCCCCGCTGGTCGTGGCCGAATCACGCCGGCCGGGTGCGCGGCAGCTGCACGGCCGGACTTCGGGCGAGCCCAACGTTTCCTTGGTGCTGCGGACGAAATGGGGTGATCCGGACCGCGGGCTGGCCGCCGCGCACGTCGCCGTGGAGGGCCGGTTCGTCTACCCGAGCGTCTCCCACGCCTGCATGGAGCCGAATACGACCCTCGCCGTCTGGCACGAGGACACGCGGCGCGTCGAGTTGTGGACCTCGACCCAGGCGCCGTGGTTCATCGCCAAGGAGGTCTCGCACCTGCTCGGCCTCGAGCACGAGCAGGTGGTGTGCCGGGAGGTCGCCGTCGGCGGCGGGTTCGGCAGCAAGTCCAAGGCCTCCGAACACGAGGTGCTGGCCGCCGCGCTCGCCCGCAAGGCCGGCCGCCCGGTACTCGTGGCGCTGAGCCGCGAGGAGGAGTTCGGTGCGAACAAACCCCGGCACCGCTTCGAAACCTGGCTGCGCAGCTCCGCCGACGCCGCCGGGGTGCTGCGTGCGCTCGAAGCGGATGTGGTGGTGGACAACGGTTCCTACAATCACATGGGTACGTCGGTGCTGCGCGTCGGCGTGATCACCCTTGGCTCGATGTACCGGCCGGAGGGGGTGGACTTCACCGCGCGACTGGTGGACACCGCGACCCAGCCGGGCGGGCAGTTCCGCGGCTACGGCACGCCGCAGGTGTCGCTGGCGATGGAGTCCCAGCTCGACGAACTGGCCGAACGGCTCGGCACCGACCCGATCGAACTGCGCCTGCGCAACCTTGCCGCGCCCGATACGACGACGCTGTGCGGCTACGAAGTCGGTTCGAACAGGCTGGGGGACTGCCTCACCGCCGTCCGCGACGGCCTCGACTGGGACCGCGCCCGCGCGTCGCGGCCGTCGGGCGACGTCGCGCGCGGCTGGGGCGTGGCGGCGGGCTCGCACGGGAGCGGCGCGTACGCGTACGAGTTCGCGAACCGCAGCGACGCCGCGCTCGACCTGTACGCCGACGGGCACGTGCGGGTCCGGCACGGCAGCGGCGACGCGGGCACGGGACAGAACACAATCCTCGCGCAGATCGCCGCGCACGAGCTGGGCGTCGACCTGGCGCACGTCGAGGTGCTGTCGATGGACAGCGACCGGACGCCGTTCGAGCTGGGCGCCTGGTCGTCGCGGGGCACGCACATGACCGGCTCGTCGGTCGGCAAGGCGGCGCGCGAACTCGCGGACCGCCTCCGTGCCCTCGCGGCGGAAAAACTCGGTGTGGCGCCGGGCGAAATCACGCTGCGCGACGGCCGGGCGCGCGGGGGAGACGACGCGATCGACCTGGGCGACCTGGTGGCGCTGGCCGACGACGCGGCGGATGGTGTGCTCAGCCACGAGACCAGCTACCTCCTGGACGGCACCGAACCGCTCAGCCCCGATCGTGACACGGCCAACCTGTCCCCGAGCTACGCCTTCGCGGCCCACGGCGCTGTGGTCGACGTCGATCGCCGCACCGGTGCCGTCCGCGTCGTCGACTACGTGGCCGCACACGACGTCGGTACCGCGATCAACCCGACCGCCGTGGAAGGGCAGATCATCGGCGGCGCCGCGATGGGCCTGGGCGCGGCGCTGGGCGAGGAGCTGATCCGCGAAGGCGGGCGGATCGTGAACACCACGTACCTGCACTACGCGATGCCCCGCAACGCCGACCTGCCGTCGGTGCGCGCGGTGATCGTGAAGGGGCACGAGAAGGCCGGGCCGTACGGGGCGAAGAGCGTGGGGGAGATGTCGATCATCCCGCCGGGCGCCGCGGTGGCCAACGCGGTGTACGACGCGGTGGGCGTGCGGATCCGCGAACTGCCGATCACCCCGGACAAGGTGCTGACCGCGCTGGCCGGCCGCCGGCGGCGGCACCGGCTGTGGCGGCGGCCCGGCCGGTGGTGGATCGCCGCGGTCCGCCGGAGCTACCCGCTCGGCCTGCACTGGCTCCTCGACCGGTATGGCACGAGGTTCGGCGCGGCCCACCGGGCCCGGCGCCGCCCGCCCGCGCCGGAGCCCGAGGTGCGCGTGCCCGAGAGCGTGGCCGAAGCGACTCGGCTGCTGGCGAAGCCCGGAACGGCGGCGCTCGGTGGCGCGACGGATCTGCCCGTGGAGCGCCAGCGCCAGGCGCGGCCCGCGCACACGCTTGTGGCCGTCTCCGCGCTGACGAGCCTACGGGGCATCCGGCGGACACCGGACGGGCTGCGGATCGGCGCCGCGACGACACTGAGCGAACTGGCGGCGCATCCGGACGTCCCGGCGTCCGTCGCGACGGCGGTGGACACCATCGCCTCGCCGCAGATCCGGAACGCCGCGACCGTCGGCGGGAACCTGGTGCAGGAGAAGCGCTGCTGGTTCTTCCGCAACGGATTCGACTGCTACAAGCGCAACGGCGCGACCAGCCCCTGCTACGCCGTGCTCGGCGACCACCGGTTCCAGCACGCGGCCGTCGACGGGCATCGTTGCCAGGCCGTGACCCCGTCGGACCTGGCGACCGCGCTGCTCGCCCACGACGCCACCCTGGAACTGACCGGTACGGCGGGGAGCCGGACCGTCACTGTCGGCGGGTTCTACACGGGGCCGGGCGAAACGGTGCTGCGCGAGGAAGAGATCGTCACCGCGGTGACACTCCCGGTGACCGGGAAACGGAGTGCGTTCACGAAGCTGGCGCTCTACACCGGCGACTTCGCGACGGCCTCCGCGGCCATCACCGCGGAGGTGGACGCGCAGGGCCGGTGGAGCGGAACACGCCTGGTCCTGGGCGCGATGGCACCCACCCCGTGGCGGCTCACGGAGGCCGAGGAAGCGCTGGACGGAACGGTCGTCACACCGGCGTCGGCACGAGCCGCGGTCGACGCGGTGCTCGACCGGCACGCGCACCCGCTGCCGCGCAACGCGTGGAAGCTCGACGCCGCCGGGGGACTGGTCGAACAGGCCGTCGAAGAGGTGCGGACGGAGAGCGCGCGTGTGAGCACGGTCGTCGACACAACCCCGCCGGTCCGCTGAGTGGACCGGAAAGGGTGTGCCCGTGGCCACCCGTCGCCGATACTGACCCGAACCCGCCGCGGGGTTGCCCGCAGCGCCGTGCCGGGCGCAAGATCGATGTGTCACAACGGTGTGGAGGGTGTGTGCGAACGGAGCCGGCGCGGCCTGCACGGTCCACAGTGGACCGAACGCGGGTCACGCGATGTTTACCTGGCTGTCTTCGCCTGAAACTTCCCGCTGTTGGACTGGTCGGGGCAGGGACGGGGGCAGAGGTGAAGGAGACGGCTGGTGACTTCCGGCGTGTTCGTGGAAACGCCCCCGGTGGACGGCGAAGAGGAGCTCCCGTGCCCGAACTCGGTGCTGGGCAAGGCACAACTGCTGCTCGGCGCCTTCCAGTCCGGCGCGTACCGGCTGCGGTTGTCGGAGCTGAGCCGCCGCTCGGGCGTGCCGAAGGCTTCGGCGTACCGGCTCGCGCAGGAGCTGGTGCAGTGGGGCCTGCTCGACCGCAGCGGTGACGCCTATCAGCTCGGGCTGCGGATATTCGAGCTGGGCCAGCGGGTTCCGGTGTCCGCGGTGCTGCGCGCGGTCGCGCGGCCGCTGCTGACGGACCTGTTCACCGCGACGCGCGCCACCATCCACCTCGCCGTGCTCGACGGCACCCATGTGATGTACCTGGAAAAGGTCGGCGGCAAGGCGAGCGTGCACACCCACTCGCACGTCGGCGGCCGGCTGCCGGCCGCGTGCACCGCCACCGGCAAGGCACTGCTGGCGCATTCGTCCGATGTGGACGAACTGCTTGCGGAGCTGGAACGGACAGGGCTGACCAAGCTCACCTCCCGCACGGTCGCCTCCGTCGACGAGCTGCGCGCACAGCTGGCCCAGGTCCGCGAACGCGGCTTCGCCCTGGAACAGGAGGAAACCGCACCCGGTCTCGCGAGCGTCGCGGTGCCTCTGATGGGTGCGGACGAGACGGTGTACGGCTCGGTGTCGGCGACGGCGCCGCTGGCGTGGACGGATCCGCGCCGCGTGGTGCCGGTGCTGCTGGCCACGTCGGCGACGATCGTGCGCACCCTGGAGCAGCGCCTGCTGGTCTCGGCCGACGCGTGAGGCCCGGTCCGGTGACCGGACCGGCGGGCGGGCCCGGGGTGGCGGGGCCCCATACCGTCGGGTGGTCGCCGATGGACAGGGAGTACCACGTGCCTGAAGACGCCGCGCCGCTGCGCGTCCTCGACCTCACCGACGAACTCGCCTACCAGGGTGCCCGGCTCCTGGTCGGGCTCGGCGCCGATGTCGTGCGCGCCGACGCGCCGGAACACCTCTCCCCGGCGGAAAATTTGCACTGGCATGCGGGAAAGCGCCTGATGCGGGGCGATCTGGACGAGCTGGCCGCGGGCGCGGACATCGTGCTGGAAAGCGGTCCGGTCGCCGGGCTTCGCGGCGTCCGCGCGGACGGGACGTCGCGGTGGCCGGACGTGGTGCATGTGGTCGTTACGCCGTTCGGGCTGACCGGGCCGCGAAAGCACTGGACCGGAAACGATCTCGTGCTCGCCTCCGCCGGTGGGATGACGTGGCTCGGTGGAAAGCCCGGTGGGCAACCGAAACCGCCGCCCCGAGAGCAGGCCGTCCAGCTCGCGGGGGCGCACGCGGCGATCGGTGCGCTGCTGGCGCTGCATGCCGGAACCGGCCAGCTGGTGGACGTTTCCGTGCAGGAGGCGGTGGCGGCGACGTTGGAGACCGGTGCTGTCGCGTGGATTCATGCCGGTCGTTACCCGGTGCGCAACGGCGGGGTGTACGAGCACGTGGCGCACCGGATCTTCGCCGCTTCCGACGGCTTTGTCGCGGGCGGGTATTCGGGCAGTGATCGCATGTGGACGGACCTGCTGAAGTGGCTCCTGGAGGAGGGGGGAGCGGGCGATCTCGCGGACGAACGCTTCTCCGACGCGGTCACGCGGTGGCGCGAACGCCCGCATGTGGATGAGATCGTGCAACGCTTCGTGGGCAAGCGGACCGCACGGGCGGTCGCGGGCGAGGGCCGGGCGCGTGCGTTGCCGTGGGCGGAGGTCGTCACCCCGGCGCAGCTCCTGGACAACCCGCAGCTCGAAGCCCGTGGCTTCTTCGTCGACCTCGGCGAGGTCAGGGATGTCGGGTTCCCGGTACGGGCGGTGGACACCGTGCGGCCGCTGGAAAAAGCGGACTCGTGGCGGACGACGGCACGGCGGGAACCCCGGACCGGGCGGGGAAGCCGGGCGCTGGACGGAGTGCGGGTGCTCGACCTGACGTGGGTGCTCGCCGGGCCGTACGTGACGAAGACGCTGGGGGAACACGGCGCGGACATCATCAAGATCGAGTCGAAGCACCGGCAGGATCCGACGCGCTTCGCCCCGTCGATGCGGTTGCGGCCGGGCGCGGGGCCGGACGACGCCGGGTATTTCCTGAACTTCAACCGCAACAAGCGGAGCGTGGCACTGAACCTGCGGACCGGCGAGGGCCGGGAACTGCTGCGGGAACTGGTGCCGCGTTGCGATGTCGTGGTGGAGAACTTCAGTCCCGGCGTGCTCGCCAAATGGGGCATGGACTACGAGTCGCTCGCCCGGCTGAACCCCGGCGTGATCCTCGTGTCCATGGCCGGGGCAGGGCAGACCGGGCCGTGGCGCGACGCGGTCACGTTCGCCGACACACTCGCCGCGATGTCCGGCCTGTCCAGCGAAACCCGCGACCCCGGCGAGCCGCCGCAGGGGCTCACGTTCGGGCTGGGGGACATGATCGCCGCGAACGCGGCCGTCCTCGCCACCCTGGACCTGGTGCTGCGAGGCGAAAGCGGGCACGTCGACCTGTCGCAGCTGGAGGCGATGGTGGCGACGATGGGCCCGGCCCTGCTGGAGGCGCAACTGGGCGCGCCCGCGGACGGGCGGACCGCCGAATTCCCGAACCGCGGCGCGAAAGCCGTCCCGCACGGGGTGTATCCGGCGGCCGGGGATGACCGCTGGGTGGCGATCGCGGCGCTGGACGAGTCGCAGTGGCAGGTGTTGCGGGACATCGCGGCGCTGCCCGACCCCACCGACCGTCGCGCGGGCGAGGACGAGATCGACCGGGCGCTGGCGGCATGGACGCGCGACCGGCCCGCCGAGGACATCGCAGTGCGGCTGCAGGACGCGGGCGTGGCGGCGGCCGTGGTCGCGACGGGCGAAGACCTCGTGGACCGCGACGAGCACCTGGCGGCGCGCGGGTTCTATCCGGTGCTGGAGCATCCGCTGGCCGGGCCGGTGAAACACGAGGGGATCGTGGCGCGCCTGTCGCGGACCCCGGGCGGGCTCGACACCGCCGCTCCCTTGCTGGGCCAGCACACGGCCGAGGTGCTGGCGGAGTTGCTGGGCGTGGACGAGGCGCGGCTCGCGCAGCTGAAGGCCGCGGGGGTGACGGAATGAACGAGGGAACGGAGAATCCGGTGCCGGTGCTGAACGTGACGCGCGAGGGTGCGGTGGCGACGATCCGGATCGACCGCCCGCCGGCGAACGCGGTCGACCCGGCGATGATCGAGGAGTTCCTGACGGTACTGGCGCCACTGGCCGACGACCCGGCGGTGCGCTGCGTCGTGCTCACCGGCACCGGGCGGTTCTTCGTGGCCGGCGCGGACATCGCGGTGATGCGGGACCTCTCGGACGCCAACCAGGCGAAGATGCGCCGCTGGATCGACGTGCAGCGGGCGCTGGAACGGGCGCCGAAACCCGTGGTGGCGGCCATGAACGGGCACGCGCTGGGCGGGGGAGCGGAACTGTCGCTCGCGTGTGATCTGCGGATACTGGCGGACAACGCGAGCTTCGGTTTCCCGGAGATGGCGCTCGGGCTTTTCCCCGGCGCGGGCGGGAGCCAGCGGCTGCCCCGGCTGGTCGGCCCGCACCTGGCGAAACGCCTGATGATCGACGGCGTCCGGCTGTCCGCGCGGCGTGCGCTCGAGCTCGGGCTGGTGGATGTCGTTGTGCCCCAGGAGGAATTCGCGGAGACGGTGGCGGCCACGGCGCGGACGCTGGCCGCCAAGCCGACGGCCGCGATCGCCCTGCTCAAACGCGTCGTCGACGAAGGGTATGGCCTGCCGATCGAGGAAGCCTTGGCGCGGGAGGAAAAGGGCGTCCAGGAACTCATGCGCAGCGCCGACGCGGCCGAGGGCCTGCAGGCCTTCCTCGACAAACGGCCACCGGAGTTCACCGGCCGGTAGCCACGAAAGCGGTGGGGTGCGGGACGTTTCTCCCGCACCCCACCGCTTTCATGCCTGGTACGCGGTCACGAACTCGGTGTCCACCCCCAGGTCACCGACGGACCCCGCCCCGCCCGGATCGCCGAGCGGGGCGTCGCGGCCGGGCAGCGACTCGGTGAAGAAGGCGATCGAATCACCGACGAACACGGTCTTCTCCGCGTCACCGCGTGCGTTGCGGTCCACGAAGATGGCGTCCACCGGGCATTCCGGTTCGCAGGCGCCGCAGTCGATGCACTCGTTGGCGTTGATGTAGCTCTTGCGCTCGCCGACGTAGATGCAGTCGACCGGGCACACGTCGAGGCACGCGCGGTCGGTGACGTCGATGCAGTTCGCGCCGATCACATAGGACATGGAAGCCTCCTTCAGGCGGTTTCGGTGGAATGACCGGGAAACAGGGAAAGCCCGGGGTCCAGCTCGACGGCCGCGTTGTGCACGGCGGTGGCGACCTCACCGAACCCGACCGACATCAGCCGCACCTTGCCGTCGTATTCGGTGATGTCCCCGGCCGCGTAGACCCGGTCGAGGTTGGTGCGCATACGCGTGTCCACGAGCACCGAGCGGCGAAGCAGGTTCAGCCCCCACTTCGCGAGCGGGCCGAGATTGCTGACGAAGCCCAGCGCCGCCACGACGCTGTCCACCTTCAGCACCTCGACGGTGTCCCCGATCCGGACATGCGCCTCCGCGACGGTTTCCGCGCCGGTCAGCGCCGAGACCTCCGCGTTGGTCAGGATCCGCGCGCCGGACTCCTCGACGGCGGTGACACTGGCCGCGTGCGCGCGGAACCGTTCGCGCCGGTGCACCAGGGTGACCGACTTCGCCAGCGGCCGCAGGGTCAGCGCCCAGTCGAGCGCACTGTCCCCGCCGCCCACGACCAGTACGTCGTGGTCCGCGTGGGCGCCGGGGTCGGGCACGAAGTAGCTCAGCCCCCGCCCCAGGAACTCCTCGCCCGCAGGCAACGGACGCGGCGCGAACGTCCCGATGCCGGCGGTCAGCACGACGGCCCCGGCGTCGACGACCCGCCCGCTCAGGAGCGTGACCTGGGGCCGCCCGCCGGCGTAGGCCAGGCTCACGGCCTGCTCGCCGAGGAGGTATTCCGGGCCGAACTGCGCCGCCTGCGCGAGCAGACCGTCGACCAGATCACGTCCGCGCGCACCGGGAATCCCCGCCACGTCACGGATCTCCTTCTCCGGGTACAGCGCGCTGACCTGACCGCCCGGCTGCGGGAGTGCGTCGACGACGGTGGCCCGCAGGCCGCGGAACCCCGCGCAGTACGCCCCGTAGAGCCCGGCCGGGCCGGCGCCGACGATGAGGATGTCGGTGGAAGTGACTGGCGGCATGGGGTTTCTCCCTGATCGTCGACTGTGGACAGTGGCCACCCTAGGCACCGCGCGGCCCGCCGCCACCGATTCCGGACCGGTGAACGGAACACTCCTCGCGGTGGCCGCCCCGGTCCGGTGAGCGGACCACTCGTGTTGGCCCGGCGGGGCCGCGGTGATGGACTCGCCGTCAGTCAGGCTTTCGAGAAGGTGAAGGAGCGCCCCCATGACTGCAGAAGCCGGGACGCCCGTGAACGGGCAGGCCGCCGAGGCGCGGCGGCGCCGGTCCCGGCTGGGCCGGCTGCCCGGCCGCCAGGACTGGTCGAGCTGGCCGCACTACCAGGCGGCCGCGGCGGGGTTCCGCGGCTACTGGTACCCCGTCGCCTATGGCTCCCACATCGGCGGCAAGCCGAAGCAGATCACCCTCCTCGGCGAGAAGATCGTGCTCATCCGCGACGGCGGCCGCCACGGCACGGTGTACGCGCTCAAGGACCGCTGCCCGCACCGCGGTGTCCCGCTGTCGGAAGGCAACCAGCAGTTCCCCGGCACGATCTCGTGCCCGTACCACGGCTGGACCTTCGACCTCGCCAGCGGTGACCTGAAGGCCGCGATCACCGACGGCCCGAAATCCCCGATCTGCGGCAAGGTCACCCAGCCGACCTACGAGGTCGCCGAACGGCTCGGCCTGGTGTGGGTGTTCGTAGGGGACGGTGAGGAGGCGCCGCCGATCGACGAGCACTTGCCGGAGGAGCTGGTCTCCAACGCCGCGGTGCTCGGCTCCCGGATCCAGCCGCGCCAGGGCAACTGGCGCTTCGCCTGTGAGAACGGCTACGACGAGGGGCACGCGAAGTACCTGCACCGGACGTCGTTGTGGCGCATGTTCAAGTCGATGCCGGTGTGGAACGAGACCCGCATCGTGCAGCGCGGCCGGTGGATCTTCCGGGTGCAGGACAAGCAGTACTGGGACGCCGACTTCCCCGGCCTCGGCCCGTGGAACAACCAGGCCTGGTACAAGCTCAAGCCGCCCAAGGAGGTCACCAACATCGGCAACACCGGCGGGCACCGCGAGGTGGACCCGGTGATCGCGGCCCAGGAGTTCCCCGGATTCGCGTCGGTGAGCATGCCGGGCATGCTGCGCATCGCCTACCCGACGTTCATCCACTACGAGTTCTACGTCCCGGTCGACGCGGACAACCACCTCTACGTCGGGGTGATGGCCGAGTTCCGCAAGGGACGCAAGGTGCTGCCGTTCTACGCCAAGTACCTCGGCTTCATCCGGTGGCTCTTCCACGGCGAGTTCTCCGCGCAGGACAAGTGGATGGTCGAGGTGACCGACGCGCCGCCGGAGAAGCTCTACCGTCCGGACGACTCGCTGCTCAAGTGGCGCAAGCTCGCCGAGGACGTCACCGAAGAACGCGTCGCACGCCTTGCCGGGCAAGGGATCCAGCCCGCCGCGGCGAAGGACTGAGGGGAGCGGTATGTCGGACATCGTGGTCGGCGTCGGGGCTTCGCACTCCACGTTGATGAACACCCACTGGGACAAGGTCGTGCACACCGGCCGCGCGGAGCGCTTCCGCGACGCGCTCGGCGAGGCACGGGACGCGGTCGCGGCGGCGGAGCCGGACATCGCGATCATCATCGGCTCCAACCACTTCCGCGGGTTCTGGCTGGACATGATCCCGCCGTTCACCCTCGGCGTCGGCGAAGTGCTCGGCGCCGGTGAGGCGAAGACACCGAAAGGTCCGCAAAGGACGGACCAGGAGTTCGCGCGGAGCCTGGCGCAGCAGCTGATCGAGGCCGGCACCGAGGTGGCGATCTCCGCGCGGCTGCAGATCGACCACGGGCAGACGCACGCGATCCAGTACCTGCTCAGCGGGCTCGAAATTCCCGTGGTGCCGCTGGTGATCAACGTGTTCGCCGCCCCGTTGCCACGCCTGGACCGGTGCGTGCAGCTGGGCCGCAACATCGCGGACGCGGTGCGGGCGATCGGCGGGGACCGGAAGGTCGCGGTGCTCGCGTCGGGCGGGCTGTCGCACCAGCTGCCGTGGCCCGCCGACTGGCGGGACCCGCACGGCGACGACGAGGAGTTCCTGGTCGAAGCCTGGCTCAACGGCCGGGGCGACTGGGAGCGCTACGACCAGCGTCGCCGCGAGATCATCACCGCCGCGCGGCCAGTGCTCTTTCCGGAGTTCGACGAGCGTTTTCTCGCGGACCTGGAGAAGGGCGAACTCGCCCGCTACGGCACGTTCACCAGCGAGGACCTGGAAAAGCTCGCCGGGAACGGCGGGCAGGAACTGCGGACCTGGCTGACCATGGCCGCCGCGCTGGACTTCGCGCCGGGCCGCAACCTCGCGTACTCGCCGATGCCGGAATGGCTCACCGGCATGGGCGTGGGCGTCATCGAACCGGCGGGCGTGTCGTGACGGTGCTCGACGCCGTGCTGGCCGAAATCACCGGGGAACGGCTTCGCGAAGCCGCGCACGCGGTGACGAACATCCCGAGCCCGACCGGGCGCGAGGCACCACTGGCGCACCTGCTGGCCGGCCGCCTCGCGGCGGCGGGCTGGGCGGCGACGGCGCAGCACCTCGACGAGCACCAGGCGAACGCGGCCGGCAGACTGCGCGGATCCGGCGGCGGCGAGGACATCATGCTGTACGCGCCGATCGATACTTTCACCACGGGGGAGCCGGGCATCGACCTGCCGTGGATCGGCCCGGAGCTGCGCCAGGACATGCTGCCCGAAGCGCGCGACGAAGGGCCGTTCGTGTCCGGCCTCGGGGCCGGCAATCCCAAGGGACACGCGGCCTGCATCCTCGTGCTCGCCGAAGCGCTCGGGCGCGTCCGGCCCCAACTCGACGGTGACATCGTGGCCGCGTTCGGTGCGGGCGGGATGCCCACCAACGCCGTCGAAGCGCCGGGCTACCCGGAGCGCGCCAACACAGGGCAGGGCGTCGGCTGCTCGTTCCTGCTGGAGCGCGGCTGGCACACCGACCACGCCGTGATCGCGAAGCCCGGCGATTTCGTGGCGCACGAAGAGGTCGGGCTGTGCTGGTTCGAAATCACCGTGCCCGGCATCCACACCTACGCCGGCAGCAGGCACCGGCTGCCCTACCGGAACCCCGTCGTCACGGCCGCCGAAGTCGTCACGCGGCTGGAGGAGTGGCTGGCCGGGTACCCCGCGCGGCACCGCACGGAAACCGCGCTGCCGCAAGGGATCATCGGCTCGATCGCGGGCGGCTGGGAACGGCTGCTCGCCGCCACCCCGGCGGCCTGCCGGATCCGCCTGGACATCCGGATCGTGCCCGGTATGGCGCCGCTGGCGCTGAAACGCGAACTCACCGAGTACGCCGCGCGGCTGTCCGCCGAGCTGGACACCGACCTCGGCGTCGAGATGGTGCTCGCCATCCCGGGCACGCACACCCCGCCGGACGCGCCGATCGTGCGCGGCACCATCGAGGCGTGGGAGGCGGCCAACGGCCGGGCGCACGAACCGGTGCCGGACAACAGCGGCGCCACCGACGCGAACATCCTGCGCGCCAGGGGCATCCCGACCGCGCGGGTCGGCATGCCCAAGGTGACCAGCGGCGAGTTCGACGTGGACTTCTCCCGCGGCATGAACACCGTCGACGTCCGCGCCATGCGCAAGCTCTGCGAGGTACTCGCCCGCACCGCACTGACGATCACGACGAAGGGACGGAAATGACGCCACCACCGGAAAGTCACTACGCCGACGGGGCCGGCGTCCGGTACCACTACCACGACCTCGGCACCGGTGCCGACACCGTGTTCCTGCACGGCGGCGGCCCCGGCTGCACCGCGTGGAGCGACTTCGGTCCGGTCGCCCCGCTGTTCGCCGCGGACCGGCGCTGCCTGCTGGTGGACATCCACCAGTACGGGAAGTCCGAGAAGTCCCGGATCAAGGGGCCGATGTGGGACCACCATGCGGAGAAGACCGTGGGCCTGCTGGACACGCTCGGAGTGTCCCAAGCGGACTTCGTGTGCAACTCCTGGGGCGGCACCATCGCGCTGAACCTCGCCGCGAAGTACCCGGACCGGGTGCGCTCGCTGGTGATCACGGGCAGCATGCCGGTGTTCCACGGCCCGCTCGCCCCGCTGCCGGAGAACGGGCACCGCGGCCGCACCGCACGCGACGCCTACTACGGCGGCGAAGGCCCGACGCGCGAAAAGATGCGCAAGCTGATCACGAGCCTCGAATGGTACGACGCCGACGCCCTGCCGGACGAAACGCTCGACCTGCGCTACCGGCAGAGCCTCGACCCGGAGGAGCGCGAACTGGCCGCCATGTCCGACTCGCCGCGCGGTGACTGGCAGGACCTGTCCGCGGAACTGCCCGCGATCGAGGCCCCTGCGCTGTTCCTGTGGGGCATGTACGACGCTTTCCTGACCCCGGACTACCCGCTGATGCTGGCCCGGATGCTCCCGCGCGGCAGCCTCCACGTGATGGACAGGGCTTCGCACCACCTCCAGGAAGAACGCCCGCGCGAGTACTACTCGGTCGCGACCGGCTTCCTCAATTCCGTGGCGTAGAGAGGAAAACCGTGAAGAAGATCCTCGCCGTACTGGCCGCCGCGGCGGCGGGCGTCGGGCTGCGTGCGTGGGCACGGCGCAGCAACACCCAGGTCCACCGGATCAACCAGCACTGAAAGAGAGTTCCCGTGACCATCTGGACCGAACTGAGCCCCACCGCATACCGCGTCGAGTACGTCGACGCGGCCGGGGTGCGCACCCGCACGCTGCGCGCCGGCGACCCGGACGCCGCGAGCGTCGTGTTCCTGCACGGCACCAGCGGGCATCTCGAGGCGTTCAGCCGCAACATCACCGCGCACGCCGGGTACGACCTGCACGCGATCGACATGCTCGGCCACGGTTACACCGGGAAACCGGACCGCCCCTACGAAATCGCCGACTACGTGCGGCATCTGCTGGACTACTTCGACGCGGTGGGCATCGAGAAGGCGCACATCGTGGGGGAGTCGCTCGGCGGCTGGGTGGGCGCCCGCGCGGCGATCGACCACCCGGAGCGCGTGGCCAGCCTGCAGCTGCTGTGCGCGGGCGGCACGGTGGCCAACCCCGAGGTGATGAACCGGATCCGCACCAGCACCAAGGACGCCGTCGCCACCGACGACCTCGAGCTGACCCGCAAACGGCTCCGCCTGCTGATGGCGTCCGAAGCGGACGCCACCGAGGAGCTCGTGCAGGTGCGCCACGCGATCTACCACACGCCCGAATTCGTGGCCAATGTGGACAACCTGCTTTCGCTGCAGGACATGGAACGCCGTCAGCGCAACCTCCTGCGGCCCGGTGACCTCGCCCGGATCACCCAGCCCACGCTGATCGTGTGGGGCAGGCAGAACCCGTTCGGAGAGGTGCCCGAGGCGGCCAAGATGCACGAGAACATCCCGGGTTCGCAGCTGGAGCTGTTCGAGGAGTGCGGGCACTGGCCCCAGCACGAGAAGGCCGCGCGGTACAACCCATTGAGCCTCGAGTTCCTGCGCAAGGCCACCGCCTGATGCGGGCCGCGCGGTTCCACGGCTGGGGCGCCAACCCGGTCGTGGACGACGTGCCCGAGCCGGTACGTGGCGAAGGTGAGGTCCTGGTGCAGGTCCAGGCCGCCGCGGTCGCGCACCTGGACGTGACGGTCGCGAGCGGGACGTTCGGGCTGAAGCCGTCGCTGCCCTACATCGGCGGGGTCGAGGGCGCGGGCGTGGTGCTGGAGGCGGACGACCTGAAGCCGGGCACGCAGGTGATGCTCCGCGGCGGCGGGCTGGGCATGAACCGCGACGGCACGTGGACCGAACGTGTCGCCGCGCCCCGGAAAGCGGTGATGCCGTTGGATCCGGAGCTACCGCCCGACGTGGCCGCGACGTTCTTCGTCCCCGCCACCACCGGCTACGTCGCCGTGCACGACGTCGGCCGGGTGCAGGCCGGGGACCACGTCATCGTGACCGGCGCGGCCGGGGCGGTCGGCTCGATGGCCGCGCAGCAAGCGGCCGCCGCGGGCGCGCACGTCGTGGGCGTGGTGTCGCGAAAGGACAGTCTCGACCGGGTGCCGGCGGGTATCGAAGCCCGGACGGCGGACGAACTCGAAGGCCTCGCCGACGAGCGCCCGGCGGCCGTGCTGATCGACACCGTGGGCGGCCCCGGGCTGGTGGACCGGGCGCGCTGGGTGCGGCCCGGCGGCCGGGCGGTGCTGATCGGCTACGTGCACGGGGCGAAGATCGAGCTCGAGCTGTCCTCGTGGCTGCTCGACGACGTCGCGTTCCTGCCGGTCAACATGATCCGCCGGGAGCGCCGCGCGCGTGAGGTGGCGGGCGGGCTGCTGGACCGGCTCGCGGCCGGGACCCTGCGCGTGGAGACCGAAACGTTCGGCCTCGGCGACATCGCCGCCGCGCTGGACGCACTCCGCACAGGACAGGTGCGTGGCCGGGCGGTGGTGACGCCCGGGTGAGCGAGCCGGATGCGGACGCCAACAGCGTGCTCGGCAAGGTGCAGCGCATCCTGGAGGCGTTCGGCCCGGACGAGGAGCACCTGAGCCTGTCGGAGCTGTCCCGCCGTTCCGGCGTGGCCAAGGCGTCGGTGCACCGGCTCGCGCAGGAGCTGGTGCGCTGGGGGGTGCTGGAGCGCCGTGGCGCGGACTACTGGCTCGGCATGCGGTTGTTCGAGATCGGGCAGCGGGTGCCGCGGCAGCGGATCCTCCGTGACGCCGCGCGCCCCTACATGGAGGACCTCTACCACGCGACCGGCGAGACGGTGCACCTCGCGGTGCTCGACGGGATGGAGGTGCTCTACCTGGAGAAGGTGTCCGGGCACCACCAGGTCAAGAAGCCTTCCCGGATCGCGGGGCGGATGCCCCTGCACTGCACCGCGACCGGGAAGGTGCTGCTCGCGTTCGGTTCGCGCGCGCTCGTCGACGAGGTCGTCGCGAGCCCGCTGGAACGGATGACCCCGCGCACCGTGGCGACGCCCGGTCTGTTGCTCCAAGAGCTCGCCCGCGCGCGCGAGACCGGCTACGCGGTCGAGCACGAGCAGACCCGCATCGGCTATCTCAGCGTCGCGGTGCCCCTGCTGGGTGCCACGGGCACGACCGCGGGCGCGCTGTCGGTGACGGCGCCCCTGGTGCGCGGCGACGTGCCGAAGTTCGCCGGCCTGCTCGGCATGGTCGCGCGGCGCATCACCGCGACGCTCGCCAGCGACTGAGCGGTTTCGCTCACCGGACCCGCTCGTTGTCCCGGCGCGGTTTTCCGGGAACTGTCCACGGGAAGCCCGCCCGCTGGAAGGGGACCCCGTGCGCGAACCGACGGATCCGGACGCAGCAAGGACACTCTCGGCCGTCTGCGATGCTTTCCTGCCCTCGCTGCCACCGCCGGAGGGAGCCGACCGGGCACTCGCCGAGTTCTACCGGGACGGCGCGCTCGCCCGCGGCATCGACGAATCCGTGCGTTCCGGTGTCGCCGGGTTGACGGCGAACCTTCGGGACGCCGTCGCCGCTGTGCTGGAATACCTGGCGGCGCAAGGCTTCGCGGACCTGAGTGCCGAAGAGCGAGTACGTGTCCTGGACGAGGCAGCCGAGCTGAACCCGGTGCTGCGCCTGGGAATCCGGCAGCTGCGCGCGATGACGTTCGGGGCTTTCGTCGGTGCCGTCGACGAAACCGGCCGCAACCCGGTCTGGCCGGTTGTCGGCTACCCCGGCCCGCCGGCACTGGCGGCCGGTGACGTGCCGGGGCGGATCGCCGTGACCGAACCCGGAGACGTGGTCTCCGCCGACGTGTGCGTGATCGGTTCCGGAGCCGGGGGAGCGGTGATCGCCGCGCGGGCGGCGGAGGCCGGGCACTCGGTGGTGATCGTGGAAGCCGGGCAGCGCCGGGACGAGTCCGACTTCGACCAGATCGACGCGCACGCCGGCGAGATGTTCCTGCGCGGCGGGGCGTTGTACTCCGACACCGGGAGCGTCGGCGTGCTCGCCGGTTCGGTGCTCGGCGGCGGCACGCTCATCAACTCGATGGTCTGCCTGCGCACGCCGGGCGAGATCCGCGAACTGTGGGCGGCCGAAGGTCTGTCCGGTGTGGACGGTCCCGAGTTCGACAAGTACACCGACCTCGTCTGGGAACGCCTTGGCGTCAACACCGACGCCACCACCTACAACGCCAACACCCGCGCCATGATCACCGGCCTCGCCGCTCACGGTTACGCGCACGAACCGTTGCCCCGCAACGCGAAACTCGACGACGAAGCGGAGTACTGCGGCTTCTGCAACGCCGGTTGCCGCCGTGGTTCGAAGGCCTCCGTGCTGCACACGTACCTGCGGGACGCCGTGGCGGCGGGCGCGCGGATCATCACCGGCTGCACGGTCGAGCGGATCACCACCACCGGCGGCCGCGCTACCGGGGTCATCGCCACCCGCGACGGCAAGCGGCTGAGCGTCGGCGCGCCGACGGTCGTGGTCGCCGCCGGGGGCGTGGAATCCCCGGCGGTGCTGCTGCGGTCCGGGATCGGCGGGCCCGCGGCCGGGAAGAACCTGCGGCTGCATCCCGCGTGGATCGTCACCGGCGTCTACGACCAGCCGGTCGAGGCGTGGAGCGGGCAGATCCAGTCCGCGGTCAGCTTCGACCTCACCCGCTGCGAGAACGGCACCGGCTTCCTCGTCGAAAGCCTGACGTTGAACCCGCTGACGTGGGCGGGCCAGACCCCGTTCACCGGCGCGGCCCGGCACCGGGAGATGCTGCGGAACCTGCCGTACTTCGCCACCTGGCACGGCGTCGCGCACGACCACGGCAGCGGCGAGGTGTACCTCGACCGCGAAGGCCGGGCGGCGATCCGCTGGGACCTCGACGACGAAACCGACCTGCGCGTCGCCCGCCGCGCGCACACCGAACTCGCGCGGATGCACCGCGCCGCGGGCGCGCGCGAGATCTTCACCTTCCACTGGAGCGACCACCGCTGGCGGCGCGGCGAGGATTTCGAGGACTACCTGGCCAGCCTCGCCACCGCGCCCGCCGCCGAACACACCGCGTTTTCCGCGCACCAGATGGGTTCCTGCCGCCTCGGCGCCGACCCGGCCACCTCGGTCGCGGACGGCCGGGGGCAGCTGCACGACACCGCCGGGGTGTGGATCGGGGACGCCTCCGCGCTGCCCACCGCGCCCGGGGTGAACCCGATGATCACCATCATGGCCCTCGCCGAGCGCACCGCCGCGGCGCTGCTCGCCTCCCGCACCGTCCCCGCCTGAGCCCCGGAGGAAGAACTTGCTGGAACAGACGACCGCCGAGGCGCAAGCCGACGGCGTCCGGCGCACGATCGACGACAACTCCCTCACCCCGGTCCCCGAAACCGAACGCAAGTCCGGCTGGTACCTGTCCTGGCTGCCCGCCGGCGTGGCCACCTCGTTGCTGCAGCTGACGCTCGCGGGCACCATCACCGCGCTCGTCGGCTCGATGCTGGGCCTGCTCGCGGGCGTCCTGGTCGCGGCGTTCGTGCTCGCGATCGGCTGGCTGTTCGGCAATATCGCCCGCGTCGAGGGCCTGTCCGGCACCGTGCTCCCGCGCTTCTACGGGCTCGGCGTGCGCGGCTCGGCGATCTCCTCGCTCGCTTTCGCGATCATGATCATCGGGTTCTGCGCGAGCGAGAACGTGCTGCTGTACAACGGAACCCTGTTCGCGCTGGGCTGGCAGGACAGCACCGGCTCCCGCATCCTCGTCTACGGCGTGCTGACCGTGGCGTGGATCGTGCTGTCGATGTTCGGCATCAAGGTGGTCGCCCGCACGTCCTCCGCGCTGGTGATCCTCTTCCTGCTTCTGCTGGCGTACATGGTCTTCCGCATCTACGACACCTCCGGCGCGACCCTCGGTGAGGCGTTCACCAAAGCCGCCACCGTGTCCACCGGCTCCGGGGCGTCCCGGTTCTTCGAGGTCGTCGGCATCCTCGGCGGGCAGGGCGCGGCGCTGATCCTGGTCAACGCCGACTACACGCGCTACGCCCGCGGCCGGTCGTCCGTCGGCGGCGTGAACCTGGTCGGCGTGATCATGCTCGACCTCGTCGGCATCGCGCTCGGCGTGCTGGTGCTCACCGGCGGGAGCAGCCTGGCCGGCGACTACCTGGTCGCCCACGGGCAGGCGACCCCGGCCGGCGCCGCGGCCGCCGCGACGGCACTGGCGACGACGAACACCGGCGCCTACTTCGTGATCGTCTCCGGCACCATCGGCTTCGTGCTGATGTACGTGGCGCAGGCGAAAGTCCAGGTGCTCAACGTCTACTCCGGCTCGCTGGCGCTGTCGAACCTCTGGCATGTGCTCACCGGCCGTACCCCGAACCGGTTCGTGATGATCCTCGTGGCCAACGCGGTCTGCCTGCTCCTGATCGCCGCCGGGGTGTTCGCGCACCTGTCCGGGTTCATCAGCGTGCTCGGTATGATCATGATGGGCATCATCGCCACGGCCATCGCCGACTACTACTTCGTGTCCCGGCGCGACCGGCGGCACCGCGAGGAACCGGTCAACTGGGCCGGTGTCGTGACCGTCGCCGTGTCGTCGGTGGTGTCGTACGTGCTGTCGGAGACCGGCTTGTTCCCGTTCGGCTTCCTCAGCGCCACCGTGCTTTGCCTGGTGCTGTACCCGTTCGCCCGAACCTCCCTGCTCAAGCCGAAGGCGGTCGCTCATGACTGACGGGATCCGCCGGGCCTACGCCGACACGGCCGTGGGCCAGGTGCACTACGCGGAAGCGGGCAGCGGCCCGGTCGTCGTGCTGCTGCACCAGACTCCGCGCTCCCACGACGAGTTCCGCGAGCTGCAACCGTTGCTGGCCAAGGAGAACCGGGTGCTGGCGCTCGACATGCCCGGCTTCGGGCAGAGCGCCCGGCTGCCCGCGCCGCAGACGATCGAGCTGTTCGCCCACGGCGTGCTGGCCTTCCTCGACGCGCTGGAGCTGGCGGAGGTCGCGGTACTCGGGCACCACACCGGGGGAGCGGTCGGCGTCGAGCTGGCCGCCGCGAACCCGGACCGCGTGCGGGCGCTCGTGCTCTCCTCCACGCCCTGGACCGGCCCGGACTACCGTGCCGACCACGCCGACCGCACCACCGTGGACGAGGTCGGCCCGAGCGAGGACGGGCGGCACCTGGTCGAGATGTGGGGCATCCGGCGCCCGTACTACCCCGGAGACCGGCCCGATCTGCGCGACCGGTTCCTGCACGACGCCCTGGCCCACGGCGTCGACCCGGCCGAGGGCCACCGCGCCTGCGTGCGCTACCGGATGGAGGAGCGGATCGGGCTGGTCACCGCCCCGGTGCTGCTGATCGGCGGCGAGGCGGACCCGTTCGCCCTGCCTGACGTGCCGAAGCTCGACAAGCACCTGGTGCACGCCGCGAGCCGGAAGGTGGTGACCATTCCCGGCGGCATGGTTCCGTTGATGGAGCAGTGCCCGGCCGAGGTCGCCGCCGCGGTGCTGCCCTTTCTGCGCGGCTGAACGAGGGAGGCACGGATGGGAGCGTTCGAGGAGGTGCTCGCCGAGCTGGGCGAGCGCAAGGAGGAGTTCCACGCACAGCGCTACGTCCCACGGGACTTCGTGGACAAGCTCAAACCACTCGGCGTCTACCGGGCCTCGACGCCCGCCCGCTTCGGCGGGGAGCCGATGCCGCCGGCGGAGTTCCTGCGGATGGTCGAGCGCATCTCTGCCGTCGACGGTTCGGCAGGCTGGGTGGCCAGTTTCGGTTCTCAGCTGGTCTACCTCGGCTCGCTGCCGCTGGAGTCGCAGGCGAAGATGTTCGCCGGCGGGCCGGACGTGGTGTTCGCCGGGGCGCTGTTCCCGGTGCAGGAGGCCGTGCCCACCGACGCCGGCTTCCGCGTCAGCGGCCGGTGGAAGTTCGCCAGCGGCTGCATGGCCGCCGACATCATCTGCGTCGGCATCCCCGGCGACGACGCCTCCGCGGGCAAGCCGCGCGGCGCGCTGCTGCGGCCGGAGGACGTCGAGATCGTCCAGGACTGGGACGTCGAAGGCATGCGCGCCACCGGTTCCTTCGACCTGGTCGTCCGGGACGTCGAGGTGCCGCGGGAGTGGACCTTCGTGCGCGGCGGCGCGCCCGTGCTCGACGAACCGCTGTACCGGTACCCGGCGATCACCTATGCGGCCCAGTCGCTTTCGGTGGTGTCCGCCGGGGTCGCGCGGGCGGTGCTGGACGTCGCCGAAGAGGCCGGCGGCGGACGGGCGAGTATCACCGGCGCGCCGAAACTTGCCGATCGCGCCTACTACCGTGCCGCTGTCGCGGAAGCCGAGGCGTCGTTGCGGTCCGCCCGCGCGTATTTCTACGAAGCGGCCGAAGAAGCCTGGGAGGGCATCCTCGACGGCAACGGCGTGAGCGACCGCCGCAACGCGGACATGCGCCTTTCGGCCGCGCACCTGGCCCGGACCGCCTCGTCCGTGGTGGAGAAGATCGTGTCGGTCTCCGGCACCTCGGTGATCTTCAGCGGACACCCGCTGCGGCGGCTCGTCGCCGACGCTCAAGTGCCCCAGTCGCACGCCTTCCTGAGTCTCGCGATGTACGACGCGGCGGGCGCGGTGTTCCTGGGGCAGCCGCCGACCGTGCCGGCGTTCCGCTGATGCGGCCACGTTCCTTCGCCGAAGCGGTACTGGCCCGGGCCGAAGCCGAGCCGGACGGCGAACTCGTCCGGCTGGCGGGGCAACCCGGGTGGACGGCGGGTGAGCTGGCCGAACGGGCGATCGCGAACGCGCGCGGGCTGGCGCGGCTGGCCGGGCCGGGTGACGTGGTCGCCACGGCCGTGCGGGGCGGCCCGGAGGCGATCGCGCTCACGACGGCGTTGTCCTTGCTGGGCGCGGTCGAACTCCCGGTGCCGTCCGAGCTGGACCCCGCGTGGGCGCGGCAGCTGGCGAAGTCGGCCGGCTGCGTGGTGACGGTCGCGGATTCGGCCCGGTTGAGCGAAGAACCCCATCTGGCGAGACTGGCCGAGTCCACTGTGGTCAGTGATGACGGGCTGGCCGCGCGGGGTGGCAGGCTGCCGAGCTTCGTGCCCGGACTGGACACCCCGGCGCTCGTGGTGACGACGTCGGGCACCACCGGGAAACCCAAGGGCGCGGTCCTGCCGAACGGCGCCGGGCTCGGGCAGGCGGACCGGGTCCAGCGGGCGATGCGGTACGACGGTTCCGACGTGCTCTACAACTTCTTTCCCTGGCAGCACATCAACGCCCGGCACGCCGCGTTCCTGCCCGCGGTACTGGGCGGCGCGGTGCTGGTCGTGGACCGGCGGTTCTCCGCGTCGCGGTTCTGGGACGTGGCCAGGGCCGAGGGGATCACGGCGTTCAACTTCATGGGTGCCGTGTGCGTGATGCTGCTGCGCCGGCCACCGGACAGCGGCGGACACCGGGTCCGGCGCGCCTACGGTGGCCCGGCACCGGCGTGGCTCGTGCACGAAATGGCCGACCGCTTCGGGGTCGAGTTGTTGCAGGCCTACGCGTGCACCGAACTCGGCGACGTCGCGACCACCCCGGTCGGCGAGGTGCGCCCGGGCGCGGCCGGACGTCCGGTGCCGGAGTACGAGGTGCGCGTGGTGGACGGTGCGCTGTACGTCCGTCCACAAGGGACGAACCTGACGTTCACCCACTACGTCGGCGATCCGGAGGCGACGGAGTCGGCGTGGCACGACGGCTGGTTCCGCACCGGCGACCAGGCGCGCCTCGAAGACGGCTGGCTGTATTTCGAAGGCCGGTCCGCGGACGTGATCCGGCGGCGTGGCATGAACATCAGCGCGGTCGGCGTGGAGGACGCGGCCGCGTCGATGCCCGGCCTCACCGCGGCCGCCGCGGTCGGCGTCCCGTCGGAGCTCACCGAGGACGAGGTGCTGCTCGTCGTCGTGGGCGACGTCGACCCCCGGGCCGTGCACGAACACTGCGCGGCCCGGCTGCCCCGGCACGCCGTGCCGCGGTACGTGAGCGTGGCGGAAGACCTGCCGCGCAACGGAAGTTTCAAAGTCGTCCGGGCGGCCTTGCGGGACCGGGGCCTGCCGCCGGGGGTCTGGGACGCGGAAACCGGAGGAGTCGCATGACCGAGCACGTGCTGGCGATGAACGACCAGGAGCTGCCCTTCCACCCCGCGCGGGCGGCGTTGCTGGTGATCGACATGACCAACGACTTCCTCGCCGAGGGCGCGCCGTACGAATGCGCCGACGGGCGGGCGCTGCTGCCGCACATCAACCGGCTCATCGGCCTGGCCCGCGCGAAGGGCCTGCCCGTGGTGTGCACGACGCAGGTGCACCACCCGGGCGGCGCCGACCTCGGCATGGTGCGCCACCTGCACCCGCTCACCGGCTCGGGCAAGGCGCTGGTCGAGGGCACCGAGGGCGTCGAACTGCATCCGGAGCTCGACTTCGACCCGGCCACCGACGAGTTCCTGGTCAAACGCCGCTACTCCGCCTTCTACGGCACCGACCTGGAGAACTACCTGCGGCGCCGCAGGATCGACTCGGTGATCATCACCGGTGTCGCCACCCACTCCTGCTGCGAGGCGACCGCGCGGGACGCGCTCTTCCGGGACTTCGCGGTGTACTTCGTGTCCGACGCGACGGCCACCGTCGGCCTCTCCGACGCGGGCTGGGGTTCCTTCACAGCCGAGGAGGTGCATCGCTTCGCGCTGACCGACATCGCCCATTTCCTCGGCCGCGTCGGCACCACCGACGAGCTGGCGGCGCTGCTCGGCTGAGCCCCGTGCCGGTGTCCGGGGCGGGGGCGGCGCCGGTCGCGGAATGCAGAGGTTTCCGGCATCACCGCGTGGACCTGGCTGGGTTACTGCGCGGTGTAACCGCCGTCCACGTGGAGGACAGCTCCCGTGGTGTACGACGAGCCGGCGCTGAGCAGGGGAACGACCAGATGTGCGATATCCGCGGGAGTGCCCCACCGGCCGACGGGTATCTGAGCGGTGAAAGCGCTGTCGGTGTCGGCGGCGTTCATCGGCGTGCGGACGGGGCCGGGAGCCACGCAGTTGACAGTCACACCGGTACCGGCCACTTCGAGCGCTGTCGACCGGGTGAGCGCCGCTACCGCGCCTTTCGTTGCCGCGTAGCCGCCTCGCTCGGGCGCGCCGGTCGAACCCAGCACCGAACCGATCGTGACGATCCGGCCGAACCCCGCCTCGAGCATCCCGGGAAGCGCGGCGCGGATGGCAAGCCAGGTGCCGATGACGTTCGTCTCCAGGGCGGCGCGGAAATCGTCGGGCGCCAGCGTCAGCGCAGAGCCTCGCGCGAGGCGGCCTGCGGAGGTGACGAGCCCGGTGACCGGACCCCATCTGGTGGTCGTGTGGTCCATGGCGGAGGCGAGCGACCCGGGGTCGGTGGTGTCGGCGGCCAGGACGACGTGCTCAGTGCCGGCGAGTGTTTTCCGGGCTTCCCGCCGGCGTTCTTCGGTCTGGCCGAGCACCGCGACCGGTCGGCCGGACCGAGCCACCGCCTCGGCGATCGCGAGCCCGATCCCGCTGGTGCCACCGGTCACGACGACCGGACCCTCGTGAGTGGACGATTGTGCGGTCATTCCGGGAGTGTCGTGGTACACCGGTGATCCGCCAACGGAACCGGTCCGTAGAGCGGACCGTGAGCCGCCATCGGCCGGGCCGCGCGGGAAAGGTCCGCGGTGGCGCGGTCGTCGGCTGTCGCGGGTGGCGGCGTGGCATCGTGCGGGGCACATCCCCAGACTGGCCAGTAGGACGCCTGCGCAAAACCAGCGCCACATGAGTGTCCGAGGGGGGACTTGAACCCCCACGCCCGTTAAGGGCACTAGCACCTCAAGCTAGCGCGTCTGCCATTCCGCCACTCGGACTTGCTGCGGAACAGACTAACGGATGCCCCCTGCCGCGTACGCCCGGGGGGCCGTGTGCTCAGCTGCGGACGGTTGCGATATAAGTCCGCCCGCTCACGCACGGTTAGCCGAGCTGGGCCGCCAGCCTGGTGGCGGCTTCGACGACCTCGGCGCCGAGTTTGTCCTCGTCGGGGGCTTCGAACAGGGACAATCCGATGCTGATCGGCATCTCGGTGCCGGACCGCGGGACGACGGCCGAGATCCCGACGATCCCGTGCGAGATCTCCCCATGGGACACGGCGAACCCCCGCTCGCGGGCGCGGGTGACTTCTTCGCGTTCGCCGGTGGTCGGGGGGAGCGCGGCGAGGATCGCGAGGCCCGCGGAGCCGCGGTCGATCGGGTCCATCTGGCCCGGCCGGAAGCTCACGTGCATCCGGGCCTGATGCGGCTCGACGATCATCAGCATCCGCACCTGGCTTTCGTTCTCGCGCACGACCAGGTGCGCGGTGGCCTGCGTGGCGTCCGTCAGCTCCTCGAGAATCGGGCGCGCGAGCGTGCGGAGGTCCTGTTCGACGGGCTCGGCGAGGCGCACCAGGCCGGTCCCCAGCGAAATGCGCTTGAACTTGTCCCGCCGGCACAGCTGATGCGCCTCCAGTGTCCGCACGAGGCGGTGCGCGACGGTCCGGTGCACGCCCACGGCCTCGGCGATTTCGGTCAGCGACATCCCCTGCGGATGCGTGACCAGCAGCTCCAGCACCTGCAGGCCGTTGTGCAGCGTCTTCGACATGCCGCTGTCGAGTTCGACGTCCACGGTGGCCCTCCTCTTGACGCGCGGGTCGACGGCGACCTACTGTTTCCGTAGATCGCACACTGCGTGCGATAATAGCACGTCGAGGCGGACGTGCAAGCCCCGAAGGCGGGGCGGTTTCCCGGAGGTAGTCGTGACAGGTGAGGTCATCGCTGACGTCGGCACCGAAACGCTAGTGGCCATCCACCGGCTCTACGGCGCGCAGAGTCACTTCATCGACGACGGCCACGCCCAGGCCTGGGCGGCCACGTTCACCGCGGACGGCGAGTTCCATTCGCCGAGCTACCCCGCCCCGGTCGTGGGCACTGAGGAACTGACGCGCTTCGCCGAGCGGTTTTTCGCCGGGGAGGGCACCACGCGCCACGTCCTCACGAACGTGTACGTCGAATCCGCCGACACCGTCTCCGCCACCGTGCGGGCCTACCTTCAGATCGTGCACACGCCGGAGGGCGGGGCGTCCCGCCTGGTGCGGCAGACGACGATCATCGATCACCTCGCGTTCGACGGGGCCTGGCGCATCCGGCGCCGGGAAGTCCGCCGCGACGACGAGCCGGTTTCCCAGTCAGGAGAACAACAATGAGCGAGCCCACCGGACCCGGCCGTGTCCTGCACGAGCCGATGACCGCCGTCTACCCCGAGTTCGCGGGCAAGACGGCCGTGGTCACCGGAGCCGCGCGGGGCATGGGCGCCCGCTTCGCCGCCGCGCTCGCCGCCCGTGGCGTGAACGTGGTCGGCGCCGACATCAGCGAAGAGCAGATGCAAGCCACCGCGGCGGAACTCAACGAGGAACTGTCCACACTGGACAAACCGGGGCAGGTCGTCGCCGCCCGCATCGACGTGACCAAGCCGGACGAGCACGAGGCCGTCGCACAGGCCGCGCTCACGCAGTTCGGGCGCATCGACTTCTGGATCAACAACGCGGGCATCTTCCCGTTCGCCCTCGCCGAGGAGATCACGCCGGAGCAGATCAACGCCACGCTCTCGGTCAACGTCGAGGGTGTCCTTTATGGAGCGCAGGCCGCCGCCCGCCACATGGAGCCGGGTAGCGCGATCGTCAACATGTCCTCGGTCTCGGCGATCCGCGTGCGCCGCGGCCGCGGCGCCTACTGCACCTCCAAGGCCGCGGTGGCGCACTTGACGGAATCTCTCGCCGTCGAGTTGGGGGACAAGGGAATCCGGGTCAACTCGATCGCCCCGGGCTACATCGACACCGAGATGACCCGCTGGGTCAAGGAGGACCCGCAGGCCCTGCAGCACGCCCTCGACGTCGTCCCGCTGCACCGCCTCGGCTCGCCCGAAGAAGTCGTGGGCCCCATGCTGTTCCTGCTCTCCGACAGCGCGCGCTACGTGACCGGCCACAGCATCGCCGTCGACGGTGGTTCCCGGCATGTCTGAGCAGTATCCGGGCGTCGTGCTCATCACGGGCGCCGCGGCGGGCATGGGCGCGAGCCACGCCCGCGCCCTCGCGGAGCAGGGCACGCACGTCTGCCTCGCCGACGTCGCCGACGCGACGCCGGTCGTCGAGGAGATCGTGGCGGCCGGCGGTTCCGCTTCCGCGCACACCCTGGACGTGACCGACCCGGCCGCGTGGCAGCGGGTGGTCGCGGAAATCCTGGACAGCAAAGGGGAACTCGGCGGCCTGGTGAACAACGCCGGCATCTCGCGGCGGCTGGAGTTCCTCGACACGACCGACGAGATCTGGGAGAAAACCCTGCGGATCAACCTGTTCGGCCCGTTCTACGGCATGAAGGCCGTGGCGGAGCCGATGCGGGACGCCGGCGGCGGGCCGATCGTCAACATCTCCTCGATCTCCGGCCAGATCGGGTACTTCTCCCCGGCGTACTCGTCGAGCAAATGGGGACTGACGGGACTGTCCAAATCGGCCGCGGGCACCTTCGCGAAATGGGGGATCCGGGTCAACTCGGTGCATCCGGGACTCGTCGGCACGGCCCTGCTGGCCGGCGCGGACAAGTTCGTCGAATCCGCCGTCGCCAGCATCCCGGCGGGGCGGATGGCCGACCCCGCCGAGATCACGAAGGTCGTGCTGTTCCTGCTGTCGGACTCGTCCGGCTACATGAACGGCAGTGAGGTCACCGTCGACGGCGGGCTGGTCTCCAACGGGCTCTACCACCGCATTCTCGCCGACGCCGAAGGGGAACTGTCATGACGGACGTCGACGTCATCGTGATCGGTGGTGGCGGCGCCGGGCTTTCGGCGGCTGTCTCCGCGGCCGAGAGCGGCGCGAGCGTGCTGTTGTTCGAGTCCGAAAAGGAGCTCGGCGGATCCACCCAGCTTTCCGCCGGGCTGTTCACCGCCGCGGGCACGAGTGTCCAAAAGGGACTCGGCATCGAGGACTCGGCGGAGAAGTTCTTCCAGCACTACATGGATCTCAACCACTGGGTGCTGCGGCCCGGTCTCATCGCGGCGTTCTGCCGCAACGCCGGGCCGACGCTGGAATGGCTGATCGGGCTCGGGGTCGAGATCCCGGCGAAGGTGTCCAGTAACGCGCACATGCCGGGGCTGTGCCAGGCGGGTGTGGAGGACGTCTGGCGCGGGCACGTGCCGAAGGACCAGGGCTACGGACTCGTGCAGGTGCTGGCGAAGGCGGCGCGCGCGAACAAGGTCGACATCGTGCTCAACACCCGTGTGCAACGGCTGATCGAGGAGGACGGCCGGGTTGCGGGCGTCGTCGCGGACGACCTCGAAGTGCGGGCCAACGCGGTGGTCGTGGCCAGCGGCGGGTTCGCACAGAACAAGGCGCTGCTGGCGAAGTACTACCCGGCGACGCTTCGGGCGGGCGACGACCTGTTCGTCGTGGCCGCCGAAGGCAGCCGCGGCGACCACATCGGCTTCGGTGAGCAGGTGGGCGCGGCGCTGGCGGGCGACGGGTGGGGTCTGCTGATGCCCACCGCGTACCTGCAGCGGATGCACCACTGGCAGTCCGGTTTCCCGCCGAAGTCGCGGATCTACGTGAACGACCGTGGCAGGCGGTTCATGGATGAGGACGCCTCGTACGCGGTGTCCGGCGGCATCATCGACGCGCAGGGAGGCACGGTCTGGAACGTCTTCGACGAACGCGCCCGGCTGGCGCTGGGCGAGGGCTACGCGCACTGGAACGCCGAGGTCGTGGCCGCGGAGGCGGAGGCGGGCCGGACGATCCGCGCGGGTAGCCTTGAGGAGCTGGCCGGGAAGATCGGCGTCCCGGCAGCCGCGCTCACGGCCACCGTCAACCGGTGGAACGAGCAGCTCCCGCACGGCACCGACCCGGACTTCCTGCGGCACCGGACGCTGGCGAACAAGGGCTCGGCGGAGAACCCCGAACCGATCGGCACGGCGCCGTTCTACGCCGTGCGCACGCTGCCCGCGGAGCTGGTGTGCACACACGCGGGCCTCGAAATCGACGAGCACGCGGCGGTGCGCGACGAGAACGGCGACGTGATCGGAGGCCTGTTCGCCGCGGGCGAGGCCGGGGCCGGCGTGCTCGGCCTGCGCTACGTCGGCGGCGGCAACGCGGTCGCCAACGCCCTGACCATGGGCCGCGTCGCCGGACGCAACGCCGCCCGCTGACCACCGGACTCAACGACGAGGAGAAACGACGATGGAAGAAACCGAACTGGGCAGACGAACCGTCCGCAAGGTGACCGGCCGGATCCTGCCGCTGATCGGCCTGCTCTACGTGTTCAACTACATGGACCGCTCGAACATCAGCTACGCGCAGCTGGGCATGCAGCACGAGCTGGCCATCACCACCGCGGTGTTCGGGACGGCGTCGGCGATCTTCTTCCTCGCCTACGTGGTGTTCGAGATCCCCAGCAACATGATCATGAAGAAGGTCGGCGCCCGGATCTGGCTGGCGCGGATCGCGATCACGTGGGGCATCGTCACGGCGATCACCGGGTTCGTGCACGACATTCCGCAGCTCTATATCGCGCGGATCCTGCTCGGGGTGGCCGAAGCGGGGTTGTTCCCCGGGCTGCTGCTGTACCTGACGCTGTGGTTCCGCGGCAAGGAACGCGGGCGGGCCATCGCGGGGCTGGCGCTGGCGCAGCCGGTCGCGATGATCATCGGCTCGCTGACCGGCGGGCTGATCCTCGACCACGTGCACTGGTTCGGGCTGTCCAGCTGGCGCTGGGTGTTCCTGCTGCAAGGCGTGCCGGCGGTGCTGATCGGCATCGTGGTGCTGATCTCCCTGCCGAACGTGCCGAGCAAGGCGAAGTGGCTCTCCCGCGAGGAGGCGGGCTGGCTGCAGAACGAGATCGACAAGGAGTATCAGCCGGAGCAGAAGGGCTCGCTGCTGGGCGAGCTGCGGGTGATGGGGGACAAGAAGGTCCTGTACCTGGCGATCGCGAACTTCTTCGCCGCGTGCGGGCTGTACGGGTTCACGTTCTTCCTGCCGCAGATCGTGAAGCAGATCGACTCCGGGTACTCCTCGACGAACATCGGGTTCCTGGGCGCGATCCCGTTCGTCGTCGGCGCGATCGGGATGCTGGTGGTGGCGCGCAACTCCGACCGGACGGGGGAGCGGCGCGGGCACGTGATCTTCCTGATGCTGCTCGCCGCGGCAGGGCTGCTCGGCACGATCTGGTTCCGGCACAACCCGGTGGTGGCGTTGACGTGCCTGTCGCTGGTGGCGATCGGCGTGCTCGGCTACATGGCGCCGTACTGGGCGATGGCGGCGAAGGTTATGTCGAAGGAGCACACGGCGGTCGGCCTCGCGGCGATCAACTCGATCGCCGCGCTGGGCGGGTTCTTCGGGCCGTATGTGATCGGCAAGAGCGCGACCGTGGACAACGTCTCGGCGGGGCTGTACTTCCCCGTCGGCTGCCTCGTGGTCTGCGCGATCATGCTGGCGTTCCTCAAGGTGCAGCGCGACAAGCCCGCCGGTGCCGAGGAACCGGACGTGGAGGTCGCCGCCACGCGGTGATCGCGTCAGGCGGGCAGGGGGTGCGTTCCGGGCGGGCGCACCCCCTGTTTCGGTACCGCGTCAGGTGAACGGTCAGAGGCGTTCGATGATGGTGGCGTTCGCGAGGCCGCCTGCTTCGCACATGGTTTGCAGGCCGTAGCGGCCGCCGGTCTGCTCGAGGACCGACAGCAGCGTGGTCATCAGCCGGGCGCCGCTCGCGCCGAGGGGGTGGCCGATGGCGGTCGCGCCGCCGTTGACGTTGACCTTCGCGAGGTCGGCTCCGGTTTCCGCCTGCCACGCGAGCACGACGCTGGCGAAAGCCTCGTTCACTTCGAAGGCGTCGATGTCCGAAAGGGACAGTCCGGCCTTCCCGAGCACCTTCTCCGTCGCCGGGATCACGCCCGTCAGCATGAACAACGGGTCGTCGCCCACCACGGCCGTCGTGTGGATGCGGGCGCGTGGGCGCAGGCCGAGCCGGGAAGCGGTTTCGCTGCTGGTGATCAGCACCGCGGCCGCGCCGTCGTTGACGGGGGAGGAGTTCCCGGCCGTGACACGCCAGTCCAGCTGCGGGAAGCGCCGCTCCCAGACGTCGGCCCGGAAGGCGGGCTTCAACCCGGCGAGCACCTCGACGGACGTCGACGGGCGCACGGACTCGTCGCGCGTCAACCCGGCCAGCGGCGCCACTTCGCCGTCGAACCGGCCATCGGCCCAAGCGGCGGCGGCGCGGTGGTGACTTTCGGCGGCGAAGGTGTCGAGCCGCGCGCGGGAGAGGTTCCACTTGTCGGCGATCAGCTCCGCGCTGACGCCCTGCGGGACCAGCCCCTCGGGGTACCGCTCCGCTATCCCGTCGCCGAAGATGCTCCTGCCCGCGGTCTGGCTGCCGATCGGGATCCGGCTCATCGACTCGACGCCCGACGCGATCACGACGTCGTAGGCCGCGCTCAGAACCCCTTGCGCGGCAAACGAAATCGCCTGCTGCGACGAGCCGCACTGCCGGTCGACGGTGACCGCGGGCACCGACTCCGGCAGCCCGGCGGACAGCGCCGCCCACCGCGCGGTGTTCCCGCTCTGCTCACCGATCTGCCCGACCGCGCCGCTGATCACGTCCTCGACCGCCGCCGGGTCGATCCCGGTCCGCTCCAGCAGCGCGCGGATGGCGTGCGCGTGCAGGTCGACCGGGTGCAGGCCGGACAGCGCCCCACCGGGCTTGCCCTTGCCGACCGGCGTCCGCACCGCGTCGACGATCACCGCTTCCCGCATGGCTTCCTCCTCGAAAAGAGTGGTTACCTACGGGTATACGCTCGTGAGTTGGATTTGCCAACCCAGTCGATCCGGGTCAGGTCAGCGCGTCGGCCCCGGTCAGATCCCGCCCGATGATCAACTTCTGCACCTGGCTCGTGCCCTCGTACAGCGTCAGCACGCGGGCGTCGCGCACGTACTTGCCGACCGGGTACTCGTCGATGAACCCGTAGCCCCCGAACACCTGCAGGCAGTTGTTCGTCACGCGCACCGCTGTCTCGCTGGCCAGGTACTTCGCGGCCGACGCGTCCGTCGCGTACTCCTTCGGCGTCACGCCGGCGTCCGCCATCCGCGCCACGTGGTGGGTCATCAGCCGGGCGCTCTGCACGTCCACGGCCGCGTCCGCCAGCAGCTCCTGCACCAGCTGGAACGACGCGATGGGCTTGCCGAACTGCTCGCGCTCCTTGGCGTACCGGGTGGCCGCGTCGAGTGCCGCCTGCGCGACGCCCACCGAACCCGCGGCGACCGAGATCCGCCCGCGTGACAACGCGCCCAGCGCGATCCCGAGTCCGCGCCCGACTTCGCCGAGCCGCGCGGAATCGGGCACCCGCACGCCGTCGAAGCTCAGCTCGGCCGTCGCCTGCCCGCGCAGGCCCAGCTTTCCCTTGATCTCCGTCGCCTCGAACCCCGGCGAATCCGTGGGCACGAGGAACGCCGTGATGCCCTTCTCGTCGGTCCGTGCGAATGTCAGCGCCACCTTCGCCCAGGTACCGTTCGTGATGAACATCTTGCTGCCGTTGAGGATCCAGTCCCCGCCGTCCCGTTTCGCCCGGGTGGTCAGGGATCCCGCGTCGGACCCGGTGCCCGGCTCGGTCAGCCCGAAGCACCCGAGCGCCTCACCGCTCACCAGCCGCGGCAGCCACTCCCGCTTCTGCTCTTCGGTGCCGTACGCCGCGATCGTCTTGCTCACCAGCCCCAGCGACACCGAGACGATCCCGCGCACCGCCGAATCGCCGCGTCCCAGCTCCTCGGTCACCAGGATGTACGACAGCATGTCCGCGTCGACGCCGCCGTAGGGCTCAGGCAGCATCAGGCCCAGGAACCCGAGCTCCCCGAGCCTGCGCACGATGCCGAGGTCGACCGACTCCGCCCGGTCCCAGTCGCGCGTGTGGGGCACGATCTCGGCGTCGACGAACTCGGCGGCCATCCGCCGGAAGTCGAGCTGCGTCTCGGTGAGCCCGAAATCCCTAGCCAACATGGGAAAACTCCTTCTACAGGTCCGCGGGGGAGAGGCCGGCGGCGGTGAGCGGCAGGCCCAGCTGGGCGCGTTCGGTGATCCAGCGGGTGGGGCGGTAGCGCGGATCCCCGGTCGTTTCGTGCAACGCGGTCTGGAGCGCCAGCACCCGCGAAGCGCCGAGGCGGTCACCCCACGCGAGCGGCCCGACGGGATACCCGAGCCCGCGCGTGACGCCGAGGTCGATGTCGCCCGGGGAGGCGATGCCGTGCTCGGCGATGGCGGCCGCGACGCCCACGATGGACGCGACGAGCCGCTGAGCGACACCGCCCGCCACATCACGGACCACGGAAACCTTCTTGTCCCCCAACGAAAGCACGGCGGCCGCATCGCGGGCGGCCGTGACGTCCGACGCCGGGGTGACGGCCAGGACACGCCTGCCGGTGGGCAGCGACAGCGGATCCACGCCGAACGTCCGCTCGGGCGGCAGACCGCCCGCCGCGATGGCGGAAGCGACCGTCGTGCCCCACGTGGGCACCAGCACGATTCCGCCTTCCGCGATCGTCGCGCCCGCCAGCGCTTCCCGTACCGCGGCGTCCGGCGACCACACCGGACGGCTCGCGTCGCCGGAGATCGCTTGCTCCGGCGGGGTTTCGGCGTTGTGGTCGTACCAGCCGCGCCCGGTCTTGCGGCCGTGCAGCCCGGCCGCGACCCGGTTCGGCGTCAGGTACGAGGCACGCAGCCGGTCGGCGTACCGGAAACCCTCCCAGATGGACTCGATCACGGTCGCCGTGACGTCGAGTCCGGTGAGGTCCATCAGCTCGAACGGGCCCATCTTCAGCCCCAGCACGTCGCGTGCGATCCGGTCGATCACCACCGGCTCCGCGGCGCCTTCTTCCAGTAGCGCCAGCGCTTCGGTGACCAGGCCGCGCCCGGCGTGGTTGATCAGGAACCCTGGGGTGTCGGACACGACGACCGCTTCGTGGCCGGTGTCGCGCACGAGCCCGCTGACCTGCTCGACGATCTCCGGGCGGGTGAAGGTCCCCGGGATCACCTCGACGATCTTCATCAGCGGGGCCGGGTTGAAGAAGTGCAGGCCGACCAGCCGGGACGGATCACGCAGGGTCGCCGCGATCCGCGTGATCGGCAGCGAGGAAGTGTTGCTGGCGAACACGGTCCGCTCCGGCAGCGCCTTCTCCAGCTCCGCGAACAGCTCCGCCTTCGTGCCCAGATCCTCGCGCACGGCCTCGATCACGAGGTCCACGTCACCCGGCTGTCCGGGCGAGTCGAGGGGCACCAGCCTGCCGGAGATCGCCGCGGCGTCCTCGGCGGTGGTCCGGCCCTTCTGCACCGCGCGGTCGAGCATCGAGCGGATGAACTCCACCGCTTCGCCCACCGACTCCTGGCGCGCGTCGGCGAGCTCCACGGTGTGCCCGGCGGTGGCGGCCCACTGCGCGATCCCGCGGCCCATCACCCCGGTGCCGATCATCCTCATTCGCATTGCCGTTCCTCTCTTTCCTCAGCGCAGGTACACGCGGTCACGGTCGACATCCTCACGCAGCAGCCGCAGTTCCGCGTCGGTGGGCGGGTCGATCTCGGTCACTTCGGCCGCCACGCCGAGCTCCCAGCCGGTGTTCTCGCGGACCTGGTCCACGGTCACGCCCGGATACACGGCCTCCAGCCGGAGTTCCTCGCCCGGCCCGCCGCGGGACAGGATGCCCAGCTCGGTGATCACCTTGGTGACCCCGGCGCCGCGCGGGCGGATCCCGTCGGCCAGCGCCCGGTCCGGGCCGGGGGAGGTGCAGAAGTCCAGTTCGTCCACAAAGGACCGGGGGTCGTGGCGGCGCATCACCACGAACACCTCCCGCGAACCCGCCATCACCTCCATCGCGCCCCCGGACCCCGGCAGCCGCACCTTCGGCGCATGCCAGTCGCCGATCACCGACGAGTTCAGGTTGCCCCACCGGTCGATCTGCGCGGCGCCGAGGAACCCGACGTCGATGTGCCCGCCCTGCAGCACGTAGCCGAACAGCGCGGGCATCGACAGCACGGCCTCGGCGCCGGTGATCAGCACGGCGTCCGCGATGGTCTCGGGCAGGTGCGAGGGATGCGCGCCGCAGACGCCGGATTCGTAGACGATCTCCAGCTCCGGCGCCACGGTGAGCTGGGCCAGCGCCGCGGCGAGCGTGGGCAGGCCGATCCCGGCGAACACCGTGCGCCGCGCGGCCAGCTCCCGCGAAGCCACGACTGAAAGCCGCTCGGACGACGTGATCACAGCCGCCTCCCGTAGTTGACGGGCAGGCTCAGTGCTTCGCCGACGGCGAGTCCCGCCCAGAACTCGTCGCCGAGCTTGGCCACGTACTCGGCGTGATCGGCGGTGCCGAAGATCCACTCGTCCAGCCACGCGCGCAGCCGCGCGGGATCCTTGCTGATGTGCGACCAGGAGCGGTAGAACGCGCCGTCCCGGTCGTAGTAGCCCTGCGCGAAGGACGGATGCGCGCCGCGAGGGCATTCCACGACGGCGTCCACCGCGTGCGCAGGCACGACCGTCCGGTTCGGATCCGAGCGCACCACCTCGTCGTCGACGATCTCCTCGACGACCACCACGGCCTTGTCCGCGGCGAAGACGGCTTCGGCCTGCACACCGGTGAGACCCCAGATCTGCGTGTTGCCCGCCCGGTCCGCGCGTTGCGCCTGGATGATCGTCACGTCCGGGTTGAGCGGCGGCACGACGTAGATCTGCTCGTCGGAGTAGGGCGAGCGGACCTTGCGGATGTCCGGGTTGACCTTGGGCACGTCGCTGCCCGCGTAGGAGCGCAGCGGGAAGAACGGCAGCCGCTGCGCGCCGGCGAGGTAGCGGCAGATCATCCCGTGGTGGCTGTACTCCTCGAACTCCAGCGGCTCGGGGTCGTCGTGCTCGATCCGGCGGCGCAGCTCGCCGAGCGAGCCCGCCGAGGAGTTGCCGACGAACGAGGAGATCAGCTTCGTCACGCAGCCGCCGGCGAGCATCTGGTCCACCACGATGTCCGCCGTCATCCGCGCGACGGTGAGATTCCGCTTGCCCTGCCGGATGATCTCGTGCCCGGCCGCGGTCGGGATGAGGTGGGTGAACCCCTCCAGTGAGACGGTGTCGCCGTCCCGGACGAAGGAGGCGACGGCCTCCCGCAGGGTCATCGTCTTGTCCGGCCGCATCGCCGTGACTCCTCCTTCGCGGGCTCGGGTCCCCCTTCACCGTGGCAAAAGCATTGATTACTGTCCAATACTAGATCCGGGTTAGATCAAGACGGAGGCGAAATCAATGGAGCTGCGGTACCTGACGTCGTTCCTCGCGGTGGCCGATGAGCTGCACTTCGGCCGCGCGGCGAAGCGGCTGCAGATGGCCCAGCCGCCGCTGTCGCAGCAGATCCGCCAGCTGGAGAAGGAACTCGGGGTGCAGCTGTTCGAGCGCAACACCCGGTCGGTCCGGCTGACCAGCGCGGGGGAGGCGTTCGTCGAACCGGTGCAGCGCGTGCTGGAGGACCTTGACGTCGCGACGCGCGCGGTGCGGGCGGCGGGGCGCGGCGAGTACGGGCGGGTGAGCGTCGGGTTCGCCGGGGCGTCGAGCAACGAGAGCCTGCCGCTGCTGACGCGCGCGGTGCGTGCGGCGCATCCGGGGCTGGAACTGGTGCTGCGCGGGCAAACCTACGCGAACGTGGCGCTCGACCGGGTCGCGGACGGTTCGCTCGACCTCGGTTTCGTACGGCTGCCGGCGAACCGGCCCGGCGTGGAGACCCGGGTGATCTACGAGGAGGAGATGCTCTGCGCCGTGCCGTCGGACCACCCGTTGGCCCGGCGCGAGGCGATCGCGGTGGAGGACCTCGCGGACGAGCCGTTCGTGAGCTTCCCCGCCAACGCCGGGTCCACGGTGCGCGACGCGACCACGCGCGTCTGCGCGGCGGCGGGGTTCAGCCCGCGCATGGTGCAGGAGGCGCCGGACTCGTACACAATCCTCGCGCTGGTGGCCGCGGGCGTCGGGGTGACGCTCACTTTGACGTCCTGCCAGCACATCCAGCAGACCGGTCTCGTGTACCGGCCGCTGGCCGGGCCCGAGATCCGGCTTGAGGCGGCGCTGGCGTGGCGCGCGGACAACCCCTCGGCCGCGCTCGCCACGGTGCTGGAGATCGCCGAACAGGCTCTGCCGACCCCGGTGCGACGCTGAACTTCTCGCTGGGCCCCGGACGCGAGGACGGGACCTCGGGCGCTCGGCCTGGCCGCTCGAACCGGTCAAAGGGGACGGAGTTCAGGTGACACGGTTGTTCCCCTTCGACATCGAGGGCTCGGAGTCGCCGACCCGCTCGTGCCCCCGAACGGAGAAAGCGCTTTCTGACGCGACGGGCCGCGGTGGTTGCGCATCTGCACGGTCATCCGCACGTGCGGGAAAAACCCACCGTGGCCGGGGCTTCTCCGGCTGTCCCCTGCCGAATCGTGTCGGCAAAAACGGCGTTGGCTGACGGAAAAAGAGGTACGCTGAGCCGGAGGTGCTTGCCCGGCGCTTACTCCCCCTCGAAGTGCCGGGCCGGCGAGCGGTCCCGCTTCCCGGTGCGGACTCCCCCTATGCCCCGCGCCTGGGGCCGCTCGCCAACCCCCTTATCCCCGTCTTACGCGTGCCGGCGCACGCTGGTGTCTCCGGATGTACCAGGCCGGAGGGATCGGTGGTCGCCGTGCGGGACAGGGAAGGGGCGCGGTCCACTGTGGAGCGTCGGTGGCGGCGGGCCGTCGCGCTGACGGCCGGGGTTTCCGTGGTGCTGGGCGGAATCGCGGCGCTCCGGTGTGGCCTGGCCAAGGCGGGGCGGCGGCCGTCGAGCCGGGAAAGCCAGCGGCGGTTCGCCGCGAACGCTTCGCACGAGCTGCGCACGCCGGTCTCGGTGCAGCGCACCCTGGTCGACGTCGCGATGGCGGAAGCGGGCCCTGGCACCGAGATCCACCGCCTTGGCGGGCAGCTGCTGGCGGCCAACGAGCGCATCGAACGCGTCGTCGAGGGCCTGCTCATGCTGGCGCGGGCGGACGAGGGCCCGGCGGAGCGGGAGCCCGTCCGGCTCGACGAGGTGGCGGGCCGGGTGCTCGGCGAGCTGGCTCCGTCAGCGGCCGCGCGCGGGGTCACGCTGTCGCGCGAGTTATCGCCGAAAACCGTTGCGGGGGAGGGGTTCCTGGTCGAGCGGCTCCTTGTCGAGCTGGTGCGGAACGCGATCCAGTACAACGTGGACGGTGGTGTGGTGCGCGTCCGGGTCGGGCGCGAGGTGGTCGTGGAGAACACGGGCCCGGTGGTCGTGGCCGACGCCGTGGCGGGGCTGTTCGAGCCGTTCCGGCGGGCGTGCCCCGACCGCACCAGCCACGGCGACGGGGCCGGGCTGGGGCTGGCGATCGTGCGGTCGATAGCGCTGGCGCACGGCGGTTCCGTGCGCGCCGAGCCCGGAGTCCAGGGTGGGCTCCGGGTCACCGTCCGGTTAGCCCCGGCGCGTCACTGGGCCGCGTAGCCGCCGTCCGCCGCCGCTGGCGATCGCCGGGCGGTCCGCCACGTCGTGACCGTCCTTTGTGGACCCCGACCCCGAACACCCATCACTTGATTGAATCACATGATAGTCTCTCCGGCATGACCGTCGGTACGGAGGAACGGCTCGTGCGTGCTGCCGAGCGCCTGTTCGCCGCGCGCGGGGTCGCCGCGGTCTCGCTGCGCGCGGTCATGCAGGAGGCCGGCACGAACGTCGCCGCCGTGCACTACCACTTCGGCTCGAAGGCGGCGCTGGTCGACGCGGTCGTGCGCGGCCGCCGCGACCAGATCACCGAGGCGCGCGACGCGTTGCTGGACGCCGTCGAGGTGCCGGACGCGCGCGCCCTGGCACTGGCTTTCATCCAGCCGGTGCTGGATCTCGTCGAAAGCGGCGGCGGGGACTGGGTGCGTGTCATCGGCCAGCTGCTGGAGACCAACGACCCGGCGCTCACGCCGATCTCGGAAACCTTCTACGAGCGCAACGCCCGTTTCGTCGATCTCATGTCCCGTCTCGAACCCCGGCCCGACGAGGACACGATCGCCTTCCGGCTGACCCAGGCGATGGGCCTCACCCTGCGCGTGCTCGGCGACCTCGACCGGGTGCGCGCGCTCATGGCCGGGGCCGGGGCCGCCTGGACGGCCCGGCAGGTCGTCGCCCAGCTCACCGACGTGGTCACCGCGGTCCTCGCCGGGCCGCCCGAAGGAAGGAGCGACTGATGGGCCGGTTTTCGCTGCCGGAGCACCGCCCCGGCGGGCTGGACTCGCCGGTCACCGCCAAGGCGATCAAGTACATGGCCAAGGTCCAGACCCGGGTCTTCCGGCTCACCGGCGGCCGCGTCGGGCACAAGTGGCGCGTGGGCGCGGGCTTCCGCAACCCCGTGCCGACGCTGCTGCTCGACCACGTCGGCCGCAAGTCCGGCAAGGTGTTCAGCACCCCGCTGCTGTACCTGGAGGACGGTGCCGATCTCGTGATCGTCGCGTCGCAGGGCGGGCTCCCGAAGAATCCACAGTGGTACGCGAACCTGCTCGCTTCCCCTGACACCGTGGTACATCTGCGCAAGGAGCGTGGCCGGAAGGTGCGCGCCAGGGTTGCCACCGGTGCCGAGCGTGAGGCACTCTGGCCGCGCCTCGTCGCGCTCTACGCGGATTTCGCCAAGTACGCGGCCTGGACGGACCGGGAGATCCCGGTGGTCGTGCTCGAACCCCGGTGAGCATTGTCGGAATCGCGCGGGAACCGGTGAATCGGAAACCGGTCACCGGCGGGGGAAAAGGCGGCGAATTCCGCCGGGAAAAGGCCGCCGGGAAAGGGATTCCCGGTCCGGGCATGCGGGTGAAGCCGGTGGCCCGGGGCTCGCCGAATCACTGGCCGGACGCCTAAACTCCTCTTTCGCAAGAGTGATCGGGCAACCCGGGAGATGATGCACGTGCCCACCTCGTCACCCTCCGGGCGGGAAACCGAGCCGATCCGGCTGTTGCTCGTCGAAGACCATTCCCAAGTCGCGCTCGCGCTCGGTTCCGCCTTCGAAATGGTGCCCGGCATCGAGCTGGTGGGCCAGGCGCGCGGGGTCGAGGAGGCCGTGGCCGCGACCGCGGAGCACCGGCCGGACGTGGTGCTGCTGGACCGGCGGCTGCCCGACGGCGACGGGATCGACGCGATCGGCAGGCTGCACGAACAGTGGGCCGAGGCCAGGGTGCTCGTGTTCACCGGCGGCGCGGACCGCTCGGTGATCGACCGCGTCGCCGCCGCGGGCGGCGCCGGCCTGCTGCTCAAGGCCGGGCTGCTGGAGGACCTCGTCGCCACGATCCGCAAGGTCGCGGCCGGGGAGGACTCCTTCGACGTGGAGCTCCCCGAACACCGGATCCGCAGATGAGAGGCGGCACCATGACCTCTGCCGACCGGGTACCCGGCGACGAGCGGCTCCAGCAACTGCTCGACGGCCTGAAATCGGTGCGCGACGGGGATTTCAGCACCCGCCTGCCGCAGGTGGGCGACGTGCTGCTGGACGAGATCTCCACCGTCTTCAACGGCATGGTCGACCAGCTCGCGCTGTTCACCTCCGAGGTGACCCGCGTCGCGAAGGAAGTCGGCACCGAAGGAATCCTCGGCGGCCAGGCGCAGGTGCCCGCGGTCTCGGGCACCTGGAAGGACCTGACCGAGTCGGTCAACGCGATGGCGGGAAACCTGACCGCTCAGGTGCGCGACATCGCGAGCGTCGCGACGGCGGTCGCGAACGGCGACCTGACCCAGAAGATCACCGTGCAGGTCAAGGGTGAGCTGCTGGAGCTGAAGAACACGCTCAACACGATGGTCGGCCAGCTCTCGTCGTTCGCCGACGAGGTCACCCGGGTGGCCCGCGAGGTCGGCAGCGAAGGGATCCTCGGCGGGCAGGCCGAGGTGCCGGGTGTGGCGGGGACGTGGCGGGACTTGACGACGTCGGTGAACTTCATGGCCGGCAACCTGACCGCGCAGGTGCGGTCGATCGCCGAAGTGACGACGGCGGTGGCGAAGGGCGATCTGACCCAGAAGATCACCGTCGACGCGCGCGGGGAGATCCTCGAACTGAAGTCGACGATCAACACGATGGTCGACACGCTGTCCTCGTTCGCCGACGAGGTCACCCGCGTCGCGAAGGAAGTGGGCACCGAAGGAATCCTCGGCGGCCAGGCGCAAGTGCCGGGCGTCGCCGGGACGTGGCGGGACTTGACGACGTCGGTGAACTTCATGGCCGGCAACCTGACCGCGCAGGTGCGCTCCATCGCCCAGGTCGCCACCGCCGTCGCCCGGGGTGACCTGTCGCAGAAGATCACGGTCGACGCGCGGGGCGAGATCCTCGAGCTGAAGTCGACGATCAACACGATGGTCGACCAGCTGTCGTCGTTCGCCGACGAGGTCACCCGTGTCGCGCGCGAGGTCGGCACCGAGGGGCGGCTCGGTGGGCAGGCGGATGTGAAGGGTGTGTCGGGCACGTGGAAGGGCCTGACCGAATCGGTCAACGTCATGGCCACGAACCTGACCGACCAGGTGCGGTCGATCGCCGAGGTGACCACCGCGGTCGCGCGGGGCGACCTGTCGCAGAAGATCCGGGTCGACGCGCGGGGCGAGATCCTCGAACTGAAGGACACCATCAACACGATGGTCGGCCAGCTCTCCGCGTTCGCCGACGAAGTCACCCGCGTGTCCCGCGAGGTCGGCACCGAAGGCCGTCTGGGTGGGCAGGCGGATGTGAAGGGTGTGTCGGGCACGTGGAAGGGCCTGACCGAATCCGTCAACGTCATGGCGGACAACCTCACCGACCAGGTCCGCTCGATCGCGTCGGTGGCCACGTCGGTCGCGCGCGGTGACCTGTCCCAGCGGATCACGGTCGAGGCGAAGGGCGAAGTCGCCGCGCTGGCGCAGACGATCAACACGATGGTCGACACGCTCTCCGCGTTCGCCGACGAAGTCACCCGCGTCGCCCGCGAGGTCGGCACCGAGGGCATCCTCGGCGGCCAGGCCCGCGTGCCGAACGTCGCGGGCACGTGGAAGTCCTTGACCGACAACGTGAACTCGATGGCGAACAACCTGACCAACCAGGTGCGCTCGATCGCCCAGGTGACCACCGCCGTCGCGCGCGGTGACCTGTCGCAGAAGATCGACGTGGACGCGCGCGGGGAGATCCTCGAGCTCAAGACCACCATCAACACGATGGTCGACACGCTGTCCTCGTTCGCCGCGGAGGTCACCCGCGTCGCCCGCGAAGTCGGCAAGGAAGGCAGGCTCGGCGGGCAAGCCGAGGTCGAAGGCGTGTCGGGCACCTGGAAACGGCTCACCGAGAACGTCAACGAGCTGGCCGGGAACCTGACCCGGCAGGTCCGCGCGATCGCCGAGGTCGCCAGCGCCGTGGCCACCGGCGACCTGACCCGGTCGATCTCCGTGGAGGCCAAGGGAGAGGTGGCCGAGCTCAAGGACAACATCAACGCGATGGTGCAGTCCCTGCGCGAGACCACGCTCGCCAACGAGGAGCAGGATTGGCTCAACACCAACCTCGCGCGCACCTCGGGACTGCTGCAGGGGCACCGGGACCTGCGCGCGGTGGCGCAGCTGATCATGAACGAGCTGACCCCGCTGGTCGGCGCGCAGCACGGCACCTTCTTCCTGATGGAGCCGAGCGGGGACAGCCAGGTGCTGCGGCTGTTCGCCAGCTACGGGCACGACACCAGCGACGAGGTCAGCTTCGACCTCGGCCAGTCGCTGATCGGGCAGGTGGCGCGCACCAAGCGGCCGATCGTGGTGGACCAGACCCCGCCGGGCTACGTGCGGATCTCCTCCAGCCTCGGCTCGGCGCCGCCGGTGAACCTGATCGTGCTGCCGATCGTGTTCGAGGACCAGGTGCTCGGGGTGATCGAACTGGCGTCGTTCAGCCAGTTCCGGCCGGTGCAACGGGACTTCCTGGAACAGCTGATGGAGTCCATCGGCGTCAACGTCAACACGATCATCGCCAACGCGCGCACCGACTCGCTGCTGGAGGAGTCGCAGCGGCTGGCGGGCGAGCTGCAGACGCGGTCCGGGGAACTGCAGGCCCAGCAGGTGAAACTGCAGCAGTCCAACGCCGAGCTGGAGGAGAAGGCGGAGCTGCTGGCCCGGCAGAACCGCGACATCGAGATCAAGAACTTCGAGATCGAGCAGGCGCGGCAGGAGATCGAGGAGCGCGCCCAGCAGCTGGCGCTGGCCTCGAAGTACAAGTCCGAGTTCCTCGCCAACATGTCCCACGAGCTGCGCACCCCGCTGACGAGCCTGCTGATCCTCGCCGGGGTGCTGGCGCAGAACGCCAGCGCGAACCTGACCCCGAAGCAGGTCGAGTTCGCGCGGGTGATCCAGTCCGCGGGCACCGACCTGCTGCAGCTGATCAACGACATCCTCGATCTGTCCAAAGTGGAGGCCGGCCGGATGGACATCCATCCGGAACAGGTCCCGCTGGCGCAGCTGGTGGAGTACGTCGGCACCACGTTCCGCCCGCTGACCGCGGACAAGGGGCTGGACTTCGAGGTGACCGTGGGCGGCGACGTGCCGGAGCAGCTGTTCACCGACGAGCAGCGGCTGCGGCAGGTGCTGCGGAACCTGCTGTCCAACGCGGTCAAGTTCACCGAGAAGGGCCGGGTGGAACTGGCGGTCCGGCTCGCGGAGGAGGACGGCGACCGGGTGGAGTTCTCGGTCACCGACACCGGGATCGGGATCGCCGAGGAGAACCTGGAGACGATCTTCGGCGCGTTCCAGCAGGCCGACGGCACCACCAGCCGCCGCTACGGCGGCACCGGGCTCGGGCTGTCGATCAGCCGCCAGGTGGCGAACCTGCTGGGCGGGGAGATCCGCCCGCAGAGCCAGCTCGGCACGGGCAGCACGTTCACGCTGTGCCTGCCGGTGGCGGCGGAGTTCGACCTGTCCGGGGCGGAGCCGCGGCCGCGGCTGGGCGTGGACGGCGACCGTCGCGTGCTCGTCGTGGAAGGCCCGGACAACAGACTGCTGACCTTGCTGGTGCGGGAGTTCGTCGCGGATCTCGGCGACGCCGGCGGCCCGGTCCGGATCGAAACGGTGACTACTCCGGACGAAGCGGTCGAGGCGCTCACCGCCCGGCCGCACCGGTGCGTCGTGCTCGACGCGAGCCTCCCCGGAGCCTCGGCGCTGACGTTCCTGCAGCGCATCGGCGAAGGGGCCGAGCCGCTGTCGGTGCCCGTGCTGGCGCATCCGAGCCGCAAGCTCAGCCCGGCGCAGGAACGGCTGCTGGAGGCGCAGACCCGCAACCACCTGATCGATCTGCTGCCGTCGCTGGACGAGCTGCGGGAGCGGTTCGTGGTGCTGCTGAGCGAAAATCCGCCCCCGGTGAAGGAGCCGGCGCCGCCGGAGGCCGAGCAGCAGGAGACCGCGATCCAGCCGGTGGCGGGGGAGAGCGGCACGCCCCCGACGCTGCGCGGGCGCAAGGTGCTGCTGGTCGACGACGACCCGCGCAACGTGCTCGCCATCGCGGGAATGCTGGAGCTGCACGGGATGTCGGTCAGCCACGCGCCCAACGGCCGCAAGGGGATCGAGGCGCTGCTGGCCCGCCCCGACGTGGACCTGATCCTGATGGACGTGATGATGCCGGAGATGGACGGCTACGCCACGACGGCCGCGATCCGGGAGATGCCGCGCTTCGACAGCCTGCCGATCATCATGGTGACCGCGAAGGCGATGGCGGGGGACCGGGAGAAGAGCCTCGCGTCCGGGGCGAGCGACTACGTGACCAAACCGGTGGACGCGGAGGAGCTGTTGACCTGCATCGGCCGGTGGCTGCCGGAAAACGCCTCGTGAATTCGGTATCCGCCGGTGACCTTATGCCCTTCACGGGCGGGTCCCGCTGCGGGACGCTGGAGCGCGGAAGCGAGGCGAGATGCCGATGATGACCCTGCTCGACGAGTTCACCCCGCGCTTCGACTTCGAGCTGCGCGAGCACATGGCGGTCGAGGCGGATCCGGGGGAGGTCTACGCCACCCTGGCCGCGCCGGACAAGGCGCTGCTCGAGGTGAGCGGCAAGCCGCTGCGGCCGCGCCCGAGCGTGCCGGGTTTCGACGAGGTGCTCGACGGCGCGCCGTGGACCGTACTCGCGCGGCGGCCAGGGCAGGAGGTCGTCTTCGGCGCGGCGGGCCGGTTCTGGACCCCGTACATGGACTGGCAGCGGCTGGACCGGGACACGTTCGGCGGCTTCGGCGGGCCTCGCCGCGCGAGCCTGGCGATCGCCTTTTCCGTGCTGCCGTACGGGGATTCGCGCACGCTCCTGACGTTCGAGGCGAGGGCCACCTGCACCGACGAGATCGCGTTCCACTGGGCCGACTGGTACTGGCACACGGTGAAGCCCACGGCGCGGATCGTGATGCGCACCGTGCTCACGCGCGTGCAGCTGCGCCTCAACGCCGCCGACCCGGTGTGTGAGTCCTCTTAGGAGGATCAGGTTCCGGGCTTGCCCCGACGCGCGGTGGTCGGGCAGTATCTCTGAACGAGCGTTCGTGAAACTGCCGGAAACCCGCCGGGGCAAGGAGAATCCCGATGAACCCGTTCGACCTCTCGGGACACGTTTCGGTCGTCACCGGCGGCAACTCCGGGATCGGGCTGGCGATGGCGGACGCGCTCGCCGCGGCCGGCGCCGGGGTTTGCGTATGGGGCACCAGCGAAACGCGCAACGCCGAGGCCGCCGGGCAGCTCAAACGGCACGGCACCGGGGTGCTCGCGCTGCGCTGCGACGTCAGCGACGAGGACCAGGTCGAGGCGGCGATGTCGCGCACCATGGAGCATTTCGGCCGGCTGGACTCGTGTTTCGCCAACGCGGGCGTGAGCGCGGGCGGGATCCGGTTCACCGACACGAGCCTCGCCGAGTTCCGGCGCGTGACCAGCGTGAATCTCGACGGCACGTTCCTCACCCTGCGGGCGGCGGCGCGGCGGATGCTCGACCAGGGCGAAGGCGGCAGCCTGGTGGCCACGTCGAGCCTGGCGGCGAAACAGGGCCAGCCGCGCGGGCAGGCGTACGCGGCGAGCAAGGGCGCGCTGATCTCGATGGTCAACTCGATCGCGGTCGAGCTGGCGCGCCACCACATCCGGGCCAACGCCATCCTGCCGGGCTGGGTCAGCACCCCGCTGGCCGACCCGGCGCTCAACTCCGACGGGTTCCAGCGCCGGGTGCTGCCCCGGATGCCGGTCGGCCGGTGGGGCCGCCCGGACGATTTCGGCTCCGTGGCGGTGTACCTGGCCAGTCCGGCGAGCGCCTTCCACACCGCCGACGCGCTGACGATCGATGGCGGTTACGCCTGTTTCTGAGGTTTCGCCGGGAATTCCGGGAGGAAGGCCGGATAGTCGGCGCTCACCTTCGCCGGGAAATCCGCGGGCCGCTTCTCCAGGAACGAGGTCACGCCCTCGGCCGCGTCCTTGCCCGCGCCGAGTTCGAACATCGTCCGCGAGTCGAGGCTGTGCGCCTCCCACGGGGTGGGCGAGCCGAGCATCCCCCACAGCAGCTGCCTCGCCACCGCGACCGACACCGACGACGTGTTGTCCGCGATCTCCCGCGCCAGCGCGGTGGCGGTGGGAAGCAGGTCGGCGTCCGGCACGACACGGGAGACAAGCTTGCCCCGCAACGCTTCCGCGGCGTCGAACACCCGGCCCGTCGACACCCATTCCATCGCCTGCGAGATCCCGACCACGCGCGGCAGGAACCACGTCGACGCCGCCTCGGGGATGATGCCGCGCCGCGCGAAGACGAACCCGAACCGGGCCGACCCGGCGGCGATGCGGATGTCCATCGGCAGCGTCATGGTCACGCCGACGCCGACCGCGGGCCCGTTGATCGCGCCGATGACGACCTTGCGCGACGCCGCGATGCGCAGAGACACGGTGCCGCCGCCGTCGCGCGGGACGCCGTCGACCTCCCCGAACCGCGCGCGGGCCTCGTCGACCCCGTCCTCGTGGTTGAACGTGTCGCCGCCGCCGGAAAGGTCCGCGCCGGCGCAGAATCCGCGTCCGGCGCCGGTCACGATCACCACGCGCACGTCGTCGTCCGCGTCGGCGCGGTCGAACGCCTCGACGAGTTCTCCCGCCATGACGGCCGTGAACGCGTTGAGCCGCTTGGGCCGGTTCAGGGTGATCGTGGCGACGCCCTCGGTCACTTCGTAGGTGATCTCGGAGCTCATTTCACCGCCCACTGTCCGGTGTAGACAGCTGTCGTCTTGGTCAGGAACGCGTTGAACGCCTCGGGCACGTCCGCGGTCGCGAAGTTGATCGTCTGCGCGCGCCCCTCGTTGTCCAGCGCTTCGCGCATCGTGGCGTCCGCGCCGTCGTGCAGCAGCCGCTTGGTCTGGGACACCGCGACCGGCGGGAGTGCCGCCAGCTCGGCCGCCTTCGCCGCCACGAAGGCGTCGATCTCCTCCGGCGGCTTGATCCAGGTGACCAGGCCCAGCCGCTCGGCCTCGGTGGCGTCGATCATCTCCGCCAGCAGCGCCAGCCGTTTCGCCTGCTGCAGCCCGACGAGCTTGGGCAGCAGCCAGGAACCACCGAAGTCGAGCGAAAGCGCGCGTTTGGCGAAGATCTGGCTGAACCGCGCGGAGGGCGTGGCCACGACTAGGTCGCACCCCAGCGCGAGATTCCAGCCCGCGCCGACCGCGACCCCGTCGACCTTCGCGATGGACGGCTTCGGCAGCTCGTGCAGGCTCGCCGCGATCTGCCCGATCCAGTCCATGCGCGCGAGCGGGTGCTCGCCCTCGCGCGCGCCGGAAAGGTCGGCACCCGCACAGAAATCGCCGCCCGCGCCGGTCACCACCAGCACCCGGATCCCGTCGTCCCGCGCGACTTCCGCGATGCCCTCGCGTAGTCCTTCCCACATGGTCTGGTCGAGCGCGTTCTTCACCTCGGGCCGGTCCAGCGTCAGCGTCGCCACCACGCCGTCACGGCTGAGCTTCACGGTCACGCCGGCTCCAATCCCAGCTGGCGCTCCAGCCGCGCGGCCGCGCCGGAGAACAGGATTTCGCTTGTCTTCGCCCGTTTGTAGTAGAGGTGCGCGTCGTGCTCCCAGGTGTAGCCGATGCCGCCGTGCAACTGGACGCCTCCGGAGGCCGCCTGGAAGTAGGCCGGGCCGATGAACGACTGCGTGGTCGCCGCGACCAGCGGCAGCGAGTCCCTGTCCTCGTCGGCGGTCCACGCCGCCAGCCGCACCAGCGACTCGGCCCGCTCGCAGGACGAGTAGATGTCCGCCAGCGCGTGTTTGACCGCCTGGTACGAGCCGATGGCCCGGCCGAACTGCACCCGCACCTTGGCGTATTCGGTGGTGGTCTCCAGCACCTTGCCCATGCCGCCGAGCTGTTCCGCCGCGAGCGCCACGGCCGCGAGATCGCGCACGCGGGCGATCGGGTCGCCGTCGAGCTTGCGGGCGGGCGTGGCCGAGAACTCCAGGCGCGCGACGGGACGGGTCGGGTCGAGCGTGCGCAACACCTTGCGCTCGAAGCCACCGGTGACCACGAACCACTGTCCGTTGTAGACATACACGACGTCGGCCACGTCACCGGCGATCACGAACGGGGCCTTGCCGTCGAGCACCCAGCCACCGTCGCGTTCGGACGCCCGCACGTCCAGCGGGCCCCAGCCCCCGGCCACCGCCACGGTGCCGATCAGTTCGCCGGAAGCCAGGCGTGGCAGCGTTTCCTCGTCCCCGAGCGCCGACGCGGCGTCCACCGCCAGCACGGCCGAGGCGAAGAACGGCACCTGCGCGAGGCTGCGTCCGAGCTCCTCGGCGACGATGGCCCGTTCGACATGGCCCGCGCCCGCGCCGCCTAGGTTTTCCGGCACGACGAGCCCGGCCAGCCCGAGCTCCCCGGCGAGCCGTTTCCACAGTGGACGGTCGATTCCCTCGCCGCTGTCCAGTACCTCCCGCACCCGGGCGTGGTCGGCGAGCAGTTTCCGCACCGTCGAGCGGAGTTCCTGCTGTTCCTTGTCGAGCACCAGTCGCATGTCCACTCCCTCTCTCACGCGGTCCGCTGCGTGCCGACCCGCAGTTCGCGGAACGGTACGTCGCGGTCGACGGCGGGTTCGCGCGGAAGCCCGAGAATCCGGTCGCCGATGATGTTCCGCTGCACCTGGTCGGTGCCGCCGGCGATGCTGGCCGCCGGGGTGGCGCAGATCGCGACCGCCAGCTCGTCGCCATCGGTGGTGTCCCAGGCTGCGGCGTCGAGGCCCGCGATGAGCCCGGCGACGTCGGTGGCGTGCCACAGCAACCGCGCCCCGGCGAGCTTGGCCACCGAACCGCGCGCGCCCGGCGGCGAACCGGCGTCGGCCTCCTGCCGCAGCCGCGCGTTGAACAGCGCCAGCGCGCGCTCTTCGGCATACAGCGACGCGAGTTCGCGGCGTACGGCCGGATCGGACAGCCGGCCACGCTCGCGTGCCATCGCCACGAGGTTGTGGTAGCCCAGCGGATCGTAGCGGCGCCGCACACCGCCGCCGATCGACACGCGTTCGTGCCCGAGCATCGTGACCGCGGCGAGCCAGCCCGCGTTCTCCTGCCCGAGGATCGCGTCGCCGGGGATGCGGACGTTGTCGAAGTAGATCTCGTTGAACGGGGCGCGCCCGGTCATGTCCTTCAGGGGCCGCACGGTGACCCCGGGGGCGTGCATGTCCACGATGAACATGGTCAGCCCCTTGTGCTTGGGCTGATCGGGGTCGGTCCTCGCGAGCAGCGCGCCGTAGTCGGAGAACTGCGCGCCGGTGGTCCAGACCTTCTGTCCGTTGACCAGCCACCCGTCGCCGTCGCGGACGGCGCGGGTCTGCAGGCTGGCCACGTCCGAACCGGCGCCCGGCTCGGAGAACAGCTGGCACCAGATCTCCTCGCCACGCAGCAACGGCTTGACGTAGCGGGACTTCTGCTCGTGGGTCCCCAGATCCACCAGCGTCGGCCCGCACATGCCCATGCCGATCATGAACACGCTGGTGGGCAGGTCGAACCCGGCGGCGGCGTCGTTGAACGCCTGCTGCTCGGCCATGCCGAGGCCCTGCCCGCCGTACTCGGCCGGCCAGGTGATCCCGGCGTAGCCGGCGTCGTAGAGCGCGGCCTGGAACCGTTTCGCGGCGGCCACCACCTGGTCGGCGGCGCCGTTTTCGTCGTCGGCGGGGACGTTCGCGGCCAGCCAGTCGCGCGCGCGGGCGCGGTAGTCGTTCACAGCAGCTCCAGGATCGTGGCGTTGGCCTGGCCGCCGCCTTCGCACATGGTTTGCAGCCCGTAGCGGATGCCGCCCGCGCGCATTTCGTGCACGAGCGTGGTCATGATCCGCGCCCCGCTGCCGCCGAGCGGGTGGCCGAGCGCGATCGCGCCGCCCTGCGGGTTGAGCGCCTTCGGGTCGGCACCGAGTTCCGCGAGCCACGCCAGCGGCACCGGGGCGAACGCCTCGTTCACCTCGAACACGCCGATGTCGTCCACGGACAACCCGCTGCGCCGCAAGGCCTTCTTCGTGGCGGGGATCGGGGCGGTGAGCATGATGATGGGATCGTCGCCCGCGAGCACGGCGGTGTGCACGCGCGCGATCGGGGTGAGGCCGAGTTCGGCGGCCTTCTCGCTGGTGGTCATCAGCAGGGCGGCGGCGCCGTCGCTGATCTGCGAGCTGTTGCCCGCGGTGATCACGCCGTCCTCGCGGAACGCGGGCTTGAGGCCGGCGAGCTTCTCGATGCTGCCGCCGCGCCGCACGCCCTCGTCGGCGGCGACGGTGCCGTCCAGGGTGGCGACCGGCAGGAGCTCCGCGTCGAAGGCCCCGGAATCCTGTGCCGCGGCGGCCTTTTCGTGCGAGGCGAGGCTGAACTCGTCGAGCTGGGTGCGGCTGAAGCCCCAGCGTTCGGCGATCATCTCCGCGCCGACGCCCTGGTTCGGCCGCACCCCTTCGTAGCGGGCCTGGAACTGTTCGCCCATCGGGTTGGCGCCCTGGGACGAGAAGCCCATCGGCACGCGGCTCATCGACTCGACCCCGCCCGCGACGACCACGTCGTACTGGCCGGCGATCAGCCCCGCGGCGGCGAAACTGACGGTCTGCTGGGAGGAGCCGCACTGCCTGTCCACGGTCACGCCGGGCACACTCTCCGGCCACCCCGCCGCGAGCACCGCGGTGCGGCCGATGTCGCCGGTCTGCTCCCCGGCCTGGCTGACGCAGCCCCACACCACGTCGTCGACCTCGGCCGGGTCGATGCCGCTGCGCTCGGCCAGCCCGCGCAGCACGTAGGCGGACAGGTCGGCCGGATGCACCCCGGACAGCCCGCCGTTGCGCTTGCCGACCGGCGTCCGCACCGCCTCCACGATCACCGCGTCTCGCACGGTGCACCTCCTCAATTGTGTTTTCGAAGCGGCTGAGCCAGATTGCCGCGGGCCGCCTCCGGTTCCCCCGGCGCCGCCACTCCCCGGGTCAGGACGCGACCGGGGCCGTGTACCGCTGCTGCAACCGCCGCTTCACCAGTTTTCCCGTTGGTGTGCGGGGAAGTTCGTCGATGAAGTCCACCGTGCGCGGGGCCTTGTAGTGCGCGATGCGCCCGCGGACGTACTCCAGGAGCTCGGCCGCCAGTTCCGGGCCGGGCGTCGCGCCGGGCGCGGGTTGCACGACGGCCTTCACGGCTTCGCCCATCTCCTCGTCCGGCACGCCGATCACCGCCACGTCGAGGACCGCGGGGTGCAGCGCGAGCGCGTCCTCCACCTCCTGCGGGTAGATGTTGACCCCGCCGGAGATGATCATGAACGCCTTGCGGTCGGTGAGGTAGAGCCAGCCTTCCTCGTCCAGGTAGCCGATATCGCCGGTGGTGACCCACGTCTGATGCTCCGGATGCTGCGCCTGGCGCGTCTTGTCCGGGTCGCGGTGGTAGGTGAACGGGACCTCGTCGCGTTCGAAGAAGATCGTGCCGACCTCACCGGGCGGCAGGTCCTTCCCGTCGTCGTCGCAGATGTGGATGACGCCGAGCGCGGCGCGGCCGACTGTGCCGGGATGCTCGAGCCATTCCTCGCTGCGGACGAAGGTCATCCCGGCGCCTTCGGTGGAGCTGTAGTACTCGAAGATGATCGGCCCCCACCAGTCGATCATCGCGCGTTTGACGTCGAGCGGGCAGGGCGCGGCGGCGTGCACGGCGGCCCGGTGGCTCGAGAGGTCGTAGCGCTCGCGCACCTCGGCGGGCAGCTTGAGCATGCGGATGAACATCGTCGGCACCCACTGGCTGTGCGTGATCCGGTAGGTCTCGATGGCGCGGAGCGCGGCCTCGGCGTCGAAGCGCTCCATCATGACCACCGTCCCGCCCAGACGATGCACGGAAGCGCCGTATCGCAGCGGGGCGGCGTGGTAGACGGGCGCGGGGGAGAGGTAGACGCTGTCCTCGCCGAAGCCGTACAGGTACTGCATCAGCGGGGTCAGCGTGTCACCGGCTTCGTCCACCTGGCGATCCGGCAGGTCGACCCGGATTCCCTTGGGGCGCCCGGTGGTTCCCGACGAGTAGAGCATGTCCGCGCCGCAGGGCTGGTCGTCCGGGGCGACGGGCGACGCGGCGGCGAGGAACTCGTCGTAGCTGTCGAAACCGTCGACGGAACCGTTGTACGCCAAGCGGATCCCGGCGTCCGGCACCTGCCTGCCGACTTCGGCGGCCAGCTCGCCCAGTGTCGCCGACACGACGATCGCCCTGGCTTCGGAGTCGCCGACGATGTAGGCGACCTCGGGCGCGGACAGGTGGCTGTTGACCGCCGCCACGTACAGCCCGGACCGCATCGCCGCCCAGAACACCTCGTAGGCGCGGAACGTGTTGTCGGTCAGCAGCGCGACGCTGTCCCCGCGGCGCAGCCCGGCCGCCGCCAGGCCGTTGGCGAGGCGGATGGAGCGCTCGTCGAGCTCGCCGTAGGTCAGACGTTCCCCCGAACCGGCCATCACGATGGCGGGCCGGTCCGGATGGGTCGCGGCGAAAGTACCCGGGTACATACGGCTCCTCCTCGAACCGGCGGTTCCCTTGAGCCTGTCAAGCAGACCCGGTGACAGTCAACACCGACTGTTTCGGCGTGTTCCTGCGTTACGCTCTCCCGGTGAGTCCGTCCGGTGCCGCCACGCGCAGCCGCCAGGACCGCAGCGCCGACAGCCGGACGCTGATCCTGGACGCGGCGGTGGCCTGCCTGGTCGAACTGGGCTACGCGGGCGCGTCCACTTTGGCCATCCAGGCGAAGGCCGGGGTGTCGCGCGGGCGCCTGCTGCACCACTTCCCGTCCCGTGACGACCTGCTCGTGGCGGCCGCGCAGCACCTGTCGAGCACCCATCTGCGGCAGATCGAAGACCGCGTCGCGGGCGCGCTGGCCGGTGAGCCCGAAGGCCCGCGCCGCGTCGACCGCTGCATCGAGCTGCTGTGGGCCACCTTCCAGGAGCCGCCGTTCTGGGCGGCGATGGAACTGTGGACGGCCGCGCGCACGAACCGTTCGCTGGCCCAGTCGCTGCGCCCGGCCGAGCGGCAGCTGCGGGAGGCGATCCGCAAGGTGGGCGACCGGATCTGGGGCCCGGCGGTGTGCGCGCATCCCCGCTACGGCGAGCTCCGCGAGCTGCTGTTCACCAGCATGCGGGGCGCCGCGCTGCCGTACGCGTTCCGCACCCGGCCCCCGGTCACCGACCCGCACGTCGCGCTGTGGCAGGGGATGGCGCGGGGGATCTTGTTCGGCGAAGTCGCCAGTCAACGTTGACTGTTTCGGGCCGGTGGCCGTAGGTTGGCGGCTGTTCCGCCGTCTTCAGCGCCGAGGTGGCCGATGTCCGAACCGTCCGTTCCCCGCCTGCTGGGCCGCGGCATGACCATGGGCGACCAGCTCGCCCGGCACGCCAGGCTCAGTCCCGGCCGGATCGCCTTCCGGTACAACGAAACCAGCCGAAGCTACGGCGAGTTCGACGAGCGCGTGAGCCGGCTGGCCAACGCGCTGCGCGAGCGCGGCGTCGGCTACGGGGACCGCGTCGTGGTCCTCGGGCTCAACACGCTCGAAGTCCTCGAAGGCTATTTCGCGTCCACCCGGCTGGGCGCGATCTGCGTGCCGGTCAACTTCCGGCTCGTCGCCGACGAAATCGCCTACGTGCTCGAAGACGCGGGCGCGTCGGCGATCATCGTGCACGCCCCGCTCGCCGGGGCGATGGCCAAGGCTCGCGAGAAGGCGAGCCTCGACGTGCCCTGCCTCGTGTTCGGCGGCGACGGGGCGGACTACGAGGAGGCGCTGGCCGCCGCGTCGCCGGAGTTCGCCGAGCTGACCGTGGACGAGCAGGACCCGGCGTTCATCATGTACACCTCCGGGACCACCGGGCGGCCCAAGGGCGCCGTGCTCACCCATCACAACCTGCTGATGCACGCGTTCAGCAACATGGCGCACCTCGGCGTCACCCCGGAGGACAAGGTGTGGCTGGCGGCGGCGCCGTTGTTCCACATCGCCGGGCTGTCCGGATTGCTGCCGAACCTGTTGCTGGGCGGGCGGACGGTGCTGCTGCCCTCAGGCCAGTTCGACCCGGCCGCGGTCGTGGAGCTGTTCGAGCGCGAGCGGGTCTCGTCGTGCTTCCTCGTTCCCGCGCAGTGGCAGGCGATCTGCGCCGTGCCGGGCATCGCCGACCGCGATCTTTCCGCGCTGACGCGGATTTCCTGGGGCGCCGCCCCGGCGTCGACCACGCTGCTGCGCACCCTCATCGAGACGTTCCCCGGCGCGGACGTCAACACCGCCTTCGGGCAGACCGAATGCAGCCCGGTCACCACGCTGCTGCGCGGCGAGGACTCGATCCGCAAGATCGGCTCGGTGGGCACCCCGATGCTCAACGTCGAGGTGCGGGTCGTGGACGACGACCTGAACGACGTCCCGCGCGGCGAGGTCGGCGAGATCGTCTACCGCAGCCCGATGGTGATGAAGGAGTACTGGAACAAGCCCGCCGAGACGGCGGAAGCCTTCCGCGGCGGCTGGTTCCACTCCGGCGACCTGGTCCGCGAGGACGAGGACGGCTACTACTACGTGGTCGACCGCAAGAAGGACATGATCATCTCCGGGGGCGAGAACATCTACTGCGCCGAGGTGGAGGACGTGCTCGCCGGGCACCCGAAGATCGGCGAAGTCGCGCTGATCGGGATGCCGGACGAGAAGTGGGGCGAGACCCCGCTGGCCGTGCTGAGCCCCCGTACCCAGGGCGAACCGCCCACTCCCGCGGAGCTCGAGGAGTGGTGCACCGAACGGCTCGCCCGGTACAAGCGCCCACGCCGGATCGCGGTGGTCGAAGCGCTGCCGCGCAACCCGAGCGGGAAGGTGCTCAAGACGCAGCTGCGGGCCGACCGGGCGGCGGGCAGGCTGGTCATCGAGTCCACTTGAGCCGTTGCGGCGCTTTGCTGCCAGGATGGCTCCGTGGAGCCGGAGCAGGGCGCGGTGTGGACGGCGGGACAGGTCGCCCGGCGGCTCGGTATCGCGCCGTCGACGTTGCGAAGCTGGCATCGTCGTTACGATGTCGGGCCGCAGAACATCGAGCCGGGCCGCTACCGCCGCTACACGGCGGAAGACGTGTGGCGGCTGTGCCGGATGCGGGACCTCGTGTCGGCCGGGATGCTGCCGTCGGACGCGGCGAAGACGGCCGCGTCGCCGGGCGCGGCGGAGGACGAGCTGGCGGAACTGGTCGCGGCGGCGCGGGCGCTGGAGCCGGATCGGTGCCTGCACGTGATCGAGGACTGCGTGCGCCAGCGGGGCGTCGTCGGGGCGTGGGAAAGGCTTTGCCGCCCGGCGCTCGCCGCGATCGACGGCGACCAGCGCGAGGATCCCGCGTGTGTGGACACCGAACATGCCTTGTCGTGGGCGATTTCCGCCGCGCTGCACCGGGTTCCGCGGCCCGCGGAGGGCGCGCCGCGCGTGCTGCTGACGTGCGTGGCGGGGGAGTACCACACGCTCGCGCTGGAAGCGCTTTCAGCGGCACTCGCCGAACGCGGTCACCCGGCGCGGATGCTGGGCGCGGCCACCCCGACGGCGAGCCTCGCCCGCGCGATCGCGGCCGCGCGCCCGATCGCCGTGGTCCTGTGGTCGCAACGCCCGGAGACGGCGGACGCCGACGTGATCCGGGTGCTGCGGGGTCATCCCGTGCGCCGGATCCTCGCCGGCCCCGGCTGGCCCGACCGCTGCCCGCCGGGCACGCAGCACACGCCCGGCCTCACGGCCGCGCTCGAACTACTGACCTCGTCGTAAGTTCGCAGAGCTCGAAGCGGCTGCCGACGGAGTCGGCCTGGAACGCGCCCGGCATCGCGGCGGCGAGCCGGTGCTGTGCCTGCCAACTCGTGCGGTGCGCGGGCACGACGACGTCCGGCCCGAGCGCGGCGGGACTGGCCCGTCCCCGCAGGTGCAGCCCGCCGAGGATCGCGGAGATCCGCCCGACCCCGGTGAGCCGCCGCGCGTGCCGGGACGATGTTCACGATGCCCGCGTGCCCGCAGCCGGTAACGACGTCGAGGCCTTTGCCCTCGACGTCGAACACCACGGCCTGGTCGTCGTGGAGCGTGCTGCCGGTCTGGGCGACGTCGTCCGGCACTACCGCGGCGGGAGGCACGCGGCCACCGTGGCGGAAGAACGCGGGCCGCCGGTGTGTTACAGCTGGTGTCCTACCCCATCCAAGGAGAGTCACGTGGCGACGGTCGAGCTGAGCAAGGAGAACTTCGACGAGGTGGTCGGTCAGGAGGGTATGGTCCTGGTCGACTTCTGGGCCTCCTGGTGCGGGCCGTGCCGGCAGTTCGCGCCGGTGTACGAGAAGGCGTCGGACAAGCACGAGGACATCGTGTTCGGGAAGGTGGACACCGAGGCCCAGCAGGAGCTGGCCGGTGCGTTCGGGATCTCCTCGATCCCGACCCTGATGATCGTGCGCGACGGCGTGGTGCTGTACGCGCAGCCGGGCGCGCTGCCCGAGCCGGCGCTGGAGGAGCTGATCGGCAAGGCCCGTGACGTGGACATGGAAGAGGTCCGCCGCGAGGTCGCCGAACAGCAGAAGCAGCAGGAACAGCAAGGATCCTGAACCCGGCGGGAGAAGGCGGGCCCCGGCGCGGGCCCGCCTTCTCCCGTGCGGCAGGGCCGCTGATCGTCGTGTAGAACAGGGTTCATGCTGGCCGGACGCCTCGAACTCAGCCCGCGCAGGTTCGTCGTGAAGGACGTGCCCGTCCCCGAACCGGGGCCGGGCGAGGTCCGGATCAAGGTGGCGGCGGCCGGGGTCTGCCTCTCCGACGTGCACCTGATCGAAGGCGGCCTCACGCCGTTGTTCCTGGCCGCCCCGGAGGTCACCCTCGGGCACGAGGTCGCGGGCGTGATCGACGCGCTCGGCCCGGACGTACCGGAGCCGTGGCGGGTGGGCGACAGGGTCGCGCTCGAAGCGGGCGAGCGGTGCGGCCGGTGCCCGAACTGCGTGCGGTTCCGCGGGCCCTGCCTGCAGATCCGCACCCGCGGCGTCGACTACGACGGCGGCTGGGCCGAGTACGCGCTCGCGAGCCAGCACACCCTCATCGCCCTGCCCGAAGACCTGCCGTTCGACCAGGCCGCGATCGTGCCCGACGCGGTCTCGACGCCGTGGGGCGCGGTCACCGGCACGGGCCAGGCCCGCCCGGGTCGCCCCGCCGGGGTGTGGGGCGTCGGCGGGCTCGGCGCGCACGCCGTGCAGCTCTTGCGGCTCGTCGGGGCGGCGCCGATCGTCGCGGTGGACCCGCTGGAGGCGGCACGCGAGCGGGCGCTGGCCTTCGGCGCCGACTACGCCTTCGACTCGGCGGATCCCAAGCTGGTCAAGCAGGTGCACGCGGTGACCGGTGGTCTGGACATCGCGTTCGACATGGCCGGGGTCGCCGCGGTGCGCGAGCAGGCGGTGACCTGCCTCGGCCTCGGCGGGCGGCTCGTGCTGGTGGGTCTCACCCCGCAGCCGCTGGCCCTTTCGCAGAGCATGGCGTTCAGCATCCGCGGGCAGCGGGTGCTCGGGCACTACGGGTCCGAGCCCGGGGACGTGGAGACGCTCATCGGGCTGGCGGGCCATCACCGGCTGGACCTGAGCCGCTCCATCACCGCCCGCTTCCCGCTGGCGGACGCGGGCGAGGTGGTGGAGAAGCTCATCCGCAAGGAGGGCCATCCGATCAGGTTCGTCCTGGAGCCGTGAGTTCCCGCTTGAGGATCTTGCCCGTCGAGGTCATCGGGAGCGCGTCGCGGACGTGGATGCGGCGCGGGTACTTGTATTCCGCCAGCCGTTCGCGCGCCCAGGCGGACAGCGCGTCGACGTCGATCTCGTGCCCGGTGCGCGGCACCACGTAGGCCACCACTTCCTGCCCGAGCCGCTCGTGGTCCTCGCCGACGACGGCGGTGATCGCGACGTCCGGATGGGACAGCAGGACCTGTTCCACCTCGGCGGGGTAGACGTTGTAGCCGCCGCGCAGGATGAGGTCCTTGACCCGGTCCACCACGTACAGCCAGCCGTCCTCGTCGAACTTCCCGAGGTCGCCGGTGTGGAACCAGCCGTCGCGCACCGCTTCGGCGGTGGCTTCGGGCTGGTTGTAGTAGCCCAGCATGACGCAGTGGCCGCGGATGGCGATCTCCCCGACTTCGCCCGCCGGCACCGGCTTGTCCTGCTTGTCCACCACCTCGATGTCCACGCCCCACACGGGTTTCCCGACCGACGCCGGGCGGATCGGCTCGTCCCAGGGGCTGAACGTGACCGTCGGGCTGGTTTCGGACAGCCCGTAGCCCTGCCGGATCCCGAGCCCGCAGGTCTGGCGGAACCGTTCGTACAACGCGACGGGCAGGCCCGCGCCGCCGGAGGTGACGAGCCGGACGGTTTTGGCCACCGCACGCAGTTTCGTGCCGTCGGGGTCCGCCTGCAGGAAGGCCTGGAACATCGAGGGCACCCCGGAGAACAGCGTGACCCCGTGCTCGATCATCTGCTCCAGCGCGGTCTTCGGGTCGAAACGCGGCAGCAGCACGAGCGTGGCGCCGCCGTGCACGTTGCCGTTCATCACCGACGTCTGCCCGAACACGTGGTAGAGCGGCAGCGCGACCAGCACCACGTCGTGATCGTGCTTGGGGACCAGCAGTTCCTTCATCCGCGCGTTGAGCAACAGGCTCACGTGCGAGAGCACGGCGCCCTTCGGGGTGCCGGTGGTGCCGCTGGTGTAGATGATCACCGCGGGATCCTCGGCGCCGGTCGGCTCGGTCTCGGCCTCGCGCGGATGCGGCGCGAGGAAGTCTTCGAGCTCTCCCAGCGGGATCACCTGCCGCACGCTCGGCGACTGCTCCGCGGCGGCGCGCGCGTTGGCCAGCACCGGTAGCCCTTCGCTGCCCTCCCACGCGAACACGGCGACCGCGCCGCAGTCGTTGAAGACGAAGCTCAGCTCGCGGTCCTTCATCAGCGGGTTCAGCGGCACGACCACGGCGCCGGCCTTGAGCAGCCCGAAGTAGAGGATGGGGAACTCGGCCACGTTCGGCGCGATGAGCGCGATCCGGTCGCCCGGCCGCACCCCGTTCGCCCGCAACGCCCCGGCCACCTGGTTCGCCTTGCCGTCGAGCTCGGCGTAGGTCAGCGTGCGCGCGCCCTGCACGAGCGCGGCCCGGCCGGGCAGCCGGCGGGCGGTGGACTCCAGCAGCACGGAGAGATTGAGCATGGCCTCCCCTTCGACGAGGAAAACTAGAACGCCATTCGGTCTTTGCTGTTCCGACGCTAACAGGTCGCCGCCGCCGATCAAGCCGGTGTCACCCGCAGATCACGGAAAAGCACCGGAATGTCTGATTCGGCCGGAACACTGGGCAAGCCGCCCGCGCCGTTGTACTGTTCGCCGCGAACCGAATCAGGTTCTGAAATCGGGACACTGCGACGAGGCGGTGATCGTGCGGAATGGATGAGTCCGGCCCCCTTTTGCGTGCTCGCGAACTGTGTGTCGCGTTCGGTGGACTGCAAGTGCTCAACCGGGTTTCGGTCGACGTCCCGCAGGCGGGGGTGCTCGGCGTGATCGGCCCGAACGGCGCGGGCAAGACCACCTTGTTCAACACCGTCTGCGGGTTCGTAAGGCCCGAATCCGGTTCGATCTTGTTCGACGGGAAGCCGCTGCGGCCGCGCCCCCACCGGCTGACCCGGCTGGGTATCGCGCGGACGCTGCAGGGCCTCGGCCTGTTCCCGCATCTGAGCGTGCTGGAGAACGTGATCGCCGGGGCGTCGCATCTCGTGCGCACCGGCGCGGTGGCCGCGATGCTGGCTTCGCCGTGGGCCGAACGGCGAGAACACCGGGTGCGGGACCGGGCGATGGAGGTGCTGGAGACACTCGGCATCGCCGCCGACGCGCACCGCGTCTGCGCCAGCCTTCCTTACGGCATCAGGAAACGCGTCGCGCTCGGCCGCGCGCTGATCAGCGAACCGCGGCTGCTGATGCTCGACGAACCGGCCGCCGGGCTGTCGGCCACCGAGACCACGGAGCTGGCCGGGATCCTGCGCGGGCTGCGCGAGCGCACCGCGGTCATGCTCGTGGAACACCACATGGAGTTCGTGATGAACCTGTGCGACGAGCTGGTGGTGCTCGACTTCGGCGAGGTGATCGCGCACGGCACCCCGGGCGCGACCCGCGCGGATCCGGCGGTGCAGCGCGCTTATCTCGGCGAGACGGTCGGGGTGGCCGATGCTTGACGTGAGCGGGCTGGTCGCCGAATACGGCCCGGTGCGCGCGCTCGACGACGTCGACGTCGAGGTCGCGGAAGGCTCGATCACCGCCGTGCTCGGCGTGAACGGGGCGGGCAAGACCACGCTGCTGCGCGCGATCAGCGGTCTCCTGCCCCCGAAAGCGGGCACGGTGCGACTGGCCGGGCGGGACGTCACGCGCCGCGCGCCGGAGGACCTCGTGCGCCTCGGCATGGCGCACGTGCCCGAGGGGCGCGGCGTGATCGTCGAGCTGACGGTGGAGGAGAACCTGCGCCTCGGCGGGTTGTGGCGCAAGGACAAGGGCTGGCTCCGCACGGGGCTTTCCCGGATGTACGAACTGTTCCCGCCGCTGGCGCAACGCCGGAGCCGTCGCGCGGAAACCCTCTCGGGCGGGGAACGGCAGATGCTCGCCATCGCCCGCGCCTTGATGAGCCGCCCGGAACTGCTGCTGCTGGACGAACCTTCGCTCGGGCTCGCCCCGCGCACCGCCGCCCAGATCGTCGCGACGCTGCGCACGCTGCGCGCCGAAACCGGGCTGACTTTGCTGCTGGTGGAACAGAACGCCGGTACCGCGCTGTCGGTCGCCGACCGCGCGGTGGTGCTCAACCTCGGCCGCAAGGTGGCCGACGACGACGCCGCGAGCCTGGCCGCCGACGACCGGGTCCGGCGCGCCTACCTGGAGATGTGATGGGCCGATTCCTTGACCTGACGCTGGCCGGGCTGACCAGCGGGGCCGTGTACGCGGCCGTCGCGCTGGCGCTCGTGCTGATCTGGCGCTCCACCCGGATCGTCAACTTCGCCCAGGGCGGCATGCTGATGCTGACCACGTTCCTCGCCTACACCGTGGTTTCCCACGGCGCCTCGTACTGGCTCGCCCTCGGCGTGGCGATCGTGAGCGGGTTCCTGCTCGGCGCGCTGGTCGAGCGGGTGCTGGTGCGCCCGGTGGAGAACCGGCCGCCGCTGGACGCCGTCGTCGTCACGTTCGGCCTGCTGGTGCTGCTGCAGGGGACGGCGGGAATGCTGTTCGGCGGCACGCCGCGCTCGTACCCGCCCGCGTTCGGGATCGCCGGGTTCAAGGTGGGGGATCACCAGTTGCTGTTCTCTCCCAACGACTTGTGGGTGGTGCTCGTCGTGCTGGGCCTGATGGCGGTGCTCGCGGTGGTGTTCCGGCGGACGTCGCTGGGGCTGAAGATGCGGTCGGCGGCGTTCGCGCCGGAGGTGGCCCGCCTGCTGGGGGTGCGGGTCGGCCGGATGCTCACCGTCGGCTGGGCGCTCGCGGCGGTCGTGGGCGCGGTCGCCGGGGTGCTGATCGCGCCGAGCACCTTCGTCAGCCCCACCGGGTTCGACGCGGTGCTGGTGTTCGGGTTCACCGCCGCGGTGATCGGCGGCCTGGACAGCCCGCCGGGCGCCGTGGTCGGCGGGCTGGTGCTCGGCGCGGTGCTGTCCTACGTGGCGGGCTACCTCGGCTCGGACATCGTCACGCTGGCTTCGCTGGTAGTGCTGATCGCCGTGCTCATGGTGCGCCCCAACGGGTTGTTCGGCACCGGCGTGAGGCGGCGGGTATGACGGCGACCGAGACGCGCGAGGACGCCGAAGTGAAGCGGGCGCCGGCCCCGCTGCGGCTGTGGCGCGGTTCCACCTTGCTGCGCCACCTGTTCTGGTCGGCGCTGGGGCTGCTGGCGTTCTACTTCCTGTCGATCTCGCTGGACGCGTTCGACAACCTGCAACTGGCGCAGATCTGCTACATGGCGATCGCGACCGCGGGGCTGACCGTGTTGTCCGGCCTGAGTGGGCAGATCTCGCTGGGGCACGGCGCTTTCGTGGCCGTGGGGGCGTATTCGGCGGCGCTGCTGCTGGAGCACCTGCAGTGGCCATTGTGGACGGTGCTGATCGCGGCCACGGTGATCACCGGCCTGCTCGGCGCGCTCGTCGGGGTGGCCGCCGCACGGCTGCGCGGCCCGTACCTGGCGGGTGCGACGCTGGCGCTCGCGGTGGGGTTGCCGTCGCTGGCGGACTATCACGGTCTGCGTGACGTGCTCGGCGGCGCCAACGGCCTGATCGTGACGCCGCAGCCGCCGCCGTTGTCGCTGGGGGAGTCGTTCCCGCTCGAGCGCTGGCAGGCGTGGATCGGCGGGCTGTGTCTCGTGATCGTGTTGTTCCTGCTGGCGAACCTGGCCCGCAGCAGGCTCGGCCGCAACATGCGCTTCGTCCGTGAAGACGAGGACGCGGCCGCGCTGTCCGGGGTGCACGTGGCCCGGACGCAGGTGCTGGCGTTCTGTGTGAGCGCCGGGTGCGCCGGGCTGGCCGGCGGGTTGTTCGCGATGGTCAACAACCTCGCCGCGCCGGGCGCTTTCACGCTCACGCTGTCGTTGTCCCTGCTGACCGCGGCGGTGCTGGGCGGGCTCGGCAGCCTCGCCGGCGCGGTGTACGGGGCCGTGCTCGTGACCCTGCTGCCGAACTGGTCCACCAACTTCGCCCAGTCGGCGCAGCTGCCGCAGGCGATCCAGTCGAACATCCCGCTCGTCCTCTACGGGCTGGTGCTGATCCTGGTGATCGTGCTTTTCCCTGGCGGCATCCAGTCCGGCGTGCGCCGGCTCGCCCGGCTGCTCCGCCCGTCCCGTCGCCCGACAACAACCGTGATGGAGAGAAGATGACCGTGTCCAGACACTGGCGTCCGGCGGTCGCGCTGACCGCGGCGCTCACGCTCGCCCTGACGGCCTGCGGCGGGGGAGGGGGTGGCGAAAGCAGCACGCCCGGCGTGACCGGCACCAGCGTGTCGATCGGCAGCACCCTGCCGCTGACCGGCGCGGCGGCGCCCGGCTACAGCGAGCAGGGCCCGGCGGCCAAGGCGTTCTTCGACTACGTGAACGCCAACGGCGGGATCAACGGCCGCAAGATCGACTACAAGTACCTCGACGACGGCTACAACCCCGCCAACACGGTCACCCTGACCAAGCAACTGGTGTTGCAGGACAACGTGTTCGCGATGCTGGGCGCGCTCGGCACGCCGACGCACACGAAGGTCGTGGACTTCCTCAACAGCTCGCGTGTGCCCGATCTGTTCGTCGCGTCCGGCTGCACCTGCTGGGACAACCCGAAGGAGCACCCGTACACCTACGGCTGGCAGCCGGACTACACCGTCGAAGGCAAGATCCTCGGCGACTACGTGAAGAAGAACTTCGCCGGCAAGAAGGTCGCCTACTTCTACCAGGACGACGACTTCGGCCACGACGGTATGAAGGGCCTCGACAAGTACATCGACCAGAGCCTCGTCGTGACGCGCCAGCCGTACCAGCCGGGCAACACCGACATCGCCGCGCAGGTCTCGGCGATCGCGCGCTCGCAGGCGGATGTCGTGGTGCTGGAGTCCATTCCGGCCTACACCGCGTTGTTCCGGCTCGGCGCCGCGAAGGCGGGCTACAAGCCGCAGATGGTCGTCTCGAGCGTCGGTGCCGACCCGACCACGGTCTCGGGGCTGCTGGAGAACTTCGCCAAGCAGGCCGGTTCCGCGGTCAAGGGCACCGATCTGATCGAGGGCATGGTCAGCAGCGCGTACCTGCCGGCCACCACGGATACGGGCAACTCGTGGATCGCGCTGTTCAAGAAGATCCACGACCAGTACATCCCGACGATCCCCTTCGACGGCAACGTGCTCTACGCGATGTCCTACGCCTACACCTTCGTGCAGGCGCTGCAGGCCGCGGGCAAGGACCTGACCCGGCAGAAGGTGCTCGACGCGCTCAACAAGGGCGGGCTGAGCGGGCCGGGGCTGGTGCCCTTCCGGTACGGCCCCGACTCGCACGCCGGCTACACCGGCGGGCAGATCTCCACGATCCGCGGCGGCGTGGCGGTGGCCTCCGGGACACCGCTGACCACCGACGACGCCGACGGGCCCGTCGTGCCCTACACGACGGCGCAGCCCACGGCCCCGGCCAACGGGATCCCGGCGGCGTGAGGAACCCGTGGGGCGGGCGCGCCACGCGCCGGTGTGCCCGCCCCACGGGGCGTCCGGCAGAATCAGGGGATGACAGAGGTGACCGGCAGCAAACGCGCCCAGATCACCCGCGCCGCTTTGCTCGAAGCCGCGCGTGAAGTCTTCTCCGCGGCCGGCTACGACAACGCGAACATGGCCGACATCGCCGAGCGGGCCGGGGCGAGCGTCGGCAGCCTCTACCACCACTTCGCCGCGAAATCCGATCTCTACATCACCCTGTACAACGAGTACCAGCGCCGTCAGCAGCATCGTTCGGCCCAGGCGTTCCGTACCGCGCTGCGCCGCGGCGAGCAGGACGCGCTCCAGTTGTTCATCGCCGGCACCCGCGCGTATCTGGAGGGCTGCTGGGAGGAACGGGAGCTGGCGACGGTGTTCCTGTCCGGGGGAGGGCCCGCCGGGTTCGGCCTGCTCGCGAGGGAGCGGTTCCGCGAGTGGCTGCACGCGAACTCCGTGCTGGTCAACGACCACGTGCACCCGTTGAGCGAGATGCTCGTGCTGTCGTTGACGGCGATGGCCACCGAGGCCGGTCGTGAGGTGGCGGCCGCGCCGAGCCGGGCGAAGGCCCGGCGGATGATCGACGAGGTGCTCGAACTGATGGGCCGGCTTTACCCGGATTCTTGAGTGTATAACGGCCTATACATTCGGCGTCTTAACAACAGAAACGTTGTGGTTCCACTCCGAAAAAGCCGCACAGAAGGCGGTCAGAGTCGCCGAGATCTCTTGCAGGAAAACGAGAATCTCCTCGGCGGAGTCCGCGTCGAGCTTCCCGACCACCTCGAGGATCTTCGGCACGAGGGGGCCGAGCGCTTCGAGGGCGTCGGTGCGCGCGGCGTCGGTCGGGCGGACGGTGATGCGGCGGCGATCCGTCTCGTGCGGCACGCGCTCCAGATGTCCCGCCGCGGTGAGCCGGTCCACCAGCACCGTGGCGGACGCCGAGCGGATCCCGAGGCGATTGCCGAGCTCCACCACACCGAGCGGGGTGTCGCTGGCGGTGACGTGGTCGAGCGCGATCAGGTCGGTCACCCCGATGCCGACTCTTCTCGCCAGCGTGGCGTGGATTTCCGGGGCGAGCCGCAGCAGCTCGCGCAGGGTCTGGCCGATCCGGAAAGCGGTTTCAGGTGTAGGCGGCACCGGGACAGGGTAGACCCAGGTCGCTAGATAGTCGAGCGACCTGGAGGGTCGATGACTTCGGCGAACAACGCCGCCCGCCTGGCCGACACGGTGCTGGATCGCAGCGTGCTCGGCGGCTACCCGCGCTGGGGGCTGGCGTTGCGCCGCCGCCTCCCCGGCTGGCCCGACGATCCACCGGCCGACGCGCTGCGCGGCAGAACGGCTCTCGTCACGGGCGCGAACTCCGGACTGGGTAAGGCAACCGCGGCGGGGCTCGCGCGACTGGGCGCCACGGTCCACCTCGTCGTCCGGGACACGGCGAAGGGCGAGGAAGCCCGCGAAGAACGGGGGCTGACCGACGCGCGGGTATGGCGCTGCGACGTCGGGGATCTGGAGGACGTGCGCAGGTTCGCCGGGGAGTTCTCCGCCGCCGAGCCCGCTCTCGACGTGCTCGTGCACAACGCCGGTGTGCTACCGCCGGAACGGCAGACGAGTTCGGGGCACGAGCAGACGCTGGCCACGCATGTGCTGGGTCCGCTGCGGATGACCGAATCGCTGCGCCCGCGCCTGCACGGGGGCCGGGTGATCATCGTGTCCTCGGGTGGGATGTACACCCAGAAGCTGCCGGCCGATCTGGAGTACCGGGAGGGCCGCTACCGGGGCGCGACAGCGTACGCGCGCACGAAACGAGTGCAGGTCGCGCTGCTGCCGATCCTCGCGGAGCGCTGGGCGGCGGACCAGATCGGTGTCTACGGCACGCATCCCGGCTGGGCCGACACGCCCGGCGTGGCGGATTCGCTGCCGGGCTTCCACCGTCTCACCGGGCGGATCCTGCGCGATCCGGACGAGGGCGCCGACACCACCGTGTGGCTGGCGGCCACCCGTCCGGCGCCGCCGGGCGGGCTGTTCTGGCATGACCGCAGACCGCGCCCGGAGTCGGTGCTGCCGTGGACGAAAACCAGTGCGGCGCAGCGCAAGGCGGTCTGGGACTACTGCGCCCGCGCGGCGGGCATCGAGGAGGGCGTGCGATGAACTTCGCGATACTGGCCGCGGCGGTCCTGCAGGTGGTGGCCGGGGCCGTCGGTGGTGCCGGGCTGTGGGGCGAATCCGTTGGTGTGGTGGCGAATTCCTATCCGACTCTGCTGTTGCCGGGCGGCGCGGCGTTCATGATCTGGTCGTTGATCTACCTGGCTTTCCTCTCGCTCGGCATCCGGCAGATGCTGCCGTCGCAGCGCGGGCGCGCGGTGTACCGGCGGGTCGGCTGGTGGCTGGCGGGGGGCGGGGTTGCTCAACGCGGTGTGGATCGCGGCGTTCTCGCACCGGCTGTTCGTGGTGTCCGAGGTGGTCATCGTGGCGTTGCTGGGCACGCTGGTGACCGCCCTGGTGCGGCTGCGCGCTGTCCCCGCTGAGGGCTGGGGCGACCGGCTGCTCGTGCACACGACGGTCGGGCTTTACACGGGCTGGGTCGGTGTGGCGGCTGTGGCGGGTGCAGCGACCACCGGCGCGGCGCTGGGCACTGCGCCGTCTGCGCCGGTGTCGGTGGCAGCTGTCGTGCTGACGGTCGCGGCGGCGATCTGGGTGGCGTTCTCCACGCGCGCGGTGGCCGGCTTCGCACTGGCTGTGGCGTGGGCGCTGGTCTGGATCGCGGTGGCGACGGACTCGCCCGCGGTGGCTGTCGTGACGGTGGCCGCGGTGCTCGTTTTCGCTCTGGCGTGCGGGTTCCGGGTGCTGCGCGGGCGGGATCGGGCGGGGGTCGCCGCCGGCTGATCCGCCACGCCTTCGGGCGGGAGGGGAAACTGTGTCCGGCGTGTGCAAGCGGCACTGGCAGAGTGGTGTCATGTCGTTGGGCTCTGTGCGGTTCCGGTTGCTCGGTCCGGTGTCGGTGTTCGCGGAGCAGGAGCGGGTGCGGCTCGGTGGCCCGAAGCAGCGCACGGTGCTGGCCGCGCTGCTGCTGAGCGCGAACCGGGTGGTGCCGGAGGACCAGCTCATCGAGGCGGTCTGGGGCGAGACGCCGCCCGCGAGCGCGCGCGGGCAGCTGCAGGTGCGGATCTCGGAGCTGCGGAAGCTGCTGGGGCGCGAGCTGATCGTGCGCCGGTCGCCGGGGTATCTGATCGAGGTGCGCCCGGGCGAGCTGGATCTGGAGGCGTTCGAGACGGCGGTGACCGAGGGCCGGGCGGAGCTGTCGGAAGATCGGCCGCTGGAGGCGGCGGAGCGGTTCCGGGCGGCGCTGGCGTTGTGGACCGAGGAGCCGCTGCAGGGGGTTGAGGCGTTCCTGGCGGGGCGGGCGATTCCGGCGCTGGAGGAGCGGCGCACGGCGGCGCTGGAAGAGTTGTACGACGCGGAGCTGGCGGCCGGGCGGCATGCCGAGGTGCTCGGTGAGTTGCGGGAAAGCGTGGCGGCGCATCCGTTCCGGGAGCGATTGCGCGGGCAGTTGATGCTGGCGCTGCACCGGTCGGGGCGTTCGGGTGACGCGCTGGCGGTGTATGCGGAGACGGAGCGCAGGTTCGCCGACGAGCTGGGGATCGGGCCGAGCGCGGAGCTGGTCGAGGTCCGGCGGCTGGTGGCGGACGGGGAGCGCGAGCCGGTCGTGTCGGCGTCGGGTTTGCCTTATGGGGCAAGGAGTTTCACCGGCCGGGCCGGGCAGCTGGAGCAGCTGGGGGAGCAGCAGGCGACGGGGACGTGGATCATCCACGGCACGGCGGGTGTCGGGAAGACGGCGCTGGCGGTGCACTGGGCGCGGCAGGTGCGCGCGCGGTATCCCGATGGGCAGCTGTATGTGAACCTGCGCGGGTTCGACGCGGAGCGTGCGCCGTTGACGCCGGAACAGGCGCTGGTGAGTTTGCTGCGGGCGCTGGGGGTGGCGCCGGAGCGGATTCCGTCCGGTGTGGACGCTCAGGAGGGGTTGTACCGCTCGTTGCTGGCCGACAAGCGGGTGCTGGTGTTGCTGGACAACGCGGCGGACGGGGCGCAGGTGCTGCCGTTGCTGCCGCCGTCGGGCACGGTGGTGGTCACCAGCAGGCACCGGTTGAGCGAGCTGGTCGCGCGGACGGGGGCGCGACCGTTGCCGCTGGACGTGCTGCCGCCGGAGGATTCGGTATCGCTGCTGGAAGGTGTGCTGGGGCCGGAGCGGGTGGCCGCCGAGCCGGAGGCGGCGTGGCGGCTGGCGGAGTTGTGCGGGCATCTGCCGCTGGCGTTGCGGGTGGCGGCGGCGAACCTGACGACGCGGGCGAAGCCGCGGATCGCGGATCTGGTGTACGAGTTGTCGCGGGGTGACCGGCTGGGTGCGGTGACCAACGCTTTCGATGTGTCGTATGAGGCGTTGCCGCCGCAGTTGCGCCGGTTGTTCCGGTTGTTGGCGCTGGTGCCCGGCGCGGATTTCACGGCTCCGGTGGCGGCGGCGCTGGCCGGTGAGCCGCTGGCGGAGGTGCGGCGCCGGCTGGAACGCCTCGCCGCGGCGCATCTGCTGGAGCAGGAGGCGATCGGGCGGTTCCACTTCCACGACCTGTTGCGGGACTACGCGCGCGACCGGCTCGGCGCGGAGGAGGACGCGGCGGAGCGGGATGCGGCGTGGCGGCGGTTGCTGGAGTTCTCGCTGGCGACGGGGGAGTCGGCGGAGGACCGGTTCGGGCGGCGCGGGTTGCGGTTGCCGCGTGATTTCGATGTGTTCAGTGAGCAGGCGCTGCGGTTCCCGGACGCGACGGCGGCCGCGGCGTGGCTGGACGCGGAGCACGGGAACCTGTCGGCGTTGATCCGGCAGGCGGCGGACCGGGGGCCGTATCCGGTGGCGTGGTATCTGGCGGATACGGCGCGGATGATGTTCCTGCACCGGGGGATGCGGGCGGAGTGGCGTGATCTGGCGACGGCGGTGCTCGCGGCGGCGCAGCGGCTCGGTGAGGGCCGGGTGGAGGCGCTGATGCAGCAGAGCATCGGCACGGTGTGGATCTATCTGGAGCGGCGGGATCAGGCGATCTACCACCTGGTGAAGGCGGTGGACGCGCACCGGGCGAGTGGCTGGGTGGAGGGTCAGGCGGCGGCGATCAACGCGCTCGGGGTGGCGTACCAGGGTGCGGGGCAGTACGGGGAGGCGGCGCGGCAGTACGAGGCGGCGGTGGAGTTGCAGCGTTCGCTGGGCAACGACATGGGCGAGATGATGTCGCTGAACAACCTGGGGTTCGTCTACCGGCAGCTGGGGCGGCTGGACGAGGCGGTGCGGCAGCTGAGCCGCGCGTTGCGGCTGGCGACGCGGGCGGGTTCGAACTGGGGCAAGGCGGCGGCGCTGGTGAGCCTCGGGTATGCGCTGCGGTTGCGGAACGAGGAGCAGGCGGCGGAGAAGTTGCTGTCCGAGGCGCGGGAGTTGCACCGGGAGGCGCGCGATCTCTATGGCGAGGCGTATGCGTTGAGCGGGTTGAGTTTGCTGCGGGTGGATGCGGGGGATTTCGAGCTGGGCCGGGAGTACGCGGTGGCGGCGCTGGATCTGGCGGAGCGGGAGAACAACCCGGAAACGCTGGCCGCGGCGCTGAACGCGCTGGGCAGGGCGGAGGCGGCGCTGGGCGGACTGGCCGATGCGCAGCGGCATCAGGTGCGGGCGGTGGAGATCGCGCGGAACTGGAATTCGCCGTTCGACCTGACGGAGGCGCTCATCGGGTTGTCGGTGCTGCGGGTGCGGGCGGGTGATCACGCGTCGGGGCTCGCCGCAGGCCAGGAGGGCTTGGACTTGGCGCGGCAGCTGGGGTTGCGGTTGCTGGAGGCGCGAGCGCTGCTGGCTCTGGCCTCGGCGCGCGAGAGCCTCGGCGAGGCGCCCTTGGCGGGGGAGCTGTACGGAGAGGCTTTGGCGGTGTGCCGGGAGATCGGGCTGACAGCGTTGGAGCGGCGGATCCAGGCGCTGCTGGACCGGGCGTAGCTGTGCGGCACCTGGACTGGCCGGGGTGCTTCAACGTGCGCGACCTCGGCGGGCTCCCCACACATGATGGCGGCTCGACAGCCTGGGGCGCGATCGTGCGCGGGGACGCGCCGGATCGGTTGACTGCGGAGGGGTGGTCGGCCTTGGCGGCGGCTGGAATCCGGACCGTCATCGACCTCCGGCACGAGTGTGGTGACGCGGGGCGGCCGGTGGTGCCTGTGCCGCTGGATGATCCCGGGGACACGGAGTTCTGGCGGCGCTGGGGTGGCGGGCTCGACTGCACGCCGTTGTACTACGGCGCTTTCCTGGAGACGTTCCCGTCGCGCGTGGGCCGGGTGATCGCGGCGGTCGCCGACGCGCCTGCGGGTGGCGTGCTCGTGCATTGTGAAGGTGGGCGTGATCGGACCGGGCTCGTGGTGATGGTGCTGCTGGCGCTGGTGGGCGTTCGCGCCGAGGCGATCGCGGCCGACTACGCGCTCAGCACCGAGCGCCTGGAGCCGGTCTGGGCCGAGCTCGGCGTGGGTGACCAGACGGGCAAGATCGCCGCTTTTCTGGCGCCACGGTGTAACGGCGCAGGAGGCCGTCGTTGCCGCGCTTGAGGGCTTCGATGCGTTGGCCTACCTCCGGGGTGGCGGGGTCAGCGAGGCGCAGCTGACCGCGGTGCGCGCAAGGCTGCGCCCTGTTTCGCGGCACGCGTCTGTGTGATCGAGGGGGCGGCCGACGGGGGTGGTTCGTTCGAGGTGGCCGTCAGCACGGAGACGCGGCGGCGGTCGACGTTCGATGCGATGGAACCGGGTGTGGCGGTGAACCTCGAACCGCCCTTGTGCCTGGGGGATCCGCTCGATGGCCATCTCGTGCAGGGGAGTGTCGACGCGGTCGGCAAGGTGCTGCGGGTGGACGATGAGGGCGTCGGCCGCCAGTTGTGGATCCGCCCGCCGGGGCGCGTGCTCGCGCAGCTGGCGGGGAAGGCGCCGATCGCGGTGGACGGGGTGAGCGTGACCGTCGCGGAGGTGTTGCGGGACAGGTTTTCCGTGGTGCTGCTGCCTTCGACGGCGGCGGACACCACGCTGGGCGCGCTCGGGGCGGGTGACCGGGTGAATCTGGAAGCGGATCTGGTGGCCCGCTTGGTCGCACGGCGTGGGCCGGCTGCGGCGCGCGACGTCGATGCGGTGGTCACGGGGTTGCCGTGGGCCGGGCATATCGGTGGTCGGACCGGGGTGGACAAAGTGGTGCGGCAGCTGAGCGCCGGCGGTCGGGTGCTGGTGTGGGACGCGGAGACCGAGGCGGAGGCGGACGTGATCTTCGCGGGGACGCGGCTCAAGCCCGCGGCGTACCGGTTCCTGTTGACGCAGGTGTGCGGGTTTCCCGCGGTGCCCTGTGCGCCGGAAGTGCTGGAGCGCACCGGGATCGAGTTGATCCCGGGTGGCGGAGACAGGCATGGCACGGCGTTCTGTGTGCCCGTGGACCTCGCGGAGGGCACCGGCACGGGTGTGTCGGCGGCCGAGCGCGCGGCGACGGTGCGGAAGCTGGCGGATCCGGGTGTCGTGCCGGCGGATTTCCTGCGCCCCGGCCATGTTTCACCGTTGCGGGCGAAGCCGGGGCTCCTCGGCGAGCGGCAGGGGCATACCGAGGCGACGGTGGCGTTGTGTGTGGGGGCGGGGCTCGCGCCGGTCGGGGTGTGTTGTGAGGTGATGAATCCCGACGGCACGATGGCGAGCCCGGCCGACGCGGAGATCGCGGCGTTGCGGTGGGGGATGCCGTTGGCTGTGACGGCGTAAGGGATCCCGTGCCACGAAACCGGTCCGGGCTTCCGCGGGATAGGGTCGGCGGCGTGACCGAACCCTCCTATCTGACCGAGATCCGCACCGCCTACGACATCGTGGCCGCGGACTACGCCGAGCTCCTCAAGGACGAACTGGACGCCACCCCGGTCGATCGCGCGATTCTGGGTGCTTTTGCCGAGCTGGCAAGGGATCGTGGCCCGGTCGGTGATCTCGGCTGTGGTCCCGGGCGGCTGACGGGATACCTCGCCTCCCTCGGGCTGGACGTGTTCGGCGTGGATCTGTCACCGGAGATGGTGGCGGTGGCGCGGCGGACGCATCCGGGGCTGCGCTTCGAGGTGGGGTCGCTGACGGCGCTGGATCTGCCGGACGGGCAGCTGGGCGGGATCGTGGCGTGGTATTCGATCATCCACACGCCATTGGAGCGCCTGGGCGAGGTGTTCGCCGAGTTCGCTCGCGTGCTCGCGCCGGAGGGGCAGCTCGTGCTGGGGTTTCAGGCCGGGGACGAGATCCGGCACCTGGAAAACGCCTACGGGCACGACATTTCCCTGAACGCGTACCGGTTGCGCCCGGAGCTGATCGCGGAACTGGTGCAGCAGCACGGTTTCGTGGTGAGCTCGCGGGTGCGGCGTGAGCCCGAGCGCTGGGAGCCGACGCCGCAGGCGTACATCCTCGCGCACAAACCCTGAGCGTTCAGCTCTCGTCGCGGCCGCGCCGGAAGAACCGCAGGATCGCTTCCACGCCATCGAGTTCGCTCAGCGGGGCGGCCGCGCCGAAGGGGGCGTTCCAGAATTCGCCCTGGCGCGGCTGGTGCGGGCCGACGTAGGCGTAGGGCTCGGGCAGGTATCCGTCGCCGGGGGAGACTCCGTAGTTGACTTCGCCGACGGTGCTGGCGAGGTCGAAGTGCTCGGGCCACAGCACCGGTTCGGTGTCGGGGGAGAACAGCCGGAGCGCGGTGTCGCCGTCGGAGAAGGCTGCCATGATCGCGCGCGCTTCGGCGGGATCGACGGACAGTTTTTCGTCGGGGGTGAGGCCGGAGCCGTCGTCGTAGAGGCCGGCGGGGGCGCCCGCGTCGGGGTGCAGGTGCGCGCACGTCGTTCCGTCGAGGGGAACGCGGCGTTCGCCGGCGACGAGCTGGTCGACGACCACCATCAGCCGCGGGTCGCGGGTGGTGCCGAAGCCGCCGGGCGTGACGCGCAGGCGGAGCGTGCCCGCGGCCCGGTACTGGGGTCCGGCGAGCACGAGTTCGGCGACGCCGTGCAGGGCTCGGCGTGTCTGGCTCATCTGGCTCCCTCTCCGGTTCGCGCGGGGGTGGCCGCGCGTTTGAGTGTCCTGATCACCGGTGCGGTTTCCACGTGCCCGACCCCGTGGATGGTACTGATCTTTCCTGTGAGGTAGGTGTAGAGCGCGTTGGCGTGCCAGTGATTCCGCGACCGCCGGGGCACTACGAAATGCACGAAGCCGCGGGTAGCAGCGCGTCGAGCTGGTCCCGGGTTTTGTCCCCGAGGAACTTCTCCAGTGCTTCGCCGAGCGCGTGGCGGGCTTCGTGCTGCTGGCGGATGAAGCGCGAGAGCAGCTCACCCATCGCGAGCAGCGTCGCCGCGGGCGGATCTTCCCGGTGCAGCATGCGTTCCGCGTACAGGCGCAGGTGCTCGCTCTGCACCTCGCCGTCCTGGAAGGCGCCGAGCACGTCCTGAAGCCGTTTGAGGTTCTTGAGCACCTTCTTGTAGGGCTCCGGCTCGCACAGTGGGCGGAACACTTCCAGTGCGTAGCGGAGTTCCTTGCAGCGCTTGCGGAGGGTGTGCACGTGTTCGGCGGGGGAGTCCGGCGTGATCGCCGCCGCCTGGGCGAGCACGTCCGCGGCCACGTGGTGCAGCCTGTCCGTGGCCAGTTCCGCGGCCGTCACGGGGGATTCGCCCGCTTCGGCCACTTCTCGCAGGCTCGCGCGCCAGCGGTCCAGCAGTTTGCGGAACTTCTTCGACCGCAGGCCCGCCACGAGCTTCCGCCGCTCGCGGGCGCGTTCCCACACCAGGTGTGCCTGGAACGGTTCGAGGTCGGCGGGCCCGCCGACGGTGATGTCGCGCGCGAACCCGGGCAGGCTCAGCAGATACACATCGAGGTCGCGGGTGGGGGTGGTGAGCGCGCCGACCCATTTGAAGCCCTTCGGCGCCGGCTCGGGCAAGACATCGCCCGCGATCTTGAGTAGCGACCGGGTGCGGCGCACGGCGACGCGGAGTTCGTGGAGGAACTCGGTGTCGATGTCGTCGATGGTGCCTTCGACGTTCGCGTCGATCGTGTCGGCGAAGCCCAGCAGGGCTCGCGCGATCGCGGCGTCGGCGGGGGTGTCTGCGGCGATCTCGGGTTTGAGGCGTTCCTCGGGCAGGCCGGAGGCGGTGAGCAGTTCGTCGTACACGCGGGCCTCGCCGGGAAGGAACTCGGCGCCGGTGAGCAGGATCTGGGCGACCCGCTCCCCATCCCGTTTCCGCGGGGAGCGCACGGTCACGTGGGTCAGCGGTTCCGTTTCGACCGGCTCGACGCCCGCGGACTCGGCCCACACGACCTCGGCTACGGTCCTGCCCTCGGCGTCGCGCACCGTGACCTCGCGCGAGAGCGTCCGGGCGCGCAGCTTCGGCGCGATCGCCCGCACCCACATCGCGCGCGAGACCTCGTCCCGGACCTCACCGGGCGCGAGCCCATCGGCGAGCACCGGCCAGGACGGCTCCTTCGGCAGTTCCGTCCGCCACGGCCCGCCTTCCCCGTCCAGCACCAGCGAACCGGCCACGTGCCGCAGGACCAGGCCGCGCCGGCGCAGCCGCCAGTCCACTGTGTCCAGGTACGTCGCCGTGCGGGTGTGGCGGCCGCCGGGCGCGAGCTCGTAGCGGGGCGTCAGCGGGGTGAGCCTGTCGAGGATCGCGGCCCGTCCGCATCGCGTGGGCCGGCCCTGCCAGTGCAAAGTCAGCTCGATGGGCACGGTCGCTGTCCTTCTGCTCGGGGCCGGAGTCCGGACCAGTATAGAGATCCGGATGGGGCCGACCGCCGTCCTCGCAGGCCGGGGCCGGAGTAACGCGGCGCGTGCCGCCGCGACTTCCGGGGTGCCCTACCCGTTCCCGCATGGGGGTGAGGTCATGACCCTGACCTTGATCAAAGGCACTTACCGCATCGTGGGCGCCTCGCCGGATGGCGACTCCGTCCGCTTCTATCCCGACAACCCCGGCGCCTTCGCCGCCGCGCGCATCCGTGCCCGGCTCAACTCCAAGGGCGGCGCGCAGCTGCGCCTCGACGGTATCGACGCGCTGGAAACCCATTACCAGGCCCAGAATCACGGCGGCCAGTGGCGCCAGCCCGCCGATCTCGGCCAGGCCGCGGCGGCGGGGTTGCTGTCGCACCTGGGGTTCAAGAAGGTCACCCGCGACGAGGACGGCACGGTCACCGCGTCCACCCCGGACCGGGTGCCCGGGCACATCATGACCCGGTTCGCCGACAAGTACGGGCGCGCCGTCGCGATCGCGTTCCCGGGCCAGCGTTCCGGGCGGGCCGCCGACGGTTCGGAAGTGAACCTCGACGCGAAGGGCCTGCGCGCGTCGGCGAACTACACGCTGCTGGCCGACGGGCTCGTGTACCCGACGTTCTATTCCAAGCTGTATCTGGATCTTCGGCAGGCGATGTCCGAGGCGGCGGTGGCGGCTCGCGAGGCGGGCAAGGGCGTGTGGGCGGATGACGTGACCGGTACCGGGTTCCGGCTGAAGTCCCGCACGCAGCTGCGCGACGAGCTGGTGATCCTGCCGAAGTTGTTCCGCAGGCTCGTGGACTACCTCGGGCTCGACGAGAGCGGCGGGGTGTCGCTGGCCGGGTTCGCCGACTACCTCGACACCCGCGACGACCGCCTGTTCACCGTCCCCGCCGGGCACGCCACCGAGCTGGCGACCCTGGTGGAGGTCAAACGGCAGAACGTGCGGCTGACCGTGGAGCCCGAGCAGATCGTGTTCGCCGAAGCCTGAACTCGCGCGGCACGGCCCGCTTCACCGGAAACGGGGCGGGTCTCGCCGAGCGCCGGTGACGCCGCCGAGACCCGCGGCGGCGTCACCGGGGCCGGAACGCGCGAGCCAATAGCGTGCGCTGTTGTTGCTGCGGCGCGGGTTCCTCCTCACTGGGCTGCCGGGCGAGTACGGCGGCGCCGAGGGTGCGGCCGAGCTCGGTGTAGGCGGAGAACTTGCCGTCGTCGAAGAACTGGTCACCGGTGCTGTCGTGCGGGAACTCCGGATTGTGGGCCGCGTAGGACAGCACCGGATACGGAAGATCCCGCCACAGCAAGGCTTTCGCGACGATCAGCTTCCCGGTGCGGCTGCCTTCGGGCAGCCCGCTCTCGGGCGGGTAGTGGATCGTGCCGGTGATCACCGGGCTGGCCACCAGCCGCGGGTTGAGCGCGCTCAACGGGTTCGCCGGCGCGAGCGCCTCCCCGCTGCCCGGCTCGGACTGCCACGGTTCGTCCAGCTCCACCCGCACCCCGAGCTCCTGCTGTGCCAGGGCCAGCGCCTGTGCGAGCGTGACGGCCGTCGGCGGCTCGTCGACACTGGCGTCGACGCTGTAGATGACCTTGCAACGCCGCCGCAGCAACTCGACCAGGCCGAGGTTGTCGTAGTGCCCGCCGTCGGTGACGTGCAGCAGCCTGTCGCTGTGGGCGTGCAGCCCGAGCACCTCACGCCACAGATAGGGAAGGCGTCGCGCGGAGGGCATCCGCGGGTATGCCCAGCAGGTGTCGTCCCGTTCCGGCGGCGCGGACAGGACGAACCCCGGGTTCGGCAGCCACGCGCCCAGCCGGGCCCCGGACACCGCGAGCAGCACCTGGAACCAGCGCGCGGACCGGCCCATCGCCGACGCGAACGCCGCGCCGCTGATCGCGACCGCGCCCTGCACCGTGAGGTCCCGCTGGAACCGCTTGGGCACCACGGACTCCAGCCGCCCCGTGCGCACCCAGCCCACGTCGGGCCCGCCCACCCAGTCGGCGCTCATCGTGTACGACACGCAGTTGAGCCCCGGCGGGGTGCGCCCCTCGCCGGTGAGGTTCGCCGCCGCCGCGAAGATCACCTCCGGAAAACCCTGCGGGCGGCGGCCGTACCGGGACAGGGTTGTGCGTTCGGTGCTCGGGTACGGCACCGCGATCTCGCCGCCCTCCCGCTGGACGCGCCGCACCGCGAAGGTGGAGGCGAGGCGTTCGCGGTAGAACGGATGCAGGCTCAACGACGTCTCGTCGAACAACCCGCCCACGATCAGCACCACCACCGCGCCGCCGAGGGCCGTCCACAGCGCCGTCGCCGTGCCGCCGTCGCCGATGAGCACGACGAACAGCAGCAGCCACGCCAGCGCCAGCACGGTGGTCGAGACGATGACCAGGATCCGCTGCAGCAGGCTGCCGGGCACCGCGGCGGTGACACCGTCCACACCGGACTTGCCGAGCGTGGCGCGGCTGCGCCACGCGATCGACGCGATCGTCGAGGCGTAGGTCAGCAGCACCGCGCAGGCGGAACTGCCCACCCGCACGCCCGTGTCGGTGGTCGGCAGCCGCCACGCCAGCCACGCGAGCACGGGCAGCACCACGACGACGGCCCCGACGATCACCGCGAGCACCGTGAGGCGGTTCGCCCACCGCCGCAGTAGCAACGGCAGCCGCGACGTCTTCGTCGTGATCCCGCGCCCCACCAAGGAAAACAGCAGCGCCAGCACCACCACGGCACCCAGCCCGCCCAGCGCGCCTGGCCGGATCGCCGGAAAGTCCGGAATGGACGGTGGCACCGGCGTGATCGGCACCCGCTGGTACAGCCAGCCCACCACCGCGCCGAGCACGATCGCCGGCCCGAACAACACCGCCAGCGACAGCAGCAGCCCCCGGCCGAGGATCGCGAACGCGGTGAGCGTCTGGGCCGGGGAGTCCGCCAGGTAGCTCACGTGCCGGCGCACGTGGTCCTCCTCGACCCCGCCGTGCGCGAACACCGACGCCGGATCGCGCAGCACCTTCCCGGGCCCGGGTTCCGGCGGCTCGGTGGTCAGTGCCTGCTGCAACGCGCCCGAGGTGTAGCCGCCGCCGGAGACCGACACCAGGTACCGGGCGTTGCGCAGCTGTGTCCGCATGGCCTGTGCCACCCCGAGCGCGACGCTCGCGGCCCGGATCCCGCCCCCGGAGAAGCAAAAACCCTCGGTGCCCGGCACCGCGTCCGGCACCTGGTAGCCACGCCGCCACCGGGTGCCCGCGTGCAACCGGTCGGCCGCCTTGACGGGGAAGTCCGGCGACTCCAACGGCGAGGCAGCCACGCCGTCACCCGCGGCGATCGCGACGTCCCGCTTGCGGGACCAGCATTCCCGCAGCAGCCGCCACCACGTCTCCAAGACGCCGTACAACGCGACGAGCGCCGCGGGCAACAGCGCGCAGAACTTGACCGCGGCCGCGCCCACGGCCGCGTCGCGCACCACGTCACCGCTCAACAGCAGCACGTTCTCCAGCACGTCGGCGACGATCGCGACCAGCGCGGAGATCCGAGCGAACCGCGCGAACTCCTCCGCCCGCGGCAGCCACGCCACCCACACCGCCGCCGTCGTACCCAGCAGCAACGCGGAACCGTACCCGGCGACGAGCACGAAATCCCACGCCAGTGCCGTGTCCGTGCCCGCCGGGAGCGGACGCACGGTGCCCAGCTCGATCCCGATGATGTCCAGCCCCGGCGCATACAGCGTGTACAGCACGCCCCCGGCCGCGGCCAGCACGACGGCCGCGACGGTGGTCAGCAAGGCGCCCCACCACGGTGGCCGGTGCTCGGCGGGCCGCAGCAGCACCTGGAACGCGTTCACGGTGTCCTCCCCAGTTCGTCCGCCGCGCCGAGCAGTGTGGCCGTGCCGCCGAACGGTGTAAACCCTTCGTCGGCAAGCCGCAACGCAGCCGCGGGGAAGATCGTATTGAACCCCGCCCGTCACCCGCGAGGCGGCGGGTGGCCGACCTCAGCCGCAGGTGTGTTTGGCCCGCAGCACCCGCCCGAGTGCCTCGTCGACCCGCGTGGCGGGCAGTTCCCCGTCAGCCGTCGCGGATTCGAGGCGATCGAGCACCGTGGACACCTTGCCCCCGGACGACCACAGCGCCTGATCCGCCCCGGCCCGGAGCGCGTCCAGCACCGCGTCGGGCAGCGGGTGGTCACTGGTGATCGCCCGCATCGCGCCGAGATCGTCGGTGATCACCGGCCCGGTGAAGCGGTAGTCTCCGCGCAGGAGTCCATAGGCGGCGGGCGAAAGCGACGCGGGCTGCTGACCGGTCAGGCCCGGCACGGTCAGGTGGCCCACCATCACCTTCGCCCGCCCGTAGTCGGCGATCCCCTCGTACGGCACGAGATCCTTGGCGCGCAAGGAATCCAGCGGGGGAGTGGTGACGGCGCCCTCGTGCGAATCCCCCTCGGCGCTGCCGTGCCCGGGGAAGTGCTTGAGCACCGGTGTCACCCCTGCCTCGCTCAGCCCGGTGGCGAACGCCAGCGCGTAGGTGCGTGCCGTATGCGGGTCGGTGCTGAAGGAGCGGTCGCCGATGGGGCCGTCATCGGGCTGGGCGCTGACATCCAAGATCGGGGCGTAGTCCTCGGTGACCCCACGGGCCCGCATCTGCCGGCCACGATCGAGCGCCAGGCCGCGGACCTGCTCGGGGCTCATGGTGGCGGCCAAGACGCGGGCGCTGGGGATCGAACCGTCGAGCGCGTCGATCCGCTGGACCCGGCCACCCTCCTCGTCGATCGCGACCGACACGCCCCAGCGCGCCGCGGCGTGCACCGGGTCGAGCGCGCCGCCGGTCAGGATCGCCGTCGGGTTGCCCCCGATGAAGATGCCACCCACCTGCTGCTCGCGAACCGTCTCCGCCGCACCGGCCGGATCGCTCGGGCTGACCCCGACCACCAGCAACTGCGCCAGCTTCTGCCGCTGCGACATCTGCGAGATCACCGGCGCACACGGATCCGTGGCCTGGGACGGCGCCGCCGACGATGGCGTGCCCGCGGATGCCGGGCCGGGCGACGCCGGGGCCGCCGAGGTCGTGGGTGAGCTCACCTGTGCCTGCTCGCCGCCGCACCCGGCCAGTAGCCCAGCGGTCACCACGAACACGAGTGCGGTGCGGAGGTTCATCGGCTCTCGAAGTCCAGCGGTCCGGGTTCGGCGGGCACGTGGAGCCTAGTGCCCGCCGAACCCGCGCCCGGACCCGCTCAGCGTTCACTGTCCAGCGCCTGCATCGAGCCCGCGTCATAACGGGCACCCGCCGCCGCGCCCGCCGGGACCGCCGCCTCGATCGCCTTCAGCTCGGCCTCGGAGAGGCTGAATCCGGTGGCGCCCAAGGATTCCGCGAGCCTTGCCCGGGTGCGGGCGCCGACCAGCGGCACGATGTCCGTGCCCTGCGCGGCGACCCAGGCGATGGCGACCTGCGCGACCGTGACCTCCTTCTCCGCCGCGACCGACCGCAGCGCCTCCACCAACTTGAGGTTGTGTTCCAGGTTTTCGCCCTGGAAGCGTGGGCTGAAGCCGCGGAAGTCCCCGGCGGTCAGCGCGCGGTCGCTGCTCCACCGGCCCGACAGCAGGCCGCGGGAGAGCACGCCGTACGCGGTGATCCCGATGCCCAGGTCCCGCGCGGCGGGCAGGATCTCCTGCTCGATGCCGCGGGAGAGGAGCGAGTACTCGATCTGCAGATCCGCGATCGGATGCACGGCCGCCGCCCGCCGCAGCGTGTCCGCCCCGACCTCGGACAGCCCGACGTGGCGGACGTGCCCGGCCTCGATCAGCTCCTTGATGGCGCCGACGGTGTCCTCGATGGGGACGTTCGGATCGAGCCGGGACGGCCGGTAGACGTCGATGTGGTCGGTGCCCAGCCGCCGCAGGGTGTAGGCGGCGAAGTTCTTGACCGCGGCCGGGCGCCCGTCCTGTCCGGTGAACCCACCGTCCGGGTCACGCAGCCCGCCGAACTTCACGCTGATCACCGCGCTGTCGCGGGCACGGCCGCGTAGGGCCTCGCGCACGAGCAGCTCGTTGTGGCCCATGCCGTAGAAGTCACCGGTGTCGAGCAGGTTCACCCCCGCGTCGAGCGCCGCGTGGATGGTGGCGACGGACTCCGCCTCGTCGGCCGGGCCGTAGAGATCCGACATGCCCATCAGGCCGAGCCCGAGCGCCGAGACGACGGGACCGGTGGCACCGAGCCTGCGCGTGTCCATGAATCCTCCTGTTCACGTTGCTAACGACATCACCGTAGCACCGATATCGAACCCGCGCTACCAATGATCTGTTATCATCGGAAACATGACGGAGGTGTCCACGCGCGACCGCATCCTCGAAGCCGCCGCCACGCTGCTGGCGGACCAGGGGCGCGATGCCCTGTCCACGCGCGCGGTCAGCGCCGCCGCCGGGGTGCAGGCGCCCACCCTGTACCGGCTCTTCGGCGACAAGGACGGGCTGCTCGACGCGCTGGCCGCCTACGGGTTCGAGACCTACCTCGCCGACAAGACGGCACTCGGGGAGACCGACGACCCGGTCGAGGATCTGCGCCGCGGCTGGGATCTGCACCTCGAGTTCGGGCTCGCCCGCCCGGCGTTCTACGAGCTCATGTACGGCAACAGCACCGGCACCGCGTCACCCGCTGGCCAGACCGCCGAAGCGATCCTGCGCCGCATGATCACCCGCATCGCCGACGCCGGACGCCTGACCACCAGCGTCGACCGCGCGGTCAAGATCGCGCTCGCGACCGGGATCGGCCTCGTCTTCACGATCAACGCCACCCCACCGGCCGAACGCGACCCCGGATTACCCGGCCAGGTCAGGGAAATGGTCATCGGGGCCATCACCACCGCACGGCCGTCCACACCGGACACCGGCGTCGCCACCCGCGCCTCCTCGCTCAGCGAAGCCCTGCGCCGCGGCGAGTTCGAGGCGCTCAGCGCCGCCGAACAGCGCCTGCTCATCGAATGGCTCACCCGCCTGGCCAACACGTGAACCGCCGTGAAGCCCGATAGGCTCTCGCCCATGTCGCGCCGAGCACCACAGACCACACCCCTGGCCCCCGAAACCCTGCGCGCCCGGCTCGGCCGGGCCCGCCAGGCGGCGGCCGCGGCGGAGACCGACGCCCTGCTCATCGCCCCGGGCTCCGACCTGTCCTACCTCATCGGCGAGGCCGGCGGCTCGTTCGAACGCCTCACCGCGCTCGTCCTGCCCGCCGGGGACGGCACGCCGGCGCTCGTGGTGCCGAAGCTCGAAGCGCCCGGCTACGCGCACGTGCCCGCCGCGGAACTGGGCGTCGAGGTCGTCACCTGGGTCGACGGCGAGGACCCGTACCGCATGGTCGCCGACCGGCTGGGCAAACCGGGCCGCGTCGCGGTCAGCGACAACACCGCCGCCCTGCACGTGCTGGCCTTCCGCGACGCGCTCGGCTCCGCCGAGCAGACGCTGGCCGGCCCGGTGGTGCGGGAGCTGCGGATGCGCAAGGACGCCGCGGAAATCGCCGCCCTGCGCGAAGCGGGCGAAGCGATCGACCGGGTCCACGCGCGGATGGGCGAGTGGCTGCGGGCCGGGCGCACCGAGGCCGAAGTCGGCGCGGACATCGCCGCCGCGATCGTGGAAGAGGGCCACACTCACCCCGACTTCGTGATCGTCGGCTCCGGCCCCAACGGCGCCAGCCCCCACCACGACGTGTCCGATCGCGTGATCGAGCAGGGCGACGTCGTCGTGATCGACATCGGCGGCCCCATCGCCTCGGGCTACAACTCCGACTCCACCCGCACCTACGCCGTCGGCGAACCGCGCGACGCCGACGTGGCCGGAACCTACGCCCTGCTGCAGCGCGCCCAGCAGGCCGCGGTGCAGGCCGTCCGCCCCGGCGCCACCGCCGAGCAGATCGACGCCGCCGCCCGCGACATCATCACCAGCGCCGGGTTCGGCGAGTTCTTCATCCACCGCACCGGCCACGGCATCGGGCTCGACGTGCACGAGGAGCCCTACATCGTCGGCGGCAGCACGCTCCCGCTCGAGCCGGGGATGGCGTTCAGCGTGGAGCCCGGCATCTACCAGCCCGGCCGCTGGGGCGCCCGCATCGAGGACATCGTCGTGGTCACCGAAACCGGGGTCGAACCGCTCAACAACCGGCCGCACGAGCTCGTCGTGCTGGGCGCATGAGCGCCACCGAAGGAACCCTGGAGCCGCTCGACCAGGCCATCGCGCGGGAACTGGCCACCGACGGGCGCTGCAGTTTCACCGATCTCGCCGAGCGCGTCGGGCTGTCGGTGTCCGCCGTGCACCAGCGGGTGCGGCGGCTCGAACAGCGCGGCGTGATCCGCGGCTACGCCGCCCAGCTCGACGGCGAGCTGATCGGCCTCCCGCTGACAGCGCTGATCTCGCTCACGCCGAACGACCCGGCCGCCCCGGACGACTACCCGCAGCGCCTGGAGCACATCACCGAGATCGAGTCCTGCTACTCGGTCGCCGGAGACGAGTCCTACATCCTGCTCGTGCGGGTCGCCTCGCCCCGCGGGCTGGAGGACCTGCTGCGCCGCATCCGCGAGTCGGCGAAGGTGTCCACCCGCACCACGGTCGTGCTCTCCACCCCGTTCGAAGGCCGTTCCCCGACCCTGTAGCCGGGGGTACGATAAAAGGTATGGCAACACGTAAGGTCACGCTGTCGCTGGACGCGGCGGCCGTCGAGTTCGCCGAACGCGCCGCCAAGGCGCACGGCATCTCGCTGTCGTCGTGGCTGTCCAAGGCCGCGCGCCGCGAAGCCGTCCGCACCGGCTACGGGCCCCACCTCGCCACGGCGGCGGAGGAGCACGCCGTCGCCGACGAAGCCGAACTCGCCGCCGCGGAAGAGGAGCTGCGTGCGGAGGGGTGAAGTCTGGACCTACCGGCCGCCCACGCAGCCGGCCAGGGAACGCACCGTCCTGCTGCTGTCCTCGGACGGCGTGAACGAGTCCGAACGTCCCTGGCTGCTGGGCACCGAACTGCTCGAACGCGACCCGCAGGACATTCTCGGCGTGGCGCTGGACTCCCGGTTCTGGATCTCCACCCTGAACCTCACCCGGCTCTACCGCCCCTGGCTCACCGAGCGCGTCGCCGAGATCGACCACGCCATCCAGGAACAGGTGGACGTCGCGCTGCGCGCCGCGCTCGACCTGTAAGCGCTTACCCGGACGCTGACACCGTGGCCGCCGCGTGCAGGTTCCCGTCCGAGCCGGACAGGCAGGCCGCCGAAGGCAGTGCCGTGGCGAGGAACTCCGTCAGACAGCGCCCGATCTGCGCGTGCCCGTTCGCGTTGGGGTGGAAGGACTCCTGTAACGCGTGACTGGCCCGGTTCGCGTCGGTCAGGTCGTTGAGCTGCAACGTCAGCCGCGAGAACCACTCCTTGCTCGCGTCGGCGCCGCCGCTGCACGCCTCATGACCACGCCCCGCGCGTGACAGGTCCAGAAACCTTGCGCCCGTTTGGTTCGCCGCGCTCGCCAGGCCCGCCGACAGGGCCGGCACGCCCTTGTCCCGCACCCACTGCAGGTCGGCGGTCTTGAACGGGCAGCCGTTGAGGTTCTGCAGATCCGCGGGGATCCCCGGCGCGATCGGGGAGGCGTAGGACTGCAGCACCAGCTGGTAGTCCCCGGCCTGGTACCCGGCCCGCGCGAGCACCGTCTTCACGTCGTTCAGCGCGGACACCACCTTCGGCACCATCGCGTCGACCCGCGCCTGCCAGCCAGGGGCGACCGAATCGCTGCACGGCGGGTTCCCGGACAGGAACCACGCCTGGAAACACTGCGAGACCAGCTCCGAGAAATGCGGGTCGTCGTTCGCGCCGACCGCCACCACGACCACCGACACCCGGTGGTCCTTCACCAGGTTCGCCAGCTGCTCCGCCTGCGACGGCTCGGTCCACTGCTCCGTCTGGCCCAGCCCGACCTGTGCGGCCGGCGCCCCGGAACAGGCGAGGTTCAGCTTCGCCGCGATCCCCGGCACGTCGGTCTCGAACACCTCGGCGTCGGGGGAGCGGTGGCACCAGTCCCCGTTGGCGCCGTTGGTGTCGGCCGTGTAGTTGCCCGCGCCCTCACCGGAAACCGTGCTGTCGCCGAGGGAAACGATGGTCAGCGGGCCGGTGCCCGGCGGGCCCGGCCGCCGCACCGGACCGGGTGGGGTGCCGGGCCCGGAGAACACGAAGACAGCGACCAGGCCCACCACGAAGATCAGCACACCCGCGCCGATCCACCACCGATATCTCCGCATCACCGAGAAGTTTACGGATCAGCCGGGTACGGCCATGATCACGCCGTCGGTGAGCCGGAACCGCCGGTCGGCGACCGCGCGCACCTGATCGTCGTGCGTGGCGACGATGACCGCCGCGCCTTCGTCCGCGCAGCGCCGCAGCAGCCGCAGCACGGCGGGTTTGCTCGCCGCGTCCAGATGCGCTGTCGGCTCGTCGGTCAGCAGCACCTTGGGGCGCCCGCTGACCGCGCGCGCAAGCGCGACCCGTTGCTGCTGGCCGAAAGACACCTCGCCCGGGTACCGCTCGACGAGGGCGCCGACGCCGAGATCGCCCAGCAGCGCGGACACGCGCATGTCGATGCCGTCCTTGTCCCCGTCCGGGCGCAGCCGCAACGGCAGCGCCACGTTTTCCCCGACCGTCAGCTCCGGCGCGAGCCCCAGCGCCTGCGGCAGCACCGCGCACGTGTGCCACGGCGGCGCCCCGTCCACCGGCTCGCCACCGAGGAGCACACGCCCGGCGTCGGGGGAGTCGAAACCGCCCAGCAGAGCCAAAAGCGCGCTCTTGCCCGAGCCCGACCGGCCCGACACCGTCACCAGTTCCCCGGCGTCCACCGACAGTTCCAGCCCGCGCAGCACCTCCACGTCACCACTCGGATGCGCGAACCGGCGCCGCAACCCGAGCGCGCGCAAAGCGGGTGCGCTCATCGTCGCTCCACCCCTTCCAGCCGCCCGTCCCGCAACCGCGCGACCCGGGACCCCAGCGCGATCAACCGGTCGTCGTGCGAGGCGACCAGCACCGCGAACTCCCGTTCCGCCAGATACCGCAAGGTGCCCAGCACCAGATCGGCCGACGCCTCGTCCAGCTGGGACGTCGGCTCGTCGGCCAGGATCACCGACGACCCGCGCGCGAGCGCGCAGCCGAACGCCAGCCGCTGCTGCTGCCCGCCGGACAACGCCGAAACCTGCCACTCGCCGGTGCCTTCCAGCCCCAGCTGCCCGAGGATCTCGTCCGGGTCGCAGCAACGGCGGGCGGACTGGGCGGCGGCGCGGAGGTTGTCCGCGACCGAGAGGTAGTCGAGCAGATTCTCCGGCGGGTTCTGGAAAACCTGCCCCAGCCTGTCCCGCCGCAACGCCCGCCGCCCGGAGTGGCGCAGCGTCGCGGTGTCCACGCCGTCGAACCGCAGCGTCCCCCGCGCCGGGCGTTCGAACAGGCCCAGCACGCGCAGCAACGTCGACTTGCCCGACCCCGACGGGCCCGCGAACACCGTGATCCCGCCCGCCGGCACCCGCAGCGTCACGTCGTCCAGCCCGGTCACCACACCCGCGGGAGTCCGGTAGTCCACGCCGATCCCGGTCAGCTCGAAGATGTCAGCCACGCAGCAACTCCGCGGTCCGGGCGGTGCGCACTGAACGCACCGCGATCGACGCCGCGAGCAGCACCACCAGCACACCCGCGGCCAGCACGGCGAGCACGAACGCCGTCTGGTCCGGCAGCACCGAACCCGGCGCCAGCCAGCGCACGGGATCGAACCGGGGCACGGCGACCGCCGCCACGCCCACACCGCAGCCGATCCCGGCGAGCACCGCGAGCCCGGCCAGCGCACCCAGCTCCAGCACGTGACTGCCGAACAATGCCCGCACGCCCAGGCCCATCCGCAGCACGAGCGCCCCGGCGAGCGCGTTCTGCCGCCGCCGCACCTCGACGGCGACGAACAACCCGAGCACCGCCACCACCCCCAGCACCCCGCCGAGAACGGTGACGAACGAGAACGTCCACTCCACGACGTAGAAGGGCAGCGCGTCGAGCGCGGTCGCCTGCGTCGCCCGGTTCGTCAGCGTCTGCCCCTGCGCGCCCAGCGCGGCCGAGACTTGCTCCAGCGAACTGCTCGACAGCAGCGTCCAGCGCGGGATCGTGTCCAGCTGTGCCGGGGTCAGCGCGTCGCGCGACACGACGTAGCCGATGTTCTCGCCCAGCACCGGGAACCACGGCAGATCCCCGACCACGACCGCCGGCGGCAGACCCGGCAACGCCGTCGACTGGGTGCTTCCGTGCGCGATGCGGATCGCGGGGATCCCGCCCGCTACCGGATGCGCCAGCTTCGGCAGCAGCGCCTCCACGTCGTCGCGCAGACTGCCGAGATAAGCCGTGCGGGTAAGGGTTTCCGGGTCGACGACGAGAACGACGCTGCCGGTGCCGGTGGTCTGGCCGATGAGCGAGCTGGTGTCCCGTAAGGCTTCCGGCATCGGCGCGCGGCCGAGCCCGAGCGAGGTCTCCACGTCCACCCGGGTGGTGGCGCCGACCAGGATGCCGCTCTTCGTGTCGAGCGCGGTGCGCTGTCCCGAGGCGATCCCGCTGCCCGCGGCGAGCGTCCCGATCGCCAGCACGCCCACCACGAGCACCCCGACCACCGGCGCCCGGGCACTGGCGAGGCGCCGGATCGCCAGCTGCAGCGATGGTTTCGACCACACCCGCACCCGGTGCGAGGCCCGCAGCAGCAGCCACGCGATCCGCGCGACCAGCAAACCCGCGGTCAGCACCACGAACACCGGATAGGTCAGCGCGAGCGGATCCACCTGCGCCAGCGGCGTGCCCAGCTTCGACGTCCCGTACCCGGACAACCGCGACCAGCCCAGGTACGCGGTCGCGGCCGTCAGCAGCTCCCACGGGAAGAACACCAGCCACCGCCAGCGCCCGCTCGCGCGCGCCCGGCGCCCGACCTGGAACTCGCGATGCGCCCGCCACCCCGCGACCGCGCCCAGCACCACCAGACAGAACACCAGCACCCCGGCGGCCACCAGCACGGCACGGATCTGCGGCCCGGACGCGATCTGCCCCGGCGGCGCGTACATGCCGGTGGTGAAGCGCGCCACGACGATCCCGACGACACCACCGACGAGAACCGGCAGGCCCAGCTCCGCCACCGCGAGCCCACCCAGCGCCGGCGGGCTCGCGCCGCGCGCGGCGAGCAGCCGCAGCGCCGGGTAGCGCCGCTGATACCACTGCAACGCGACCGTCACGATCCCGCCGCAGCCGACCAGCACACTGATCGCGGCCAGCGGCAGGATCGACACGAGCACATGCGACTCGGCCTCCTCGGCCAGCTGCACCGAATGCTCGAACGGCAGCTGCATCGACACCGCGTCGCCGAGCCCCTGCCGGGCGAGATCGGCCTGGATGCCGGAGATCAGCGCCTTCGACCGGTCCAGGTCGTCCCGCGCCTGCTCAGTGGTGCGCGGGGTGCCGAGGTAGAAGCCCGCCGTGAGCGACACCCCGGTCAGATGCACCGCGCGCGCCGCGTCGAGAAACGTCTGCCGGTCGGTGGCCATCATGACCGTCTGCACCGGGTCGTTGGCGTAGGCGTAGATCGTCGCGCTGTTCTGCTGGGAACACCACCAGCGCGGCGGCGGCACGCTCAGGTCGTGGTACACGCCGGTCACGGCGGGCAGCGCGGCCCACCGGTACTGCACGCTGTCACCGGGCGCGACGGGCGCCAGCTTCGTGAGACCGTCCCCGACGAGCAATCCGGCTCGCCCGGTGTTCCGCACGTTGTCCAGGTGCGCGACCGCGTCGTCCCGGTAGCCGAGCGTGACCTTGTGCCCACCGGAGTCCCCGAACGACACCGGCAGGAACGGGCCCGCGTACATCCCGGCGACCGGCTGCGGGAACCCGTGCGCGGCCGCCTGCCGCTGCACGGTGTCGAGCACCGCGGGCACCTTCGCCGGGGAGATCGCGGCCTTGCTCACCACCGGGCCGTACTGGTCGGGGCACGCGTTGCCCGCCAGGTAGTCCATCGCCGCGCCGCCCGACGCGGCCGCGATCAGCACCGCCGACGTCGCCAGGAAACACGACAGCAACGCGGTCACCGCGGCGACGAACAGCGTCAGTGGACTGGACCACGCGGCGCGTGGCGAACGCCGCCACGGCAAGGAGATCCCCCGGCTCTCGCGCATGGGGGAACGCTACTCCCGGAAGATCCACCAGGTCCCCCGTTCCGGGGAAATCCGTTGCCTGCCCGTGTCCCGCGGCGGAGTTTCACCCGGCACGTCCGGTGGAACACGGAAACCGGGAGTGTCACGGGGAAGGGGTGCACGCGATGGCCGAGCGCGCATGCAACGGAAGAGGCGCCGCCTGCCGGTTCTGCGGCCGGAAATCCGGTCCCGGCGAGCACCGGGCGCCAGGACCACTCGGGCCGATCTGCCCGTCCTGCCTCGAAGCAGGGCTGGCGCTGGTCCGCGACGGGCGCGAACGCCGCAGCCGGGGCGGCACCAGCCTGGTGCGCGTCGTCAGCGCGGGATCGGACGCCTGCGAATTCTGCGACCGCAGCGTCCGCCGCAGTTTCTTCGGCAGGCACCGGCCACTGCCGCGGATGAGCTGCACCCAAGGTCACGCGGTCATTTGCCGCGATTGTCTCGATCGTGGCGGAGAATTGCTCAACCACGTTCTCCGGCAACGAATTCCCCGCTGATGATCGCTTCGCCGCGGGCCGCGTTGGGCTAGGGTCGGGACGGAACCTCACAGGAACCCCACGCCAGGAAAGGTAGGGGCTGGATGGTGTCGTCGACCGGCACCTCACTGCTGCTGGCGGTGCCGGCCGCGGTGGTGGGCGCGGCCAGTATGGGGCTGGCCAGCGCGGCACAGGCCAGGGCCACCAAGGAAGTGGCCGTCGGGAAGATCCTCGACCCCGGGCTCCTGCGCGGTCTCGCGCACCGCCCGCTGTGGCTGATCGGCATGATCGCCACCGGCGCCGGGCTCGCCCTGCAGCTGGTCGCCCTCGCGTTCGCGCCGCTGCTCGTGGTCCAGCCCCTGCTGATCACGTCACTGGTGTTCGCCGGGGTGATCTCCGCCCGGCTCGAACACCGCCCGCTCGACGGCGTGATGGTCGCCGGCTCGCTGATCTGCATCGCCGGGCTCGCCGCGTTCCTGCTCGTCGCCCGCCCCAGCGGCAACGCCGACAGCTTCACCAGCGGCACCCGACCCCTGCCACTCGCCATCGGCCTCACCCTGCTCACCCTCGTCGCGCTCGTCGTCGCCCTCCTCGCGCGCGGCTCCGCGCGAGTGCTCGGGCTGGCCGTGGCCACCGGCGCGCTCTACGGCGTCACCGCCGGGCTGATGAAGATCGTCGCCGGGCAGGCCAGGAGCGGGCTGGCCGAACCCTTCCAGAACTGGACCCTCTACCTGGTCTGCGTCGTCGGGCCACTGGGGTTCCTGCTCAGCCAGAACACCTTCCAGCAGGGCCGGTTCCTGACCCCCGCGCTCGCCGTGATCACCGCGCTCGACCCGCTCGTCGGCGTCGCGATCGGGGTCTGGTGGATGGGGGAGACCGCCAGCTCCGGCCCCGGCGCGCTCGCCGGGGAAGCGATCGCCGGCGCCGTGGTCATCGTCGGGATCGCCCTGCTGTCCAGTCGTGCATCACACCTCGACCAGGTACAGCCCGGCCCCGACACCGCGGCCGGGCTGAAGGCGAGCAAAGGAGCGGCATGAACAAGGTGCTGATCGTTTCCGCGGCGATGGGGGAAGGGCACAACGCCACGGGGCGGGCACTGCAGGACAGCATCGGGCACCTCTGGCCGGACGCGGAGATCCGGTGGCTCGACGCCCTGGACGTGATGGGCTCCGGCGTCGGCCCCCTGTTCCGCTGGATCTACGTGTCCAACGTGCAGAAAACCCCGTGGCTGTATGAACTCTTCTACCGCGCGCTCTGGCGCTGGCACTGGTTCGCGGAGTCGTCCAAACGGTTCGTCGGCGTGTGGAGCGGGCGGCGGCTGGCGCCCCGCATCGCCGAATACGCCCCGGACATCGTGCTCTCGACCTACCCGCTCGGCACCGCCGGGCTGGCCTGGCTGCGCCGCCACCACCGGCTCCCCATGCCCGCCGGCGCGTGGATCTCCGACTTCGCCCCGCACCCGTTCTGGGTCTACCGCGACATCGACCTCAACCTCGTGATGCACGAGCGCGCCGTCGAACCCGCGCTGCGGTGCGTGCCCGACGCCGAGGTGGCCGTGTCCGCGCCCCCGGTCCGCACCGCTTTCCGGCCCGGAGACCAGGACGCGGCCCGCGCCCGGCTCGGCCTGCCCCAGGGATCCTTCCTGGCGCTCGTGTCCTGTGGGTCGCTGGGTTTCGGGGACGTCGAGGACGCCGCTGCGGAACTGCTCGACGCGCACCCGGACGTCGTGCCCGTGGTGGTGTGCGGCCGCAACACCCAGCTGCTGGAACGGCTGCGCCCCCTGGCCGAGCGTGAGCCCCGGCTGCGGCTGCTCGGCTGGACCGACGAGATGCCCGCCTACACCGTGGCCGCCGACGTCGTGGTCACCAACGCGGGCGGCGCGACGGGACTAGAGGCGCTGGCGTGTGGGCGGCCCGTCCTGATGCACCGGCCGATCGCCGCGCACGGCCGCGCGAACGCCGAGCTGATGGCCGAGGCCGGACTCGCGATCGTCTGCGAACGCGACGGGGAACTGGCCGCCGCGGTGCGCCAGCTCATCGCCGATCCCGGGCGCTGGAAGGAGATGGCCGCCGCGGCCACCCGCCACTGCGAGCGTACGGGCGAACTGGCCGACGGGCTCCGCGCGCTCGCCGGGGTCACGCACGCGGCACGCTAGTGTCTTAGCCGCGGCGGCGCGCCCACGAGATTCGTGCCTTGCCCTTCCAATAGCCGCGACGCATCGCCATCACGGCCGGGTGCCGTTCGGACAGGGTCACGAGCGTGTCCTTGAGGCCGGGCGGGTTCGGCGGCCATTCCTCCGGCAGCCGGGGCACCAGCGCGGCCACGGTGTCGATGGCGGCGTCCAGCAGCTCCTGTGGTGACGGGTCCGGGAGGCCACCCGCATCGGCCGGTTCGGCGGGCAGCAGGTCCGCGAGATCACCGACCACGTCGTAGCGCGCTTCACGGATCTCGTCGATGAACTGCTGCGCCTGCTTGCGCAGCCACGGATACTCCTCCGCGGGCAACGTGATGCGGCGAGTATCGCGGCGCTGCGCCAGAACCTGTTGCGCCACCTGGTCTTTCACCACGGCGGCGTACCGGGCCCAGCCCACGTCCACCACACCGTTGAGGCGGCGCAGGAACTCCGTCTCGACCGCGCCGAGCGACACGTTGTCCGCCCCGTCGCGCGACGGCGGCTGCATCGCGGCACGCACCCCGAGCACCGACGCGAACCGCGGCCACACGTTCGGGCCCGCCTGCGGCACCGTGACGACGTGCACCCGCTCCGGCGGCAGCCCGGCACCCCAGGTCCGCAAGATCTGGGTCAGGTCCTGGTAATCCCAGAACAAGCCGCTGGTCTCGGCGGGCTCACCGGTGCGCAGTGCGTGCACCAGCTCCGGCAGCGAGCCCCGTTGCCCGGTTTTGACGTTTTCCTGCCACACCGAGGGAATCTGCCGCGCCAGGTCCCGCGCCGTGCACACCACGTGCACCTCGAGCCCCGCCAGCGCTTCGGTGACCCGCCGCACTTGCTTCGACGTCGCGGGCGCGAGCAGTTCACACGAGACCACCGACGTGCCCGGCCACGAACGGATGTGCTCGGCCAGCCTGTCCCACGCACCGGCCGCCGCGGGCTCGTGCCAGTCGCGATAGCGCTCGGGCTGCAGGTCCAGCGCCGCGTGGAACTGCGCCGCGTGCACGTACCCCGGGTACAGCACGCCCGCACCGGCCAGCGTGGACCGGTTGTGCCACAACAGTTCCTGGATCAGCGTGGTGCCGGTCTTGGGCAGTCCGACGTGCAGGTAGACGCGACGGGGCATGGGTCACCACCGTAGGCAGGCGTGCTGGGAAACCGTTGGCAGTTTCTTGGGAGATCCCTGGGAAACGCCCGGATTCCCGGCCCGGCGCGGTACAAAGTGGACGCTGCCGGTGAAGGAGGGACGAGCTCGATGTCGGTCATGCCCCGGCTGACCCGTGGCGCCACCGTGTGGCTCACCGGCCTGCCCGGAGCCGGGAAGAGCACGCTCGCCCGCGCCGTCGCGGCGCGCCTGGCCGGTGCCGTGGAGGTCGCGATCCTCGACGGGGACGAGCTGCGCGCCACCCTCTCCGCAGACCTCGGGTTCTCCGCGCGGGACAGGGAAACCCACGGCACCCGCGTCGGCTTCGTCGCCGAACTGCTGGCGCGGCACCGGGTGCTGGTGCTCGTGCCGGTGATCACCCCCTACGCGCGGACCCGCCGCACCGTGCGCCGCCACCACGAACAGCGCGGCTCGGTCCTGCTCGAAGTGCACGTGGCCACGCCGGTCGCCGAATGCGCCCGCCGCGACCCGAAAGGCCTCTACGCCCAGGCCCGCGCAGGCCGCCTACACGGCCTCACCGGGGTCGACGCCGTGTACGAGGAACCAGCCTCCCCGGAACTCCGCCTCGACACGACGGGTATCGACGAGGACGCCGCGGCCGAGCAGGTGCTGCGTCTACTCGAAGAGCACCGTCTGTTGTGCCGGGGTTGAAGGGGCATACGAGGTCGGCCTGGGAAACCCGTCGCCCCGGAGGCCTGCCGACCCAGCCCGCCGAACCCGACTCAGTCCTCCAGCACCGCGTCCCACGCCAGCATCCGCTCCACCGCGCCGTCGGCGGGGCGGCGGGCGGATCCGACGCGCGGCACCGTGTCGGTCGCGCCCGCCGTCATCCGCGCGCTTGCCGCCACGTTGGCTTCCGCCCGGGGGCGGCGCAGCCGCTCGTACACCTCGAGCGGGTTCGCCGTGTCCCGCAACGCTTTCGCCAGGACGATCGCATCCTCGACGGCCATCGACGCGCCCTGGCCGGTCGCGGGCGAAGCCGCGTGCGCCGCATCGCCGACGAGGACCACCCGCCCGGTCCGCCAGCGCGGCACGGCGGGCAGGTCCCACGTATTGGTCACCAGCAACGGTTCCGCGGTAGCGGCCACGATCTCCGCCGCCGGAGTCGCGTCGTCCCGCAGCAACTCGACCAGGTGATCACGCCAGCCCGGCGCGGCCATCTCCGCCGGGGAGAGCTCATCGCCGTGCGTGCGCCCGAACCAGTACGTTTCGCGGGCGGGGGAGACGGTGTAGCCGAAGGCGACCGAACTGCCCCGGACCATCACCATGCGCCCCGGCTCCGACGGCGCGGCCTTGGCCGTATGCCCGTAGAACACCCGCTGCCCGGCATACCGCGGCACGACGGAGTCGTCGAGCAGACCGCGCACGGCCGAGCGCAGCCCGTCGGCCCCGACCAGCAGATCCCCTCGCACGGACTCACCATCGGCGAACTCCGCTGTCACCCCGTCCTCGTCCTCGCGCACCGTCACGAGCCGTTTTCCGTGGTGCAGCGGGATTCCCCGGCCGATCGCCTCCGTCTGCAGCACCCGGCACAACTCCGCCCGCCGCAACGTGAAGCTGTCGCTCGTCGGACGGCTCGCCACCACCTCGCCCGTGCGCGCGAGCACCGACAGCTCCGTCATCGGGAACGCCGCGGCCGCCACCGCGTCCGCCACGCCCAGCTCCCGGAGCGCCGCGAACCCGTTGGGCGCCAGCGTGAGGAACGCGCCGATGTCCTCACCGCTCGCCGGATGAGCTTCGAACACCACCGGCGACAGCCCGGCCTTGGCCGCGGCGAGCGCGGTGGCGGCACCCGCGATGCCGCCACCGATGATCACGATGCTTCTCATGACACCCCCTGGGCGTCACGATAGGCCAGCGAAGATCAACCCCGCTGCGAATTCCACCAAGCCCGCCCCTCCTCGGGGAGAGTCGCGATCGGGTCGTAGTACGGGTAGCGCCGCGCCAGCGCCTCCGGATCGGCGTGCTCGATCCCGGTGCGGTAGTTCTTCGTCCAGTACGAGATCCCGCGCTCACGGTCGTAATCGGCCAGCTGGTGCACCCACCGCTTCCCGACATAGGGCACGTCGCACACGATCCGCGGCGTCGCGTACCCCGGCAGGTAACCCATGATCGCGTGCTGCAGCTCCTGGGCCTCCCACACCGCGACCCGCCAGTGCTCGGCGTTCGGGATCATGTCGCACATGTAGAAGTAGTAGGGCAGCACGTTCGCCTCGTCCTGCAACGCGAAACACAGGTCCAGCAACGCCGCCGGCGTCGCGTTCACCCCGCGCATCAGCACGCCCTGATTGCGCACGTCGCGCACCCCGACCTCCAACGCCGTCCGCGCCGCCTCCGCCACCAGCGGCGTCACCGACTGGGCGTGGTTGACGTGCGTGTGGATCGCCAGGTTCACCCCGCGCCGCCCGGCCGTGACCGCCACCCGCTGCAGGCCCTCCACCACCTTCGGCTGCAGCCAGTGCTGCGGCAGCCCGGCCAGCGCCTTCGTCGCCAGCCGGATGTCGCGCACCGTTTCGATGTCCATCAACCGCATCAGGAACGACTCCAGCTGATGCCACGGCACGTTCGCCACATCCCCGCCGGACACCACCACGTCCCGCACCCCCGGCGTGCGGCGCAGGTAGTCGATCATCGCGTCCTGCCGGTCCACCGGCTTGAGCTCCAGCTTGTGCTTCGTGACCTGCTCGGTCGAGTTGCCGACGAGGTCCATCCGCGTGCAGTGCCCGCAGTACTGCGGACAGGTCGAGATCAGCTCCGCCAGCACCTTGGTGGGGTAGCGGTGGGTCAGCCCCTCCGCCACCCACATCTCCGCCTCGTGCAGCGAGTCCCGCTCCGAATGCGGATGACTCGGCCACTCCGGCTCCCGGTCGCCGCGCACCGGCAGCATGTACCGGCGGACCGGGTCCGCGTAGAACTCCCCGGTGGAGCCCGCCCGCATGGTGTTCAGCATCTGCGGCGGCAGCAACATCGACATCGTGGCCAGCTCACGCTGGTCGGCGGCCAGATCCTCGTAGAACTCCTCGCCGACGAGGTCACCGAGCACGGCCCGCAGCTGCTTGATGTTCCGCACGCAGTGCACCCGCTGCCACTGGGCGTCACGCCACTGCGCCGCGGTCACGTCCCGCCAGCCGGGGAAGCGGCGCCAGTCCGGCTCGACCAGCTCCCGGCGGGCGTAGGAATACGGCTGCCCGAACGTGTCGGCGGTCGAGACAGCATCCTGGATCGCAGTCATCTGTTCTCCTCGTCGGCAAAATCACGTAAAAATCTCCTGCGAACACGACACTACGGCGTAAATATTGCCGTCGCATTTCTTTCGGGCAGACTCGACCCCGTGAACGACACGACGCTTCTGGTCGGCGGGCGGATCCACAGCCCCAGCTCGCCCGACGCGACCGCGATGGCGGTCACCGGGGACACCGTGGTCTGGGTCGGGCAGGACGGCCCCGGCCGCGCCCTGCACCCCGGCGCCGAAATCGTCGACCTCGACGGCGCCTTCGTCGCGCCCGCCTTCGTCGACGCCCACGTCCACGCCACCGCCACCGGACTCCACCTGAGCGGCCTCGACCTCACCACCGTCCACGACGGCGCCGAGCTGCTCGCCGCGGTCCGCGACGCCGTGCGCCCCGGCGAAGTCCTCATCGCGCACGGCTGGGACGAAACCACCTGGACCTCACCCAGGATCCCCAGCCGCGCCGAGATCGACGCCGCCGCCGAGGGAGCGCCCGTCTACCTCAGCCGCGTCGATGTCCACTCCGCGCTGGTGTCCACCGCGCTCGTCGACCTCGTCCCCGAAACCCGCGACGCCGACGGCTGGTCCGCCGAAGGCCCCCTGACCCGCGACGCCCACCATCACGCCCGCAAGACCGTGCGCGCCGCGATTTCCCCCGCGCAGCGCCACCGTGCCCAGGACGCCTTCCTCCGCCACGCCGCCGAACACGGCATCGTCAGCGTCCACGAATGCGCCGGCCCCGACATCTCGGGCGAAGCCGACCTCACCGACCTGCTCGCCCTCGCCGCCGAGCCCGGCCGCCCCGAAGTGGTCGCCTACTGGGGCGAGCGCGACGCCACCGACCTCGCCCGGCGCCACGGCCTGCGCGGCCTCGCGGGAGACCTGTTCGTCGACGGCGCGCTGGGCTCCCACACGGCCTGCCTACGCGAGCCCTACACCGACGACACCGGCAGCACCGGCGCCCGCTACCTTGACGCCGACGCCATCGCCGAACACCTCGTCACCTGCACCGAAGCCGGACTGCAGGCCGGATTCCACGTCATCGGCGACGGCGGCGTCACCGAAGTTGTCCGCGGCTTCCAGATCGCCGAGAAGACCGTCGGCCAGCGCGCGCTCGCCGCGCGGGGCCACCGCCTCGAACACCTCGAAATGATCGACACCGAGCAAGCCGCGCTCCTCGCGGGCTGGGCCGTCAGCGCCTCGATGCAACCCCGGTTCGACGCACTCTGGGGCGGCGACAACGGCATGTACGCCACCCGCCTCGGCGAACGCGCCCCCGCGCTCAACCCCTTCGCCATGCTCGCCGCCACCGGCGTCGTCCTCGCCTTCGGCTCCGACAGCCCCGTCACCCCGCTCGAGCCCTGGGAATCCGTGCGCGCCGCCATCCACCACCACACACCCGGCTCCGGGCTCTCCGCCCGCGCCGCCTTCAACGCCCACACCAGGGGAGGGCACCGCGCCGCCGGCGTCAACGACGGCATGACCGGCAGCCTCACCCCGGGCGCTCCCGCCCACTACGCGATCTGGGACGCGGCCGAACTCGTCGTCGCCACCTCGGACTCCCGCGTCCAGCGCTGGTCCACCGACCCCCGCTCCCGCGTGCCCGCGCTGCCGCCACTGGACCCGGGCGTACCCGCGCCCACCTGCCTGCGCACCGTGCGCGGCGGCCGGACCCTGTTCGAGGCGTGAGGTTTCCACCTGCCGTACACGAGCCTTAACGGGCAGCGCTTAGGGTTGTGCGCGTGGCCGTAACCGTGCCGGATTCCGAGCTCGGAAAACCGGAAAAACCCCAGCGCGCCCGCCGCGCCTGGCGCCCGTGGCTGCTGCGCCTCGTCGCCGCGGCGGCCTCGGGATTCGTGTTCTACCTCAGCTTCGCCCCGCGCTCGCTGTGGTGGCTCGCGCCGATCGCCTTCGCCGGGCTCGGCCTCGTCCTGCGCGGCAGGCGCGTCTGGGGCGGGCTCGGCTACGGCTTCACGTTCGGGCTCGGCCTGTACATCCCGCTGCTGACCTGGCTCCAGGACTTCCTCGGCCCCGAAGTCGGCGTCACCCCGTGGATCGCGCTCTCCGCCGCGCTCGCCCTGTACATCGGCATCGGCACCGCGCTGGGCACCTTCGCCGCCCGGCTGCCCGGGGGACCGGTGTGGATGGCGATGCTCGTGATCGCGACCGAAACCCCGCGCGCCTGGTGGCCCTTCGGCGGATTCCCCTGGGGCCGCGTCGCGTTCAGCCAGCCCGAAGGCGCCTTCGTCCCGCTCGCCTCCGTCGGCGGCGCGCCGCTGGTCGGTTTCGCCGTGGTACTGACCGGTTTCTGTCTCGCGACCGTCATCCCCCGGCTCCGCCGCCGCGCCTGGCGCCCGCTCGTGCTGCCCGCGGCCGGCGTAATCCTGCCCGTCGTCGCCGGGCTCGCGTTGTGGCCCACGATCGACACCGCCGCGCAGAACGGCAGCCTCACCGTCGCCACCGTCCAGGGCAACGCCCCAGACATCGGACTCGAACTGGAAAACGAGTCGGCCACCGTCGAAGCCAACCACCTCGCCCAGAACCAGCGCCTCGCCCAGGAGATCGCGGCCGGGCAGGTTCCCAAACCGGATCTGGTGGTCTGGCCCGAAACGGCGGTGACGACCGTGGGGGAGGACCCGGCCGTCGACGAAGCCGTCGACAGCATCGGCGTCCCCGCGCTCGTAGGCACGCTCGACCACTCCGGCACCCAGCCGCGCAACACCGTCTACGTGTGGAACCCGGGCACCGGGCCCGCCGAAAGCTACTCCAAGCGCCAGCTCGTGCCCTTCGGCGAATACGTGCCCGCCCGCTCGATCGCCTCACTGGTCACCCCGTTCGTCGACCAGACCAAGGACATCCAGGCCGGCACCACGCCCTCGGTCATGAACGTGGCGGGCACCCGCGTCACCGCGCCCATCTGCTACGAGATCGCCTACGACTACATCGCCCGCGAAGGCGTCGACGACGGCGCCCAGCTGATCGTGCTCCCCACCAACAACGCGTGGTACGGGCACAGCGAGATGAGCTACCAGCAGCTCGCGATGGCCCGGCTGCGCGCCGTCGAGCACAGCCGCGCGGTCGTCGTCTCCGCGACCAGCGGGGTCAGCGCCATCGTCCAGCCCGACGGCACGATCACGGCCTCGACCAGCGAATTCACCGCCGCATCCCTGGTCGGGCGCGTGCCGTTACGCCAGGCGACTACGCTGTCGGATCGACTCGGTGCGTGGACGGAGTACACCCTGGTCGGCGTGGCGCTCGCGACGGCGGTGGCGGGGATGGTGCAGAGTGCTCGCACCCGGCGCGCACGCGCCAAGGACACACGAGCAACCGTGGCGGAGTGACCTCCGCCTCGAGGGAGGACAACACGGATGGCGCAGGCGCCACGGGAACCACAGCCGATCGACCCGGTCCTGGTGGTGATCCCGACTTACAACGAGCGTGAGAACCTCACGCCCATCCTGCGCAGGCTGCACGAGGCCCTCCCGTCCGTGCACGCCCTCGTGGTCGATGACGGCAGCCCCGACGGCACGGGGGAGCTCGCCGACAAGCTCGCGGCCGACGACAAGCGCGTGCACGTCCTGCACCGCACCGAGAAAGCAGGCCTCGGCGCCGCGTACGTCGCGGGCTTCCGCTGGGGCCTCGAGCGCGACTACCGCACGATCGTCGAGATGGACGCCGACGGCTCGCACGCGCCCGAGGACCTGCCCCGGATGCTCGACGCGCTCGGCGACGCCGACCTCGTGCTCGGCTCCCGCTACGTGCCCGGCGGAAGCGTGGTGAACTGGCCCAAGCGCCGGGAGATCCTCTCCCGCGGCGCCAACCTGTACTCGCGGCTCGCGCTCGGCGCGAAGATCCACGAGTTCACGGCAGGGTTCCGCGCGTACCGCCGGGAAGTACTGGAGAAGCTCCCGCTGGACGAGATCGCCTCGCGGGGCTACTGCTTCCAGATCGACCTCGCGTGGCGGACCCTGCAGGCCGGGTTCGAGATCGACGAAGTCCCGATCACCTTCACCGAACGCGAGATCGGCGAGTCGAAGATGAGCAGCAGCATCATCTTCGAGGCCGCGCTCAAGGTCGGCGTCTGGGGCGCGCGGCACCGCTGGCAGCAGCTGCGCGGCCTTGTCCGGCGGCGCTGAGAACCAGAAGCGTCCGAGAACTCCAGAAGACAGACGAAGGCCCCCGCGGCGGGAGGACGCGGGGGCCTTCGTGCTTCGTGGCGGGAACTCTGTCAGCTACGCCGAACGGGTCGTCCGGCGGCCCTTGAGCTCGGCCAGACGCTCGTTCAGCAGATCCTCGAGCTCCGGGATCGAACGGCGCTCCAGCAGCATGTCCCAGTGCGTGCGCGGAGGCTTGACCTTCTTCTGCTCGGGCTGCCCACCGTCGACGATCTCGGACTCGCTGCCGTGCAGGCGGCACTCCCACACCGAGGGGACCTCGGCGTCGTCGGAGAACGGAACCTCGAACTCGTGGTTCTTCGGACACGCGTAGCGCACGGTGCGCCGCGGGGCGAGATCGTGGTTGCGGTCGGTCTCGTAGCTGACCGCTCCTAGCCGGCTTCCACGGAGTACACGGTCGGCCATGATGACGTCCTTTCAGTCGGCTCTGCGGTTAGAGCCAGAGTGGTGCTCACCCTATGCAACGACAGAACGTGCCCCAGGAATTCCCCGGAGAACATGTCGTCGCTCACGATGAGCTGTCCCACCCCTCGGCAACAGCTTCCACCAGAGGGACACCGTACGCGTCGCTCCGTGACGCGTTTTAGCCCTGCTTCTTGGGATAATCCCCCAGTCGGGCTATCAGCTGACGGCATTTCCGGTAGCTAACGACGTTCAAGTAAGGCGCAGCTGTCCCCGCTTCCCGGCAGCCGGTCCAAGATCGCCAAGACGGTAATGGCGGCGGCACAATACTTGATAACGCAACGTAGTGGAATTTGCCTCCGGCTGTAATGAAGTTGTGGATTCAAATACACCCGGCCCGGTGTCCGCCACGACGACCGTATCCCCCTCGCGGAGGACCTCCCCGTCGCTCACCCGTGCGTTGAACCGCCCCGGCGCGCCACACCAGCACAGCACCTCGACCTGGACCGGCTGCAGCTCGTCGGCGAGCTCGAACAGCCGCCGGGCGCCGGGGAACAGGTGGCTCTGGAAATCGGTCGCGATCCCGAAGCAGTACACGTCGATCTGCACCTCGTCGGCCAGCTCGGCGAGCTGCTCGACCTGCGCGGGGGAGAGGAACTGGGCCTCGTCGACGATCAGGTAGTCCACGTGCCGCCCGGCGATCCACTGCTCCCGGATCAGCTTCCGCACGTCCGTGCCCGCGTGAACTTCAAGTGCCTGGCGAGTGATCCCGATGCGGCTGCTGATCTGCGGCTCGCCGGACCGGTCGTGCCGCACCAGCAGCAGCCCGCGCCGGCCCTGCCGCGCGTGGTTGTGGTCGATCTGCAGCGCCAGCGTCGATTTCCCGCAGTCCATCGGCCCGTAGCAGAAACGCAGCATCCCGCGCACGGGCGCGCGGCGGGCGGCCGGACCGGGCACGGACGACAACGCGTCGGTCGGGTCGGGATCTTCGCCCGGCAGCTCGGATATCGAGGTCACGACGCCCGACCCTATCTCTCCCTTGATCGGGTGATTTGCCGGGAGAGCACCGCTCCGCGTGCCGCGGCCGGGGGAGCGGCGGTTTTCGCGGCGCGACGACGGGTTCGGCGTGTCGGTGCCGATCACCCGGGCTGGTGCATGTGATGCTGTTGGGTTGGATGTGAAGGTTGTGGCAGGTGATGCGGGTCCTTAGTGTGCTCGCATGATCAAACACCGGCTCAGACCCGTGTTCCGCCTGGGCATCCGGGTGCTGGTGATCGCCATCCTCGCCGGAGGCATCCAGATCGCCACCAGCACCGCGGCCTCGGCCGACCCCACGGCCTCGACGTGGCTCAAGCTCCGGACGTGCGAATCCAGCAACCGCTACGGCATCAACACCGGTAACGGGTACTACGGCGCCTACCAGTTCGACCTGCCGACCTGGCGCAGCGTCGGCGGCACGGGGCGGCCGGACCAGGCGAGCCCCGCCGAACAGGACTACCGCGCGCTCTACCTGTACCGCATGCGCGGCTGGCAGCCGTGGGAGTGCGCCGGCATGCTCGCCCTGCGCAGCGACGGTGACGCGCGCAGCAAACGGATCCCCACCTACGCCGAATCCGCCTACATCGGCGGCAACGGTACCCCTGCCTCCGGGAAACCGGCGTGGCCCGGCGTCGTTTACGCCTACGGCGACTGCGCCCCGTCGCTCAAGACGTTCCAGCTCCGGATGAACGCCTTCGGCTACGCGTTCGACGGCACCGGCTGCTACTACGACAAGACCAAGCAGGCCGTGCTCGATCTCCAGCGCGCCAACGCGATCAACGACTCCGGCAGGCTCGGCCCCAAGACGTGGGACGCGGCCTGGAACGGCCAGCCGCCGCGATGATCAGGCGGGCCAGGCGCCGCGTTCCTTGAGCACGTCGCGCAGCAGGTCCGGCCGGTCGGTGACGATCCCGTGCACACCGAGGTCCAGCAGACGCCGCATCTCGGCCTGGTCGTTGATCGTCCACGTGTGGACCTCGACGCCCGCCCGCTCGGCCGCGCGCACGAAGCTGCTCGTCACGACGGTGAGGCGGCCCTGGTCGACCGGCACCTGGGCCATCGCGCCGCGATGCAGGAAATCCAGGCGCAGCAAGGGAGTCCAGCCGTTGCCCCACAGCACGGCGACCGACCGCGGGCCCATCGCGGTGAGCAGCTTCGGCCCGGCCAGCCGGCGGAGCCGGGCCAGGCGCGCGTCGGAGAAGGACGCGGCCGCGACCCTGTCGTGGGCGCCCATCCGCTCGATCACGTCGACGAACGGGGCGACCGCGCGCGCCGATTTCACGTCCACGTTGAACCGGGCCTCAGGGAGCTCTTCGAGGAGATCTTCCAGGCGCGCCAACGGTTCCCGGCCGTCTATTTTGGCCTGCGAGACCGTCCGCCAGGTCTGCTTGCCGATCAGGCCCACCTTGTCGGTGGTGCGGTCCAGGCGTGCGTCATGGTGCACGACGACAACGCCGTCGGACGTCGCGTGCACGTCCGTCTCGAGATACTGGTAGCCCTCGGCGACGGCGCGGCGGAACGAGGACAGCGAGTTCTCCATGCCGTCCAGCTCGTCCACGTGCCACCCGCGGTGGGCGAAGGCGCGGGGAAAGGGTCCGGAGAGGTACGGGTGGTCGGTTCGCACCCGACCAGTGTGCGGTATCGGCGTGGCCGGGGCATGAGCGCTCGGTTGCCCGTTAGGGTCTTGCGGGTGAGCGACGCACGTAAAACGTCAAGTGACGTTTTGGAGGGGATCAGGCGCACCGCGCCGCCGCAGCATTGTGGCTGGTGTGGGCGGCGCCTGGAGCAGCAGGAAGTGACGAAGGGGCGCCGGCGGCGGTACTGCGGGCAGTCGTGCCGGCAGCGGGCGTACGAGCGGCGGGCCGCGGTGCAGCGCAGTGGTCTGCCGGAGGATTCGGTCGTGCTGTCGGACAGTGAGCTGTCGGCTTTGCAGGACAAGCTGTTCCAGCTGCGGTGCGCGGCGGAGGATGTCGTGACGGCCGCCGACGACGGCGCGACGGCGGACGAGTTGCGGCGGATGGCACAAGAGCTGGCCCACAGCGCGCGAGACTTGGAGCAGCTGCGCTGACGTGGCTGTGTTGTCGCGGTGTTGTTCCGGAGCGGTCCTGGAGCTGTCCGGAAAACGCTCTCAGGATGCTTCTCTCAGCATCGTCCCGGCGTTATCCGTAAGTGCCGATAATGTACATTATGTTAAGTAGCGGAGCCGGCGGGTGGGAGTGGTCCTCTCCTGGACACGCGAGTACTCCTGTCCGGCATGGGTGTCACCTCGTGCGCGCCTTGCGGACCGACGTCGTGTCCACGTTGACGACCTCCCCACGCGAATCGAGCGGCCGCAGCGGCGGCAGCCGGGAGCCGTGCTCGTCGACCAGGGTGGAATGTGGCTCGCCGCGCGAGAAGGCGTGGCGTTCTCCCCACTGCCGCAGCGCGACGACGACCGTGAACAGATCCCGCCCGTCCGCCGTGAGGGCATAAACCTGGCGCTTCCCCGTCGGCGCGGCCTGTCTGCCGAGGATGCCCCGCTCGACCAGCCGGCGGAGCCGGTCGGTGAGAATGTTCCGCGCGATCCCCGTGCGCTGCTGGAAATCCGTGAAAGCCCGCGCCCCGTCCATCGCGTCGCGCACGATCAGCAGGCTCCAACGATCCCCGATCAGGTCCAACGCCCGCGCCACTGGGCACTCCGGGTCGGTCCAGGCCACCTCCTCGGTGCTGACCACGACTCCCCCTCCAATGAGTTGCTGTTTGAAACCATTCTGCCGTACGGTCGAATCAGTTGCAAACTGCTACTCAGTCGAGAAGGTGTGCATGACGCTGACCACCGGCCGGAGAACGTTGTTCGCGGCGGTCTGCGCCGTCGCCGTCGCGTGCGTTTACGCCGCGCAGCCCGTGCTCGCCGAGATCGGGACCGATCTGCACGTGCCGGCTGCCCACCTCGGCTGGATCGTCGCGGCCGGGCAGCTCGGCTACCTTGCGGGACTGGCGGTTCTCGTCCCGCTCGGCGACCTGATGGACAGACGCAAGCTCATCGCCGGGCACCTCCTGCTGGCCGCGGTGGGCGCGTTCCTGGCCGCGGCAGCCACCGGAACCTGGATGCTGCTCGCCGGGTTGGCCGCCGCGGGCCTGTTCGCCGTGGTCGTCCAGACGACAGTCGCCTTCGCCGCGGCCTTGTCCACGCCGGAAGAACGGGGCCGCAACCTCGGCGCGGTGACGTCGGGCGTCGTCGTCGGCATTCTCGGGGCACGGATCGCGGCCGGCGCGCTGGCCGCACTGTGGGGCTGGCGCAGCGTGTACGTCGCGCTCGCCTTGCTCATGACGGTGTTGGCGTGCCTCGTTTTCCGGATGCTGCCGCCCGATCCGCGTCCCGATCGCACTCCCTGCCGGCAGGTGCCGGCATCACTCGGCGAGCTGTTCCGCGAGCGCCTGTTCCTCTCGCGCGGGCTGATCGCGTTCTTCCTGTTCGCGTCGTTCGGCACGCTGTGGAGCGGGCTTGCACTCCCCCTCGCCACCGCGCCATGGGAGTTCAGTCCGGCCCAGATCGGCCTCTTCGGTTTCGCAGGCCTGGCCGGTGCGCTCGGCGCGGCGAGGGCGGGGCGCTGGGCCGACTCCGGGTTCGCGAACGCCGTCACTGGCGGGGCGCTCGCGCTCCTCGTCGTCTCGTGGCTCGCCACCGGGCAGGCGTCCTGGTCGCTGTGGCTCGTCGTGCTTGGTGTGGTCGTACTCGACTTCGCCGTGCAGGCCGTGCACGTGAGCAACCAGCACCTGCTCACCACAAGGCATCCGGACCGCACCAGCACTGTCATCGGCGGCTACATGCTCTTCTACTCCCTCGGCTCGGCGGTCGGCGCCACCGCCACGACCACGGTGTTCGCCCACGCAGGCTGGGCAGGCTCCAGCATCCTCGGCGCGACCTTCGCCGCCTGCGCGTTCCTTGTCTGGTCGACGAACCGGACGCAGTCCTCAGACGTCTGATGACCTGTGTTACGGTTCCCCGCCATGGGCGAACTACGGCACGGCCGGGTGGTCCCGCAGGTCGAGAGCCTGTTGCGGGAACGGTTGCGGCGCAAGGAATGGAAGCCCGGCGAACGGTTGCCGAACGAGGTGGCGCTGGCGGCTGAGCTGGGCGTCGGGCGCTCGTCGGTGCGCGAAGCGGTGCGGCTTCTCGCGCGGGACGGGCTGCTCGACGTGCGCCACGGTTCGGGCACGTTCGTCGCCGAAGCGCCCGCGGAGTCCGGTGAAGTCGGCCAGCTCCTGCGCCGGGCGCGGTTGCTGGAGGTGTACGAGGTGCGGCGCGCGCTGGAGGTCGAGGCGGCGAGGCTCGCCGCGCACCGCGTGCGTCCCGAGGACATCGAGCGGCTGCGTGCCGGGCTGCGCAAGCGGCAGGAACGCCAAGAGGACGGGCCTGCCATGTTCGTCGACGCCGACCTGGAGTTCCACCGGGCGATCGTCGAATTGTCCGGGAACGCGTTGCTGCTCAACCTTTTCCTCGCCGCGCTCCCCCTGCTGCGGGAGACGCTGATCGAGATGGTGCGGCACGAGACCGGACTGCCGGACGTGTCCTGCGCCCACGCCGATCTGCTCGGCGCGCTGGAGCGCGGTGACTCCGACGCGGCCGTCAAGGCCACTGTGGACAATCTCGAAACGGTGCTTTCCGGCGTGCGGGAGGCGGTGGCCCAGTGAGCACCGCGATCCCCGCGAGCACCGGGCCGGTGCTCGCGGCGTACGAAGTCGACCTCGTGCGCGGCGGGAACTACCTGCTGCAGTCGGTATCCCTGACCGTGCACCGCGGCGAGCATTGGGCTCTGCTGGGCGGAAACGGCGCGGGCAAGAGCACGCTGCTGAGCCTGCTCGGCGCGCGTACGCATCCCACGCGCGGGCACGTCGAGGTGCTCGGGCACCGGCTCGGGCGCGTCGACATGCGCGAACTGCGGACCTACGTCGGGCACGTCGACCCCCGCCATCCCCTCACCACTCCCCTGCGCGTGCGCGACGTCGTGCTGACCGGGCTGACGAACACCACCGAGCCGGTCCCCCGCTGGACGCCGACCGCGGAGCAGGTCTCGCAGGCCGACCAGCTGATCGACCTGCTCGGGCTCACGTCGCGCCGGGACGCGCGGTGGACGATCCTGTCCCAGGGCGAACGCGGTCGCGCCCTGATCGCGCGGGCACTGATGCCAAAGCCGCGCTTGCTGTTGCTGGACGAGCCGGCCACCGGACTGGACCTCGCCGCGCGGGAGCAGTTGCTGACGAGCCTGGACTTCCTGCGTGAGCAGAACCCGGAGCTGGCGACGGTGCTCGTGACGCACCACCTCGAGGAGCTGCCGGAGTCGACCACGCATGCCTTGTTGCTGCGCGAAGGCCGGGCGCTGGCGACGGGTCCCGTGGACGAGGTTCTGACCAGCGACAACGTCACGAAGTGCTTCGACCATCCGGTGCGGATCGCGCGGGAAGAGGGGCGCTGGGCCGCGCGGGCCGAACGGCGTCGATGACGTCGGCGGCGTCGAGGCAGGCGATGCCGAGGCCGGGCAGTTCCCGGTCGGCGTCCTCGGTCCAGCCGGAGATCGCGTCGCGCACGGCCGCGGTGCGGAGGTCGCGTTCGGTGGCGTCGACGAGCGTGGCGCGGGGGCAGTTCGGGTAGTTGCAACCGGCGACGACCACAGTGCTCACGTCCTGTCCGGCCAGGTGGTCCAGCAGGCTGGTGCGGAAAAAGGCGCTCCAACGCGGTTTGTACAGGACGTGTTCCGCCGGCCCGGTCTGCTGCAGTTGCCCGCTCAGGAGCAGGTCGGGGTCGAGCTCACCGCCGAGCCCGTCGGCGAGCTGGGAACCCGGCGTGTGCGGGTTTGCCTTACCGCGCAAGGAGCGCCGGGACAGGTCGGCGTTGCTGCCGTCGGGCAGATACAGCCGCACGACGTGCACGACCGGCCTGCCCGCGTCGCGGTACGCCTGCGTCAGTCGCCGCACCGCGGGCAGCACTGCGGGTGTGCCCGGGACGGCAGCGACCCAGTCGCGCTGCAGGTCGATGGTCAGCAGGGCGCTGCGCGGAAATTCAGGGCTGGTGTATTCGTCCACATCGGACAGATTAGGCCGGTGGGTGGCGCCGGTCTTGTACGTCGTTGCGCGCGAAGCGGCCCGGTGTGGCGCCGAACGTGCGGCGGAAGTGGCGGTGCAGATGGGCCTGGTCGTAGAAGCCGCTTTCGGTCGCGGCGCGGGCGACGGTGTGCCCGGCGGTGAGGAGTTGCTGGGCGCGTCGCAGGCGCAGCTGCAGGAGATAGCCGTGCGGGGTGATGCCGGTGTCGCGGCGGAAGGCGCGCAACAGCCGGAAGCGCGGCAGGCCGGCGACGGTGGCGAGTTCGTCGAGGCTCGGGGTGTGCTGGAGGTCGGCCGCGAGGTGCTGCTGGATCTTGCGGACGTGCAGCGGCGGCGCCGGGTTGATCCTGCCGCGGGTGTACCGGCGGATCAGCTCCAGGCACACCGTGGCGAATTCTTCTTGCGCGGCAAGGCTTTCCGGGTCGGCACGACGGTGCAAGCGCAGCAGGCGGGCAGCCAGTGCCGGGTCGTGCGGGACCGGGTCCGGGAACGTGGGCCGGTGCCCGGCGAGCTCTTCCAGCAGCGATGGGGGCACGTAGAACACGCGGTAGTCCCAGCCTTCGTCGACGCCGGGGCGGCCCGCGTGGAGGGTGTCGGCGTCGAGCAGGAGGAGGCTGCCCGCGGGCGCGTGTTCGGTGGCGCCGCGGTAGCGGACGTCCTCGACGCCGCGTGAGATGGCCGCGATGGCGTACTCGCTGTGGGCGTGCGGGACGAAGTGGTGCGTGCGGAAGGACGCGGCCACGAGCCGGGTGTCGCGGGCGCCGTAGCGGTGTTCGACCACGTCCTCCATGTCCTCGTTTCTACCCCGCGCGGGTCTTGCGCCGGTAGGTGCCGGTGATGTGGGCGAGTTCGGCCGCGTCGCGCGCGTGCCCGGTGCGTTGCATCTCGCGGTTCGCGCGGATCACGTCGGCGGTCTCGGGTAGCCGGGTTTTCTCATAGGCCGCAAGGTTTCCGGCGTTGAGCGCGAGGGCACGGGCGTCGACGATGGCCTGCGAGGCGCCGTTCGCGCCGACCGGGTACATCGGGTGGGCGGCGTCGCCGAGCAGGGTGACCCGGCCGTGGCCCCAGTGCGGGAGCGGGTCGCGGTCGACCATCGGATAGGTGAAGACGCGCTCGCTGCTCGTGATGAGCCGCGGCACGTCGAGCCAGCCGAGGTCCCAGCCGAAATGCGGGAGGAGGTCCTCGGCGCTGCCGGGCGCGTTCCAGTCGGCGTCGCCGGGCAGCGGGCCCGGTGGGGCGACGGGCAGGAGGGCGACCCAGTTGATCGTGGCCGGGCCGATCGGATAGGCGATGAGTTCGGCGTCGCCGGGCCCGCGGGCGATGATCATGGTGCGGCCGGTGCGGAACGGGCCGGTTTCGCTGGTACCGCGCCACATCCGGACCCCGGACCAGTGCAGGGGTCCTTCGCCGGGGTGGAGTCGCGCGCGGATCGCCGAGTGGAGGCCGTCCGCGCCGACGAGGATGTCCGCTTCGGTGCCCGCGGCCCGGACGCTGTCGGCGTCCTGGTCGAAGCCGTCGACGCGGATGCCGGTGCGGACCGGGATGCCGCGTTCGCGTGCGGCGGCGAGGAGCATCAGCTGCAGGCGGCCGCGGTGCACGGAGTACTGCGGCCATCGGTAGCCGCCAGCGAGCCCCCGGGGTTCGGCGAACAGGTCGTGTCCTGTGTGGTCGCAGTAGACGTTTTCGGCGGTGGCGACGCCGATGGCGGCGAGCTCGTCGCCGAGGCCGAGCGCGATGAGCTCGCCGACCGCGTGCGGGAGCAGGTTGATCCCGACCCCCAGCGGGCGGATTTCGCTCGCGGCGTCGAGCACCTCGGCTTCGATGCCGGCGGCATGCAGGCTCAGCGCGGCGGTCAGCCCGCCGATGCCGGCCCCGGCGATGAGGACGCGCATGTCAGCTCCGGATCTCGGGGCGGTCGATGATCCGCAGCCAGCTGCCGTCCGCCTGGCGGCGGGCGACCTGGACGCGGCCGCCGGTGTTGTCGGCCGGTTTGGTGGAGGTCAGCGCGAGCTCGCCGTGGTAAACGGTGGGCAGCGCTTCTTCGACCGTGAACTCGGCAGTGGTGTTGTGGGCGAACATCTTCTCCATCGCGGCGCGGATGGCGTCACGGCCGACGGTCTCCGAGCCGGGCGGGTAGGCGAGCATGGCGTCCGGCTCGTACAGGGCGGCGATTCCTTCGGCGTCGCGGGCGTTGGCGCGCTCGACGAAGAGGCGGGCGAGGTCTTCCGGGGTTTTCGCTGAGTTCGTCATGAGTCCAGCCTGGCTCGCCCGCGACCAGAAGTCCAAGAGCTGGTTGTGCTGCTTACTAGAATCAACGGTTATGGAACTGCGGCAGCTCGAATACTTCGTCACCGTGGCCGAGGAAGCCAACTTCACGCGGGCCGCGGAGAAGGTCCACGTGGCGCAGCCGGGGGTGAGCGCGCAAATCAGGCGGCTGGAGCGGGAGCTGGGCCAGGAGCTGCTCGACCGGTCGGGGCGGACGGTGCGGCTCACGGAGGCGGGCGCCGCCGTACTCCCCTACGCGCGCGCCGCGCTGGCCGCGGTGGACGGAGCTCGGCGCACGGTGGAGGAGCTGACCGGGCTGGTCCGCGGGCATGTCGCGGTGGGCATGGTGACCTCGCACAACGTGGACCTGCCCGGGCTGCTGGCGGAGTTCCACGACGACCATCCGGGCGTGGAGATCACGCTGACCGAGGGCAATTCCGATCAGCTGGTCGCCGGGCTGCGGGACGGTTCGCTCGACGCGGCGCTGCTCGCGCTCGGCGCGGAACGCTTGCCGGAGCTGGAAATCCTGGTCGTGGTCGAGGAGTCGATCACCGCCGCGGTGAGTCGCGGGCACGAGCTCGCCGAGCGGGATTCCGTGCCACTGACCGGGTTGCGGGACCGGCCGCTGATCAGCCTCCCATCGGGCAGCGGGATCCGTTCGCACCTGGACCACGCCTGCGCGGCCGCCGGGTTCCGGCCGCGGATCGCGTTCGAGGCCGGGGCGCCGCCGATGCTGGCGAAGCTCGCCGCGCGGGGCCTGGGGGTGGCGATCCTGCCCGATTCGATCGCCCGGTCCTCGCCGGAGCTGCACCCGCTGACGATCACTCGCCCCAAGCTGCGGGGCGGGCTCGCGCTGGCGTGGCGCGGGACGGGGCCGAACAGCCCGGCCGCGCGCGCCCTGATCGAACGGGCGCGGAGGATGTTCGGCTGAGCGTGTCGCGCGCCGCATCGGCTCCATGTCACGGATCGCGGGGGCGGCCGCACGGAGGAGGAACGATGCGCTCCCCAGCCGCGCCAAGCGGTCGGCCACCAGCTCGGCATCCTGACAACCGTCCACTGCGGGCGCTCGCCCGGGACCTCAATGTGGGCTGAGGCTCGCGAGCCAGGTGGTCCATTGTGGATGAACGAGTTCGGCGTATGCCGCGTACCCGTCGGCTGCCGGGTGCGCGCCGTCACCGGCTTCCACCTCGCGCATCCAGCTCTTGGTGTCCCGCAACGGTCCGAAGACGTCCACGTACGGTGTCGTCCGCTCGGCGCAAGCGGCGCGAAGTGCCTGGCCGAGCGCCGCGATGCGGCGGTTCTGCTCGTCGTCGGCGATCGGCGGCGGGCCCACGACGAGAGTGGGCCACTCCCCCAGCATCGCCACGAGGTTCGCCACCGTGGTCTCCGGGGGAAGGCCCTGGAGGGTGTCGTTGACGCCGAAGGACAGGACGAGCGCGTTGACTTCGCCGCGCAGCCGTGGGGCGCATTCGGCCCGCCACCGCGCCCGGACGTCCTCGCTGGTCTCGCGGCGGACGCCGAGGTTGTAGCAGGTCAGCGGCTGCCCGGTGCGGGCGGCGACGCGACCGGCCCAGCCCCGGTACTCCGGATCGCCGACGCCGGCGACGAACGAGTCGCCGAGGAAGCAGACGCGCAGATCGAGGGTCATCGGGTGATTGTGCCCGGGCGGACGCGGTGGTGGGTACCGGAATTCCTCAGGCGGAACCGGTGAGCACGATGCGCTGCCCGGGAGAAACCGTGGCCTGCCAGGCCTTTTCGGCCTCGCTCAGCGGGAACGGCACCGGTTCGACGGCGAAGGTGCCCCGCGCGATCTCGGCCGCCAGCGCCGGGAGCTCGGCGACGATTCCGGCCGTGGTCACCGAACCCTGCCCGCTGCCCAGGATGTTCAGCGCGCCCGCCCGCAGGAGGAACGACGGCAGCGTGAGCTCCGTGCCCGCCATCGAGCCGATCTGCGTCCACGTCAGGGGTTTCGAGCGGTCGGCGCGGGCTTTGAGGAGCGCGGGCATCGCCTGCTCCGTCAGCTCTCCCCACAGGTAGTCGAGCACCACGTCGACGTCCGCCGCCGCACGCCCGAGGGCCTCGGCGCCGTCTGCGAGGTTCACGATTTCGTCCGCGCCGAGCCGTTTCACGAGTTCGAGGCGTTCGGGCGCGCGCCCGGCGGCGATCACGCGTGCGGCGTCTGTCGACGACGGCTTTTTCGGCCATCGTGCCCATGACGTCGTCCAGCGCGACGAAGTAGAGGAGCTCTCCGTCGCCGATGCGGCCGACGGCGTCGACGCCCCTCCCGGAACGCCCCTTGGGGTACCGAGCCAGACCTGCAAATGGAACCCGGCGCCATGAACAGCACCGGCCGCCAGCTCGTCGACCAGGCCAACGCCGCCCAGACGGCGAACAAGAACCTGCTCGGGCCGAGTGAATCCGGCGTGGTCGGCGGGCACGGCCTGAGCACGACGGGCCCGCTGAACACGACGGGCGGGCGGTGCTGGTTTCCCTGACCGCCGAAGGAAAACGGCTCATCGCGGAGAACGCGGGCGAAGTCGGCCGCCGGGTCCGCGCGCTCACCGCGAACCTCAGCGCCCGGGACCGGGACCGCCTCACCGAACTGGCCGGGAGCGTGGTGCGCGCCGCGACGTGATCGGCAGGCCACACTGCGCAGTCCTAACTGGACAGTGGGCCCTGCCGGTCTTAGCCTGGCGGCATGAGCATTTCGCGATCGGCCGTGCAGGCCTCCCAAGCGGTCCGTGCCGTGCTGGGCCGGTTGCGGCGCCGCATCCTCGGCGCTTCCGACGCCGAGGACCTCACGTTCTCGCAGGCGTCCGTGCTCGCCCGCTTGTCCCGCGACGAGGGGTTGACGATCAGCGAGCTGGCCGCCATCGAAGGAGTCCGGCACCAGTCGATGACGGCGACGGTGGCGCCGCTCGCCGAGCGCGGCCTGGTGGAGCGGCGCCCGGACCCCACCGACGGGCGCCGCCAGCTGATCGTGCTCACCGCGGCCGGTACCCAGCAGGTCGCGGAAGGCAGGCGGGCCCGGGACGAGTGGCTCGCCGGGCAGCTCGAGGACCGGTGCACCGAGGACGAGCGGAAGACGGTGATCGCCGCGATGGCGATTCTCGAACGCCTCGTCCAGGACTGACTCGCCCGGTACCAAGCGTGCCCCGCGTCGCGTCCACGAGAACCGGAATTCCCGGAATCATTTCGATAACAGCACGCCGGCCCACGTACCGCGTTAGTGTGCCGAGGAGTCGTCGCACACGAATAAGGGAGTCGGCATGACCGACGATGGGCCTCGGGCTGCCGGGCGAGACCGTCGTTCGTCCGAGTCGGACCTGGCATTTCGCCAGCAGCAGCAGGAAATCGCCACCGAACTGCGCACGAAGGCAGCGGCCTGGGCACGGCCGGCGGAAGTGGAAAGCCTGGTCGAGGAGATGGCCGGCGCACTCGGCCACACGCCCCGGACAAGGCGCCCGCCGGCGCGCCGGTCCGCCTCGGACGATGAGCCGGTGTCGGAAGAGACACTGCCCGAAACCTGGCGGATAACCGACTGGTGATCCGCTCTGGCGCATCGCGCGACGGAGCGCCCCGATCCCGCCCGGTAAACGGGAAAAACCCGAAAATCGGACCACGACCACAATAGCCCGGAGGGACTGGGAACGTCGCGTGGCGCAGGCACGTCAGATCGCGAGGTGCACGCACAGGAAGGACGCGGCCAGTGAGCCCCACCAATTCACCGATCTACGACACCCACTTCGCGCACACGCTGGCAGTCGCGATGAACGACTTCCATGCCGCGCTGACCAAGAGGTGGCGCGAGAAATACGTCGACGCGATCAAGAACGACGATTACGACTACCCGACGTACATCGTGCGTGAGGGCTCACCGACAGATCAGCAGCTCTGGGACGCACACACCAAAGCAGCGCGCTGCCACATCGTGTTCGGTGACTGCAAGTACATCAAGTGGGTCGATGGCGGACAGAAGGGGCCTCTGTCCGCGGTGCGGTGCGAAGGCGACACCGGCACGAACGGCAAGACGGTCGAGGTTCCCGGCACTCCGGCCGACGGGGGTGGCCTCGTCAAGGTGCCACCGCACATCAGGTGCGGCATCGGCGACAACCTGAAGCTGATCGACCAGTGGGCTTACGGCGAGCGAGATGCCATCTACTTCAAGATGCCCTTGTTCGACGCCCACGACCAGCACAAACTGCAGGAAGCCCACGACGCGCTCCTCACCGCCGGCCGTCGGCTGGGCCTCAACCGCACGCCCACTCAGGCGGCCCAGCCGGGGTTCCAGCCAGCCGACGACAACGACCTGATCAACATCGTCAACTCCCTCTCGGGCGAGCGCGACCAGGACAACGACTTCTGGGCCGGCTGGACCGGCTTGGGCGCCGACCACGCGAAGGACGGATTCTTCAAGACGTGCGTGCCCACTTTCGACAACCAGTCCCTCATCATCGGTTCGGTGGCGAATCTTTACGCGATGCGCGGGGCGATCATTCAAAAATGCCGCAACAACACGCTGTATTCCGCGCAGTCGGCGACCAAGGCCTGCGGCGAGACAGCCGTGACCAAGACGGATCTCCGGGAGTTCTGGGACGACCTGGGCGGGCTCGGGGCCGCTGTCGGCGTGTATTCGGCGGTGGAGACCGCGGGCATCGGGGGCGTCGTGGGAGCATCCTTGTCGCTGGCAGGGTGGCTGGGGGGAAAGCTGTTCCCGTCGACGTCGACGATTTCTTACACGGAAGAGGTCGAGGAAATCGTCAGGACACTCAGCGGCAAGATCGATGAGCTGAAGACGAAACTCGCCGAGATGGAGGAGGCCTACCTGCAGAAGGTGAAGCAGCTGCGGGCCACGATCGACAGTATCAAGAGCGCCGACCTGGAATTGTTCGACCTCACCGGGAAAAACCCCGAAGGCGACCACGCCAAGCCGGGTAAGGGCGGCGGCTACACCGCGAACGTGGACACCATTCTCGGAATCAGCAAGGCGTGTTTTGACGCGGGGAACGCCTACGACGGAGTCACCACGCTCGTGAACGAAACCGACGACGCCGACCAGGACCTGGCAGGCGAAGACGGCAGCCACACCGAAGGCGACAAGGCCCTGATCGACGTACGCAACCAGCTCAAGGGCTTCCTCAGCACCACGACCGGCCGCTACATCGTGGCCGCACGTGAGGTGGAGAAGGCCGCGAAGAGCTACTCCGCGACCGAAGACGACCAGCGCGACGCTTTCAACCGGATCATGAGCGACTGGCGCAAAGACCACATCGGCGAGGTCCACGTGCACGGTGACCCGAACGACCTCGCCCGCGCGACCGACCGCCACTGAAGCCATCACCAGGGCCAAGAACACCTGAAGCACTGTGGAATCCCACAAAGCACCCACTCGCCGGCGCTGGCCGTCGCGCTGCTGGGGCTTTTAGCGTTCGAGCCGCAAGCGTCGGAGCTCCGTGACGCGGGGCGGCATCGAGAGGGCGGCTGATGACCTGGGACTTCTCCACCGAGCCCGAGTTCGCGGCGAAACTGGACTGGGCGCGCGACTTCGTCCGGGAGGAGATCTACCCGCTCGAGGTGCTCGACCTCGACCACGCCGGGTTCCGCCGGCTCGCGGCGCCGCTGCAGCGGCAGGTCAAAGACCAGGGGCTGTGGGCGGCGCACCTCGGTCCCGAACTCGGCGGCCAGGGCTACGGGCAGCTGCGCCTCGGGCTCCTGCACGAGATCCTCGGCACCACCGAACTCGCCTCGTACGTGTTCGGGTGCCAGGCCCCGGACTCCGGCAACGCCGAGCTGCTGGCGGTCGCGGGCACCGAGGACCAGCGCGCCCGCTGGATGCACCCGCTGCTCGACGGCACCCTGCTCAGCGCGTTCTCGATGACCGAACAGGGCACCGGGTCCGACCCCCGCCAGTTCACCACCTCCGCCCGCCTCGACGGGGACGAATGGGTGCTCAACGGCCGAAAATGGTTCGTGGGCAACGCTTCCCGCGCCGACTTCCACATCGTCATGGCCGTCACCGAACCCGGCGCCGCCCCGCACCGGCGGATGTCGATGCTCATCGTGCCGACGAGCGTCCCCGGCATCACCACCCGCGAGATCGGCCTGATGAACGACCCCGAGCACCGCAATCCCGTGTGGTCGCACTGCGAGGTCGGCTACGACGACGTGCGCGTGCCCGCGGAGAACCTGCTCGGCACGCGCGGTGAGGCGTTCGCGCTGGCGCAGCACCGGCTCGGCCCCGGCCGCATCCACCACTGCATGCGCTGGATCGGCGTCTGCCGCCGCGCGTTCGACATGCTGTGCGAGCGCGCCGTCAGCATCGACGTGCACGGCAGCCTGCTTTCGGAAAAACAGACCGTGCAGAACTGGGTCGCCGACTCCGCCGCGGCGATCGAGTCCGCGCGGCTGCTGACCCTGCAGACCGCGTGGAAGATCGACCAGGTGGGCGCGAAGGCCGCCCGCACGGACATCGCGATGATCAAGTACCACGGCGCGACCGTGCTCCACGACGTGATCGACCGCGCCATCCAGGTGCACGGCTCACTGGGGTTCTCCACGGACATGCCGCTGGAGCAGATGTACCGCTGGGCCCGCGCGGCGCGGATCTACGACGGCCCGGACGAGGTGCACCGCGTGAGCGTCGCGCGCAGGCTGCTCAAGGACTACACCGCGCGCGAAGTCCCGTCCGAGCACATCCCCACCCGCCGCGAGGCCGCGCTCGAACGGTTCCGCGGCCATCTCGAACTCGCGGTGGCCGCGCAGTGACGGCCGCGCTCGACCTGGACTGGCTCACGGCGCACACCGGCCGGCCCGGGCCGTGGGAGCTGCGCCCCCTCACCGGCGGGAACTCGAACGAGACCTGCCTGCTCACCTGCGCCGACGCCAGCTACGTCCTGCGCAGGCCGCCGCCCCACGCCTTGTCGGCGTCGGCGCACAGCGTCTCCAGGGAACACCGGCTCCTGACCGCTCTCGCCGATACCGAAGTCGCCGCGCCCCGGCCGATCGCGTTGTCCGAGGACCCGCCGTTCCTGGTGATGGAACACGTGCCGGACGCGGTGTCGATCACCAGCGAGCTGCCCGGAACCTACGGCCCTCGCGATCTCACGCGGCTCGCGGACGAAGTCGTCGACGCGCTCGCCGCGGTCCACCGCGTCGACTGGCGAGCCGCCGGGCTCGGCGATTTCGGCCGCCCCGAACGGTTTCTCGAACGCCAGGTCCCCCGCTGGTACCGGCAGTGGCAGAGTATCGCCCGCCGCCCGCTGCCGATGCTGGACCGCGTCGCCACCTGGCTCACCGACAACCGGCCCGACGACGGTGAGCCCGCCTTGCTGCACGGGGACTTCCACCTCGACAACTGCCTGTTCTCCGCACGGGAGCCACGGCTGCTCGCGGTGATCGACTGGGAGATGGCCACGATCGGCGACCCGCTGCTCGACCTCGGGCTGCTGCTCGCGTTCTGGGGCGAGCGGGAACACCCGGGTATGCCCGCGATCCAGGCCGTGTCCCGCCTGCCGGGCGCCCCGCCGCGAGAACATCTCCTCGCCCGCTACCGCGAAGCCACCGGGCGCGGCGTCGAGGCCATCGGCTACTACCAGTGCCTCGCGCTGTTCAAACTCGCCGCCATCGTCGAAGCGGCCTGGTCGCAGTACCTCGCGGGCGAACTGAACACCCCGTACGCGGCGGCGCTCGAACACGACGTGCCCGCCCTGCTGGACGAAGCCGCGGCCGCCGCGGGGATTTTGTAGGACTCCACAACGACCCGGGCCCGCGGGGCTTGGGTTCCCCTGCGCCCGCGCGGCACGCTCGCCGGGTAGCAGCAACGTCGACAAAGGAGACGGCGTGACCGAAACAGCACCGACTTTCGGACTCTGGTACGACTTCCGCAACCCGGCGCGCTGGCACCGCCCGTTCAGCACCCTCTACCGCGAGGCGCTGGACCAGATCGCGTGGGCGGAAAGCCTCGGACTCGGCTCGGTCTGGCTGACCGAGCACCACTTCTGCGACGACGGCTACACCCCCTCGCCGTTCACGCTCGCGGCGGCGATCGGCGAACGCACGTCGAGCCTGCGGATCGGGACGAACCTGATCGTCGCCCCCCTGCACAACCCCGTCCGCCTCGCCGAAGACGCCGCGACGGTGTCGCTGCTGACCGGCGGCCGCTTCGACCTCGGCGTCGGACAGGGCTACTGGGCCCCCGAGTTCGCCGCCTTCGACCGGGATCTGCGGCACCGGCCGAGCCTGCTCGAAGAGAGCGTCGGGCTGATCCGCCGCGCGTGGTCCGGGTCCGCGGAACCCTTCGAGGGCAAGAGGTTCCGGCTGCCCGCCCTGCAGATCACGCCTCAGCCCGAGCGGCCGCCGAAACTGCTCGTCGGCGCGATGGCGGACAAGGCGATCGAGCGCGCCGCCCGCATCGGCGACGGGTTCCTCAGCACCCAGAACGCCCACCACCAGTCCTATGTGGACGCTCTGGAGCGAGCCGGGAAGTCCGCCGCGGACGGGGAGATCTACGCCGGCCAGTGGGCCGTGATCGCCGAGGACCCCGAACGCGAATGGGCCCGCATCGGCGAACACGCCCTCTACCAGCTCAACAACTACATCTCCTGGGGCGCCTTCGGCCCGCCCGATGACGTGCCGCGGTTCACCGACCCCGGCCAGATCCTGGAGGCCGGCGCCTTCCAGCTGTGGGACCCGGCCACCGCCGTCGACGAGCTGACCGCGCTGCTGCGGAACCGGCCGCAGATCAAGGACGTGCACTTCTGGGCACAGCTGCCCGGCGAACCCGTGGACAGCGGGTCCGCGCGCGTGGAACTGCTCGCGACCAAGGTGGTGCCCCAGGTACGGCAGCGGCTGGACGTGACAGGGTGAACACCCCGCTGCTGCTCACCGACCTGCTCGCCCGCGCGCGGGAAACGTTCCCCGGCAAGGAGATCGTGCAGTACGAGCACGGCGGGCGGACGTCACGCCGGACCTACCGCGAGTACTACGAGCGCGTCACGCGGCTCGCGGGCGCGCTGCGCGAGCTGGGTGTCCGGCCCGGTGATCGGGTCGCCACCCTCGCCTGGAACCACCATCGCCACCTGGAGCTGTACTACGCCGTGCCGTTGGCGGGGGCGGTGCTGCACACGGTCAACCTGCGGCTGGAACCCGCCGAGATCGCCTACATCCTCGACCACGCCGACGACCGCGTCGTCTTCGCCGACACGTCCCTGCTGCCCGCGCTCGAGAAGGCGCGCCCGACCGTGATCGCCACGGACGGGCCCGGTTACGAAGACCTGATCGCCTCCGCCACACCGCTGTCCGGTCCCCCGCCCGTCGGCGAGAACGATCTCGCCGCGCTCTGCTACACCTCCGGCACCACCGGCCCACCCAAAGGCGTCGGCTACTCCCACCGTTCCCTGTATCTCCACACGCTCGCCGCGTGCCTCGCCGACGGGCACGCGATCAGCGAGCGCGACACCGTGCTGCACGTGGTGCCGATGTTCCACGCCAACGCCTGGGGTATCCCGTTCGCGGCGCTGATGACGGGCGCGAACCAGGTGCTGCCCGGTCCCCACCCGGCACCGGCCGAGATCGCCGCGATCATCGAGGCCGAACGGGTCACCTACACCGGCATGGTGCCGACCGTCGCCGTCGACCTCGTCCGCCACGCCCAGTCCGCGGGCACCGACCTCAGCAGCCTCCGCGCCCTCGTCCTCGGCGGCTCCCCGCCCGGCGACGACCTCGTGCGCACCCTCGAAGAAGACCTCGGCGTCCCGGTGTTCCAGGGCTGGGGCATGACCGAGATCAGCCCGATGGGCACGTTCTCCCGCCCCCTGCCCTCGGCCGAAGGCGACCCGCCGGCCCGCAGGCGGTACATCCGCAAACAGGGCAGGCTGCTGCCCGGGCTGCGCTGGCGCCTCGTCGACGACGAGGGCCGCGACCAGCCGCACGACGGCAAGACCCCCGGCGAGCTCCTGATCCGCGGGCCGTGGGTCGCGACCGCGTACTTCCGCGACGAGCACCCCGAAAGCTTCCCCGGCGGCTGGCTGCGCACCGGGGACATCGCCACCATCGACCCCGACGGCTACCTCGAAATCGTCGACCGCGCCAAGGACCTCATCAAGAGCGGCGGCGAATGGATCAGCTCCGTCGCGCTGGAACAAGCGCTGCTGGCGCACCCCGCCGTGGCCGAGGCCGCCGTGATCGCGGTCCCGCACGAACGCTGGCAGGAACGCCCGCTCGCGGTCGTCGTACTGGATCGCCCCCTCGGCGAGGACGAGCTGCTCGCCGATCTCCACGAACGGGTGCCCCGCTGGTGGCTGCCCGAGCAGATCCTCGTCACCGACGCCCTGCCCCGCACGAGCGTCGGCAAGATCGACAAGCGCGCGCTGCGGGAGAAGACCCGGGGGCCGTCATGAGGTTCGGGATCTTCTACGTGCTGGAGTGCCCCGACCACGACTTCCGGCGCGCCTACCGCGAAATGCTCGCGCAGGTCAGCTACGCCGAGCACCTCGGGTTCGACGAAGTGTGGCTGGCCGAGCACCACGGCAGCGACTACGGCTCGATGCCCTCCCCGCAGGTCGCCGCCGCGGCCATCGCCGAACGCACCGAGCGGATGCGGATCGGCATCGCGGTCAGCAACCTGACCTTCGACTGGCCGGTGCGCGTGGCCGAGGACTACGCCATGGTCGACGTCCTCTCCGGCGGGCGGCTCGACTTCGGGGCCGGGCGCGGGTACCAGCCCGGCGAGTTCCACAACATGGGCGTCGGCGATCGCCAGGACGTCAGCCGCGAGGTGTTCGGCGAAGCGCTGGAGATCATCCGCGGGCTCTGGAGCCGTCCCGCCGGTGAGCCGTTCTCCTTCCACGGCAAGCATTTCCAGCTCGACGGCGTCCAATGCAGACCCACCCCGCTGCAACGCCCGACCCCGCCGATGTACGTCGCGTCGATCAGCCCGGAGACCTTCGGCCTCGTCGCCTCGCAGGGCTACGACATGCTCGTCACCCCGACCCTGATGACGCTGCCCGAGCTGAACCGTCTCGTCGTGGACATCAAGCGCGGGCTCATCGCGAGCGGCCGCGACCCGCTCTCCCTCGACTTCCCGATGAACTGGCAGATCCACCTCGCCACGACCACCGAACAGGCCGTCGAGAACGCCGCCGGCCCGCTTTCCTGGTACTACCGCAACGTTCTCGACCTCGTGCCCAGCGGCCCCGGCGTGCCCCGCACCTACGAACGCTACGCGGAGCTGGTCGCCGCGTCGGACGAAGCGGGCGGGCTGACGCTCGACGGGCTTCGCGAAAGCGGCGTCGTCTACGTCGGCGACCCGGACGGGCTCGTCGCCGAAATCGAGACGCTGTACGAGGAAACCGGCCTGCAGCACCTGATCTGCTGGATGCGCTTCGGTGGCCTGGCGCACGAGAAGGTGCTCAGCTCACTGGAACTGTTCGCCGAACACGTCATCCCGCGCTTCCGCGACCGGCCGCCGGTCGTGCCGCGAGCGCTGCGGGACGAGGTCGCCGCGATTCGCTGAACCCGAGGAAGAAAGGCGGAAACCATGGCATATCTCGAGGTCGAGGGAAGCAGGCGGATCTACTTCGAGCACCATTCGGGCGCCGGCCGCCCGGTGGTGCTGGTGCACGGCTGGGGCGCCACCGGGCGCTGCTGGGACACCGTGGCACCGGCGCTGATCGCGCGGGGCCACGAAGTCGTCCTGCTGGACCAGCGCACGTGCGGGCGCTCGGACAACGACTTCGACGACGTCTCGATCGAAGCACTCGGCGCCGACGTGGCGTTGCTGTGCGAACGGCTCAACCTGCGCCGGCCGGTGATCAACGGCTGGTCGCTCGGCGGCACGGTCGCCGTGGATGCCGTGGCGCGCCTGGGTTCCCAGGCCGGAGGGCTGGTGCTGACCGGCGGCGCGACGCCGCGCTACACCTCCGCGCCGGGCTGGCCGCACGGCGGCACGCTCGACGACGTCCAGGGCGTACTCGACGGCCTCGCCACCGACCGCGCCACCACCTTGAAGGGCGTCGCCGACGCGGTCTGCGTGGCACCCGTCAGCGAGCAGGTCGTCGCCTGGATGTGGGGCATGTTCCTCGAAATGGGGCCCCGCGGCGACGACTCGCTGCGGTCACTGGCCGAGATCGACCAGCGGAAAACGCTGGGCGCGCTGGAAATCCCGGTGCTGTCTCTGCACGGCACCGACGACGGGTTCGTGCCCTTCTCCGGCGCCAAGGCCGCGCGCGAACTGTGCTCGGACGCGACGCTCGTGGAGTTCCCCGGCTGCGGGCACGCGCCGTTCCTCGAATTCCGCGAGCGCTACCTCGCCGAGCTCACCGGGTTTCTCGCCCGATGACCACGTGGCTGGTCACCGGCGGTTCCCGCGGCATCGGCCGCGCGGTCGTCGAACAGGTCGCGGCCGAGGGCGGGCAGGTGGCCACCTTCGCCAGATCCCCGGCGGCCGCGGAATCCGGGCTGCCGCCGCGGGTGCTCGAGGTGAAGACCGACGTCACCGACCCGGACTCGATCCGCCGCGGACTCGACACCGTCCACGAACAACTCGGCGAGATCGACGTCGTCGTCAACGGCGCCGGCGTGCACCGGGGCGGGCGGATCGACACCATCGACCGGTCCGCCTGGGACGACGTCCTGGCCACCAACCTCACCGGCGCGTTCGAGGTGTGCCGCGCGCTGACACCCCGGCTGCGGCCGGGCGCGGCCATCGTCAACGTCGGCGCGGTCGTCGGGTTCCGCGGCTTCCCCGGCGACGTCGCCTACGGCTCGGCCAAAGCGGGACTGTCCGGGCTGACCCAGGTGCTGGCCGTCGAGCTCGCGCCGCGCGGGATCAGGGTGAACCTCGTCGTGCCCGGCTTTGTGGACACCGACATGACCGCCGGGCTCAGCGACCGCGCGCGCGAGCGCATCGTCGGCACCATCCCCTTCGGGCGCACCGGGACCGCGCCCGAAATCGCCGAGGTGATCGTCGCGGTGGCCAGGTCCACCTACATGACCGGGGCGACCGTGCCCGTGGACGGCGGCCTGCTCGCCACCTTCGGGGGACACCGGTGACCGCGGGTGTTTGTGCCTGCCTCCAACGGCGGCCGCGAGAACCCGTTCGCACGGCCGGAAACCCTGGCTAACGTCCGAACCCGGCATCCACCGTTCAACGAGGAGCGATCCGCTGATGACTGCCGGCACCGAACCCAAGACCGCCGAGGAACTCAACAAGGACACCGTCGCCGCCTTCATGGAGGTCTTCTCCACCGGAGACGTCCCGGCCATCCTGTCCTACCTCGACGACAGCGCCACCTGGTGGGTGGCCGGGAACCTGGAGGGCATCTCCGGGACCAAGAACAAGCAGGAGTTCGGGGAGATGCTCTCCGGGCTCTCCGCGCTGACCGTCTCCGGCGCCATCCGGCTGACCCCGAAGGCCTGGACCGCGGAAGGCGCGCGCGTCGCCGTGGAAACCGAGTCCTATTCGGAACTGCGCAACGGCCGTGTCTACAACAACCTCTACCACTTCGTGTTCGAGGTCCGCGACGGGAAGATCCTGAGCATCAAGGAGTTCCTGGACACCGAGCACACCCGCGCGATCTTCCTGGCGCCCTGAACCACCTACTACCGAAGGGAAATCCGATGGACGTCGGCATGCTGCTGGTCTTCCAGAACTGGTTCGAGAACATCACCGACGAGGAGGTGTTCACCCGCGAGCTGAACATGGGCGTGCTCGCCGAGAAGTACGGCTTCGACTCGGTCTGGTCCGCCGAACACCATTTCGACGACTACTCGATGTGCCCGGACAACCTCCAGATCATGGCCTACCTCGCCGGGCAGACCTCGCGGATCAAACTCGGCACCGGCGCGGTGATCCTGCCCTGGAACGACCCGCTGCGCGTGGTCGAGAAGGTCACCATGCTCGACCACATGTCCGGCGGCCGCGTGCTGTTCGGTATGGGCCGCGGCCTGGCCAAAATGGAGTACGAGGGTTTCCGGGTCGACATGAACGAGTCCCGCGGCCGGTTCGACGAAGCCGCCGCCATGATCATCCGCGGGCTCGAGAACGGCTACGTGGAGAACGACGGCCCCTTCTACCCGCAGCCGCGCGTCAACGTACGCCCGCGCGGCGATCGGTCCTGGGACGGCAGGCTGTTCGGCGTCGCGATGTCGCCCGACTCCATCCCGGCCGTCGCCGATCTCGGCGCCCAGATGATGACCTTCATGCAGTACGACTTCCCCACGCACGTCGAGGCTTTGGAACGCTGGCGCGGCCTGCACCGCGAGAAGCACGGCACCGAGCCGGGGCCGGCGCTGATCCAGGACTTCGTGTACTGCCACGAAGATCCCGAGGAGGCGAAGCGGCTCGCGCACGAGCACATCTCGCAGTACTTCCTCTCGGTCATCAAGCACTACGACTTCGCCGGTTCCCACTGGCGCGAGACCAAGGGCTACGAGGCGTACCAGGTCGGCGCGGACATGATCCGCGAGGCCGGCATGGAGAACGCGGCCAGCGCCTACGTCGAGGCCAACGTGTACGGCACCCCCGAGCAGATCGTGGAGAAGTACGCCGAGCGCGCCGAAATCGGCGGGAACTTCATGGCCAACGCGGCGTTCTGCTTCGGCGGCCTGCCGCTGGACAAGGCCGAGGCGAGCATGAAGCTCTTCGGCGAGAAGGTCGTTCCCGAACTGCACAAGATGAAGGCCAAGGCCCCGGCCGGGGTCTGAGGCGGACGAGCGCGTCGTGGCCCCGGACCGCCGGGGCCACGACGAGGCTGGAGCGTGGCGATGGAAACGACGAGCCCACCCGCGGCGGAGTTCCGCGACGTGATGGCCGGGGTCTGCACCCCGGTGTCCGTGGTGACCACAATGGACGGACGACGGCCGCACGGCACGACGGTGAGCGCCTTCACCTCGCTGTCCATGGAGCCACCGATGATCCTGGTCGCGCTCGACCGCGGCTCCGAACTGCTGGCGCTGGTCCGCGCGCACGGCCGGTTCGGGCTGAACGTGCTCGCGAGCGGGCAGGAAGCGCTGGCCACCCGGTTCGCGCGCAAGGGAGCCGACAAGTTCGACGGCGTCCCGTGGCTGGATTCCCATGGCCTGCCCCGGATGCCCGGTGCCGCGGGCTGGCTCGCCTGTGAAGTCCACGAACTGGTGGAGGGCGGCGATCACGTCGTCGCGCTCGGTCTGGTGACGGCCGCGGAACGGCTCGCGGTCCCGCCGCTGACCTACCACTCGCGGGAGTTCGGCACCCACGTGGCGGGCGCGCGATGAGCGCCGAGGAGCGGGTGCGCGCCGCCGTCGCGGCGCTCGCCGAGGGCGGCATGGCCGTCGTGCTCGACGACGCCGACCGTGAGGACGAGGGCGACCTCATCGCGGCCGCGGGCACGATGACCGTGGAGAGCATGGCGTTCCTCGTCCGGCACAGCACCGGGATCGTGTGCGCGCCGATGACCGGCGCCCGGGCGGACGCCTTGCACCTGCCACCGATGGTCGCCGACAACACCGACCCGCACGCCACGGCGTTCACCGTCAGCGTCGACCACGCGAGCACCGGCACCGGCGTGTCCGCGCACGACAGGGCCGCCACGGTCCGCGCGCTCGCGTCACACGACACCGATCCCGGCGACCTTCGCAGGCCAGGACACATCTTCCCGCTGCGAGCACGCGAAGGCGGAGTCCTCGTCCGCGCCGGGCACACCGAAGCCGCCGTCGACCTCGTCCGCATGGCGGGCGCGGGCGACACCGGCGTGATCTCCGAACTCGTCGCCGACGACGGCTCGATGTTGCGCGGCCCGGCGCTCACCGAATTCGCGCGGCGCCACGGCCTGCCGATGCTGCGGATCGCCGACCTCGTCCGCCACCGCAGGGCCACCGAACCCCTCGTCGACGCCGTCGCCGAAGCCGCCATGCCCACCGTGTTCGGCGACTTCCGTTCGGTGGCCTATCGCTCGGTGGACGGCACCGAACACCTCGCACTCGTCCTCGGCGACGTGGCCGCCGCCGGCCGCACCGAAGCCGGGGCCCTCGTCCGCGTGCACAGCGAATGCCTCACCGGCGACATCCTCGGCTCCCTGCGCTGCGACTGCGGAGCCCAGCTCGAACAAGCCCTGCGGGCGATCGCCGACGAAGGCCGCGGCGTCGTGGTCTACCTGCGCGGACACGAAGGACGCGGCATCGGTCTCGCGCACAAGATCCGCGCCTACGCGCTGCAGGAACAGGGCCTCGACACCGTCGACGCCAACCTCGCCCAGGGCCTGCCCGTGGACTCCCGCAGCTACGGCATCGGCGCCCAGATCCTCAGCCACCTCGGCGTACGCAGGCTGCGACTGATCACCAACAACCCCGCCAAGTACGGCGGCCTCGACGGCTACCCGCTCGAGATCGTCGGCCGCGTCCGGCTCCCGGTCACCCCGACCCCACACAACGTGCGCTACCTGCGCACGAAGCGTGACCGGATGGAGCACGAGCTGGAGCACACCGCCCTCTGGGGTAATGGTGCGCAGCCGCACGGTAAGGCACAGTGACGACTGGCCCGCACTCAACGGTGAAGGCGGTTTCGATGCGCGAGTCGACGATGTCAGCCCTCGCCCGGCCCGTGGCGTCCCACCGCGAACGCGAGGTGATCGCCGCCTTCAGCGAGATCACCACCGAAGCCATCACCACCACCCGGCTGGAAGATCTGCTGTCCCTGCTCGGCAAACAGCTGTGCCACCTGCTCGGCGTCACCCGCTGTTCGGTCTACCTGCGCGGCGACGGCGACAGGTTCCGCGGCGCGGCGGGCTACTGCGAACACGAGGGCGACATCTCCCCGGCCGTGCAGACCCAGGAAGCCGGGATCCGCGGCGACCGGTTCAGCCGCGAGGTCATCGAGTCCGCGGCCCCGGTCCTGATCGCCGACGTGCCCCACGACCCGCGCCCGCACCGCCCCACCATGGAGCACTGGCACGTGCGGGCCATGCTCGGCGTGCCGCTCGTGTTCGACGGCAAGGTCATCGGGCTGATCTTCGTGGACAACGTCGAACAGGACCACGTCTACACCGACGAGGACGTCGCGCTCGCCGAGCTGTTCGCCCGCCTCGGCGCGCTGTTCCTGCGCCAGGCCATGCTCAACGCGCACCTCAAGCGCAAGGCCGCCGAAGTGGTGCGGCAGAAGAACACCCTCGCCTACCTCGCCGACGTGCACCAGAAGCTCACCAACGCCGTGCTCGACGGCGCGAGCATCCAGGCCGTGGTGACCCTGCTCGCCGAGCTGTCGGCGAAACCTGTGGTCCTCTACAACGAGGACTTCCAGGTGCTCGCCTGGTCGGCGCCCCCGGCGTTGAAAATGACGGAACCACCGGTGCTCGCGCCCCGCGTGCGGGAGCTGCCCTCGGTGCGCCGCACGATCGCGAGCCTCAACGCGAGCTGCCCGTCCGCGGTCGTCCCGCAGACACTCGCCGTCGGGCTGGGCCGCCGCCACCTGGTGTGCCGGCTGGTCATCGAAGGCCAGCCCAGCGGGTACGTCGGCATCGTCGAAGTCGGGCGCAGCCTCGAACACCGCGACAGCAAACTCGCCGAACACGGCGCGACCGTGCTGTCACTGCAGATCCTGTCCGAACGCAGGCAGGCCGAAGCCGAGGGACAGGCCCGCGAGGACTACCTGTCCGACCTGCTGCACAACACGCGCGACGCCGAGCAGCTCGTGCGGCGCAGCCCCCAGTTCGGCATCGACCTGACCCGCCCGCACGTGCTGGTGCGGTTCTCCCGCGGCGACGCCCGCCAGAACGTCAGCGTGTCCGAAGGCCGGAAACTCGTGATCCGCCAGCTCGCCGCGGCACTCGGCGAAGCAGGCCCCGCCGCGGTGAGCCTGCCGGGCGCGGTGATCGCGCTCGTGCCGCTCCCCCGCGACGGCGGCGTGCCCGAATCGCTGCGCGCGACCATCGACGACGTGCGGACCGCGGTGGCGCCGCATCTGGACATCCGCACCGCCGTGATCTCCGCCGTCTGCCGCACCCCGGACGATTTCTCCATGGCGCACAAGGAACTTCGCGAGATCGACGAGCTCGCGAAATCGTTCGGCTGGGCCGGGGGCGTACTCACCGCGGACGAGCTGGGACTGTTCCGCATCGTGGCGGCGAGCGGGCGCGTCAAGGAGGCCGTCCACTTCGCGCACACCTTCGTCGGCCCCCTGCGGGGCGACGACGACAACACGCTGCTGGAGACGTGGCGCGCGTTCGTCCGCGCCGAGGGCCGGACACAGGCCACGGCCGCGGAACTCGGCGTGCACGAGAACACCATCCGCTACCGGCTGGGCAAGATCCGCAAGCTCGTGCACCGCGACCCCGCGACGCTCGACTGCCTCCTGCAAGCCCGCGTGGCCTTCCAGATCCTGGACCTCGCCGGCTGGTGAAACCGTTGTGGCGCACCACAATCCGCGCCCCGGGAGAGTCTGTACCTCCGCCGCGCCCTCGCTGACGCTGGGGACATCACCCCAACGCCCAACCGGAGGCCACAGATGTCCTTGGAGAACACGACCGCACTCGTCACCGGAGCCACGCAGGGAATCGGCCGCGCCACCGCGGAACGGCTCGCCGCGGACGGCGCGCACGTCGCCTGCGCCGACATCCAGGACACCGCGGACACCGTCAAAGCCATCGAAGAAGCCGGTGGTTCCGCCGAGGTGATCGCGCTGGACATCCGCTCCGCCGGCGACTGGTCCGCCGCCGTCGAACACCTCGGCCGCGTCGACTACCTCGCCAACGTCGCGGGCGTGGTGAACATGATCAGCGAGGATTCCGTTGTGGGACTCACCGAAGAGGCGTGGGACCACGTACTCGGCACAGACCTGAAGGGCCCGTGGCTGGGCATGCGCGCGGTGATCCCCGGCATGATCACCCGCGGCGGCGGCCGCATCGTGAACATCTCCTCGCTCGCCGCGCTGCGCGGACTGCCCAACCTCGCCTCCTACAGCGCGGCCAAGGGCGGCGTCGCCGCGCTGACCCGCCAGGCGGCTTTCGAGTACGCCGAACACAACATCCTCATCAACGCGATCGCGCCCGGCACCATCGACACCCCGATCCTCGGCGACATCACCCCGGAAATGAAGCAGGCCAACGCGAACTCGCACCTGATCCGCAGGCTCGGCCGGGCCGCGGAGATCGCGTCCATGGTGGCCTACTTCTTCCGCGAGGGCTCCTTCCTGACCGGCCTGACCTACCCGGTCGACGGCGGCTGGTCCGCGAAGGGCAACTTCTGAGCCCGCCTGCGGTCGGCGGTCTTGCGCGGCGGGCCGAACCACCGTCGCAGCTCCGCGTCCAGGCCCGGCCCGCCTGCCCACACCACGTAGCCATCGGGGCGGACGAGCTGAGGCTCCGCGCCGTCACGGGTCTCGACGCGATCGGCCCAGCCTGCGGGCGGTGACGCGCCGACGAGCACGGCACGGCCGTCCGGCGCGACCGGGACATCGGTGGCGCGACCGAGGATGCCGGGGTAGGTGATCCCGATGCCCGACAGTTCCCACGCGATGGAGCGGCGGGCTTCGGGGACGGCCAGCAGTCCGGCGACGACCTCCCGGGCAGCCGCGGCGTACGGGTCGGGCATGCCGAGCCCTCCCTGCGCACGGGTGCTGAGCAGCGCGCGGGCGGCGACCGGGTGCCGCTCGTCGTGGTAGCTGTCGAGCAGTCCGTCCGGGGCGTGCCCGCGGACCTGCGCGGCCAGCTTCCAGCCGAGGTTCACCGAGTCCTGCAGGCCCAGGTTGAGCCCTTGGCCGCCGACCGGGAGGTGGATGTGCGCGGCGTCGCCCGCGAACACCACGCGGCCATGGCGGTAGCGCTCCAGCTGCCGTGCCGCGTCGCCGAACCGCGAGGCCCAGAGCACCTCGCCCACCTCGATCCCCGGCCCATGCGCGTCGGTCAGCGCCCGCTGCAGCTCGCCGGCCGTGACCGGCGCGTCGCGGGCAAGCCGTTGCTGCTCCTCGCCGCCGACAATCGCGCGGTAGCGCCCGCCGGAGAGCGGCAGCAAAAAACCCGATGTGCCCGCTGGGAGCTGCCAGCCGTCGGCGAGCCCGGCGGGCTTCCTGGCGAGCGTGACATCGGCGACGACCAGCGAGATCCGCGTCGGGGTGCCCGGAAACGCGGCCCCCAACAGCTTGCGGATCGTGCTGTGCCCGCCATCGGCCGCGACGAGCCACCCCGCGCGGTGGTCACGCCCACCCGCGGTGACGGTGACGCCTTCGCCGTCCTGCTTCACGGCGGTGACGGCCGCGCCGCGCAGTACCGGTGTGCGCAGCCGCGCCTCGATCGCCGCGGCCACGTGCGCCTGCTCGACACCGAGCTGGTACGGGAAACGCGTTGGCAGGTCGGCATAGTCGATCGGGATGCCCGAGAAATGCCCGGCGGGCAGCCGGGCTTCGATGTGCGGCTCGACCGCGGCGAGCAGGCCGCGGTCCTGAAGCACCTCGATCGACCGGGGCTGCAGGGCGAGAGCTTTCGACTGGGTGGTCGGCCGGACATCGCGTTCCAGGACGAGTACGTCGAGCCCGGCCCGCTCCAACTCGAACGCGGCCAGCAGGCCCGTCGGGCCGCCGCCCGCCACCAGGACGTCAGGCATCGAGTTGCTCCTTGCGGATGTACCAGACGTGCCAGGCGATCAGGCAGCCCAGCGCTGCCAACCACACCACGGTGGTGACCAGGGAAATGAGGTCGATCGGCAGCGTGTAGACGAGCACGACATGCGCTATCGCGTTGGCCAGCAGCACTGCACCCCAGGCGGCCGTGTTGATACGCAGTCCGCGCCGGAACCGGGAGTCGGTGTCCCAGCGGGCCGCCCACGCGGCCGCGCCCTCGGCGCCGCGCTTGACCTCGGCGATGGTGCGGCCCAATGTCAGTTGCGCCGGCCTGCCGACGACAACCGTGACCAGCATCCACGCGCCGAACAGACCACCCAGCGCGGCGGTCCACCCCTCCCGGATCACGAGGGTGCGCGGGTCGTCCGACAGCAGGCCGAGCACGACCGACAGCACCAGGACGCTCAACGTGACCAGCGCGACGAGGTCGACCCGGCGATGGCGGACGATGGTCCAGACCATATACGGCGCGGCCACCAGGACGCCGGCCATCAGGGACCACCACTGGCTCACGCCCGCGGCACGCAGGCCGTAGAACAGCGCCATCGGCACGACCACCTCGAACACGACGGTGAGCACGTTGGCGCGAACCACCCGGCGCAGGCCCGCGTCGGGCACGGGCTTCTCGTCGATCATCATGCGGGGTCCCCCTCGGGATCGGGTGCGGTCGCCCGCACGTACAGGCCGGCCAGCTCGCGGCCGAGGCGGGCGAGCTCGGTGGGGTCAGGCGGAGCGGCGGCAGCGGTGGCGACAACGGCGTCAAGGCCGGTCATCAGGGCGAGCGCCGCGGTCCGCGCGTCGAAGGGGCCGAAGACGCCCGCCGCCTGCCCTGCGCGGAAGTGTTCTTCGACCAGGGCGAGACGCCCATTGACGGCGGCGCTCTGGGCGGCGCCGTTCTTTACGATGTCGATCAGCGCCCGGACGGCGGCGGGGTGCTCGCCGACGAGCGCGACGTTCGACTCGACGTAGGCGCGCAGCTGGGCGACGTGCCCCTCGGCGGCGTCGATGCGCGGCCCCATGAACGCCCCGGTGACCTCCTCGATTTCGGCGACACATGCCGCGAGCAGGTCATCCTTCCCGGCGAAGTGGTAGCTGATCATGCCGGTACTCGACAGGCCCGCGTGCTTCGCGATCCGGGTGAAGGACGCCTTGGCGAAGCCGACCTCGGCGATCACCTCGATCGCCGCCTTCACGATCTGGGCGCGCCTGCCCGACTCCGTGAACGTTTTTGCTCGCATGAGCAAACTTTAGCTTGCTCAAGCAAGGTCGGGCAAGCCGCACGGCCTGAGGACGTGAATGGTGAGGACTGGAAGTCGCTCGCCCGAAGGGATGGACGAGAGAGGAGGCCCGCGAGCGCAATCGCACGGCCCGCCTCGGCAGGCTTACCGCTCTCGCGCGGCATCCTCCCCAGGCGGCGGTGCCGTGGCGGCCAGATGTTCGCGGAGCCGCTCGCCCCATCGTGGTGTCGATGGGCTTACCGCTCCGGCCCGACATGCTCCCCAAGCGGCGGCGCCGTGGCGGCCAGATGTTCGCGGCTCTGGTCGCCACGGCGTGGTGTCGATGGGCTTACCGCTCCGGCCCGACATGCTCCCCAAGCGGCGGCGCTGTGGCCGCCGGAAGACCGCGGCTCGCGTGGCCCGTCGTGGCGCCCGCGGGCTTACCGCTCTGGCCCGGCATCCACCTGAGGCACCGGCGCCGTGGCGGCCAGAAGATCGCGGAGCTGCTCGTGCGTCTCGTCGTTCGCTGGGGTGGCGAGCACCGTCAGCACGCCCTCCCGCAGAGCCGCGAGGTGCCTCGCGGTGGCGTCGGCCGCTAGGGCGGCGGCGCGGGCCGCTTCGGCGGAGGCTTCGGCTCGTGCTCGGGCTGTGGCTTCCTCCGCGGCGCGGGCACGCCCGGCCTCGATGTCCTGCCGGAGCGCGGAAACGGTGGCCTCATGCTCGTCGCGTAGGGCTGCCACTCGTCGTTCGTGGTCGGCCTGCAGATCGCGGTGCAACCGGTCGCGCTCCTGACGGTCCTGATCGCGCAACTCGGCCAGTTCGCGCCGGTGCGTCTCGGCGAGCTGGCGCAGATCGGTTTCGAGCGCGCGGGCTCGGGCGTGAGCGGCCTCCGCTTCGGTGCCGCGGGCGGTGACGTCGCGCGCGAGTTCTTCGATGCGCTCGGCGGCCTGACGTTGTTCCGTACCGAGTTGCTCGACCTGCGCCTGCAGGGCCTCGGCTTTTCCTTGTGCGGCAATACGATCCGCCGTCGCCTGCTGAGCCGACGCCCGGTCGCGCGCAGCTTGCTGCACCGCTTCGGACGCCGTCGCCTCCGCCTTGCGGGCTGACTCTTCGGCGGACACGGCGCGCTCGTCAGCGTCGGCGGCGTGTGCTTCCGCCGCGGCGGTGCGCTTCTCCGCGGCCTCGCGGGCGGATTCGGCCTCGGCGACCGCCTCCCGTGCCGCGGCCACCTCTTCGTCGAGCCGGGTGTCGAGGGTGGCCAGACCGTGTTGCAGGGGCGTGATCGCGGCGAGCGCGGCCGACACGTCACGCCCGAACCCGGCGAGATCGAGCCCCGGGAACGCCGCGCCGTAGGTGGCGTGGATGACCTGATCAGCTTCGTCGAGCCGGGCGCAGGTGACCTCCCGCCCCTTCTCGTCGACGGCCCACACGTGATCACACGTGTCCGCCGTCCGGCCGCGCCCGCCGAGACCCTTGCGCGGGTACCTCCGGCAGAACCGGCACACGTCCGGATCCCCCGGCGCCTCCCGCTGCCCGTCCGCGTCCCGGCGCGGTGGCGCGGGCGGCTTCTCGCCCGATTCGGGGCTCTGACCGGCGGTTTCTTCGTCCACTTCCAGCACTCCGCCAGCCTAGCACTATCTCATTCCTGATTAAGATTGACTCTTTCACAATCACTAATAGATAAGAGACAAACCCTCGATAATCACGGTTATCGCGGCCAGCCTGCGCTAGGATCGACCGAACGACCCCCGAGACGCGATCCGCGAACGAGGGGGCCGAGAGTGGATCCGTACAGCCGTGATCGTCACGGTGACGAATAGGCGCCGAGGGGTTGGTCGGGATCGAAGAGTCCACGGGAGTCGAACTGGCGCCCTACGAACCACGCGCCCTCCCCGCCCGGGCGCCCGACGCCGCCGCCCTCGCGAGCCTGCTCGCCGAACTCGTCGACGAACTGCCCGCGCTCCCGCCCGAAACCCCGGGTGATCGCTACGGCGTCCGCCCCATCACGCGGGCCTGGCTGCGCCACATGAAAAGCCACCAGACCCGCCGCTCGTACTGGCGCGGGCTGTCGCTGTGGCTGTCCTACTGCGGCTGGCACCGCGTCGACCCGCTCGGCGCGCGCCTCGCCGACGTCAAGGACTGGATCGCCGACCTCGAACCGGGCAGTCCCGCCACCTACAACGCGCGGCTGGCCGCCGTGTCCGCCTGGTACGGCGAGCTGATCGACAACCGCGTGCACGACGACAACCCCGCCCGCCTTGTCGCCCGCAACAAACGCGATCCCACCGAATCACTGACGCGCGCCCTCACCCGGGACGAACTCGTCGCGCTCCTCGGCTACGTCCGCGCCCGCGCCGCCCGCCTGAACAGCGAAGCCGCGCTCCGCGATCGCGCGATCCTGGAGATCATGGCGACCACCGGGGTGCGCTCGGGCGCGATCCTGCACGCCCGGCTCGGTCACGACGGCGACCTCGGCATCGACCAGGGCCACCGGATTCTCCGCTACGTCAACAAAGGCGGACGGCGCAAGAAAGCCGACATCCTCGGCGAAGCCCAGACCGCTCTCGACAACTACCTGCGCGCGCGATCCGACCGCGAACGACTCCCGGCCGGGGAACTCGACGGCTGGCTGTTCGCCACCGGCACCGGAAAGCCGCTGACACAACGGGATCTGGCCAACCTCCTGCACAATGCGGCCCGCGGCGCCGGCCTCGACGCGCCCGAAGACGTCGTGCCGCACTCCCTGCGCCACAGCGTCGGGTTCCTCGGCTACGAAAACGGGGTGGCGCTGGAGGATCTGTCCGACCTGCTCGGTCACGAAAGCGTTGCCACCACGCTCATCTACGTGCGCCGCACGAGGCGCCGCCAGACCACCCAGCTCCTCGCGGACCTCACCAGCGGCGAAACCCCACAAACGCCCGCACCCCAGGAAACCGGCCGGCACCTCCGGATCGTGCAGGAAGGCTAAGCAAGCTCCCTGGAGACGTCCCAGCCGAGGTCCGTCAGGCGGGCGAACGCGGCCTCCACCCCGGCGCGTCCGGGCCCGTCCGCGTCGGCCCAGGTCGACCAGTTCAGCGAAAGGTCCAGCGACAGGAACCCGCCCTCGTTGCCGATCTCGACCTCCATCGGCGCGGTCTCGGAGTTCGTGGCGAGCGGACCCGCCACCCACAGAGCCTCAGCGGCGTCCTCGACCGGATACCGGATCGTGCCGTTCCCATAGGACACAACGAGTTCCCCGTCGTGCACGCTGTCGGCGACGCCGGCAGGCAGGCGGACGCGCGTGGCTTGGACGAAGAGCTGAGACCAGCCCGGCAACAAGTCCTCACCCGCGCACCGCTGCGCGGCCAGAAGCCCGCCGATCCACCCGAGGACCGATTCGCGGTCGAAGCGTTCGCACCGCTCCTCCCTGGTCCCGGTCCAGAGCTCCCGCGTCGCCACCAGCGGCGGCAGGTCGGCGACCCGCAACTGGTGATACCCGGCGGGTTCCAGGGGATAGCCCGTCGCGGCATCACAACACGCGAGAACCACATCGGCCGACAACGGCGCGAAAACGCCGTCCGCCAAGGTAAACAGCGCGCCAATGGCCGTCGCCGCGGCGCCCAGCTGATCAGTGCCGGACCGGTCGAGTTCAGCGTGCAGCACCGGCCGTCCCCCGGTCCTGATCCGCACCTCGCTCATCGCCGCCCTCACTGCCTCGTCCACGTCGTCCCCTGCCGGTTGTACACAACCAGCCGCCCGGTCGCCTCGTCGACCAGCGTCACGCGATCGAGCAGCAGGTGAGTCGCCACGGACGGCAGGCGCGCGGCGAACTCGTCGTAGAAGTTCGAAGACCTGATCGGTGTCCCGTCCGGGCGCAGGAGCCGGGTCGTGCCGTCCGGATCGATCTCGAGCACCGTTCCCTTGGTCTGCCTCGTCCCGACGTCGAGGGTGAAGTGGATGACGACCTGCGGGCTTCCCGGCACCGGCAGGCCGTCCCGCTGACGCGAGGCCACCTTTTCGGACGCGTGCCGCACCTTCCCGCTCAGATCACTGGGCTGGGTCGCCTTCTTCAGCAGCGCCCCGACCTCCACCTGCGCAACGACCGTGCCGTCCGGCGCTTTCACGGCGAAGTCGAACTCCTGCGCCGGTTGGTCCGTGCCCGGGCGCTTCGGCGCGGTGGCTTCGAGTCCGATTTGGACGGTCTTCCCCGGGTTCTCGTCCACGGTCCGCCGCGCGTCACCCAGCTCGTTGCCCGCGTCCGCCAGTTCCGCGTCCGATTTCGTCCCGTTGAACTCGAGCCAGTCCTTCACGCCGGTGAGGCGCCCGGTTTCCTGCAGAGCCAGGGCCTTCTCGAGCTCGTCCAGCAAAGCGGGAGTGGCGAACCGCGCGAGCTGCGCCGCCGTGAGCCCGCCGGCCTGGGTCGCCTCGGGCCACCCCGCCCGGGAGAACACGTCCGCGAGGCGTTCGAGCGCGACCCCATCAGCGACGCTTCCCTTGCCCAGCAACGCGTTCAACTCGGCACCGGACTGGTACCGCGACAGCAGCCTCCCCAGCTGCGCCGCGTCGGTGATCTTGATGTTGTTGAGCAGGGAGGACAGCTCCCCGACGTTCCCGATCTTCGGGTTCGTCCGGAGCGCGTCCAGCGAAGCGAGGTCTTCGGTCTTGCCCTGGCTCGCGGCCGGCGCGGAGTCGGCCAACCGTTGTTGCAGGGCCGGGGCATCCGGGACCTGACTCGCGGGCTGGGTCAGCGCGCTGCCGGTGCCGGGCTGGTCCGGCAGCGCGTCCACCTGGTCGATGACGATCTTTTCGCCACCCCGCGCGGCGATCGCCTGGCCACCGCGGTTGATGGCCGAGGTGAACGGATTGCTGACGTCTCCCGAGGTCAACGCCGTGTAGCCACCGTCCGGCCTGGCCGCCAGCGCCGGAAATTCCTGGCGCAGCGGCAAGCTGGTCAGCTCGTCGTCGGAGAGGCCGGCGATCGAGTCCGGCGCCAGCACCGCCGTCACCGGCGTCGTGTCCACCTGGACCCCGTGGGCTTGCGCGTAGGCCTCGGCGGCGGAGTCGTGGGTGGCGGGCGACGCCTGGTCGCCGGCATTCGCCTGCGCAGCCGCGTCCTGCATGCTCTGGCCCGCGGGGCGTGTGTCGGCGGGCAGCTGCTGGACGGACGGCTGCGCGGTGGATGACTGGATGAGTGCTTCGATCTGCTCTTGCAGCGCCGTGATCGCCTGCGTGAGCAGTTCCCGGTACTGGGCCAGCGCCGACGTCCGCTCGGAGTCCAGTTCGCTCTTTCGCGCGTCGAGAGCGTCCTGGTCCGCTTTGATGGAATCGCCCTCGTCGGCGATCTCGTTGGCTTCCTGCTGCAGCTGTTGTTTCCGCCCGTTGAGCTCCGCGGCTTCGGCGTTGAGGGCGTCCGCGATCGCCGGCGGCGCGCCGCCGGGATAGGCGGCCACCCGCGCGTTGTGCGCGTTGATCTGCTGTTCGTTGGCGTCCAGCTCGGCGAGCACGGCCTGCGACCGCTGGTTGTAGGCGGCGGTCCGCTGGTCCACTGTGGACTGTTGCGCGTCGAGTTCCGCCTTGCGCTGCGGCAGCGCGTCCAGCGTTGTCTTCACCGCGGCGATCTGCTGGTTGAGCTCCGCCGAATAGTCACCACTGGGTTGCAGGGGCACGCCGTCCGCCGACGCGACGCCGGTTCCGGCGCTCAACGCGAGCAGCACGGCGATCACGAGCGGAACGAGACGCCGCCACGAACGCACGGAATCCATCGCTCAGCCCGCCACTCGCGCCAACGCGCCGTCGGCGATCTGTTTCGCCGGTGTCCGCCCGTTGCCCGCCTCGCACACGGCCACTTGAAACAGAACCCGGCCCTTGAGCCGCGCCTGCCGGTAGCAGGCCCAGCCGTCCGCGGCGTCCTGTGCCGCTGTCCAAACGAGGGCGTCCGCGGACGACGATTCCACGGAATAGACCCACGACGAACTCCGGCCGGGGTCCTTCCGCACGGCGGACGGGCATTTCCCGATCCCGTCCTCGAGCCTGCCGAACGCGGCCGCGGCGGTGTCGTGCCCCGGGTACAGGCCGACGACCTGCGTCACCGTGTGCGCGGAATCCTGGTAGGTCGTCGAGAGAAACGCTGTCCATTCCCGCGCGTACACGGACTCGCTCGCCGGACCGACCGCGATCACGCAGGTATCCGGTTCGGCGGACAACGCGGCCGAAGGCGCGCTCGCGGTGGCGCCCTGGGCGAGCGAACTGCCGACGACGACACTGGCTTCGTCCCGCGACAACACCGTCGCCTGGACCGTGCCCTGCACCACGAACGACGGCGGGTCGGCGCGCCGCGCCACCACCCACCACACGACGCCCGCCACCACCACCGCGGCGGCGACCACGATCGCGATCACCTTCCACGGCCGACGCCGCGGAGCACCGGGCGTCTCACCGGGTTCTTCGTCCTCTGACAGGGAAACCTGGGTCGTCGCCACGCGCTACCCCCTGATCGCGCCGAAACCGTCGGATGTCAGGTTCCTCCCGGTACGGCCGGAAAGCCAGCACTTGACCTCTTGCTGTCACGAACCGCTCACTCCAGGGTTTCCCGCTCCGTGGCGCCAGGATCGTGGCGCAGAGCCTGCGCCGGCACGGTCGTGTCATCCGGGCAGGGGCGCAGGGCGGTGAGGATGTCCTGCGGCGAGGTGAGCAGATTCGGCTGATGGTCGAGCAGGAGCTGCTGTGCCGCGGTGAGCTGGTGCACGGCCACGGCCCACTCGACCTTCACGATCAGGAGCGCGCCGACCCGGATCACCGCGTCCTTCGTCGAGTGCAGGGATCCCAGCACCGGGCCGAGGTTCTGCATCATCGTCGCGGTCACGGTCGCGTCCTGGGCGAGGGTGACGCGGGAGTCGAGGGCGTGCGCCGCCGCCGTCGCGGCTTCCTTGGCCAGCGCGGAATCGGCGGCACGGGCGCGCATTCGCCGGAACCACGAGCCCAGCACGGGATCCTCGCGTTCGACGATGTCGCCGCCCGCTCCCTCGATCAGCTCCTCCACCGCCGCCTGGACCTCCCGGTGGGCGGTTTCGTCACCGAGGTAGATCGTCACCGGGAACGTCGCGACCGCGGTGAGGACGCCGATTCCGCTGTCCCGCACCGATTCTTCCGGCGACCGCAGCCGGTAGCCGAGCCCCCGCACGCTTTCCAGCCGCGCGGCCGAGCCCAGCTTCCGGCGCAACCGGCCGACCACCGCGTGCACGACGTTGTCGGCAGGAGCGTCCGCCGAGCCCCATGCCTCTTCGAGCAGAGCCCGCGGCGACACGACTTGATCCGGCCTGGCCGCTAGCGCCTCGAGTACCGCGTATTCCTTCCGCGTCAACGTGAGCAGGGCGCCCCGCACGCGCACTTCGCGGTCTTGCAGGTCGATTTCGAGATCCCCGAGGACGCGCCTCGACGGGGCCGCGAGCGTGCCCGAGCGGCGGGCGAGAATCTGCACCCGCGTCAGCAGTTCGAGGGTGGAGAACGGTTTGCCCAGGTAATCGTCCACCTGCCGGAGCAGGGAAAGGGCCACGCGGTCGGTCAGCGTGTCCCTCCCGGTGAGCAACAGCACCGGTATCGACCCGGCCCGCACGGGCAGCAGCTCGTCGACGACGACCAGGTCGTAGCCGGTGATCTCCCCGTCCGGTAAGGCGCCGACGGCGTCGACGTCCATCCCCGCTCCCCGCAGGGAATCCTCGACGGCGGACCGAAGCGCGCCCTCGTCCGCGATGACCAGCACACGCATGTGGCCTCCTGACTCCAGCGCCGTCACGGTACCGGTCCAGCCGGTCACTCGTCGCCGTAAAACACGCCGGTGCGGCGCAGGACGACCCACTGCTCCCCCGGCCGGTTCGCGACCACCGGGTACCAGCGGGGCGCGAGCGCGGACGTCAGCTCGGCGCCGCGCGCGATCAGCGTGCTCACCGCGGGCTCCCCGACGACGATCATCGCCGAGAAGTCCAGGTGCGCCATCAGGAAGTCCTCGGTGACGCCGAACTGCGACTCCAGCACGGTCGCCACGTCGTGGCCGGTGTCGGGCGTGGACCGGACATCGCCGACCTCGGGCACGTCCGCGGGATCGACCACCACGTCGTCCTCGTCCTCGTAGTCCTCGTCTTCGTCCTCGTCACGCTGTTCGGACCACACGTGCTTGTCCAGCCGCCAGATCGCGGAGGTCAGGTCGTCGGCCTGCTCGTCGGACATGATCAGGGTGACCGAACGGCCGTCGGTCAGCGTGAACGTCAGCTCCGCCTCGGGAGTCCCATTGGTCCCCGGCTCGGCCTCGACGTGCCCGGCGACCTCCCCGCACAACACCGACTCCGCCGGGCTTTCGTGGCCTGCCCCCAGCGACGGCAGGTTCGCGGCCATGTCCAGCACGCACCGCGCGGCGGTCCAGAACGCGTCCTTGTCCGTGAACTCCGTGCGGCTGCGGGTCAGTTCGCGGCCGAGTGCGAATGTCTCGACGTGCGCGCTCACCGTCCCGCGGCCGTTCTCCCATCGCGCGGTGACCGTGACCTGGTTCGCCAGCCGCCTGCGGTAGTTTTCGATGGGGCCGCTCCTGAACAGCTCCCATCCGTTGACGGTCTCCGGCCACGCGTCGTCGTCCACGAAATGCACCCTTTCCCCGCTATTGTCCGGTACTTCCGTTACCGACGCGGGTGCGGGGAAGATCGTTCCACGGCGGTGGAATTCGCCGCCCCCGCTGGTCAAGGAGGGGGCATGGCTCCGGAGCCCTGCCGCCGGTGTGTGATTTCCCGTACACTGAACGGCACGGTTCAACCGGAAGCCGTCGCCGACGTACATCCCGCGCCGCCGTCCAGGCGGGCTCCGCGACCGCTCTTGATCGGCTGTCCCGTACCCGCTGCCGCGGCGGCCCCAGGAGGCGCCACCCGTGACAGCCGCACGATTCTCGCATCCGCTGACCATGTTCCCGGGCCAACGCGGCGGTGAACCCCTGTGCCCGCACCGGCTCCGGCTTTCGGTGCGCAGGCCGCGTCCGGACACGGCCGTGGTCACCGCGGCCGGCGAGCTGAGCCGCGACACCGCGCCGCGCCTGACCGAGCTGCTCACCAGCAGGCTGCGCAGCGCCCTGTGCCGCGTCGTCCTCGATCTGTCCGAAGTGGACATCCTGGACGCCGACGGGGCTTCGGCGATCTCGCTGGCCAGGCTGCTGGCCCGCCACCGGGGCATCGTGCTGGACGTCGTGCCGCCCGTCCCCGTCGCCGCGGCGCCTCCTCAACGGAAGCAGGACCGATGAACGAATACGTACCGGTACGGCGGGCGGGCGAACCGCCCGAACCCTGCACCTCCCTCCCGCCAGAGCCGCTGTCCCTGCTGACCGAGTTCGCCGAACGGATGCGCCCGGTGCTCTCGCCGGGCTGGGCCACGCCGGGCACCTGGAAACCGGCGGTCTGGATCCAGGAGACCGACCTGACCTTCGTCTTCGAGGTCGACCTTCCCGGCGCGCGCTGCGCCGACGTGGTGGTCGAGCTGAGGGAACGGGACCTGTGCGTCAGCGGCGAAGTACCCGAGCAGGGCTGCGCGCGGCGATGCGGGCGGTTCTGCTACCGCAGCACCCTGCCCCTGAGCGCCGACCCGCGGACCATTCAGGCGAACCTCGACCACGGGGTGCTCACCATCGCCGTGGACAAGATCGCCGGCGACTGAGTCAGCGCCAGAACACGGCCAGCAGCACAGCCAACGCCTGCCCCTGAGCGAAACCCGCCTTCGCGGCCGGGCCGCGCACCGCGGGGTCGAGCGGGTTGATCCCGAGCGCTTCCAGCGACGCCTCGTCCGGCTCGACCACCGTGACCGTGCTGCCTTCCGCCCGCAAGGCGGCCACCTGGTCGTCGAGCTCGTGCACGTCCGGCACCGTCATCGCCTTCAGCACCAGCACCCGCTCGCAGCCGGAGGCGAGGTCCGCGTTCTCCATCGACCGCACCCCGCCGTCGATGTAGCGGGCGCCGCCGATGGTCACCGGCGGCCACGTGCCCGGGACGGCGCAGCTCGCGGCGACCGCGTCCACCAGGCCGACCCCGGATTCGCGGTCGAAGACCCGCGGTTCGCCCGTGGCCGCGTCCACCGCCACGATCCGCAGGTCGGTCTCCGGCCAGGCGTGCACGGGAAGCCGGGCTTCGATCACCTCACGGCGTTCGGCCTCGGACACCGTCGGCGCGGCGAGCGCGAGAGCCCCGATCCGCCTGCGGAGCGCGGCCGGGTCCGTGTCCTCCTGGAGCGCCGCGCCGAACATCTGCTCGGCCACGGCCGGATCCAGATCCGCGACCAGTTCTCGCGTCTGCAGCGCGGGATCCGCCTGCCTGTCGTACAGCTCCTGCAGCGGCACGCCGCTGGTCAGCTGCGCCGCGACGGTGGAACCGGCGGACGTCCCGATCACCCGGTCCGCGTCGGCGGCCTGCACGCCGCTCTCACTCAGCCCGGCCAGAAGCCCTGTCTCCCAAGCGATCCCGGCCACGCCGCCGCCACCGAGCACCAACCCACGCCGGGTCATGACCCTCCGCTTCCGGCCGAGGCCACGAGGGTTCCGTTCACCTCGATCAGCCAGCGGCCACAGACGCAGCGATGGTACCGAACGGCGCCGTCCGACGAACTGTGGCCGGAACGGGCGATCAGCTCGGCGACGGGGCAGCCACAGGAGGGGCACTGGATCGGCATGCGTCCAGCGTGCTGTAATGACCAAGTGCATTTCAACCCTTACGGCGGCGCGGCCGCGCAAGTGGCCGCCGGACTGGTCAACCTCGGCGACGCGCCGCCGGCCGAACTGCTCGCGATGATGCGCGAGGCCGGGATGTCGATCAGCGCGCTCTCGGCGGCCGAAGCCGCCGACGCCGTCGCCTGGAGCGCACGCCTGCGGCCGGTCTTCGAAGCGTCCGATGTGGACACCCGGGTCGCGCTGGTCAACCAGCTGCTGGCCGATTCCGCTTGCCGTCCTTACGTTTCCCGGCACGACGGGCTGCCGGCGCATCTGCACTACGCGAGCGAGCAAGCCGGGCGGGCACAGCGCACCCGCGCCTACACCGCGGGCGGCCTCGCCCACCTGGTCTGCGAGGACCCGGACCGCATCGGGGTCTGCGCGCGCGAGGGCTGCGGACAGGTGTTCGTCGACACCTCCCGCAACGGCCGCCGCCGGTTCTGCTCCACGCGCTGCGCGACCAGGGTGCACGTGGCGGGACACCGGGCCCGGATAGAGTCGGGGACATGAGCAAGCGCTTAGTGGCGATCGGGGACTCCTTCACCGAGGGCGTGGGCGACGACGACCCGGCCCGGCCGAACGGGGTGCGCGGCTGGGCCGACCGGGTCGCCGAGCAGCTGGCGGCCGGAGAGCCGGACTTCCGCTACGCCAACCTCGCCATCCGCGGCAGGCTGCTCGGCCAGGTGCTCGACGAGCAGCTCGAACCCGCGCTGGCGCTGGAGCCCGACCTGGTCACCCTCTACGCTGGCGGCAACGACCTGATGCGCCCCAAGGTCGACATCGACGCGCTCACCGCGTCCTACGAAGACGCGGTCGCCCGGCTCGCGGCGACGGGCTCGACGGTGGTGCTGTTCACCGGTGTCGACGGCGTCGAGGACCCGCTGTTCCGGAAGATGCGCGGCCGCACGGCCATCTACAACGAGCACATCCGCGTGCTCGCCGCCCGCCACGGCGCGCTGGTCGTGGACATGTGGGCCATGCGCCGGCTGCGCGACCGGCGGATGTGGTCGGCCGACCGGCTGCACCTCAACGCCCTCGGCCACACCGAGGTCGCGATCGCCGTACTCGACGTGCTCGGGGCGCCGCACAAGCTCGCGCCCGCCGAACTCGGCCCCAAACCGTGGGTGGATCCCAAGCGCCGGCGCGCGGAAAACCTGAACTGGGCGCGGGAACACGCGCTGCCGTGGATCGGCAGGCGCCTCCGCGGCGAGTCCTCCGGCGACACGGTCAGGCCGAAGCGCCCGGCCCTCGCGCCGATCGCCCCGGCCTGACCCCGGCCGGGCGCAGCCCGTCGAACACGATCTCCAGCGTCCGCTGCCGCAACGCGGGGTCGTCGCCGAGGTGCTCGGCCGCACGGGAAGTGCCGACCATCAACGCGATCAGCTCGGTGACGCCGACGTCTTCACGGACAGCGCCCGCTTCCTGCGCGCGGCTCAGCAGAGCGTGCAACGCCTCCCGCACGGCGGCGCCGACTTCCGCCCCGAGGCGCGGCAGGCGCGCCCCGGCCGCAGCGAGCGCGTCGGCGTAAGCGTTCTTGGTCGCGGCCATATCGGCCCATTGGCTCAGGAACGCGAAGAACGCCGCGCCCGGCTCGTCGGCCTCCGCCCACGCGGCGGCGTCGGCGGCGAAGCGGCGCATCCGCTCCAGCAGCACGGCCTCGAGCAAGGCCTCCTTCGTGGGGAAATGGCGGAACACCGTGCCCACGCCGACCCCGGCCTCCTTCGCCACCTCCTCGGTGGGCGCGCTCGTCCCGTCGCGCGCGAACACGGTCTCCGCGGCCTCGAGCACCCGCGCGCGGTTACGCCGGGCGTCGGCACGAAGAGGTTTCGGTTCAGGCACGCCCGGAATCGTATGTCCTGGTGAACGGGCCCCGGCGGGCGAGCGCGGAAAGTGATTGTCCCTCCCGCCTGGACATCACCCGATCCGTGAGTCATCTTGACCCCCAGAGTGATCCCAGTCACAAAGGAGTGACCATGGCTCTCGACCCCCACGAAGCCGACAAGGTGGTCAAGGCACAGGAGACCGAGAAGCGGACCCAGGTCCGCCGCGCGGCGTTCGCCAGTGCCATCGGCACCACCATCGAGTGGTACGACTTCTTCCTCTACAACACGGCCGCGGCGTTGATCTTCCCGCACCTGTTCTTCCCCGCGTCGAGCAGTTACGCGGGCGCGATGCAGTCCTTCGCCACGTATGCGGTCGGGTTCGCCGCGCGCCCGGTCGGCGCGGCGATCTTCGGATACTGGGGCGACCGGATCGGCCGCAAGGTCACGCTCGTGGTGACCCTGCTGCTGATGGGCATCGCGTCCGGCCTGGTCGGCGTGCTGCCGGGCGCGGCGACGCTCGGAATCGCCGCGCCGATCCTGCTGGTGGTGCTGCGGCTCGTCCAGGGCATCGCGATCGGCGGTGAGTGGAGCGGCTCGGTGCTGCTCGCGATGGAATGGGGCAACCAGCGCAAACGCGGGCTGCTCGGCAGTTTCGCGCAGATCGGCGTGCCGGTCGGGCTCGTGCTGGGCACCGGCGGGATGACACTGCTGTCGGCGGTGCTGTCGGACTCCGCGTTCAGCTCCTGGGGCTGGCGGATCCCGTTCCTGCTCAGCTTCGTGCTGGTCGCCGTCGGGCTGGTGATCCGGTTGCGGATCCTGGAAACCCCGATGTTCGCCGCCGTCGTCGCGGCGAAGCGGGTCTCGCGCAGCCCGGTGGTCGACGCCGTCAAGCACCACTGGCGCGAGATCCTGTTGTCCGCGGGCGTGCGCTTCAGCGAGCAGATGCCGTTCTACCTGTTCACCAGCTACGTGCTCGTGTACGTGGTGGCGCAGCACCACTACTCGAAGACGTTCGTGCTCAACGCCGTGCTCGTCGCGGCGGCGCTCGAGCTGTTCACGATCCCGTACTTCTCGCAGCTGTCGGACAAGTTCGGCCGGAAACGGGTCTACCTCACCGGCGCGGTGCTGACCGGCTTGATCGCGTTCCCGTACTTCGCGCTGCTCAAGACCGGCGGGCACGTCGTGATCTTCGTGGCGGTGATCGTGTCGCTGCTCGCGCACGCGCTGCAGTACGGTCCGCAGGCCGCGCTCATCGGCGAAAGCTTCCCGACGCACCTGCGCTACGGCGGCGCCGGGCTCGGGTACCAGCTCGCGTCGGTGTTCGCCGGCGGGCCCGCTCCCCTGCTCGCGACCTGGCTGCTGCAGGTCACCGGCACGCCGTACTCGATCTCGGCGTACATCGTGCTTTCGGCCGTGGTGACGGTGTTGTGCGTGGCGGCGCTGAAGGACCGCTCCCGCGCGGACATCACCGACGACGCCACCTACGCCCGCACGTGACTGCCGGTTTCCCTTACGGCACAAACGAAAGCGCCCCCTCGCCCGGTATGGGAGAGGGGGCGCTCGCGCTGTCGGCTACTGCTGCGGCGGCTGCGGGAACGGGCCACTGCCCGGGCCCTGCTGACCCGGCTGTCCCGGGTTCTGCGGCGGCTGCTGCGTCGGGTACGGGCTGATCGGCGGCGTGTAGTGCTGGCCAGGGTTGCGCAGCGGCAGGTTCGGGTTCTGCTGCTGCGCCTGCGGCGGTGCCGGCGGCGCGGGCGGCGTCTGGGGCGGCTGCTGCTTGACCGTCTGCGGGTCTTCCGGCTCCGGCGCGGCGGGCGGCTCGTCGATCGGCGCCGGGGGCGTGGAAGGCTTGCCGCGCAGGATGTTCGACGCCGGGGGCGCCGGGCTGGTCGCCGAACCCAGCGGACCCGGAACCTCCTGGCGCGCCACCTTTTCCGCCTCCCGCACCGCCTCGGCGATCCGCGGGTCGGTGGAGGTGTCGAACCAGGACGAGACCTCGTCGTCGTCGAAGGTCGGGGGCTTGACGCCCTCGTCGGAGGGCTGCTCGTAGCGGAACACGCCGTCGTCGTCCTGCTTGGCGAACGCGCGGGCGAACTGCTGCAGCGCGTTGCCGTAGTCGCTGGGCACCAGCCACACCTTGTTCGCGTCGCCCTGCGCCATCTGCGGCAGCGTCTGCAGGTACTGGTAGGCCAGCACCTCCGGCGTCGGGCGGCCCGCCTTCACCGCGGCGAACACCTTCTCGATCGCCTTCGCCTGGCCCTGCGCCTGCAGGTAGCGGGCGGCGCGTTCACCCTGGGCACGCAGGATACGGGACTGCCTGTCCGCCTCCGCGGCCATGATCGTGGCCTGCTTCTGGCCTTCCGCGGCGAGGATCTGGGACTGCTTCTGGCCCTCCGCCGTCTTGATCGCGGCTTCCCGCTGACCTTCGGCGTTGAGGATCATCGCGCGCTTCTCCCGGTCCGCGCGCATCTGCTTCTCCATCGAGTCCTGGATCGACGGCGGCGGGTCGATCGCCTTGAGCTCGACGCGCGCGACGCGGATGCCCCAGCGGCCGGTGGCCTCGTCGAGCACCCCGCGCAGCTGGCTGTTGATCTGGTCGCGGGAGGTCAGCGCCTGCTCCAGCGTCATGCCGCCGACCACGTTCCGCAGCGTGGTGGTGGTCAGCTGCTCGACACCGACGATGTAGTTGGAGATCTCGTACACCGCGGCGCGCGAGTCGGTGACCTGGAAGTAGACGACGGTGTCGATGGAGACCGTCAGGTTGTCCTCGGTGATCACCGGCTGCGGCGGGAACGAGACCACCTGCTCGCGCAGATCGATCCGGGCGCGCACCTTGTCCAGGAACGGAACCAGGAAGTTCAGGCCCGGCGAGGCGACGGTGCGGAATCTGCCGAGCCGCTCGATCACCGCCGACTGGGCCTGCGGGACCACCATGATCGCCTTGGCGATGGTGATGATCACGAACAAGGCGATGACCACAACGACTATGACGGCTGCGGTACCCAACTTCTCTCCCAGTCTGCAGGTTGCTTGCTCATAGGTCCGGGGACACCACGGCCGTGGCGCCCGCTATCTGTACCACGGTCACCTTGGTGCCGGGTTCGATGCGCTGTCCTTCGGCGAGGCTGCGCGCGCTCCACACGTCGCCGCCCAGCTTCACCTGGCCACTGTCACCGTCCACGGCGGACACCACGACGCCCTTGGAGCCGACCAGCGCCTCGGTTCCCGTCTTGATGTCGGGGCCGTGCAGGAACCGGCGTTTCAGCGCGGGGCGCGCCAGCCACAGCAGCGCCGCCGACGCCACCCCGAAGACGATCACGTCGATGATCACGTTCCCGGTGATCAGCGCCGCGCCGGCGCCGAAGAGCGCGCCGCCGCCGAGCATGAGGAGGACCAGGTCACCGGACACGACCTCGGCCGCCATGAGTGCGACGGCCACGACGAGCCAGATCAGCGCCGGTGTCATGGCGCCTATCGTGGCAGAAAGTGACCATTGGCAGCCAGTGGAGCACTCGAAGTGACCATTGCGTGACCTTCGGCCGGTCAGTCCCGGGGCACGGTGACGAAGTCGATCAGCCGCTCCACGGCCCCGATCAGCGGGGTCTCCAGGTCGCGGAAACTGGACACCGCGCCGAGCACGCGCTGCCACCCTTCGTAGGTCTCGCCCCAGCCAAGGGCCTCGCAGATCCCTTCCTTCCACGGCAGGCCGCGCGGGACCTCCGGCCAGGCCGTGATGCCGACCGCTTCGGGTTTCACCGCCTGCCAGATGTCGACGTACGGGTGCCCGGTGACGAGCACGTGCTCGTCCCGGATCGCGTCCACCAGGCGGGATTCCTTGCTGCCCTTGACCAAATGGTCGACCAGCACGCCGAGGCGCCGCTCCGGGCCGGTGCCGAACTCGTCGATCCGGTCGGCGAGCACGTCCACCCCGTCGAGCGGTTCGACGACGACGCCTTCCACGCGCAGATCGTGCCCCCACACGCGCTCGACGAGCTCGGCGTCGTGCTTGCCCTCCACCCAGATCCGCGAGTCCTGGGCGGTGCGCGCCTTGAGGCCCTGCACTCGCACCGAGCCGGAAGCCGACATCGTGCGCGCCGGTTTCGCCCGCGCCTTGGGCGGGACGAGCGTGACGGGCTTGCCCTCCACCAGGAATCCGGCCGGGCTGAGCGGGAACACGCGGTGCTTGCCGCGGCGGTCTTCGAGGACGACGTTGCCGTATTCGAGGCGGACGACCGCGCCGCAGAAACCGCTTCCCGGCTCCTCCACCACGAGCCCGGCCTCCGCGGCCACCTCGGGGATCTTCCGCTTCCGCTTCCGCGGCCCGGACAGGACGTCGTCATAGGAGTGGGATCGCACGATCGGGCACGGTAGCGCCGCCGCGGCAGGCAGGTCTCGGCGACGCGCCGGGGGCGTCACCATCGTTCGCTGGCGGCCAGGCAGGACCTCAGCCACCGCGCCTCGGCTTCGTTGAGGATCACGTCACCCATCACCGGCACGTCAGCCATCATCCGGCGGACACCAGGCGAAAGCGAGCGGTCCGCCGTCCCCTTCCGCGGCGGCCCTTCGACCAGCTGGGGTTCCCAGCCCAGGTCGGCGTGCAACAGGATCGCCGGTTTCAAACCCGTTTCGCGCACGAACACCATCGGCTCGCCGTGTTCGTTGACGAAGTACGACACGTAGTCACCGGCGCCGATGTCGTATCCGCTGATTTCGGACAATACTTTTCGCAGCCGTGATCCGGCATCCGAGGTCACTTGCCGAACGCTAGCTGGCATCCTTGGCCCGGTGGGATATCGGTCAGGTTTCACGCTCGTCTGTTTACTCGAAGACACACTGAAGCTCACGCGGTCCGGCGTTGTGCGTGGGCACATCGACGAAGCACTTGCCTTCACGAATTCCGGCCCGGACACCGGAGGTCATCGGTATCCCAGGGGCAGACGGCTCGTCACTCATCTGGAGAACGCCGCGAACGCAGCGACCGAAGCCGGGGAAGAAAACGTAGCCCGGCGACTCGATGACTTCGCCGAGTACGCCTCCGGAGACATCCCGCTGAGCCTGTTGGAAAGGTGGTACATCCCTGAACAGCAGGAAATGGACGACGAGCTGGCGCGGCGGTTGCTCGAAGTCGGGTTGCGCCGTTCCGCCGACATAGTGGGCCAGTTCGTACACTTCCGGCCGGAAGCCGGCGCTGGTGAGGTCCACGACTGGCTCGCGCGCGTGGCGACGGAAATGCACCGGTGGACAACTGGTGAAGACCGGCGGGGCGGTGTCAAGCTGCCGCGCTACGCGAAAGACCCGCTTGTCTGGCTCGAACGCATCCAGCTCGTCCTCGACTCGTCCTCGGCGTCGTCGGAGGTCCCACCTGAGATCGCCGATGAACTCGCCGGGTTGGCAGGCTCCGAAGTGCTGGCACGAGCTGTGCAGTGGAAACGCCGGCGATCCGCGCTGGAACGACTTCGCGCGGTTGTGGAGGATCCCGCGAGCTCCGAACAGCAGATCCAGGCGGAGCTGCGGCAACAGACCTGGATCTTCGGCGGCCGTTACGTGCGGACACTCGACCGATCGAGCTTGACGACCACCGACAGCCTGGACATCCCCCTGCTGCGCGGTGACGGGTCCCTCCATGTAGTGGAGTTGAAGAAGGCATCCGTGCCCAACCTGGTCGAGCAGCGACTGTCGCATCCGACGGTCGGCCCTGACGTCCATCGGGCCGTGCTTCAGGCGACGAACTACCTTCGCTCGCTCGACGAGCAGCGTGCCACCATCCTGGCCGAGCACAACATCGAGGCACGGCGCGCGTCCGCGACCGTGCTGATCGGGCACGCGGGCTTCCTGCGAGGGAAGTACGAACCGGCCGAAATATCGGCTGCCTTCCGGACCTACAACGCGGCCTTGAGCCGGATCGAAGTCATGACCTACGACGAGCTGCTCGAATCGGCCGGGCGCACCCTGGAGCTTGACGACGCTGAACTCTGAGCCCGCGTCCATGGCAGGAAAAGTGGGAAACCCGTCATTGCCGTCACCCTCGGCGGCCGCGACGATCGAGGTATGCGGACGCGGTCGGTGCTCATCGTTCTCTTCGACGGGGTGCAGAGCCTCGACGTCACGGGTCCGCTGGAGGTGCTGGCCGGGGCGAATTCCTGGCAGGCGAGGCACGGGGGTGCGCCCGCGTTCGAGATCGCCACGGCGAGCCTCGGCGGGGGAACCGTGCGCAGTTCCAGCGGGCTCGGCCTGATGCCGGACCGGGATCTGCGCACGGCCACCGCGCTGGACATGGTGCTCGTGCCCGGCGGTGAGGGCACGCGGCCGCCCGATCCGGCGCTCGTGGCGTGGCTGGGCGAGCACGGGCGCCAGGCGCGGCAGCTGGTGTCGGTGTGCACGGGCGCGTTCCTGCTCGCCGAAGCGGGGCTGTTGAGCGGAAAACGGGTCACCACGCACTGGGCGCACTGCGACTCGCTAGCCCGCCGCTACCCGGACCTCGACGTGGCGGGCGAGCCGATCTTCGTGCGGGACGGGGACGTGCTGACCTCCGCGGGCGTCACGGCGGGGATCGACCTCGCGCTCGCGTTGGTCGAGGACCAGCTCGGGCGCGACGCGGCGCTGCAGATCGCCCGGCATCTGGTGGTCTTCCTGCGCCGCCCGGGCAACCAGGCCCAGTTCAGCGCCCAGCTCTCCACCCAGGTCGCGCACCGCGAACCGGTGCGCGAGGTGCAGCGGTGGATCGCCGAGCACCCCGAAGCCGACCTGTCCGTGGAAGCGCTTTCCCGCCGCGCCCGGCTCTCGGCCCGCCAGTTCGCGCGGGTGTTCGCGGCCGAGATCGGGATGAACCCCGGCCGCTACGTCGACCGCGTCCGCCTGGAGGCCGCGCGCCGCCGCCTGGAGGACACCCGCGACAGCATCGAGGAGGTCGCCCGCGCCTGCGGCTACGGCACGCCCGAGGCCATGCGACGGGCCTTCCTGCGGGCCCTCGACGTCGGCCCCGCCGAGTACCGCCGCCGTTTCCACCCCGGTTTTTCCTTACGAGACAAGGAGAGTCATGCGGATCGCCATCCTGCTGTTCGACCGGTTCACCGCGCTTGACGCGGTCGGCCCCTACGAAGTCCTCAGCCGCCTGCACGAGCGTGAAGTCGTCTTCGTCGGCGAGCGGAAGGGCACCGTCGCCACCGAGGTCGGCAGCCTCCGGATGGAGGTCACGGCGACGCTGGACGAGGTGACCGACCCGGAGGTGGTCGTCGTCCCCGGCGGGCCGGGGCAGACGGCCCACATGGCCGACGGGCCGGTGCACGAATGGCTCCGCGCCGTCGACCGGACCAGCACGTGGACGACGTCGGTGTGCACCGGCTCGCTGATCCTCGGCGCCGCCGGACTGCTGAAGGGACGCCGGGCCACGACGCACTGGCTCGCGATGGAACGACTGCCCGCGCTGGGCGCGCGGCCCACCACGGAACGCGTGGTGACCGATGGCAAGTACGTCACCGCCGCCGGGGTTTCCGCCGGCATCGACATGGCCCTCTCCCTCGCCGCCCGGATCGCCGGGGAGACCGTCGCCCAGGGCATCCAGCTCGGGATCGAGTACGCCCCGCGGCCCCCGTTCGACGCCGGCTCCCCGGAGAAGGCGCCCGCCGAGGTGACCGCCGCGCTGCGCTCGATGAGCCGTTTCGTGCTCACCGGCGAGCCCGCGGCCTGAGTAGCACCGCCGCGAAGACGCCGGCCGCGGCGACCAGTGCGGCCGCGATCCAGAACGCCAGCCGGTAGCCCGAAGTCAGCGCCGAAGACAGGGGTTCGGTCGCGGCCAGCCGGTCGCCGCGCGTGGCCGCCAGCACCGCGAGCACGGACAACCCGATCGCGCCCATGACCTGCTGGGTGGTGTTGAACAGCCCGGACGCCAGCCCGGCATCTTCCGGGCGCGCGTCGCTCATGCCCAGCGCCATCAGCGCGGGCATCGCGAGCCCGAAGCCGATCCCCATCGCGAGCATCGCCGGCAGCAGGTCGACCGGATAGTGCCCGTCAACGGGAACGCGCCCGAGGACCACGAGCCCGGCCGTGATGAGCACGAGACCGCTCAGCAGCACCGGCCGTTCCCCGAACCGGGCCGTCACCCGTGCCGAGACGCCGAGCGAGATCACCGCGATCGCCGCCGCCACCGGCAGCATCGCGAACCCGGTCTGCTCGGCCGAGTAGCCCAGCACCTGCCGCAGGTAGAGCACGATCAGGAACTGGAACCCGAACATCGCGGCGACCAGCAGTCCCAGCACCACGTTCGCGCCGGAGAGAATCCGCGAGGCGAAGATCCGCAGTGGCAGCAGCGGGTTCGGCGTTTTCGCCTGGCGCACCACGAAAAGCGCCAGCAGCACGAGCGCCGGCCCGCCGAAACCCAGCGTGCGGGGCGAGGCCCAGCCGTGCCCGTCGACCTCGACGATCGTGTACACGGCGAGCATCAGCGCCGCCGTCACGAGGATCGCGCCGAGCACGTCGGCCCCGGCCCGCAGGCCGATGCCCCGGTCGTCTTCCAGTACCCGCAAGGAAAGCAGCGCGGCGGCGATCCCGATCGGCAGGTTGATCAGGAAGATCCAGTGCCAGCTGACCGCCTCGGTCAGCAGGCCGCCGGCGACGCTGCCGATGGACCCGCCCGCGGCCTGCACGAAGCTGAACGCGCCGATGGCCTTCGCGCGGGCGCCGGATTCCGGGAACAACCGGACGATCATCCCGAGCACGACCGCGGACGAGGTGGCGCCGCCGACGCCCTGGACGAATCGGGCCGCCACAAGCACTTCCGAATTCCACGCCAGCCCGCACAGCAGCGAAGCCGCGGTGAACAGGAGCAGCCCGGCGAGGAACACCTTGCGCCGGCCGACGAGGTCGCCGAGCCTGCCGGTGAGCAGAAGCAGCCCGCCGAACGCGATCCCGTAGGCGTTGATCACCCACGCCAGCCCGGGCTGGGTGAAGCCGAGGTCGTCGCGGATGGAGGGCAGCGCGACGTTCACGATCGTCTGGTCGAGCACGATCATCAGCGTCTGCGCGCACAACACGGTCAGGGCGAGCAGACGCGATCTGTCGGTGTGGAGCATGGTCGAGGACACCTGACCTCCAAGGGAGCACGATCTGTAACAGTGCCCATGATGTGTTCCCCTGGAGGTGCCCGAAAGAAGGCAGTTTCGTGTTCCCCTGGCACATCGATGTGACCATCCAGGTCAGCGGTCCCCACCTGCGAGGGCTGTCCTGGAGGTCACAGCCCGCCCAGAGGAAACGATGTGTAACAGGGTCCATCCGCGGTAACCTGGAGCGGCCGGAAGGAGGCCGCCATGACCGATCCGATCGCCGAGGCCTGCCCGATCGTCGAGGTGCTCGACCACGTCGCGGGCAAGTGGAGCATCGGCATCATCGTCGCCGCGGCCGACGGGCCGGTGCGGTTCACGGAGCTGGAGCGCCAGGTCGAGGGCATCAGCCGCCGGATGCTGACGCTGAACCTGCGCAAACTGGAGCGCGACGGGCTCTTGATCCGCACGGTCTATCCGACGGTCCCGCCGAGGGTCGAGTATTCGCTCACCGACATGGCGCGCGAGCTGTACACGTCGTTGACCGGGCTGCTGGGCTGGGCCGAACGCCACCGCGGCTCGATCGCCCAGGCCCGCGCCGCCTACGACGCGGGAAAGACACCCGCCGCCGTCTGACCGCGACCCCTGCCGGTCAGCGCACCCTGGCTCCGGTATCGGCAAAGGCGAACTCCACGACCGTCGGCAGCTCGTCCAGATCCAGTGCCTGCTTGAGCCGGGGCACGCCGTCGGTGACGATGCGCTCGCGCACCGCCGTGAGGTCGGCCTCGGGTTCGGCGGTCACCTTCACCAGCAGCGTCGGCCTGTCCTGGCTACCCGAGAGCACCGCGTCAGCCGACTGCACGCCGAGGTAGCCACCGACCTCGCCCTCGAAGGGTGCCACCGCCACCGAAGCCGCGAGATCCGTCCGCCCTTGTGACTCAACGCTTTCCCAGCGCCAGGTGCTGGTCTTCGGGCGGCGCAACGCCTGTGCCGAAAGCCAGGACAGGAACAGCAGACCCAGCACGACAGCCCCGGCGGCCACGACGTAGAGCACCCACGTCGGCGGCAGTTCGGTGCCCGGCACCAGCGGCCGCTCCCGGTCGATCAGCCGCAGCCAGCCGTAGTACGTGGTCACCAGGAACGCACCCGCCGCGAGCAGCACCAGGCCGATCAACGCCAGCAGTGTCCGGTTCAGCCGGGCCGGGCGGTTGAGGCTCGCCATCGTCAGGGCCTCCCGATCTTGACCTTGGTCCGCGGCCGTTTCGCCGGGCCGATCCGGTCGAGCTGTTCTTCCAGCGCGGTGGTGACCTGCCCGCCGAGTTCCGGGGTGGCCAGCCTGTCCGGTTTGATCCGCGCCTTGAGCTTGCGCCGCCGCAGCCCGACCTTCGCCGAGCCCACGCCGTCGAGGGATTCCGCCGACGCGCGCAGCGTCCTGGTCATCCCGTGACGGCGCGCGCCGGACGTCAGCGGGGCGCTCGTGCTGCCGTCCTCCTGCAGCGGCAGCACGAGCGCCCGGCCGGGCAGCAGCGCCGCGAGCAGCAGCGCCAGGCCGAGCACGGCCAGCACGATGCCGGCGATCCGGACCGGCGTCGAAGTCCAGTGCAGGTCGTGCAGCCGGGCGGCGGCCGCGTGGTAGTCCAGCACCGGCTTTTCGTGCACCAGCAGCTGAATCGCACTGGTGGCGACGAGGGCGCACAACGCGAGCCCGACGAGCGCGGTCAGGCTCGCCGCCAGGGCGCGGCGTGGGCGCCTGATCATTCGATCCTCCGTTCCCCGCGACCGCCGTCGAGCGAGACGACCGTGATGTCCACGCGGTCGACCGTCAGCCCCGTCAGCTCGGCGACGTCACGGGCCAGGTCGGCGCGCACCCGGTCGGTGGCGGCGGCGACGGAGTTCGGGTACGTGACGGAAAGTTCGGCGTCCAGGGTCACGTGCTCCCCGGTGACCTTGGCGCCGACCTTCCCGCCCAGCAGCTGTCCCGCGATCCGCCGCACCGCCCGGTCGGTGACCACCGTGGTGCCGCGCGTATCGGTCAGTGTCATCGCCTGTCCCGCCCGAGCAGCTGGGACAGGTCGAGCTTGCCTTCGATCGCCCGGCCCGCCAGCAGCCCGAGCGCGCCGAGCACCGCGACCACGATGAAGGCGGTGAACCCGCCGAACGCGGCCGCGACGCCCAGCACGAGCCCGGTCAGCAGGCCCAGCACGGTCGGGGTCATCGCTTACTCCACCCGCCCGGTGGCCGCGGGCTCGTCGGGGTTGTCGCCGGGCAGGTTCACGTCGTTGACGACGATGTTGACCTCGACGACCTCCAGCCCGGTCATCTGCTCGATGGCGCTGATCGTGTTCGAGCGCACCGCGCGGGCCAGGTCGGCGATCGACACCCCGTACTCGACGACGAGTTGCAGGTCGACCGCGGCCTGCTTCTCCCCCACCTCAACGGAAACGCCCTGCCCGGCGCTGGCGTTGGCGCCCGGGATGCGGTCGCGGATCGCGCCGAACGCGCGGGTCATGCCGCCGCCGAGGTCGTAGACGCCGTTGATCTCACGGGCGGCGAGCCCGGCGATCTTCTGCACGACGGTGGAGGCGATCGTGGTGGTGCCCTGGCTGGTCACCAGCGGCGCGCCGCTCTCGGCGCGGGCTGGCGACTTTTCCTCTGTACTCGTGGCCATTGCTCGTCATCTCCTTCTCGTTGGTTCCACTACCTACGACACCGCCGGGGACCAGAAGTCACGGCCTGGCCGCCCGATCGAACGCGGCACTGTCCACATCGGTGACGACAAGCTCGACGCGGGCGGCCGCGAACGGCGTCCCGGCAAGGGTTTTCGCCACCACTTCGCCCGCTTCGGTGAGCGACGGCGGCAGCGGCAGCGTGGTGGCGACCAGCCGCACCCGGACCACTTCGGCGTCGACGTCGAAGGCCAGCGCGTCGGTGTTCCACACGACGGTCGAGCGCGGCACCGGTGGCGCGGGCCGCAGACCCTCCACTGTGGACAACGCGGCCAGCAGCTTCGCCACCGTCTCCGAACGCGCGGTCACGGCACCTCCGCCGGTTCGATGTCGAGGACGACGACCGACACCTCGGCCACGTCCAGCCCGGTCTGCTTGGTCACCGCCGCCCGCACCTCGCGCTGCACCTGGCGGGCGACCGCCGCCGCGGGCACGGCCCCGGAGGTCGCGATGCCCACCCGCACGCGCAGGTCACCGTCGCCGAACTCGGCGAGGGCGCCGGTGGCCGGCGCCGGGGTGATTCCCTTGACCTGCTGCCATTTCCCCCGTCCCCAGGAGCGCACGAGCCCGCCGACCCCGGTTTCGAGGCGCACGACTCCGGGGGTGGCCAGCGCGGCGTCGGCGGCGACCGCGGCCACCACCGGCTCCTCGATGATCCACTGGGCGCTCATCGTCACCTCCTCATGCTTCGTAAAGATCCGCGACTACGAGGTCCAGGGTTCCCAGCCGCAGCCCGACCGACGCCGCGCACGCGGCCGCGCACCGCTGCCGCACGGTGTCGAGCACGTCGGCGAGATCGCCGCGGTACTCGACGACGACGGTGAGCTCGGCCTGCAGGACCGCCTCGCCGTCCTCGTCGTGGCTGCTCACCCGGACCCGGCAACGGCGGGCGCGCACGCCTTCGACCTCGTCCGCGGCGAAGCGCAGCACCACGGCCACCGCCTGCTCGCTGACTTCCAGCCCGCCCGGTTCGTCCGCGCGGACCGGCAGCATGTCCCCGCGCCGCCGGACGTCGGCGCGCACGGCGGCCATGATCCGGTCGGTCAGGTCCCGCCGCGGCTCGATCCGCTCCGCCGCCAGCTCGCGGGTCGCCGACCGCAGCGCCAGCAGGCTGCCGCGGGCGGTCGAGCAGTGCGGGCAGGTGCGTTCGTGTTCGTCGAGGGCGTCAAGATCCGCCCAGACCTGTTCGAGCGAGCGGCCACAGGGCAGGTCGTAACCGGTTTCTACCGCCACGGCTGCATCACCTCCGCGAGTTGGGCGCGGGCACGGAAGATGCGGCCCCGAACCGCGGTGGGTGTCGAATCGAGCGCTTCGGCGATCTCCTCGTAGGACCGGCCGTGGATCTCGCGCAGCAGCCAGCAGGCGCGCTGCGCCGGTGTGAGACCGCCGAGGGCGCTCTCGAGCGCCGCCAGCTGCGCGCTGACTTCGGCGGCCCGCTCGGGTTTCGCGTCACCGCGCGGGGTTTCGGTGGTGTCGAGGTCGACGTCGGCCACCGGGCGCCGGGCCCGCAGCACGTTGAGGCAGCGGTTCGTGGTGGTGCGGTAGAGCCAGCCGACGAACGCCCCGTCCTCGCGCAGCTGCTCCAGCCGCCGCCACACGGTGAGGAACACGTCCTGCACCACGTCCTCGGCGTCCCCGGTGCTGCCGAGCATGCGCACGGCGAGCCGGTAGATCGGCGTCTGGTAACGGCGCACCAGTTCCTCGTAGGCCCGGGTGTCGCCGTCACGAGCACGGGACACGAGCGTGGCATCATCCAGCGCCGCCCCCGTCCCGGCTTCGGCCGCCGCGGTCATCCGCACCCCCCGCTCGTCACCCTCGTTCTTCGATGCTTTCGGTATTCCAGACACCGCCCGCCCCGCAACGTCACGCGCCAGTTTTCCGGCGGTTCGGGTGAACACCATCACCGTATTCGGGTGAACGTGCCCGCCGGATAGGTCCCGGCCGCACGTCCCGGGGCGCTGGTTCGCCTCGTTCGACGGGTTCGTCCTCGTCACCGGGGACTTCACGCACTTCGCATCCAGCTCGGCCGCGCTGGATGCGTTGCTGGATCAGGTGATCGCGTGGAGCGCCGCACCCGCGCCCCTCGCGCGCTTCGCGAGCCGCGGGCTGAGTGGCGGGATAGTTGCGCAGCGACCGCGGAGCACGAGCCGTGCGCCCGGCCGGGCTCGGGTGACGGCAGGGCCGGGCGGCGCGAGAGGGCGCGAGCCGCCCGGCGGAGATGATGCGGTTCTTCCGGCGGGCGGCGCGAGCCGCCCGGCGACGATGGCGCCGTTGTCGGGCCGGGCGACGAGGTCGAACAGGAACCCGGCGCGCTCGGTCGGCGGTGGCAGTACCCGCGGCGGCAGCGTCGGCGGCCCCCACGGTCAGCGGAAGCGGGCCCTCGGTCGGCCGCGCGCTCGATCAGCGGCGGTGCGGCCTCCGCGAGTCCCGCCAGGAGCTGCGCGCCACGGCGTGAAAGCGCTTCCCGGATCAGCTCAGAACAGGGGCCACGGGATGGCGCGCCAGTCGTCCCCCGGCTCCGGGAAGACGCCTGCCGCCAGGAGCGCCTCGGCGCGGTCGGCGATCGCGCTGATTTCCAGGCCCGTCAGGTGCTCCGAGAGCTCGTCCCCGAGCGGGCCGTAGATCTTTTCCGGCAGGGCGGCCAGTTTCTCGACGGCCTCCTCCGGCAGCGGCTCCCCGATCCAGCCCCACAGCACGGTCCGCAGCTTCGGCTCGGCGTGCAGGCAGATGCCGTGGTCCACGCCGTACACGCGGCCGTCGGTGCCGGCGAGGATGTGCCCGCCCTTGCGGTCGGTGTTGTTCGCGACGATGTCCAGCAACGCCAGATCCCGCACCCCGGGCTTGTCGGCGTGCGCGAGCACCGCGGGCTCGCCGAGGCGGTCGTGCGCGTGCAGCACGACCTTCCAGTCCGGCGGCACCTCCTCGGGAGCGCGGACGTCGATCAGCTCCTCGTCCGCGGTCTCGATCCACAGCTGCACCATGCCGACGCCGAACGGACCCTGCCGCAGCACGGTGGGCGGGATGGCGCCTAGCCCGAGCGACTCGGCGAGCAGGTACGTGGCGACCTCGCGGCCGGCCAGCGTGCCGTCGGGGAAGTCCCACAGCGGGCGCTCCCCGGACACCGGTTTGTACACCGCGTTCGCGCGCAGCCCGTCGAGCTCGACGTTGCAGAACAGGGTGACGTTGGATGCGTCGACGAGACGGCCCTCGACATCCAGTTTCCCGTGCGCGACGACCTGTTTCGCCCTCGGATCGGTCGCGCTGACGGACTCGGCCACGGACGCTATTCCTCGGTCAGGTCGGTCTCGCGGCGGTAGCCGTTCTGCCTCGGGCAGATGTGCCCGGCGGGATCCAGCGGCTCCCCGCACAGCGGGCACGGCTTGCGCCCGGCGTTGACGACCCTGTCGGCCCTGTCGGCGAAGGCGCGCGCGGCCGCCGGGCTCAGGAACACCCGCACCGCGTCCGGACCTTCCTCGGTGTCGTCGAGCACCACCGTCTCGTCGACCTCGCCCTCGGTGATGGCGAGCAGCTCGACGACGACGGCCTTGCTCTCGGCGTCCCAGCCCAGCCCCATCGTGCCGACGCGGAACTCCTCCTCGACGGGCACCTCGAGCGGGTCGACGTCGACCAGCTCGTCGGGCACCGTCTCGGGCACGTCGGCGCCGAAGCGGTTGGCGACCTCTTCCAGCAGCGAACCGAGGCGCTCGGCGAGCACCGCGACCTGCTGCTTTTCGATGGTCACGCTGATGGTGCGGACGTCCTCGGACGCCTGCAGATAGAAAGTGCGGTCCCCAGGCTCCCCGACGGTCCCGGCGACGAACCGGTCGGGCTGGCGGAAGACGTGGATAACACGAGCCATGACACCTCGACCCTAAGCCACCGTTCCATGATCGGCATCCGCCGCCCCTGCTTGAGTCTAGTGGAGCCGGTCACGTGCGGCCCCGGCCCGACTACAGTGCAGCGGTGCCCGTAAGCAGCCCGTGTGGATCCTGGCCCTCCCCGATCACCGCGGCCCTCGTCGCCGGAGCCGGCGGCGGCCCGCAGTGGCTCGACGTCGCCGGTGGTGAACCGTGGTGGGCGGAGGCCCGCCCGGCCGAAGGCGGCCGCCTCGCGCTGGTGCGCGCGGGCGAGGAAATGCTTCCCGCACCGTGGAACGCGCGGAACAGGGTGCACGAGTACGGCGGCCGTCCGTGGCTGGTCGCCGGGCGTTCGCTCTACTTCACGCACTGGGACGACCAGCGCGTGCGCGTCCGCGATCTGGACACCGGCTCGGTCACCGCGCTCACCCCGGAACCCGCCACACCGCAAGGGGTTCGCTTCGGCGATCTGCGCCCCGGGCCCGGTGGCGAGGTGTGGGCGGTCCGCGAGACGAGCACCGGGCCGCGGCGTACCGACATCCGCCGCGATCTCGTCGCGTTCGCGGAGGGCGAAATCCGTTCGCTCTCCGCGAGCCATCACTTCCTGACCGCGCCGCAGCTCTCGCCGGACGGCGCGCACGCCGCGTGGCTGGGGTGGAACCACCCGTCGATGCCGTGGGACGAAACGGAACTGTGCGTGGCACAGGTGCGCGCCGACGGGAGTTTCACGCCGCAGCGGGTGCTCGCGGGCGGCGCCGGGGTCTCGGTGTGCCAGCTGGAATGGGAGTCCCCGGGGTCGCTGCTGGCGCTGGCGGATCCGGACGGCTGGTGGAACCTGCACCGCATCGGCCTCGACGGCGCGAGCAAGGCGCTGGCCCCCGCGGAGGCCGAACTCGGTGGCCCGCTGTGGAAGATCGGCTCGCGCTGGTTCGCCCCGCTCGGCGGCGGCCGGTACGCGGTGCTCGACTCGGGCCGGCTCGCGGTGCTGGACGAGCACGAGGGCACGATCCGCCCGCTGGCGCCGGAGTTGACCGAGTGGGCGGCCGGTATCGCGGTGCACGACGGGGCGGTGTTCGGCATCGCGTCGGGGCCGGGCCGGGAAAGCGCTGTCCTGCGGGTGGACGCCACCACCGGCGCGATCACCGAACTGGCGGCCGAGGCCGCGCCGGTCTCTCACGCGTACCTGCGAGCTCCCGAGGAGCGGGTGTTCACCGGGGAGCACGGCGAGCGCATTCCCGCGTACGTCTACCCGCCGGCCAACCCGGAGTACACGGTGCCCGAGGGTGAGCTGCCGCCGTACCTGGTGCACGTCCACGGCGGGCCGACCGGGCGCAATTTCCCGGTGCCGGATCTGGACTTCGCGTACTTCACCAGCCGCGGCATCGGCGTCGTGGCGGTCAACTACGGCGGTTCCGTCGGGTACGGCCGCGCCTACCGCGAGCGGCTGCGCGAGCAGTGGGGCGTCGTGGACGTGGGCGACTGCGTGACCGTCGCGAAGGCGCTCGTGGCCGAGGGCATCGCCGACCCGCGCCGGCTGGCGATCCGCGGTGGCAGCGCGGGCGGGTTCACGTCGGCGGCGGCGATGACCACGTCCTCGGTGTTCGGCGCGGGCACCATCAAGTTCCCGATCCTCGACCTGGCGGGCTGGACCGGCGAGGGCGGCGAGACCCACGACTTCGAATCGCGGTACCTCGACGGGCTCATCGGCCCGCTGCCCGAGACGCTGGCGCGGTACGAGGAGCGTTCGCCGCTCCTGCACGCGGACCAGCTGACCGGTCCGGTGCTGCTCCTGCAGGGGCTCGACGACCAGATCTGCCCGCCCGAGCAGGCCGACCGCTTCGTGGAGTCGCTGGGCGGCAAGGGAATCCCGCACGCGTACCTCACCTTCGACGGCGAGCAGCACGGCTTCCGCAAGGCGGAGACCATGATCACCGCCCTGGAGGCCGAATTATCCTTCTACGGCCAGGTCTTCGGGTTCGACACCCCCGGCGTGCCGAGGCTGGACCTGCGGCGATGATCCGGCCCGGGGACACCGTCGCGCTGGCCACCCCGGCCGGGCCCGTCGCGCCCGAGCGGCTCGATGCCGCGGCGGCGGAGCTGGAAAGCTGGGGCCTGACGGTGAAGGCGTTCACCGGTGGCGCACACCCGCGGCTGGGCTACCTCGCCGGGACGGACGAGGCGCGGGCGGCGGATTTCCAGGCGGCGTGGGTGGATCCGGCCGTGCGAGCGGTGATCGCGGCCCGCGGCGGCTACGGCACCCAGCGGATGCTGGACCTGCTGGACTGGGACGAGCTCCGGGCGGCGGGGCCGAAGGTGTTCGCGGGCTCCAGTGACGTGACGGCGTTGCACCAGGCGCTGGCGGCCGAACTCGGTGTGGTGACGTTGTTTTCCGGGATGCCCGCGGGCACTTACTGGGACGCCGAAGCGGCCGACAGGCTGCGTTCGGTCCTTTTCGGACAGTCCACGGTGGAGCTGGCCGCCGAAGAGGCGCTGGTGCCCGGAGACGCTTCGGGCGTCTTGACGGGCGGGAACCTGAGCCTGCTCGCCTCGGGCGTCGGCGCGCCCGAGCAGCGGTCGGCGGACGGGGCGATCGTGCTGCTCGAAGACGTGAGCGAAGCCGTGTACCGGATCGACCGGATGCTCACCCAGCTGCTGCGTTCGGGCTGGTTCGCGGGCGTGCGCGGGATCGCGCTGGGCTCGTGGACCGGTTGTGGCGCCCCGGAATCGGTGCGCGGGCTCGTGCTGGACAGGCTCGGCCCGCTCGGGGTGCCGATGCTGTGGGGGCTGCCGTTCGGGCACCGGCCGGGCGCGGCGACGATCCCGCTGGGTGTCACGGGAACGATCTCGGCGGGGCGGCTGCGCTGCGGTTAGCGTGCGGGGCATGCGACTGTCCGAGGACGAAGCACGCGCACGGTTCACCGCGGCCCGGGTGGCGCGGCTGGCGACGGTGGACGCGGCCGGGGTACCGCATCTGGTGCCCGTGACGTTCGCGCTCGACCGGGGCGCGATCGTGTTCGCCGTCGACCACAAACCCAAGCGCACCACCGATCTGCGCCGGCTGCGCAACATCGCCGCGAACCCCTCGGTCGCCTTCCTCGCCGACGCCTACGACGAGGACTGGACCCGGTTGTGGTGGGTGCGCGCGGACGGCTACGCCGCCGTGGTGCCGGGCCATTCCGTGGACGCGCTGGTGGCCAAGTACCCGCAGTACCGCGAGCGCCCGCCCGAGGGACCGGTGGTGCGCACGGAGGTCACGAAGCTCAGCGGGTGGGCCGCTTCCTGACCGTGCCGTGACACCGGGGTGGGGCCGGCGCTCAGGCCGCCGGGACCTGCCCGCCCTCTTCGACCGGAGCGGCCCCCGTCTGGCGGCGCCACGCGCCGATCAGGCCGAGCGGGTCCGGCCGCAGCAGCGACGCGGCCGCGTAGACGCCGAGCGCGATCGCGATGGCGACGAACCACCAGTCGTAGAGCGCCTGCTCGCCCGTCGGGTAGTAGGCCATGACCAGGAAGATCGACACCCCGACGACGATCGCCAGATGGCGGCGCCGCCACGGGAACGCCGCGGCCACGACGAAGCCCCACGTGAGGTACCAGGGCAGCGTGGGCGGGGCGAGGATCGCGGTGGCCAGCAAGGTCAGCGCGGCGCGGAAGATCGCCTCGTTGCCGCCGAAGCGGGACTTCCACCACTGCCGCACCCCGAACACCGCCAGCGCCAGCATCGCCAGCGCGCGGGCGGCGGTGATGAACGGCGACTCCGGCACGTTGATCACCAGATGCACCAGGGTGTACACGGCCTGGCCGATCCCGGTCGGGAAGTTCAGCCAGTTCGTCACCAGCGTCGGCGCCTGCAGGCCGGTGACCCAGCCGAGGTTGAACGAACCCAGCGACACCCACGTGCCGAGCACGAACACCACGGCGAAGATCCCCACCGACAGCGCGCCGGCCTTGAAGAAGTTCTTCACCCGGGACTCGCCGGGCAGGTGGTTCGCCCACACCCAGACCAGGAACGGCAGCGCGACCGCCGCCGTGGGCTTGATCAGCATGCCGAGCGTGACGAGCACGATCGCGACCGCGTGTTTGCGTTCCAGGGCGGCGACCAGTCCGACGCTGAGGAAGCCGAGCATCATCAGGTCGTTGTGCGGGCCGCCGACGAGGTGGATCACCGTCATCGGGCTGGCCACGGCGAGCCACATCGCGACCGGCAGCTTCCCGCCGAGGCGGTGCACCAGCCGCGGCATCGACCAGATCACCGCGCCGAGCCCGATCAGCAGCACCAGCCGCGTGACGATCACGCCGGCGATCACGTTGTCCCCGGTCAGCGCGACGACGCCCTTGGCGACCAGCAGGAACAGCGGCCCGTACGGCGCGGGGGTGGTCTGCCACACCGGGTGCACGTTCTGCACGATGTTCGGCAGGATCTCCAGCTCCGCGGGCCCGTGCGCGTACGGGTCGAGCCCGTGCAGCAGCTGGGCGCCCTGGCCGAGGTAGGAGAACACGTCGCGGGTGAACAGCGGCGGCGAGACGAGCAGCGGGCCCATCCAGCACGCGGCGGCGACGAGGATCGGGCGGGTGCCGATCCGCCCGGCGAGCATGTAGCGGCCCAGCCGCACCCACGCCCACATCAGCAGCCCGAACCCGGCGTAGAGCACCGCGTTCGCGAGCATCCGCCCGTGCCCGTAGCGGACCCACGACAGCGGCCCGGTGCCGATGACCGGGTCGCGGATCAGGACGCCGCCGGCACCGAGGGCGCCGAGCAGGAGCAGGACACTGCCGATGGTTCCCATCGAGATGGTGCGGTAGGGGAACCGGGAAGGTTCGCGCACGCGGGCTTCCGGGTGCCCATCGGCAGGCACCCCGGTGTCTTCGCCCAGTGAGGGGGCGCCCGGTACGGGATCAGTAGTGGTCGCCATTTCGTTCTGGGAGATTACACACCGCGCCGAGACGGATTCGCGGCGGCGGCGCGTTGCACGCCTCCGGGCAGGGCCGCCAGCAGCGAGCGGGTGTACTCGTGCTGGGGATCGAGCAGGACTTCCTCGACCGTACCGACTTCGACGAGCTCGCCGCGGTACATCACGGCGACCCGGTCGGCGATGTTCCACGCCAGCCCGAGGTCGTGCGTGATCACCAGCCCGGCCAGGCCGAGTTCGCGGCGCAGGCGCAGCAGCAGCGCGAGGATCTCGCCGCGCACGGACGCGTCGAGGGAGGCCACGGGCTCGTCGGCCACCACCACTCCGGGACGCAGCGCCAGCGCGCCCGCGATGACGACCCGCTGGCGCTGCCCGCCGGAGAGCTCGTGCGGCAGCCGGGTCAGGAAGTGTTCGGCGGGACGGAGTTCCGCGGCTTCGAGTGCCTCGATGACGAGCTGTCGTTCGTCGCCGGGCAGGCCGTGGATGCGGGGCCCTTCGGCGACGGCCTCGTACACCGTGTGCCGCGGGTTGAGCGCGCTCGTGGGGTCCTGGAGCACCAACTGGACCTGACGCCGGTACGCCTTCAGCCCGGCGCCGGACGACGGCACCGGCTCGCCCGCGTAGCGCACCGCGCCCGAGGTGGGTTTCTGCAAGCCGAGCAGGGTGCGGGCGAGGGTGGTCTTGCCGGAGCCGGACTGGCCGACCAGCGCGACGATCTCGTCCCGGCGCACCTCGAGGTCCACGCCCGCGACGGCGTAGATCTTCGCGCCGGTGCGGTCTCGGAAGGTGACGCGCAGGTCCTGCGCCGAGAGCAGGACCTCTTCGCCCGGCGCGCGTTCCGGTTCCGGTGGCAGCGGGGTGGCCGTCGCCGGGGAGTAGCGGGACACCGGGTCCCCGACCGTGGGGAACGCGGCCGCGAGCGCCCGCGTGTGCTCGTGTTCCGGGTGGGCCATCAGCTTCGCGGACGGGCCGTGTTCGACGAGTTCACCTTGGTACATAACGCCGATCCGCGCGCAGGTCGCCGCGAGCACGGACAGGTCGTGGCTGATCATGACCAGGCCCAGCTCCTGCTCCGCGACGAGCCGCGACATCAGGTCCAGCACCTGCGCCTGCACGATGACGTCGAGCGCGGTGGTCGGTTCGTCGGCGATGATCAGCCGCGGCCGGCAGGCCAGCGCCATCGCGATCATCACGCGCTGCTTCTGCCCGCCGGAAAGCTCGTGCGGATACGCCGAAGCGCGGGACACCGGCAGGTCGACCTGCTCGAGCAGTTCGCCGACGCGGGCCTGGACTTCCGCTTCACCCGGCGGTTTTTCCGCGTGCAGCCGGATCGGCTCGGCGATCTGCGCGCCGATCTTCCGCACCGGGTTGAGGGCGTGCATGGCGCCCTGGAACACCACCGACGCCTCGGCCCAGCGGACCGCGCGCAGCCGTCCCCACTTCATTTCCTGCACGTCTTCGCCCTCGAGCAGGATCTCGCCCGAGACGCGCGCGGATTTGGGCAGCAGGCGCAGAACACTCATCGCGACGGTGGACTTGCCCGAGCCGGACTCCCCCGCCAGGCCCAGCGTCTCCCCCGGCGCCAGCGCGAGGTTCACGTCGCGTACCGCCTCGATGTCACCGCTGCCCGTGCGGTAGGTGACGCCGAGGTTCTTCAGCTCCAGCAACGGACTCAAGCCCGCTCCCCCTTGAGTCGTGGGTTCAGCACGGTTTCCAGCGCCCGCCCGACGAGGGTGAAGCACAGCACGATCACCACGATCGCCAGCCCCGGCGGCAGCAGGTACCACCAGGCTCCCCCTGTGACGGCGCCGGACTGCAGCGCGCGTTCCAGCATCGAGCCCCACGACACCGCGCTCGGGTCGCCGAGGCCGAGGAACGACAGCGTGGACTCGGCGATGATCGACATCCCCACCACGAGTGTCGTGTTCGCGAGCACGAGCGGCAGCACCCCGGGCAGCACGTGCTTGCCGACGATGTGCGCGTGCCCGCCGCCGAGCGCCTTGGCGCGTTCGATGTACGGGCGGCTCTCGATCGTCAGCGTCTGCGCGCGCACCAGCCGCGCCGTGGTGGGCCACGAGGTGACGCCCACGGCGATGATGATCGTCGCGATGCCCTGGGGCAGCACCGTGGACAGCGCGATCGCCAGCACCAGCGACGGCAGCACCAGGAAGAAGTCGGTGAACCGCAGCAGCACAGCCGCGACCCAGCCGCCGAAGTGCCCGGCGGCGAGCCCGACGAGGGTCCCGATGAGCACCGACAGGATCGTCGCGCAGAACCCGACGAGCAGCGAAACCCTGGCGCCCCACAGGGTCAGCAGCAGCACCGAGCGCCCGTCGATATCGGTGCCCAGGAGGAACTGCCCGCTCGGCGCCTGCAGCGGCCTGCCCGGCGCGTTCGTCACGTCGAGCCCGGCCGAATCGGTGATCACCGGCGCCAGCAGTGCCAGCACCACGATCACGATGAGCACGGCGAGCCCCGCGAGTCCACCGCGGTTGGCCGCGAACTCCCGCCACACCCCGGCCACGGCCGCGCGCCTCCGCTGCCACACGATCGCCGCGGTCACCGCGCACGCACCCGCGGGTCGAGCACCCGGTAGAGCACCTCGGCGATCAGGTTCATCACGATGACCGAACCGGCCAGCACCACGAAAACTCCTTGCAGCAGCGGGAGATCCGGCACCCGCAGCGCCTCGTAGGTGAGCAGCCCCAGCCCCGGCCACGAGAACACGGTCTCCACCGTGACGGTGCCGGACACGACGAGGCCGAACTGCAGGAACACCAGGGTCACGGTGGGCAGGAGCGCGTTCGGCACCGCGTGCCTGCGGCGCACGAGGTCCTCCCGCAGCCCCTTGGCGCGCGCGGTGGTGAGGTACTCCGCGTCCATCTCGCCCAGCAGCGAGGAGCGCATCACCAGCATGTACTGCGCGTAGATCACCGCCAGCAGCGTCACGCACGGCAGCACCAGGTGGTAGGCGACATCGCCGGCCTGGGAAAGGAAATCGGGCGGCGTGTCCGGGGATCGCATACCGCCGCTGGGGAACAGTCCGTGCGTCGCGATCAGCAGCAGCAGGCCCAGCCAGAACTGCGGGACCGACCACAGGGTCAGCGCGATCCCGGTCTGGGTGCGGTCGAACCCGCTGCCCCGTTTCCACGCCGCCCGCACCCCGAGCCACAGGCCGAGCGCGACGGCGAGCACGGTCGCCGTGCCCACGAGCAGGAGGGTGGGCCAGAACCGTTCCGCGATCAGGTCGGCCACCGGCCGGTTGTAGCCATAGGACACGCCGAGGTCGCCGCGGAAGATGCCGAAGAGGTAGTCCAGGAACTGCTGGATCATCGGCTTGTCCAGGCCGAGCCGTTCGCGCAGCTGCGCCATCTGCTGCGCGCTGTTGGCCTTGTCCTTGGTGAGCGTCGCGACCGGGTCGCCGGGGATCATCCGGAACAGCAGGAACCCGAGCGCGACGACGAGCAGGAGGCTGGCGGCCGCCCCGCCGAGCTTGCCCGCGAGGAACCGGCCCCAGCCGGTTCCGCCGCGCCGCTCGTCGGGGTCGGCCAGTTCGGCCTCGGTGAGCGCCTGTGACACCGCTACTCCCGGTCCTCGGCGGGTTTCCGCCGGCGGGCCGCCACGGTGCCGCCGATCGCGATCACGACCACCACGCCGGCGACGATCCCGATCCACGCGCCGGCCGAGAGGCCGCCGCCGCTGCCCGAACCCGACGCCGGAGTGGCGCCGTAGAAGCCCCAGTAGCCGCTCTGTTCCATGATCTGCCCGGTGCCCGCCGGCTGCTTCGGGAAGTCGGAGAACTGGTCGGAACGGTAGGCCTCGAGCGCGTTGTCGTAGTCGAGCACGACGCTGGGCACCTGCTCGTAGTAGCGGGCCTGGGCCTGCTTGACGAGGTCGGCGCGCTTGGCCTGGTCGGTCTCCGCGCTTTCCTGCGCGTAGAGGGCATCGAACTGCGGGTCGCAGAAGAACGCGGTGCTACTGCTGCTGCCGGCGGTGGCGGGCAGTGCGTCGCAGGTCTGCTTGGCCAGGATGTAGTCCGGGTCCGGGGTGGTGCCCCAGCCGGAGAACGCGAGGTCGTAGGTGCCGGCGTTGGTGCGCTCGTCGACCTCGTTGTCGGAGACCAGCTCCTTGTCCGCCTTGATGCCGATCGCGGCGAGCCAGCTGACCACGTAGTCCGAGGCGCGCTGGGCGTAGTCCTCGCTGGCGCGGCCGAGCAGCCGCAGCTCCAGGGGTTTCCCGTCCGGGCCGATCCGGATCCCGTCGGCGCCCTTGCGGTAGCCGGCGGCGTCGAGCTGGGCGTTGGCGGCGGCGGGGTCGAACTTGTAGCGCTGCCCGTCGGCCGGTTCCCAGTGGTAGACGGGGAACGAGGCCGGGATGATGCTCGCGCCGAGCTGGCCGTAGCCGCCGAGGACCTTGTCGATCAGGGTCTGCGGGTCGAGCGCCTTGGCGATGGCCTGGCGCACCCGGACGTCCTTGAGCGCGGCGTTGCCGTCGCCGATCGGCTGGCGCGCGGCGTTCTGCGCGCCAGGGTTGATGATCAGCTCGCGGTAACGGCGGCCGTTGGCCTTGTTGGTGGCGATGCCGGATTTGCCCTGCAGCGCGTCGAACTGGGTCGAGGTGAGCCGGTTGACGAAGTCGACCTCGTTGTTCTGCAGCGCGTTCACCGCGGCGTCGGCGTTCTTGTAGGTGATGAACTGCAGCTCGTCCACTGGCGACTTCCCGCGCCAGTAGTCCGGATTGGCCTTCAGCCGCACCAGCTCGTTCGGGCGGTACTCGGTGATGAGGAACGGGCCGTCGCCGACGCCCACCACGGGCACGGTGTCGGTCTTGGCGTCCTCCATGTCGCTGATACCGGACCAGACGTGCTCGGGCACGATGGGCACGTCGAGCGCGTTCATGCTGGCCTGCGGCGCCTTGGTCCTGATGACCAGGGTCCGGTCGTCGGGCGCGGTGACGCTCTCGAAGTTCTCGACGTAGGTGCCGTTGGCCTCCTGCGCCTTCGGGTCGGTCATGATCCGGTTGAAGGTGAAGGCGGCGTCCTTGGCGGTGACCGGCTGCCCGTCGGACCATTTGACGCCCTGGCGGATCTGGTAGGTCCAGGTGAGCTTGTCGGGTGACGCGCTCCAAGAGGTGGCCAGGCCCGGGCTCGGCGTGTTGTCCTCGGCCGAAGGCAGCGTGAGGAACTCCCACGTCATCCGGCCGATCATGGTGCTGGAGGCGAAGGACGCCAGGAACGGGTTGAGGTGGTCCACCTCCTGCACCAGCGCGACCCGGAGCACCTTGCCGCCCTGCTGCTGTGCCTGCGCCTGCGGCGCGAACGGCCCGGCCAGCAGGATCGCCGCCAGCACCGCGGCTCCCGCGCGCCATCGTCTGGAGATACCTAGCCCCACGTGTCCCCGCCTCTCTGGAGGTGTTCGAAGCGGAAAAGTAACCACATGGCCGCGCAGTCGCGCAATCAGCACCCGCCGGGCGTGGCCGTGATCGTTGTCCTTTCGTGCCCTGGTCCAGACCACGTGCGGGAAAGGGGTTGCGTGCCGGTGGTTCAGTGGTGGGGGCGCCGCGGCGCGAACAGCTGATCCACGTGATAGCGCAGGATTTCCCGCGCTTCGGCGACTGTGCGCTGTCCGACGAGGACGGCGGTGCCGATTCCGTGGTTGAGCGCGATCAGCCGGCCCGCTTCCCGCGCGGGGTCGACGCCGGGCCGCAGCTCTCCGTCCGCCTGAGCCGCGCGCAACGCTCCGGCGAGTTCCACCTCCAGGTGGTTCAGACCGGCGACGACGGGCTTTCCGGTCAGCCCCGGGTCTGTCATCGCGAGCGCCGCGTACGAGGCGCCGACGAGATGGAAGGTGCGGCTGGCTTCGCCGGTGGGCAGCGCTTCGGCGAGGAACGCCTCGACGACCGCGCGGCCCGAGCGCGGGCTCGGCAGGTTCTCCACCCGCGCCGCCCAGCGCTGGCTGCTCTGGTGCTGCAGCTGACGCAGGCCCGCCTGCACCAACTCGGCTTTCGTCTCGAAGTAGTACTGCACGAGGCGCAGCGACACCCCGGCTTCGGCGGCGACCGCGCGCATCGTGACCGCGTGCAGGCCGTCTCGCGCGGCGAGGCGGACCAGCGCCGCGGCGAGCTGCGAGCGGCGCAGCTCGTGATCGACCGTTTTGGGCAATGCACTGCTCCCAACTGCGGTTTTCGTTGTGGTACAAGCGTATATGATACCGGTGTACCACGAATTCTGTGCTATACCGGCAGGCGCGCGGCGCCCCGATGAGGTGGCGCCACCGAGCCTTTGGGGTGTTCGGTGAGACTTCGCAGTGGGCGTTCCTTGATCCTCCTGGCCGCGCTCGCGGCCCCCGTCCTGGTTCCGGTGAGCGCGGCGGCGTCGCCACCGGCGCGGCTCGCGATCACGTCGGTGTCCAATCCGCATCCGGAGTTCGTCAGTGGCGGGCAGGTGCTGGTGTCGGTCAGCGGCCCGGCGCGGGTTTCGGCGAACGGGCGTGACGTGACGGCGGAGTTCCGCCGTCAGCCGGACGGCAGCCTGCTCGGCCTGGTGAGCGGGCTGCGCGACGGGGCCAACGAGATCACCGCGTCGTCGGGCGGGCACCGGGACGCGACGCTGCGGGTGACGAACCATCCGGTCTCGGGCCCGGTGTTCTCCGGTGCGCAGCAGGAGCCTTTCTATTGCGAGACAACGGCTTACGGCCTGCCGCCGGCGCAGCAGCCGTCGTGCGCCGTGGGCACGCAAGTCAGTTATCGGTACCGCAGCACGGCCGGCGCCTTCGTGCCGCTGGCCGATCCGTCCGCACGGCCCGCGGATCTGGCGACGGCGACGGTGAACGGGCGGCAGGTGCCCTACATCGTGCGTGTGGAGCGGGGCACCATCGACCGCGCGGTGTACGAGATCGCGGCGCTCTACGACGGCGCGCCTTCGCCGTTCGCGCCGGACAGGTCGTGGAACTCGCGGCTGGTCTACACCTTCGGCGGCGGCTGCAACTCGGGCTACCACCAGGGCGCGGCGACCGGCGGCGTGCTGGAGGATCTGTTCCTCGGGCAGGGGTACGCGGTGGCGTCGTCGAGCCTGAACGTGCTCGACACCAACTGCAGCCCGATCATCTCGGCCGAGGCGGCGATGATGGTCAAGGAGCATTTCGTCGAGACCTACGGGCCGGTGCTGCACACCATCGGCTGGGGCGGTTCCGGTGGCGCGATCCAGCAGTACGACATCGCCGAGGCGTATCCGGGGATCGTGGACGGGATCGTGCCGGGCATCTCGTTCCCGGACCCGCTCGCGACGGCCGGGCCGGTGACGGACTGCCGTCTGCTGAACCAGTACTTCGCCAAGGACGCCTCGTTCACTCCGGCGCAGAAACTGGCGGTGTCGGGCTATCGCGACTACACCACCTGCACGTCGTGGGAGCTGACCTTCGCCAATCGCGCGACCGCGACCGGCAGTTGCAACGCCGCGATCCCGGTGGCGGCGCGGTGGGATCCGGTGACCAACCCGGACGGCGTGAAGTGCAACGCGAACGAGCAGCTGGTCAACCAGTTCGGGCGTGATCCGGCGACCGGGTTCGTGCCGAGCACGCTCGACAGCGTCGGCGTGCAATATGGCCTGGCGGCGTTGGAAGCCGGGCAGATCAGCGCGCGGCAGTTCGTGGATCTCAACGCCGGGATCGGCGGGATCGACTACACCGGCGCCGCCGTGGCGCAGCGGACGGCGGGCGACCGGAAAGCGCTCTCCGCGGCCTATGCCGATGACCTGCTCAACTCGGCGTCGCGCGGGTTGCGGGAGACGCCGATCATCGACCAGCGCACGGACCTGGATCTGGCCGGGTTCGGGAACGACATCCACACCACGGAGTGGTCGTTCGCGATGCGGCAGCGCCTGGCCGCGGCGAACGGGACGACGGGCAACCAGGTGATCATCGAAAGCCAGCCGGCCGATGCGGCGGCGGCGAGCAGGTACGAGCTGGACGCGATGGACCGCTGGCTCACCGCGATCGGCGTGGATCACTCGGGGCGAAGCCTTGAGGCCCGGGTGCTGGCGAACCGGCCGCGGGACGTGTCGGACGGGTGTTATGTGGGCGGGCAACGGATCCAGGCTCCGCTGGACAGCGGACAGTGCGGCGCGGCGTACCCGGTCGCGGGGAACCCGCGGACGGTGGCGGGCGAAGGGCAGGCGATGGATGTGCTCAAGTGCCGGTTGCGGCCACTGGACTTCCGGACCTACCCGGTGCGGTTCACGGTCGCGCAGCAAGCCACTCTGCGGACGGCATTCCCGGATGGTGTGTGCGATTACGGGAAGCCGGGTGTCGGAGCGCAGGCGGCGCGCGGGACTTGGCGGAGTTATTGAGCGGTCGGGTTTGTGGGGTGGGGGGCGGGCCGGTGAGCGTTTGTGCGGAATTGTCGGAGGTGTCCGCTAGCGTCCTGGTCATGCTGGATCACCTTGGTGTACAGGCGAAAGACGTGGATGCGGCGGCGGCCTTCTACGTGCGGGTGTTCGCGCCGATCGGGATGCGGGAGGCGCGGCGGTTCCCGGCCGGGGGCGGGTCCGTGGTCGCGCTCGCGGCCGGGAACAGTCCGCCGCGGTTCTGGCTCTCCCCTGCCCTGCGCGAGGAGACGCGGGAGCTGCACGTCGCCTTCGTGGCGCCGAGCCGGGAATCGGTCGACGCTGTCCACGAGGCGGCCGTCGCCGCGGGCGCGGAGGTGCTGCACGCCCCGCGCGAGTGGCCGGAATACCACCCCGGCTACTACGCGGTCTTCCTCCGCGATCCCGACGGGCACAACGTGGAGGCCGTTTGTCACGTGCCACCCGCGTAACCGGGGCGCTCTCGCAGGC